>NZ_JBQQCI010000001.1:0-647820 GCF_052246715.1 Halobacillus sp. H74 | reverse complement strand
TCTGGGCCGTGTCTCAGTCCCAGTGTGGCCGATCACCCTCTCAGGTCGGCTACGCATCGTTGCCTTGGTGAGCCGTTACCTCACCAACTAGCTAATGCGCCGCGGGCCCATCTGTAAGTGATAGCCAGAGGCCATCTTTCAACTTCCCTTCATGCGAAGAAAAGTATTACCCGGCATTAGCCCCGGTTTCCCGGGGTTATTCCGATCTTACAGGTAGGTTGCCCACGTGTTACTCACCCGTCCGCCGCTCGTTCCACGAGCTTCACCCCCGAAGGGGATCCGCTCGCTTCCCGCGCTCGACTTGCATGTATTAGGCACGCCGCCAGCGTTCGTCCTGAGCCAGGATCAAACTCTCCATAAAAGTTAGTTTGACTTGCTCATTTGCACACCGAATGTGCTTGTTTCAAATCTCTTCTTTATAAGAAGAAATATCTTGACGTACTGGTTGGTTCGTTCAGTTTTCAAAGATCAAAATGTTGTTTGCCGCTTCAAAACAGCGACTTAATCAATATACCATGGCTAGTCGTTATCGTCAACAACTTTTTCATGAATTATTTTGTCAGCCGTTTGCGGCTTGCCGCCTCTCTTAATGCGACAAGTAATAATATACCATGGCTATTCATACGTTGCAATACTTTTTTATAAAAAAATGTATTACTAAATAGAATGAGAGATTGTATTCTTTCATCCACTTGTCGCAGAATCCCTATTATAACAATAGGGTTGAAAACAAACGATGCAAAGGTTTGTATTTTATTATTTCCTGAAAAACTAAAAAGACGAGGCTCAGCCCCGTCTTTTAGATGATCCATAAGTGAATCGCTGTTAGTGACAAAACACCCGGTACTCCTAGAACAGCTGAGACAGCTGCAGTGAATCCGTTAATTGGAACATGAAGACCGAATTGTGCTCCAAACAGATTAACGAAAAACAATAGAATGACAGCAACAATCACCCGTGTCATCACTTGTCCTACAAACTTGAGTGGTTTGGATGGCAAACCGATGATTAATAAAAATGGTATCGCTAAACCCAGTAAAAGTATGACAAGAACCGGATCCATAAAAAACCCCCTGTCCATGAAAACTGTTTCTAAAAACAGTATATGTCCATGGACAAGGGTTTAACACAAGAGTTAGGATAGTGCATTAATTTCTCTGAATCTTGCTTCTCTTAATAGATAGAAGTATTTCGCTTTCACGAGGGCTAAATCTTTCAAACCTTCTTCACTCGGCTCGATGCTTTGTTCAATAATCGCGTTCAAGGTTTCCCATTCGTACTTCATCTTCTTTATATTCATAAGAAGTTCTTTATCCATCTCTTTCTTGATCCCTTTTTTTCTACCGAGCAATCCAACCACCCTCTTTAAAGTTCTCGGCGGCCTTCCAAAGCTTTGGATAAGGTCACTTCATCTGCGTATTCTAAGTCTCCACCCACCGGCAAACCATGGGCGATCCTTGTCATACGAATGCCTGAAGGTTTAACAAGGCGTGAAATGTACATTGCAGTCGCTTCCCCTTCAATATTAGGGTTAGTTGCAAGAATCAATTCTTCCACCCCTTCATCTTTCAAGCGGTTGATCAGGCTGGAAACATTGATGTCCTCAGGACCGATGCCATCCATAGGGGAGATCGCTCCATGAAGAACATGATACTTCCCGCTGAACTCTTTCATCTTTTCCATTGCAATGACGTCTTTTGGATCTTGGACTACACAAATCAGGGTTTGATCTCTAGATTCATCCTGGCAAATAGAACATGGGTCCTGATCAGTGATATGCCCACATGTCGAGCAGTGTGTCAGCTCTCTTTTTGCACTCACTAACGATTTAGCAAAATCGAGTACGTCATCTTCTTCCATTTCTAACACGAAAAAAGCCAGGCGCACAGCCGTCTTTGGACCGATTCCTGGCAGTTTCGTAAAACTGTCAATCAGTTTTGATATTGGTTCCGGGTAATACATGAAAATTCCTCCTAGAACATTCCTCCAGGCATACCTTTCGTGAATTGTCCCATAGTATCATTCGTTTTGTCGTCTACTTGTTTCAATACATCATTGGTTGCTGTAATGATTAGATCCTGCAGCATTTCCACGTCGTCTGGATCTACAACCTCTTCAGAGATAGCAACGTCTGTAATTTCCTTTTTACCATTGGCTGTCACTTTCACCATTCCGCCACCAGCGGAAGATTCGAAGCTCATTTCATAAAGCTCTTCTTGAGCCTTCATCATTTTCTTTTGCATTTTTTGCATTTGTTTCATCATATTGTTCATGTTTCCTCCACCTTTCATGGAGCATTCCTCCTTTAAAATAAGTGAATTATTCTTGCACTTCTATCAAATCATCTCCGACGAGTTTACGCGCTTCTGAAATCACCGGATCTTCTTCATTGGACTGTTGAGATGAGGAAACCTCTTCCCCATCCTCTTGAGTTTCCTCATCCGGGGAAGTCTTTTGTTTGCGCACATATGCTTCTCTGATTTCCTGCCAATTAGGTTCCGGAATCGGAATGATCGTCAACGGTTTCCCTATGAATTCGGTGAGCAAGGGTTCGATCGTCTTTTGATGTTCCAATGCTAAAGAGCAGTGGATATCATAACGGAAAGCCAAAACAAGCGCTTTAGGAGAAGCAGCTCTTGGCTTACTGTTCAACAGGGTAGCATGAGCAGGCGCATTGCTTTGCTTTAATGCCTCCATATAATCAGCCCAACGATTTTGTACATTTTTAATTTCTTCTTTGGAAGCTTCATTCAATACTTGCCTGATTCGTTCATACGGAACATTATACCCTTTTCTTCCGGATTTTGCAGGGGCGCGTTTTTGTTTCGGTTGAGGAGAAGTTTGAGTTTCCTGACCTCTTTCCTTCAGGGCCGTCAACTCCTTCTCCAGTTCATCGATTTTTCTGGATAATTGTTCAACAGCTTCCGATTCCACAGGCTGGCCTTTAGCCGGAAGACCCTGAACCTCTACCATGTTAAGCATAGCAATTTCTATGAAGACTTTCGGGCTGGTCGTCCATTTCATTTCCTGCTGACACCGGTTCAACTCCCGAATGGCCTGTTGAATCCATCCTGGCGACAATTCGGCAGCAAGGGACCGGAATGCTTCGTCCGGGAGTGCCCGTTCCAAATTATGCTCCAGATCCGGCGCACTTTGAAACAGCAGCAAATCTCTTAGGTAATAAATCATATCAAACACGAACCGCCCTGGATCTTTCCCCTGTTGGATCAACACATCCACCGCTTCTAAAGCGGCCTTTGCCTCTTGTTGAAACAGAGCTTGTACGACGCTGGTCAACTTTGCTTGTGATACAGAGCCGGTTACAGCCAGGACATCGTCAATGGTCACTTCTTCTTCACTATAAGAAATAGCTTGATCCAACAAACTCAGTGCATCACGCATTCCGCCTTCAGCTGTCAGCGCAACAATTTCCAGCGCCTCTCTTGAAATCGCAATCCCTTCCACGGAGGTTATTTTCTCCATCCGTTCAATCATGGATTTTTGAGAGATTCTTTTGAAATCAAAGCGTTGGCACCTTGAAATAATCGTAAGCGGTATCTTATGAGGTTCTGTGGTAGCTAAGATGAAAATGACATGTTTAGGTGGTTCTTCCAGTGTTTTAAGTAAGGCATTGAAAGCTCCCATTGAAAGCATGTGAACTTCATCAATGATATATACTTTATAAGGTACCGCGCTTGGTGCATATTTCACTTTATCTCGTATCTCACGAATTTGCTCAACACCATTGTTAGAAGCCGCATCAATTTCAATGACATCTGAAATCGAACCATCTTGGATTCCGATACAAGCATCACACTCATTACACGGTTCCTTCGCAGGGGAACGTTCGCAGTTTACGGTTTTAGCAAAAATCTTCGCTGCACTCGTTTTCCCAGTCCCTCGTGGTCCTGAGAATAAGTAAGCATGGGAAAATTTATCCTGTTCAATCGCATTTTGCAGTGTACGTGTAATATGCGTTTGTCCGACGACACCCTCAAAGTTCCGCGGGCGCCAAACACGATATAAAGCTTGATAGCTCATAAAACCGTTCTCCCTTTTTAGTCTCCATTCCATTATACCTGATAAGAGGTTGTGATGTGAACCTTCACGAATAATAGAAAAGAGCCGTTATGACGTAATCATAACGGCTCCCTCATCAATCTATGTGCCAAACATTCACTTCTTATGTAATGCCGTGCACCCACCGTCGATGGCGTGGCCCCAAGCGTTACTTATGGTTATGGCTCGACCCAGGCACTCCCGCGGCACACGAGAGAGACAGCTTACTGCTGCTTCCTTCCGGACCTGACAGGGTTCGCTGGTTCCCGTTGCGCAGGACCTGGGTGTCAACACCACTCACATAAGGCAGACCTTGAGGCCGCACCACCTTGGGTGGGAATTCGGCCTCGCTATAGCGGATTGCGAGTGCAGGGCACCGCTACCTCCCCGCTTAGCACGGCATTAACAAGTATAGCGACTTTTTTAGAAAAATGCAATGGTTTCAAGCTGTTAATTATTACTTGAAGGCTTGTTTTTCTTACGAAGGCGCAGTTGGCGGAAAAAATCAGAAAGCATTTCCCCACACGTTTCTTCCATTACTCCAGGAACCACTGTTGATTTATGATTAAAGCGGTCGTCCTCCAATAAGTTCATCAGTGTCCCCGCACAACCTGCTTTCGGATCCTTAGCTCCATAAACGACGCGAGGAATCCTGGATTGCAAAATCGCCCCCGCGCACATTGGACAAGGTTCTAAGGTCACGTACAACGTGCAATCTTCAAGTCTCCAACTACCAATTCGCTGATTTGCACGTTCAATTGCTATGAATTCAGCATGAGAGGAAGCCAGTTGGGATGTTTCTCTTTGATTATATCCTGAAGCGATCACTTCATCTTCCAATACGATAACAGCTCCAATAGGAACTTCCCCTTCTGCTTGCGCTTTTCCAGCTTCCTCTATAGCAATCTTCATATAGAAATCATCGTTTTTCATATAAGATCCCCTTTATATTTAAATCCTTTACAATATCAGTCTGGAGTTTTTCACATAAACTTCCTTATCTAGAACACTTAGTTTCGAGATGTTGGATAAGTGGATCAAAACTGAGTCTTCTACAAATCTGCCATATGATTGAAGCATTATCTTATGAAAAATAACAACAAAATTTAACATAGGATGATTTTAAGAATAATTATGTTTTCCTGTTTCATACATTGATAAAGATGAGAAAGGAGTGAGGCCCATGCAAATCCATGTCGTTCAACAAGGTGATTCAGTCTACTCTATCGCTAGTCTTTATGAGAGTACCCCAAATGCGATCATAGAAGCAAATGAACTGGAGACACCCGGAGACCTTGTCGTCGGGCAGGCGATCGTCATCCCGATCGTGGGTCAATTTTATTTTGTTCAACCAGGTGACAGTTTATATACGATTGCTCAACAATTCAATACAACCGCAGACCAGCTCGCTCAAGTGAATGGAATACAGCCTGGTGGAGTATTACCTGTAGGATATCGTTTGTACATTCCGGAACAGCCTCCGACACCAATCTCTACAAACGCCTACATTGAACCTTTCGGAGGAGAAGTCTCAGATATATTGGAAGCTTCCGCTGAAACTCGGGCTCCAAAACTCAGCTACTTGGCACCGTTCAGCTATGAAATCCAAGAAGACGCCTCTTTGAAGGCACCACCGTTAAATAATTTCAAAGAAATCGCTCAGCAAAACGACGCTTCCCTTATGATGGTTGTTACGAATTTAGCAGAAGATGGCTTCAATGCTGAGTTGGGCAAAAAAATCCTGACTAATGATACCTTGCAAAATACACTGCTGGACAATATCATTCAGACGACTAAGCAAGTGGGATTTAAAGATGTGCACTTTGACATCGAGTTCTTACCACCGGAAATGAAGGAGAATTATAATCAATTTCTCCGTAAAGCCAAACAGCGTTTATCAGCAGAAGGTTTGCTTATGTCCACTGCGCTTGCACCTAAAACAAGTGCCGATCAACAAGGAGCCTGGTATGAAGCTCATGATTATAAAGCTCACGGGGAGATTGCGGACTTTGTCGTGTTGATGACCTATGAATGGGGATACAGTGGCGGGCCGCCTCGAGCCGTTTCTCCGATTGGACCTGTTACGGAAGTTGTCGATTATGCTTTAACCGAAATGCCTGCTGAAAAAATCCTTTTGGGACAGAATTTGTATGGTTATGACTGGACGCTTCCCTATGAGCCTGGAGGAGAATTCGCTAAAGCCGTCAGCCCGCAAAGAGCTATTCAAATTGCACGCGAGAACAATGTCCCTATTTCTTACGATGAAGAAGAACAGGCCCCTTATTTCACCTACACAGACGGATCAGGGAATGAACATGAAGTCTGGTTTGAAGATGCACGATCAATTCAACAAAAGTTCAACCTTATCAAGAACCGGGGACTCCTTGGGATCAGTTACTGGAAACTCGGTTTATCTTTTCCTCAAAATTGGCTCTTACTAAGTAGTCAGTTCAGTATCGAGAAGAGCTGATGAGAGGTGCAAATGTTCAAGCGCTTTGGCGCTACCTTCTTTGACAGTGAAAGGCCGCTCCAGGAAAACCCTGTAAGCGGCTTGTTCATTGTTGTCGTATGAACCCGATGTGTTTCGAATGCCATTCTGCTTCTTGATAAGCTTCTTCCAGACCTTTCTCTGAAATTTCTTTTTTAGAGACGATCCGATAAGGAATTCTCACTTCAAAGGGTTGTTCAAAAGGAAAAGGATGGACAGAGACATGTGTTTCATCTTCCCAATGGGCAATCATCCCTGCCGGAGCAAAATCAAAGAACTGTCTGAACCCGTTTTTGAACCATGCAACCTCTTCATCTTTAGGAATGCCAGCATCTTGCATACACACGTATAGAGACAAGTCATCACAAAACTGCAGCCTGCGAAAATGAAGGTCGAAGATATCGTAAGGGACATCCATTTCCATCAATTCGAACAATTCCCGCTGGCGGTCTTTCTCCTCTGATAAGAAATCAATGACGAGTGGATCCTCACTGTCTTCAGAAAAGAAAGATACATAATGCTTGCTGCAAAGGATTCCAGCATATAACGATTGACTCGCCACTTCACTGATGCCCCGTTGGTACGCTTCCAGTTTTTCTTTCACTGGATAATCAGTAAAAGAATAGGGGCGCTGCTTTTCTTCATTCCACAGAGGGTGATCATCTAAAGGTATCCAGGCCCGATCATGCTGGCGAATCGCCCAGTCAGCTTCTTCTCTTAATTTGGATCGAAGCAAAAAATTTTTCTTCCAATTGAAAACAAGCAACCCTGATATGTAAGCATGTTCGTGCTGTGGAATCATTATGAAATGGTCTTCTTTTTCATTGACGATCATAGCTCTTTCCTCCTCCATCTATCTCTGAAGCTTATATTACATGAATGTTCACCGAGAAATGACTTCCTTCCAATTATAAATCAAATGATCCATCTACTCCACAGGACAGCGAAAAGTTAACTGAAAAAGGCCCCGGTAAGGCTAAAAGAATAGAAAAGGAGCCACGAGGAGAATTCCCCGTGACTCCACCGTCTTTCATTTTTATTTCAATAGCTTTAAAGCTTCGCGGTTAAATGCAGGAATGTCATCAGGTTGACGGCTGGTCACCAATTGGTCCTGGCAAACAACGACTTCTTTGTCCTGATAATCGACACCCGCATATTCCATATCTACAGCAATGGATTTGAACCCTGTAGCTTTACGACCTTCAAGAGTTTTAGCAGTAATCAATAGTTGAGGTCCGTGACAGATTGCGAAAACCGGCTTCTTTTCATCCATGAAGTGTTTAACGAATGAAACGAATTTTTCATCACCACGTAAAATATCTGGAGAAAAGCCCCCTGGTATTAACAGTGCATCAAAATCATCTGGTTTAACATCTTCAATGGACGTATCGATTTTGACAGTCGCATCGCCCTGTTTACCTGTGACTTCTTTTCCCGCTTCCCATTCAATATTCGTTACTTCATGTCCTTCATTTTTGAAAGCTTCTGCAGGCTGGGTATATTCCACATCTTCAAACATCGACGTCATGACACAAGCAATCTTACTCATATCTAAATCATCTCCTTGAAATGTTTGTTATTCTATCGGAACACATAGGATGTCTTCCCCGGAGTAATGATTTTAAACCTGTCCATTTCAAAAAAATGGTTATTGATAATCTTTCATGGAAAATTGCTGGAAGGTCGATTCCTTTTGATTTCGATAGACTTCCTTTCCTGCAATCGTATTGATGATATGCACATTTCTATGGACTGATAACCCTAAGTTGGTGGCTCCAGCTCCATGGGAATGGACAAGATTCGTCAATGTGAAAAAGTGATGATCCCGTTTGTCGTTGAATACTAATTGATAATCACGGGAGACTTTATACATCAAATCATCTTCCCACTCAATCTCATCTCCAAAGCGATCCATGAACCATGATGGAATGTGAGGTTTATAGCCTGTCGCCAGTACAACTTTATCGGTAGGATACGTATACTCGATTTCTTCCTGCCATTGCCTGCATTGAAGGTGATAACCATCTTCGCAAGCTTCAATCCCTTTGATTTCCGTCATTGGTTGAATAAGCACCTGGCTATCCTTCATCCCTGCGGTCCGGTGATAGAGCTTCGTATACAGCCGCGTCAAGGTATCGGGGTCAATTCCTTTGCGGAGGGGGCCAAGCGTATCCAGGGCTTCGTTCCTTTGCATGAAATTCAATTGATGAAAATAATCGACAAAATCAGGGGTGAACATCTCTTGTGCGAATTTGGCTGTATCTAACTGGAACAGACCTCCGGACCGCGTCAATAAGCTCAATTTCATATCGTGACGTTCCTGCTCTTCCAACAAATCTAAGAATACTTCCAATGCACTCTGCCCTGAGCCCACAATCGTAACATGCTTCGCCTTCAACAAATGGTCCTTTTCAAAAAGATACCGGCTCGTGTGCAACACATCTTCATTAGGCAGGCTTTCCATACCATCCAACATCAAAGGATCATTTCCTGTACCCATCACCACATGCTTCGCTTGGAAATATTTTTGTTGTCCTGTCGCTTTCTCCTCAACGACTACCTCATAATGCGGCACCTCTGCCTCTTTTTTATCCAGCACATCAACCACCGTATGACCGAAATGCAATCCGCTCAACTGCTTGGCCACCCATTGCATGTAATGATTGTATTCTTCTCTCGGGACTTCAAAATGGCGATGAAAAAAGAACGGGAACATCCGGTCATGCTCGTGTAAATAATTCATGAACGTATAGGGGCTTTTCGGGTCACCGAACGTTACCAGATCAGCCAAAAAAGGAACCTGTAAGTCCATCTTTTCAATCAGCATACCTGGATGCCAGATGAATTCCGGTGTTTTTTCAAAAAAAACGGCATCGATTTCATCTGTTTGATCAATCAACGCAGCTAAGCCTAAGTTAAATGGACCGATGCCGATCCCGATCACATCATATATATTCTTTTCCATTAAATCACTTCCTCTACAACATCACTTTTCCCTATGATGACTTGTTTGATTCCTGCCAAACCTGCTCTAAGACGATTACCAATACGGTTCCTACTAATAATCCGTTGCTCAATAAATTCTGAAGAAGACCTGGAACACCTTGGAAAACTTCAGGTGGTAGGAACATTAATCCGATGCCTAACAGGAAGGAGATTCCTAATATCGTCAAACGCCTTTCATCTAATGTCTCACTTGCAATATTCGATAAACCGAGCCCCATCAATTGCACAAAAGTTGCTAACAACGCCGCATTGGCCACTGGAGCGGGGATTCCTGAAATAAAACCGACCAAAGGTGGGAAGAACGAGAAAACCACCAGCAACAACGAAGCAAATAAAAAAGGGGATTTTCCCTTTTGACCCGTCAACTGCATGAAACCTGACGAAGAGGCTAGTGAGACATTGGCTATAGAAGAGAACAATGCTGAGATGCCATGGTTCAATCCTAAAAATCCACTCCCCCGGTTGATTTGGTCATATGTAAAATCGGGTTTCCCAGAGATCGTATGGCTGACGGCAATGACGGAAGCAACAAGATTCGATAATAGAATAACAGCTGTGATAAAGCCTAAGGGAAGTGCTCCCCATGTAAAATCAGGCGTCCCCCAAGCAAAAAGTTCAGGCATTGCAAACGCATCGATTTGTGGAGAGGTTGTTTTTCCTTTATCGAGCAGGAGGACATACAATACCCATCCCACAACGATACCAATCAACACAGCGAAACTCTTCAACCAACCTTTCCCGATGATCGACAAGCCAATTACTAGCAAGAGGGTCAAAAAAGCAACAGAAGCTTCCATAGGGTCGATCACATCACTGGATTGTTGAATCCCTATCATGCCTTCCAAAAAAGTCCCACTCAACTGAATGGTCAGCAAAAATAAAAAAGCTCCCGTTACAAGAGGGGTGAAAACGTACAAAACTCGATGAGATAAACGGAAAACTCCAAACATCAATAAAAAAATACCTGTCCAAATCATAGTAGCTTCTAAAACTTGTAATGTCTCTATGTAACTATCACCCGATTGAGCACCCGTATAAGCCATGACAGCAAAAATACTGATCCACAAACCTGCCGGACCTTCCATAATCGGAAGACGGTGTCCGAACATCCCTTGTAGAAATGAGGCTGCTCCTACCACAAAGAAGGTGCGCTGCATCAACCCGGCGACTTCATTGAAATCAAGTTCAAAAATTGAACCAATGACAATGGGGAGTGCAACCGCACTGGCTAATAAAAATACAAACCATTGGATCGTTTCGAGTGATCGGTCGAACAAACGAACATCTTTAATTTTCATGATAATCTCCCACCTGAATCCATACTCATACTTTATTCCATCCATAGCTTACCACACAGATCGAAGAGGTGTCTGTATAAGTGTTCCTTGTAAGTTTCACGTGAAACATGAAGGTAAATGTAGAAAAAAGCACAGCCCTATGGGCTGTGCTCTGATCGATTATTCTTCTAGAGTTGACGTATCGCCTGTCGGTAAACCAAGCTCCCAAGATTTCAATAAACGGCGCATGATCTTACCGCTCCTCGTCTTAGGAATAGTATCTTTGATTTCGATTTCTCTAGGTGCTGCATGAGCACTTAATCCCTTCTTCACAAACTGGCGGATGTCTTCTAAAAGTTCATCCGATTGTTCATAACCATCTCTCAAGGTAACGAAAGCTTTAATTATTTCACCGCGTTCAGGATCTGGTTTACCGATGACACCAGCCTCTGCCACCGCTTCGTGTTCAATCAATTTACTTTCTACCTCGAACGGGCCGACTCGTTCTCCTGATGTATTAATGACATCATCAAGGCGACCCTGGAACCAGAAGTACCCATCCTCGTCTTTATATGCACTGTCACCAGATACATACCATCCGTTCAAGAAATAACTTTCATACTTCCCGGGGTTCTGCCAAACCGCACGCATCATCGATGGCCAGCCTTCTTTTATGGCGAGATTCCCCATTTGGTTCGGTGGAAGTTCATTTCCTTCATTATCGACAATCGCTGCCTCAATTCCCGGGAATGGTTTACCCATAGAGCCTGGGCGCATATCCATTGACGGATAATTACAGATCAGCATACCACCCGTTTCTGTCATCCACCATGTATCATGAATACGTAAATCGAAAGCAGAAAGCCCCCATGTAACAACTTCAGGGTTCAATGGTTCCCCGACACTCAGAATATGCCGCAATGAAGAAAGGTCGTGTTTCTTCGCTTCTTCTTCACCGGCACTTAACAGTTTTCTGAAAGCTGTCGGCGCGGAATACCATACAGATATGTTCTTCTCTGCAATGGTTCCATACCAATCATCCGGGCTGAAGCGGCCGCCTCGCACAACGTTCGTAACACCGTTCAACCACGGAGCGAAAATTCCGTAGCTGGTTCCTGTCACCCAACCTGGATCAGCAGTGCACCAATAAACATCATCTTCTTTCAAATCAAGAACCCATTTTCCTGTCTGATAATGTTGAATCATTGCATTATGAACATGATATACGCCTTTCGGTTTACCGGTAGAACCTGAAGTATAGTGAAGGAGCATACCATCTTCTAAATCTACCCACTCGATATTAAATTCATCGGAAGCCTGCTCCATTTCCTCATCATACGAAATATAATTACCCGGGGCGTCTCCGCCAACAAGCACAATCTGTTTCAAATCAGGCAATTCATCTGTTGGGACCCGGTCTAAGAGATCCGGTGTCGTAATCAACATCGTCGCTTCACTATCTTCAAGACGGTCTCTTACCGCCTGTTCCATGAAAGCCTCAAATAAAGGACCTGCAATAGCTCCCACTTTCAAGATTCCAAGGAAAGCCGCATAAAACTCAGGACTTCTCGGCATGAAAAGGAAGACACGATCGCCTTTTTCTATATGGTGTTTTTTCAAGACATTTGCGAATTGGTTACTTTTTAATTTCAAGTCTTCAAATGTTAACGTTTCTTCCCTATCAGGTGCGGAGTAAATCAGAGCGGGCTGATTCTTTTTATCAGGGTTTTCGGCATGGCGGTCGACAGCCTCATAAGCAATATTCACTTTTCCTGTCTGATTCCATGTGAAATTACCCTTTACATCATCCCATTTAAAATTTTCATATGTTTCTTTGTAGTTTTCCATGTTGTGATTGCCTGATCGAGCTGGAATTGGTTGCATGTCCATTAAATCACCTCATAAGAATGTTTTTTGTAAACGTTTTCTGATTGTGGCATAAGAAAGCTCTGATACTTTCAGAGCCATCGAAACGATTTTTTTGAATATTTTATGAATTAACTCTATTGTAGGGGAATTTTGTTTATTTTTAAAGAGATATGGCCTAACATTTACAGAATTAGGCCATGGGGATGAGAAAAATTGACACACTTATGCCCCGTTTATATAATGAATGGAGCGTAACAGAGGTTGCTTAGCCCATCCCTCTATAAAAAACTAAGGATGCCGTTTTTCAAAAGCCGCAGCCCTTAGCCGCTGCGGCTTTTTTATGTACACGATATTATTTAAAAGGAGCATACATCATGCCAGGACGAAATGATAATGAATTGGATTTGTCGCTTCTCGGAAATCAGGGGACCGGTTATTCTTTCGAGTACGATCCTGAGGTACTGGAAACTTTTGATAATCAGCACCCGAACCGTGATTATTTTGTTAAATTCAACTGCCCAGAATTCACGACCCTGTGTCCTAAGACCAACCAGCCGGATTTCGCAACCATCTACATCAGTTATATTCCGGATGTGAAGATGGTCGAAAGTAAATCGTTGAAGCTTTACCTGTTCAGCTTCCGTAATCATGGGGACTTTCATGAAGACAGTGTAAACACGATCATGAATGACTTAATTGACTTGATGGACCCCCGTTACATTGAAGTATGGGGGAAATTCACACCACGTGGTGGTATTTCTATCGATCCTTATTGTAATTATGGAAAGCCGGGGACGAAATTTGAACAAATGGCCGATCATAGAATGATGAACCACGATTTGTACCCAGAAACAATCGATAACAGATAACCTACCCGCAAGCAGCTTGGAATAACAGAAACAAGCCACGGTCTCAAGGAGATCGTGGCTTGTTTTCATCTTATGAAACTCTATAGGGTGAGCAAAATGAATGCCGTCTAACTAACAGATCATTATTTTTTATCATTTTTATATTGCATGTAAACCGCTTGGGTCACAAGGAAGTCTTCCATACCGTGCCTGCCGTCTGCTCCGCCAAGACCTGATTTCCTCATACCAGCATGGTAGCCTTGCACCGCTTCAAAATTCTCACGATTGATGAATGTTTCCCCGAACTTCAATTCATTTACGATCCTCATTGCTTCATTCATATCTTCTGTATAAGCGGAAGAGGAGAGACCAAAGTCTGTATCATTTCCCTTTTCAATGGCTTCATCAAGGGTTTTGAAGGTCGTAATGGGAATAACAGGACCAAAAATCTCTTCCTGCATGATTTTCATGTCATGTTCGACATTCGTCAAAATCGTAGGTTTATAGAAATAACCTTTTTCAAGATCTCCCCGCTCACCGCCTATTTCTACAGACGCCCCATTTTCTACAGCCTCTTTTACCATTCCTTCTACTACTTCCAGACGCTCTTGACTGACAAGTGGTCCTACATCTGCTTCTTTATTTTTAAGTGGATTACCAAGAGTCAAAGATTCAAACTGGTGACGAAGCTTGGATATGAGCTCTTCGGCCACACTTTCATGGACATACACCCGTTCTGCATTTGTACATGCCTGTCCATTGTTGGCGAGCCGTGACGTCGTAATACTATCGACAGCCACATCCAAATCAGCATTTGCTGTAACGATTGCAGGGGCTTTCCCTCCAAGTTCAAGGTTAACCTTAGTAATATTCTGTGCCGCCGCTTCCATTACTTTTGTACCCGCAGGGACACTTCCTGTCATGGAAACCATGTGTACATCAGTGTGAGAGGCAAGAGCATTGCCGATCTCTGACCCAGTACCGGTTACGAGATTGTAAACCCCCTTGGGGATATCATCCATTTTATGAATGATTTTGGTGAACTCCATTGCTGTATTCGGGGTCTGTTGGCTTGGTTTTAATACTAATGTGCACCCTGTAACCAAAGCTGTTGCAACTTTCCTTGCTAAAATGAAGACCGGGAAATTCCATGGTACAATACCCGCAACGACCCCGATTGGTTTTTTATAAATAAAAATATTTTCATTTGGACGATCACTGGGGAGAACTTCACCTTCAATCCTTCGCGCCCATTCGGACATGTAACGGAAGTAATCGATTGCTAAATCCACTTCACCGCTCGCCAGTTCATAGTCTTTTCCTTGCTCTTCCTGCAGTAAATCAATAAATGTAGCACGGTTTGCTTCGATTTCATCTCCGAGCTTCCTGACGATTTTCCCACGTTCAATATTCGGAGTCAGTTCCCATCCTTTTTGGGCTTCCGCTGCTGCCTGGACAGCACGTTCTACATCCTCCGTCGTCCCTTTTGGAGTTTTAGAAATGACTTCTTCTGTCGCTGGGTTGAGGATGTCAATCCAGTCAGTACCTGTCGAATTTGTATATTCACCGTTAATATATAGTTGATGTTTTTGCAAAATCATGACCTCCTGTAACTGTTTACCAATTCCTTTCCACCTGATTAGTGAAATTAAACAAATGACTGCGTTAGAATAGATGAGAACAATAAAGAAAAGGATGATTTTATTATGAAAAAAGAGAATCAAATGTTTTGGATATTAAACTTCATCGGCACAGCGAACATTATTGCTGCCCTTGCATTATTTTTTTCTATCCAGGATCCCATGATCTCAGTCATGCTGATTGCTTCAGGCATCCTGTTGGTGATTGGTGGTTATGCAGACCGTAACCATAGGAAAAAACATAAAAAAAAGCCCTGATATATCAGGACTTTCCTCACCATTCCAATATAAATCCTTTCACTTTCTTATCATTGCCTAGATCATCCTTTTGGTTCGCTTCAAAATAGGGGTCGTCTACATCGAAATGATAGGTGATTGTTTCAGGATCAAGATAAAGCTTGTATTCCAAATCTGTGACCTTATGTAAGGTAATGTCAGCTACTGTCGTCTGATTCGCCTCTTCATCAATAAGTAAAATATCAATGTGATCATAACCTTGTGTGATTAGTCGTTCATTTAAATCCATGTGTACCTCTCCCCCGTCCAATTATTCTATATATCCATACCCTGGATCACTCTGGTAAAAACGTTGGATTTTATGTTAAATTTTTATGAATTTTCAATATTAACCTCCTCCCACATAAGCTCCCTTATCTGGAAGACTCCGTTCCGAGATATCTGGGAGTGCGAATGGGGTGAGCTTTTAGGGGCTGCAGGAAACGGATCGCTTTCCGTGGGGCGCGCGCTGAGCCTCCTCAGGCTTCGCCTTGCGGGGTCTCACCTGTCTCGCTAATCCCAGTTCTTAAACCATTGGAGGCTGAATTTCGGTTGGAGATCTTAAACCACACAAGTGCTATCCAGCTCCAGTACCTAGCGGCTAGTGAGACTTCCCTCGCTTCTGTACGATAAGTCAACATCGAATCGCTATGCTCTTCGTGTTTCCTTTATCTCCTCCAGCTCAGTCCAGTCCATACGCCGCTGATCAAGGTACTTCCGCTTTCAAGTTAGGAGTCTCACCGTTTCCCTCCGCCCCTTAGCCATATTAAGCATCTCGAAATCGAATTGTACGCTATCCGACTGTTTAATGAAAAAAAAGGTAAGAAAACTTTCTGTAGAGCCTTTTCATTATAGATCCCTGTGCTGTTCGTCCGGAAGTTTCGACATACTCATTGATGTAATGGGGGATGGAAGACGAGTAGCTTCCAAGAGCATAACACCTCGGAATCGAGTCTTACGCAATCCTGCCATTTAATGGAATGATTTAGCTTAATAAATAATATGCATACGACGGGAACAGCAGCTTATGTAAAAAGCGGGAACAGATTCCCGCTCGTACTTATTAATACCCGTAACCACGGCCACCTACATAAGATGCACCAATGATGATCAAAAGGATGAACAATACAACCAACAGTGCGAAACCGCCACCGTATCCTCCGCTCATTTAATTCCCTCCTCTCTAACTTACTTTACTACCATATTCAGCTGGAACAGGGAGGGAAGGGCAAATGCGGATTTTTGATTTTTTTCTTCTACTTATGCACACATTTAATAATGAAAGACACGCCTTACTGCTAACCAAGCGAAGTACAAAGCTTGAGCAAAAAATAATAGTCCCCATAAAGGTGCAGGTAAAAATTTTGTAGCCCGGGCTAAATTGGCTGCATCTCCCGCCTGCCCTGGTGAAATAAAGCTGATCCACATGATTTCAAAAGCACTTGTAACCGATTCAACAAGCACGAGAGATGCTAAGAAAAGAAGAACATACTGGACCACCGTCTCATGACCACTCCTAAGCAGCCAAATGAAACCCGCCCCAAACGTAACAATCCAAAACAATCCGTAAACATTCCGAACCCAAAAAAACAAATTGACAGCCAAAAAAGCTAATAGGATATACACCATCCATTTATATTGGCCTCTCCAAATTAAGAAAAAGAAGACAAAAGCAAAGAAAGAAGCAAAAATATAACCGGCCATACTCGTCAACACTTGACTGAGCCACGATGTATGACCGGTCATAGCCGTTCCTGAAGTATTAGGGAATAGTGATATACGCCTAACCTCTCCCCCTGTTACTAAAGCCATCAGCGAATGCCCACTCTCATGAATCATTGTGTTCAATATAGCAAAATACTTCCCTACGACCGGGAGTTGTGTAAGGATAAGGGCAAGTACAATCGCAATGATGATTTGCAGTTTCATATTTTCACTTCCTTTCTGAAATTATTTCGATTTGTTCATTATTCAAAGTGGTTGTACCATCATAGTTAAAATGTAACATTCTAAGGAGAATCATAAATGAAGAAAAATTTTCTCATGCTATATTTTTGTACCATAACCTTATCGCTTGCCGGCTGCATGAGCAACACGGAGGAGAATGAAATCACAATAGCAGCTGCTTCCAGTCTTACAGATGTCCTCGAGCAAGCCATCCCTCTCTATGAGAAGGAGTATGACATAGAAGTGAATCTTCTTTTGGGTGGTTCCGGAAAGCTAGCCAGACAAATTGAGCAAGGAGCTCCTGTGGATGTGTACCTTTCTGCAGACCGGAGATGGATCGAAGACCTTCAGGAAGCAGGAATGGTCGAGAATGATTCTTACGTGGAATACGCAACTAACCGCTTAGTACTGGTCGGATCCAATACACAGAAAGAATCTCTTGCATTCAGAAAATTGAATTCCCTCTCCAGTGATAAGCAAGTCGCGATCGGCAATCCAAAAAGCGTCCCTGCAGGTACATATACGAAACAAGCGCTGGAAAAGATTCAAGTGTGGGAGCAATTAAAAAAACAGGTGATTTTTGCGAGCAATGTTCGCCAGGTCCTTACATATGTAGAAACTGACGAAGTTGATTATGGAATCATATATGCAAGCGATGCAGAAATCTCCGATAATGTGAAGATTTTGGATGAAGTCGACAATCAACTACACGATTCTATTATTTATCCAGGGATTATCACTTCAAAAAGCCGGTCTAAGGAAAAATCCAAAGCTTTTTTATCTTTTTTAAATGAAAAACAGATACAAGGAATCTTTAACAGTTATGGGTTTATGAGTGTCGCTAACAGGAGCATGGTCGAATGAGTTACAGCCCTCTTTTTCTCTCACTAAAAGTTGCCGCTACTGCGACAATCATTGTTTTTGTGATTGGCACCCTATCAGCCAGACTCATTACCCGGCGATTATTTCCCGGGAAAAGTCTAGTGGAATCCTTGATCTTACTTCCTCTTGTCCTCCCGCCCACAGTCATAGGGTTTGGATTACTTTATTTATTCGGGAACAATGGAATTATCGGAAAGTTATTGATGGATTGGTTCGGATGGCAAGTCGTCTTCTCCTGGACAGGCGCTGTGATTGCTTCTGCTGTCGTGTCCTTTCCATTGATGTACCAAAGTGCTGCCGCAGCTTTCTTGAATTACGACCATGACCTTGAAAACACTGCCCTCACCTTAGGAGCATCCAAGCTGAAAATATTTTTCAGTATTTCTTTCCCGCTAGCCTGGCCGGGTCTTTTAGCTGGGCTCGTCATGGTATTCGCTCGTTCGTTAGGAGAGTTTGGAGCTACTCTCATGATAGCGGGCTATATTCCGGGAAAAACAGACACCATTCCGCTTGCTATTTATTTTGCTGTAGAAGCCGGTCGTATGGAGCAGGCTATCATGTGGGTCATCATCATTATCGCCCTTGGCTTCAGCGCGGTTTTATGGTTGAACATGTGGAGTAGGCGAAAAATACGAAAGCCCTATCAATAAGGTTTTAGAATATTATTTCCTGGTCAATAAAAAAGCTGGAACTCATATGAGTTCCAGCCAGCGCCCCCGGCAGGATTCGAACCTGCGACACACGGTTTAGGAAACCGATGCTCTATCCCCTGAGCTACGGGGGCAAGAAACTTACGTATAATATTATACAAAACAAACCAAGGATTGAAAAGGAAATGCTACTTAAAAATCTTCCTCTCCTGTTACTTCCGAGGAATCTATATGGTAAAATGTTATTTGTCTGTCAAAATGAATCGTATTTTGTTGTATCCGCAGTGACCAAAGATAACGTCACTGATGCTTTCTGATTTGAGTTTGAAGGAGGAAAAGAGATGGGAGATCTACCTTTCATATCCGTTGAAGGGCCCATTGGGGTTGGGAAAACGTCTCTGTCTAAAAAGCTCGCCTCCCAGTTTGGTTTTCATTTACTAAAGGAAATCGTTGAGGAGAATCCGTTTTTAGGCAAATTTTACGATAATATCGGGGAATGGAGCTTCCAGACAGAAATGTTCTTCTTATGTAACCGTGTGAAACAATTAGAAGACATTGACCGTAAATATTTACAGTTTGGGAAACCTGTTGTCGCTGACTATCATATTTCGAAAAACATGATCTTTGCCCGCCGTACTTTGAGGGAGGATCAATTTGATAAGTACTCGCAAATTTTTGATATATTAACACATGATATGCCTAAACCGAATATGGTCGTCTATCTTCATGCAAGTTTAGATACCCTGCTTGAACGTATTCGTATGCGCAACCGTGATGTAGAAGCTAATATTCAGCCTTCTTATCTGGAACAGCTTTCCAGAGACTACGAAGCTTTCATGAGTCATTTCGAAGCGACTCATCCTGATATTCCAGTCATCCGGTTGAATGGAGATCATATTGATTTTGTAAAGCATCAAGACGATCTTAATTATATTGTTGAGCAAGTGGCGCAGCATTTAAATAAAGGAGAAGTTATCAAATGAACGCACGTGAACGCTATGGTATACCACATGACAGTGTCATAACGATTGCAGGGACTGTCGGAGTCGGTAAATCGACGATGACGAACGCTCTCGCAGATGCACTGAACTTCCGGACGTCCTTCGAAAAAGTGGAGACCAACCCTTACCTCGATAAATTTTATCAAGATTTTGAACGTTGGAGTTTTCACCTGCAAATTTATTTCTTAGCTGAACGTTTCAAGGAACAAAAGAAAATCTTTGAATATGGTGGCGGCTTCATCCAGGACCGATCGATCTATGAAGATACAGGGATCTTTGCTCGTATGCATTATGAGAAAGGGACAATGTCGGAAACGGATTATGTGACTTACCGCAACCTTTTCGACGCTATGGTGATGACCCCTTATTTCCCCCATCCAGATCTATTGATTTATCTGGAAGGATCGTTCGATGATATCCTAACACGTATTCAGGAACGAGGCCGTCCGATGGAACAAGAAACCCCTGTCGAATATTGGGAGGAAATGTTCAAGCGTTACGAAAATTGGATTGATAATTTCAATTCCTGCCCTGTGCTTCGCCTGAATATCGCTGATTATGACGTTTTAAATGACAAATCCAGTATTGAGCCGGTTTTGGAAAAAGTCGGACATTTCATCCAACAATCGCGCAAATGGCGTTCTAGTCATTTGCTGACTTAATTGTAAAGGCTGCAGCATCTGCTGCAGCCTTTTATTATGAATGTTTCTGTTGAAACTCTTTCAGCATATCCCGGTGGCTCCTTATCATCTGTTCCGGGAAATGGTCAGGGTGGATAAACTGAAATTGTAAAGATTCATCAGGGTCCATTTGGTAATCACCATGGAACTCTTTCGTATAGTAGACAGTAGTGACTACATAAAACTCATCACCGTTAGCTGCCTTTATAAACTGATTTTCCCCTGAGTACACATTCATCAATTGAAGATTTTCTACTTTCAGCCCTGTTTCTTCATAAACCTCACGCTCAGCTACCTCTTCCGTACTTTCCCCTAGTTCCATCAAGCCCCCTGGGAGTCCCCATGCTCCATAAGGGGAAGTTCGTTGTTGAAGCAGAACCTTTCCCTCTTCATCGCTGATAATCACCACAGCTCCTACAAATATGAGCGGTCTATGGCCTACAATTGCCCGTAAATCCTCCACATACCCCATAGGTACCTCCTGTTAATAGGCTAAGCCCACTGTTTTCTTGATCCTAGTCTCATTTTGCAATGATGCGAGGAGAAAGTGTGCGACATCTTTCCTGTTGATCTCTTTTCCACCATTGGGCAATCCCTCTGACATACAGTATTGTCCCTTAAGATGCCCATCATTCAAGCGCATAGGTCGTGCAATCGTGTATTCCATATTTGCAGCCAAAATCAGATTCACAGCTTTTCTATGGTCTGCTAGCACATTTTTCAAAATACGCTGGGACATCCATCCCAAGACACCAGGGATCTCATTATAAATTCCAGCAGAAGCCACATATAAAATACGTTTCAGTCCGTGTTTTTGCATTCCGCTTAAGATATGATCTGTCATTTCTTCCAACACTGTAGATGGTTTCAAACCTTCAGTTCCTAAGCAGGATACGACGACATCATGACCTTGAATGGCTGCCACTACTTCATCTTCATGAAGAGCATCTCCCTGAATGACGGTCAGATTATTATGTAAGATCCTCCCGAGCTTCTCGGGTGTTCGTGCAAAAGCGGTAACAGAATGCCCTGATTGTAAAGCTTGTGTTACAAATTCAATTCCTGTTCCTCCCGTTGCTCCGAATACAATGATATTCACACAAATCCCTTCCCTTCTTATGTCATCAATCTCCTCTATTATAACGGCAATTCCGATCCAGTGTCTCCCATTCGAAAAAAGGTATTTTATATTAATATTAAATAATAAAATTATTCAACAAACGTGCAGGATACTGGAAGACTTGATTTCGAGACTTTTATTGAGATTATTGGGCTACGGGGAACAACTCGCTTTCCGCGGGAGCGCGATGAGTCTCCTTGTTCCCCTCCGCCCTTACCGTGAAATTTTCTCGAAATCGTATCGCATTTATCATTTTTCTAAGTGTGGAGAAAGCTATGCGGATACTATTTTCATAGTCTTTTTCAAATAAGAACCCCCCTTCTACAATATGGCGGTTTCGAGAATTTCTTATGGCAAGGGTCGCTTGGGAAGAGTGAGACTCCCGTGGGAGCAGGGGGTAGGCGAGATCCCGTAGGGTTTTTAAGCCCGAGGAAGCTCGCCAGTTCCCCCACAGGAAAGTGTTCAAAGGTGGAATTGCCCTGGGAGACACGACTAGCATAAGCAGAACATTAACGGAATGTGCTTTTTCATTCCTTTGATGTTCTGCTTATGTCGCTAGTGTCTGGGCAATGTAACTGGAGGAATCCTTCCCAAACGACCCTTTATCCACACAAACATCTCGAAACAGAGTGTTATGGAAAAGGGGGCGTTTGTGGTATAGAAGACAATAAAAAAAATCGTTACACAAAGTAACGATTTTTGTTCTATAAATCTCCAATATTATGCGCTATTGTTGATAATAAAATGGCGGAGGAGGAGGGATTCGAACCCCCGCGGGGCGTAAACCCCCTGGCGGTTTTCAAGACCGCTCCCTTCAGCCAAACTTGGGTACTCCTCCGTGTGACCGACAATAAATATAATATCATGGCCATCTTCTACCGTCAATAAAATTCAATGATTTTTTCTAAAAAACTGTCGGATTATGCGATAGATTCTGGTTCCCTCCGTTATTATACAAAGGCTCTAATCCGAAGTCAATACTACGACTCAGGACAAAACAGGATCCCAGGGAAGCAGCCAAACTTAAGTCCATCCTTAACGTGAATAACATTAAGGATGTGCTTAAGACCTTGAGAGGCTAGGTATAAAAGCGAAAGCAAAGCCGTGTTTGGAAATCAAACACGGCTTTGCTTTATATTATTTGATTATTTCTTTCCCGCCCATATAAGGCTGTAACGCTTTCGGAACGGCTACAGATCCATCTGATTGCTGATAATTTTCGAGAATTGCAGCTACTGTACGTCCAATCGCTAAACCGGAGCCATTCAATGTGTGTACAAATTCCGGCTTTCCTTTATCTTCACGACGGAATCGGACACCTGCACGACGTGCTTGAAAATCTTCGAAGTTTGAACAAGAACTGATTTCCCTGTAAGTCTCCTGGCTCGGGATCCATACTTCAATATCGTATTTCTTTGCTGCTGTAAAACCTAAATCCCCTGTACACATACTCATGACACGGTATGGAAGTTCTAACTGTTGCAGAACTTTTTCAGCATGCCCCGTCAATTCTTCTAAAACATCATAGGAATCCTCAGGCTTAGCAAATTGGACGAGCTCTACTTTATTGAATTGGTGTTGTCTGATCAAACCTCTTGTATCACGACCGGCAGAACCTGCCTCAGACCGGAAGTTTGTACTGAAGGCAACAAACTTTTGCGGAAGATCTTCGACAGCCAAAATTTCTTCGCGGTAAAAGTTTGTCACAGGAACTTCTGCCGTCGGGACGAGGAAGTATTCCCAGTCCTCAATTTTGAAGGCATCTTCCTCAAATTTCGGAAGCTGCCCCGTACCAGTCATTGCTGCACGATTGACCAACTGAGGAGGCAGCATTTCCTGATAGCCATGCTCATCTGCATGAAGATCCATCATGAAGTTCAACAATGCACGCTCCAAACGGGCACCCAAACCTTTATAGAAAACGAAACGGCTTCCTGTCACTTTTGCCGCTCTTTCAAAGTCTAAAATCCCTAAGTTTGTCGCTAAATCCCAATGAGGTTTCGTCTCAAAATCAAAGGAAGGGGTATTTCCGACTTTTCTTGCTTCAACGTTATCTTCTTCATCACCACCGACAGGTACACTCTCATGAGGGATATTCGGAATTGATAGCAGCAAGGTTTCTAATTTTCCTTCCACCTCTTTCAGTTCGGTATCAAGTGTTTTGACTCGATCACCGACTTCTCTCATTTCTTTTATTTTTTCGTCCGCATCTTCTTTCGCTTTTTTCAACTGGGAGATTTCTTTAGAAACTTCATTACGGCGAGCTTTTAACTCTTCTGATTCCTGAATCAATTCGCGGCGTTTACTGTCAAGATCTCCAAATGCATCCAGATCAGAAAGATCTTCACCACGATTTTTCAATTTACCTTTTACTTCATCAAAATTCTGACGTAAGTACTTCATGTCTAACATGGACTTTCCCTCCTAAAATTGAATAGAAAAAACTCCCGCCCCTTATGAAAAGGGACGAGAGTTTTTTTATACTTCCCGCGATACCACCCAAGTTGAAGGTACAGATGACCTTCCGGCTTAACTCCTAACGGTGAGCACCGATCCAACTTACTGTGTTTCAGCTGGACACTCAAGGATGGATTCACACGGCTTTTTCATCAGTTTCCACCAACCACTGACTCTCTTAAGAAAAAGGGACATGCTACTAATTCCTATCATCGCGTTAAATATTCTTGTTATGTTACATAAGATTAGCGGATTTAAAATTATAATGCAAGTGTTTTTAGAGAGTTCTCCACCATTTTGACAAAATGAGCCGTAATTCGATGGTCATCCGTCAATTCTGGATGGAAAGAACAAGCTAAATACTGATCTTGCTGTGCGGCAACAATATGACCATCATATCTAGCTAAGACTTGGGTATTTTCACCGACACCTTCAATATAAGGAGCACGAATAAATACTGCATTAAAATCTTCTGCTACACCCTCAATGTTCAGTTCAGCCTCAAAGCTTTCACGCTGACGACCGAAGGCATTGCGACGGACAATGATATCCATGACACCGAGGTGTACATCATAGGATCCATCAATCTCAGAAGCAAGTAAAATAAGTCCTGCACAAGTGCCAAATATCGGCTTTCCTTGTTTACCGAACTGACGAATCGGCTCCAGGAAATCATATTTGTCAATGAGACGACGCATGGTTGTGCTCTCGCCTCCAGGGATAATCAGACCATCAATTTCTCCAAGCTGTTCTTTCCGTTTGACGACGATGCCTGTGGCACCTGCCGCTTCTACTGAACGAACATGCTCACGGAAGGCTCCTTGAAGTCCCAATACACCGATTGTTGTCATGATGCATATCTCCTTTTCTTACTGGCTGCGGTCCTGCATACGTTGTTCAGGAGTAAGAGTGGACATTTCCATCCCTTTCATCGCTGTACCCAGACCTTTGGACAGTTCACCAATCAATTTATAATCATCATAATGAGTGGTAGCTTCAACAATAGCACGGGCGAACTTCTCCGGGTTATTGGATTTGAAAATTCCAGATCCAACGAATACACCATCTGCTCCCAATTGCATCATAAGGGACGCATCAGCAGGTGTAGCAATTCCTCCAGCAGCAAAGTTAACGACAGGCAGACGTCCTTCTTCACGGATTTCCATAAGAAGATCGAATGGCGCACCGTTTTCTTTTGCAAATACCATCACTTCATCTTCTGACAAGCCACGCAGGTGACGAATTTGAGATTGGACCTGGCGCATGTGACTGACAGCTTCTACAATATTTCCCGTTCCAGGTTCTCCCTTTGTTCGCAGCATTGAAGCTCCTTCACGGATACGGCGTGTCGCCTCTCCCAGGTTACGGCATCCACAGACGAAAGGAACAGTGTAATCGTCTTTTTTGATGTGATAAATTTCGTCCGCAGGCGTAAGAACTTCACTTTCATCGATATAATCTACACCCATCGCTTCAAGCACGCGTGCTTCGCTGATGTGGCCGATACGCGCTTTCGCCATGACTGGAATGGAAACAGCATTCATCACTTCTTCTACAATTGTAGGATCTGCCATACGTGCAACTCCACCTGCAGCGCGGATATCCGCTGGAACACGTTCAAGAGCCATTACGGCTACAGCTCCTGCTTCTTCAGCTATTTTTGCTTGTTCTGCATTTACGACGTCCATGATGACGCCACCTTTTTGCATTTCTGCCATTCCACGTTTGACGCGATCCGTACCTGTTTGTGACATGATATATTCCTCCCTAAAAGCTATATATTTCAAGTATTTTTTTGAATCGAATGATAGATTCTTATACTCTATTGTAACGCATTACCCCACTAAATCCTACTAAATATATTTGAGTTTTTGTTAGAACCAGCCTTTAACCATATCTACTGCGCCAGTGAATATATCACTGAAGAACTCACCGATTCCACCTAACATCAGCATAAACCAATTGGATTTTTCGACAGCTCCTGTAGTTACGATATCTACCGTCTGTTTCCCATTCGGTAAAATATTTCCATAGCTCTCTTCACCATTGTAGACAAGCGTGGCTGTTCCTACTTTTTGCCCCTTTTCTACTGGTGCGACTAATTGTTCTTCGGAGATCGAATAGTCGATTTCATATTGATCTTCTTCTGTTTTTTTCACAAGTGTGCTTAATGCTTCATTTGTTTCAATGGATATTTTGTCTTCTTTTCCTTTAGTGACTGGGAGAGTGGATTGATCTTCGAGTTGTTGCCCTGCAGGGTAAAGTTCCTTATGTTCAAACTGGTTGAATCCATAATCCAAAAGTTTCCTGGTTTGCTGGAACCGTGAAGCCCTTGATTCAGACTTCATCACTACGGAAATGAAACGTTGACCGTCACGTTCAGCTGTTCCTGTAAACGTATTTTGAGCAAGTTCGGTGTAACCTGTTTTCAATCCATCAATCCCATCATAAGAGAATTGATCAAGATTACTTCCTGGCATGCCTGGAATCATCCAGTTCCAGTTTGTTATAGTTTGACCATCAAATTCAGCAGTAGGCTGACTGGAAAACTCTAAAGCTTCTGGATAGTCATTAATCAGATGATAAGCAAGAAGTGCTGCAGACCGAGCTGAAAGCATGTTCGTAGCATCAGGCTCTGTCCCTTCTGGGTAGTTATCTCCCAGGTGCGAATTATTCAATCCGGTAGCATTGACAAATTCATAGTCCGGCAAACCCATTTCTTCTGCTTTTTCATTCATCATTTTTACAAATTCACTCTCAGAGCCGGCGATTAACTCTGTAAGTGTGATCGTCGTGGCGTTATCTGAATTGATTGCCATCGCTTCATAAAGCTCACGAACGGTATAATCTTTATTCATTTTTAAACCGACACCCGAAAATTCAGGGTTCGCAGATATTTCATAAGCATAAGGACCGATTTCTGTAGTGGTTTCCCAACTGATCGTCCCTTCTTCTATAGCTTCCATAACTAAGTACTCTGTCATCATCTTCGTCATACTTGCAGGAGGTAGAGTCAAATCTGCCTCTTTCTCAAATATAACCTTTCCTGTTTCAGCATCGACGAGAATCGCTGATTTTGCTCCTACTTCAACCGTGCTTGCATATGTATGTCCAGGATTCGTGGATACCGCAAACAAACTTAGGAGCAATGCCAGCGTTATGGCCATTGATGCTTTAAATCTTTGTATCAACTTTTTCAACCTCCACCCTTATATTATACACCCTCGTTATTTTATCACATGCTTATATAAAAAAATAGACAGGGAAAAGTCCCTGTCTATTCTTTCTTGACCAGGTCAAACGGAGTAGTTTGGTGCTTCTTTTGTGATCTGGACGTCATGGGGATGACTTTCGCGTAAACCAGCACCGGTAATTCTGGTGAACTGGGCATCCGTTCTTAAGGCATCGATGGTCGCTGTTCCACAATACCCCATTCCTGAACGAAGTCCACCGAGTAGCTGGTGAATCGAATCGGATAGTGGTCCTTTGTATGGCATGCGACCTTCAATTCCTTCTGGAACCAGCTTTTTCGTTTCTTGTTCGCTTTGGAAGTAACGGTCTTTGGAGCCTGATTCCATTGCTCCTACAGAGCCCATACCGCGATACACCTTGAAACGGCGTCCTTGGAAAATTTCTGTTTCTCCAGGGCTTTCTGATACTCCTGCCAGAAGACTGCCGAGCATGACTGCATGCCCGCCTGCTGCCAGGGCTTTGACGATATCTCCAGAAAATTTGATCCCGCCATCCGCTATGATCGATTTGTTGTGTTTTTCTGCTTCTCTTGCACAATCATTAACAGCAGTAATTTGCGGCACCCCGACGCCTGCAACAACTCGAGTGGTACAAATCGAGCCAGGCCCGATGCCGACTTTGACAACATCCGCTCCTGCTTCGATCAACTCACGTGTCGCTTCTGGTGTAGCCACATTTCCCGCGATGATATTTACACCAGGGTGGCGATCTTTAATACGTTTCACCTGGTCAATCACTCCTTGGGAATGTCCATGAGCGGTATCGACGACGAGTGCATCCACACCTGCATC
The DNA here is from genome assembly GCF_052246715.1 of Halobacillus sp. H74. NCBI lineage: Bacteria > Bacillati > Bacillota > Bacilli > Caryophanales > Bacillaceae > Halobacillus > Halobacillus sp. H74. Next base: position 619,577 of record NZ_JBQQCI010000001.1, on the reverse strand, counting down.
TACCAATTTATCAATCCTTGTCATCGCATCAGCCGTCACACCTACAGCCGCTCCGCACAATAAACGGCCTTGCTCGTCCTTTGCTGAATATGGAAATTCTATGACTTTTTCTATATCTTTAATGGTGATCAATCCTTTAAGGATCCCTTGATTGTCTACCATCGGCAGTTTTTCGATTTTATATTTTTGAAGTATTTTTTCTGCTTCATCAAGTGTTGTGCCGACAGGAGCCGTTACAAGATCTTCACTTGTCATTACATCACTGATAGCCATTGAATAGTCTTCGATGAAACGAAGATCGCGGTTTGTAATAATGCCGACGAGTTTCTGATCATCTACATTATTTACAATAGGAACACCTGAAATCCGGAATTTCCCCATCAAATGCTCTGCGTCGAAGACTTGATGCTCGGGTGTCAGAAAGAACGGGTTGGTGATGACACCACTTTCAGAACGTTTCACCCGATCGACATGTTCCGCTTGTTCCTCAATCGACATATTTTTGTGGATGACACCAAGACCGCCTTGACGAGCCATCCCGATAGCCATAGCTGCTTCCGTAACAGTGTCCATACCGGCGCTCAAAATCGGCATGTTCAAACGTAATGTCGGTGACAACTCTGTCGCCAAAGAAACATCACGAGGGAGAACATCTGATTTCGCAGGCAAAAGCAACACATCGTCAAACGTCAAACCTTCTTTAGTAAACTTGTCTTCACGCATGTTTGACCTCTCCTTTTCTTCGTTCAAATAGTTTGGGTAAAAGTGGGTAAAATAAGTGGTAAATGGACAGACACCATTTCTTATTGTTATTTACAATACGACAATGATTGTGCTTTTTCAACCATAAATAATTGGCATACACTTCCTATCAACACGGAAAGGAGAGAGGAATATTGGCAAGTGATGATACTATATTGACTTATCTCCAAGTTACCGCACACACACGACCGTTTTTATCCGCTTGTTATGACAAAATCAAGCATTCAAAAGCAGAACATCATGCTTATAACAATGCAGAGCGTTTCGTTTATGGTCTTACCCTGGGTCATGATTACTGGTCCACGGCCCTGCATACACCATTAAGCGTCAAGCCTCTCCTTTTCTACTACGGGCTGAACCACTATTTAAAAAGCTGCCTGCTTACAGTTGATCCCGGGTATCCGGCTACAGCAAAAGTATTGGCTCACGGGTTATCTACGAGGAAGAGAAAAAAGCAGCACTATCGATTTTTAGAAGACGATATCCGCATTCAACCACATGGACTCTTCCCCCATGCGGCTCACCACCTTTTCCAGTTCACATCCACAAAAGATAAAATCTCCATGGATGAGCTGTTACGTCCGTTGACATCCATGGAGAATATCTATCAATTGAAAAAATCCCCCCCTTTGGAAATAGAGGAGGATTGGCCTGAGTTATTGAGTTATTTTGCTGTTTTATACAACTTGAGCATGCTCGTCCGTTATGAAGGAGAGTGGTGGGGCGAGATGGAGCAGATGAAAGACCGTGAAGATTATGTATTCATCGTCCATTTCCTTAATTCTGCTGCTGAACAAATCCCATCTATGGTTTCTGCATGGCTTACTGATCAGTTCTCATCCACCCATTGAAACAATGAGAGAATGCTCAATCGTACACTTCTTCTATGTGTAAATACAGATGCTCTTTCAAATGAAGGATTTGACCATCTTCCGCTATTCGGATCATTGGCCGGGTCGGATGGTTGCTTTCCACAAAAATAATTTCCGCAAGACGGCTGTCTGACAAGCGGATGTTTGTCCCTGTCGAGTAATTGGTCATTTCTTTGACGAAGACACGGATGATTTTATGATCATAACGCCCGAACTGTTCCTGGAGGATCTCTTCTAATACTTTATAAGGGGACTGTTTTCGGCGGTACAAACGCTCTGATGTCATGGCGTGGTACATATCACTGACGGCGATGATTTGACTGAAATCATGAATTTTTGATTGGCCTAACCCTAATGGATAACCTGTGCCATTCAACCGTTCATGGTGTTGAAGGATGGCTATTTTGGCTTGCGCGCTCAAGGTAGGAACTTTCTCAACGTTACGATAGGAATATGTCGGATGGTTTTTCACCTGTTCAAACTCTGCCTCTGTCAGTGCGCCTTCTTTCCAGGTGATCTTCCCATCTAATTTCGCCATTCCGCTATCACATAAGACTCCTGCTAATCCGACCTGCATCCACTCGCCATAATTGTAGCCCATCTTAGAAGCCAAATATCCTGATAACAAGCCTATCGCCACACTATGGTGATAAATATAATCATCACTAGAAGTATAATGATGAAGCGTAAAAACATCCCGTTTGGATTCAATCACTTTCTCTAATAGAGGGATCATTACTTTCCTGATCGCATTCATATCTATAGGAGAACCTCCACTCCAATCGGTGAACCACTTCTTATAAGATTGCACAGCTTCTAAATATTGATCATGAAAAGAGGGAGAGAGTTCTTGGGTGTGTGTTTCAGTAGAAGCGGTGGTTTCCTTACTTTCCATTTGTCCCATTGGATTGAAAGAAGTACCATCTGTTTGTTTATTCGAAACTTCCACAGACTCAATTTGAAACTTTTTCAAAACTTCGATATGTATTGCTTGTATGGTCGTATTTTTTGGCACGATCGGCCTGTTGGTGCGTCCCATCACATCTTTAGTAACTAAACACCCGGGCACAAGTTGAGCAGGGCTCACTCTCATGGAATTCTCCCACCTTTCCTATGCTAATCACAGTCTATGGAGGTAAAAAAAGCCGCCTGCCGCTATTAAACCGACAGGCGACTGTTATTCAAATCTTCTTATGATTCATCTGATTCGTCATTTTCTTCATTGTTGGAGGTATCTGCTTCGATGGTGTCACCAGATCCCTGACTGGATTCCAGTTCTGCTTCTTTCTCCAAAGCTTCTTCCACGATTTCATCTTCTTCTTTTTCAGACTCTACCCGGGCTACGGTAGCAACTTCTTCGCCTTCGCCCAGACGTATCAAACGTACACCTTGAGTGTTACGTCCTGTTTCAGAGATACTTTCCAACGGCATGCGGATCAAGACACCGCTAGCTGTGATGATCATAACATCCTCTTCACCATTTACAGCTTTCGTTGCGACAACCTGCCCATTTTTGTCGGTCAAGTTACACGTAATGATTCCTTTCCCACCCCTGTTAGTGATTCTATAATCACTTGCAGGCGTACGCTTTCCATAACCTTTGCTTGTAACGGTCAGTACCTGGAGGGAATCATCAAGTATTTCCATCGAAACGACCTTGTCGTCATTCCTTAGAGAAATACCTTTGACACCGGCAGCCGTTCGTCCCATCGTACGGATTTGATCTTCATTGAACCGTATCAGGTAACCATTTTGAGTACCGATCATGATATCCTTCGCCCCGTCTGTCAAACGGACGGAAATTAATTCATCATCTTCCCGTAAACCGAGAGCGATCAAACCTCCGCGGCGGATGTTGGCAAATTGAGACAGCGTCGTCCGTTTCGTGATTCCATTCCTCGTAGTGAAGACGAGGTACCAATCATCGACGAAGTCCTCTACGGAGATGACGGCATTAATCCACTCATCCCGTTCCACATTCAACATGTTGATGATAGGAATCCCTTTTGCCGTCCGACTGAATTCAGGGACTTCATAGCCTTTTGCTTTGTATACTTTCCCTTTATTCGAGAAGAACAGGAGCGTGTTATGGGTTGAAGTGGATAACAGATGTTCCACGAAGTCTTCCTCATGTGTCCCCATTCCTTGCACACCACGTCCGCCTCTTCGTTGAGAACGGTACGTATTGGCAGGCAAGCGCTTCACATATCCCTGGTGGGTTACTGTCACGATGACCGTCTCTTCAGGAATCAAGTCTTCGTCTTCGATGAAGTCTGTTCCACCCAGGATGATTTCTGTGCGCCGCTCATCGTTAAAGCGTTCTTTGACATCCACTAGCTCTTCACGGATGATTTCAAGCACCTTTTCGTCATCAGCTAAGATCGCCTTCAATTCAGCAATCAAGTTTGTGATTTCATTGTACTCATCTTCAATCTTCTCCCGTTCAAGCCCTGTCAAACGCTGCAAGCGCATATCAAGAATCGCTTGTGCCTGTTTCTCAGAAAGGCCGAAACGTTCCATCAGACCCGTGCGGGCGATATCCGTCGTTTGTGATTCGCGAATCAATGAAATGACCTCATCCAAATGATCAAGTGCAATACGCAGACCAGCTAAAATGTGAGCCCGGGCTTCTGCCTTTCTCAGCTCATACTCTGTCCGTCTTCTAATGACGACTTTCTGGTGATCGAGATAATGCACGAGACACTGCTTCAGGTTCAATACCCTTGGATGTCCATTCACAAGAGCTAACATATTGATGCCGAATGTAGATTGTAAGGCCGTCATTTTATAAAGATTGTTTAAAAGGACGTTCGGGTTGGCATCACGTCGCAGTTCAATCACTACACGCATACCATTACGGTCTGATTCATCACGCAAATCAGTGATCCCGTCGATTTTCTTATCACGGGCCAGGTCCGCGATCTTTTCAACTAGACGGGCTTTGTTGACTTGATACGGTAATTCCGTAACGATCAGACGGGATTTTCCATTTGCCTGTTCATCAATTTCGACATCAGCCCGGACCGTAATTGATCCTTTTCCTGTTTCATAAGCTTTACGGATTCCGCTCATTCCGAGAATTTTACCAGCTGTCGGGAAGTCCGGACCGTAAATATGATTCTCCATCAATTCCTGTATCGTAATATCAGGATCTTTACTTAACGCAAGAACGGCATCGATCACTTCCCCTAATTGATGGGGCGGGATATTGGTTGCCATTCCGACTGCGATTCCGGAGCCGCCATTAACGAGCAAGTTCGGGAATTTGGCAGGGAGTACGATTGGTTCTCTTTCTGTACCATCATAGTTGTCATCATAATCGATGGTATCTTTATTGATATCACGGAGAATTTCCATCGAGATTTTTGACATCCTTGCCTCTGTATAACGCATAGCTGCTGCTGCATCTCCATCGACTGAACCAAAGTTACCGTGACCATCGACCAGCATATAACGGTAGTTGAAGTCCTGAGCCATACGCACCATCGTATCGTACACAGCGGAGTCGCCATGAGGGTGGTACTTACCAATAACCTCACCTACGATACGGGCAGATTTTTTATAAGCTTTATCTGAATGCATACCAAGGTCATGCATCGCATACAATATTCTTCGGTGTACAGGCTTCAAGCCATCCCTAACGTCTGGGAGGGCACGTGCGACGATGACACTCATCGCATAATCCAAGAAGGAAGTACGCATTTCTTGGCTGATGTTTATTTCCTGTACGCGCGGGCGTTCGGGTTGATCCACCATTCTTTTTTACCTCCTAATTGCCTTTAAGGAGGAGAAGGACTTGATTCCCTTCTCCAATCTATTCCTTCACGTCAAATGACGCCTATGATGCTTAACATTCAACCGGATCAAACATCAAGGTTTTGTACATATTGAGCATTTTCCTGAATGAAGTTACGTCTTGGTTCGACTTTGTCCCCCATCAGGATATCAAACGTTTCGTCTGCTCCGATCGCATCTTCTAAGTTGACTTGAAGCATCGAACGTGTGTCAGGATCCATCGTCGTTTCCCAAAGTTGTTCAGGGTTCATCTCTCCAAGACCCTTATAACGCTGAACGCTTGGCTTAGGCGACTTCGATAGTTCGGCAAGTTTCGCATCCAGCTGTTTATCACTATACGTATAGTTAATCGCTTTTCCTTGCTGAATCTTGTAAAGCGGTGGCTGGGCTATATAGATGTACCCTTTTTCAATCAATGGCCGCATATAACGATAGAAGAACGTCAACAGTAAAGTCCGGATGTGCGCCCCATCGACATCAGCATCCGTCATAATCACGATTTTATGGTAACGGGCTTTGGAAATATCGAAGTCCTCTCCGATCCCTGTACCTAATGCTGTGATTATCGCACGGACTTCATTGTTCGATAAAATCTTGTCTAACCGCGCTTTCTCTACATTGATGATCTTACCTCTCAAAGGTAGGATCGCTTGGAAATGACGATCCCGCCCTTGTTTGGCTGAACCACCTGCTGAGTCACCCTCAACGATGTAGATTTCAGATATTTTGGCATCTTTTGATGAACAGTCCGCCAATTTACCTGGAAGGTTGGATACTTCTAAAGCACTTTTCCTTCGTGTCAGTTCACGTGCTTTCTTAGCTGCCATACGAGCTCTTGAAGCCATCAGTCCTTTTTCCACGATGGTCTTCGCCATGTTCGGATTTTCGAACAGGAATCTGGAGAATTTCTCTGAAAACAGCGCATCTGTAACCGTACGGGCTTCACTATTTCCAAGCTTCGTCTTCGTCTGCCCTTCGAATTGGGGATCCGGGTGCTTGATGGAAATGATGGCAGTCAAACCTTCACGCACATCATCACCAGTCAAGTTCGGATCGGTCTCTTTGAACATGTTGTTCTTCCGCGCATAGTCATTTATGACACGAGTCAGTCCTGTCTTAAAGCCTGATTCGTGCGTTCCGCCTTCATACGTATGAATGTTGTTTGCGTAAGAATAAAGATTGCTGGCAAATCCATCATTGTACTGCATAGCGATTTCAATCGATATATCCTCTTGTTCGTCTTCTAAGAAAAACGCCTCGTGCAACGCTTGACGCGTGCGGTTCATATGCTCGACGTAGGATAAAATTCCGCCCTCATAGTAATATTCGACTGGATCTTCGTCGGTGCGTTTATCTTCGATCGTGATGGTCAATCCTTTATTCAAGAATGCGAGCTCACGTAATCGATTGGCTAATGTTTCGAAATTATATTCTTGAGTCTCTGAAAAAATTTCAATATCAGGAGTGAATTGAATCTTTGTTCCGGTTTGATCAGTCTCTCCGATCACCTTCAAGTCTTCCTCCGGCACTCCGCGATGGTACGCCTGGTAATGAATCTGGCCATCCCGATGGACAAATACCTCCAGCTTTGAAGATAATGCGTTCACCACAGATGCACCCACACCATGAAGTCCGCCGGAAACCTTATAACCGCCGCCCCCGAACTTACCCCCTGCGTGAAGCACAGTAAGGATGACTTCTACGGCTGGACGACCGGTCTTTTCTTGAATCCCGACAGGAACTCCTCGGCCATTATCCGTAACAGTAATGCTGTTATCTTTCTCAATGGTGACTTGAATTTGATCGCAAAAACCGGCCATGGCCTCATCGATACTATTATCGACAATTTCCCAAACTAAATGGTGAAGACCCTTCTCGTTTGTTGAGCCGATATACATTCCGGGTCTCTTCCGGACGGCTTCTAAACCTTCCAGTACCTGTATCTGACTTTCATCATAAGCCTGCTGTTCTTCGATAATATCTTCCTTCATGGTACTCACCTACATTTCTCAAATGGTTTTACGTGGATTTTCTTACGCCAAAATCTATCTTTATTTCACCATTCCGTTTCTTCCGAGAAATCTTCCAATTTATTTAAAGTGGTCATCATGTTAGCCCGTTTCTTCAAGGTAAAAACAGAAAGCGGACTAAAATAAATCACATCATTCGTTATGACGATTGCTTTCGCCTCGTGATCTTCCGTTTCAATCACACGTCTATCTTTCCGTTGATTAAAGATCATCTCCTCAATGATTGAAGAGGAGGATATCAAACTATGATCGATAATGGCTACGACATCCTTCGACTGGATCACATGATCATCCCCGATGTGAATGAACAATCTCCCACCTCATTTCTCTATGTCTATCGTTCCTTCATTGACACGGAAGATTTCCGCTTGTTCAAGGGCTTCATGTTCAATTCCGTCTATGCTTGTAGTAGAGACGAAAGTCTGCACTTTCCCTTGAATCGTATGAAGCAAATGTGACTGCCTGTAATCGTCCAATTCACTTAGTACATCATCCAATAGTAATATCGGATATTCACCTACTTCACTATGAATCAATTCAATCTCCGCAAGTTTCAAAGACAGCGCCGTCGTCCGCTGTTGACCTTGTGAACCATAAGTCTGTACATCTTTTCCGTTCACATAAAAAACAAGGTCATCCCTATGCGGACCAGCTAAAGTGGTCCCACGTTCAACCTCTTTTGATTCTATATCCAGGAATTTATCAGTGTATGTTCTCTTTATTGTTTCCAAATTCATATCCTCTGATACTCTTACACTCGCATCATAGGCGATTTCCAGTTTTTCCAATTGACGACTGATCCCCTTATGGATCGGAGCCGCCCAAGAACGGAGCAGCTGGAGGAACTTGAATCTGCGTTCAACGATTGTCGTCGCATGCTCGATCAGTTGTTCTGTCATGACGCCGAGCATCGTCCGATCAGCCCCTGGTTTCCTTTGCAGGTCTTTCAGTAAATGATTTCGCTGCCTTAGAATTTTTTGATACTGTCCTAAGTGATAAATGTAAGTAGGCTGGATCTGACCGATTTCCATGTCAATAAACCGACGACGCACCTGAGGGCTCCCTTTGACAAGATTGAGATCCTCAGGTGCAAACATGACCACATTCAAAGCACCGATATAATCGCTGAGGCGCTTTTGCTCAATATGATTTAACTTCGCTTTTTTCCCTTTATTGGAAATGATGATTTCCAGAGGAAAACGACGATTCCGTTTATAGATAGTCCCTTTTATTTTACCATACTCTTCATCCCACTGTATCAATTCTTTATCCCTGGGAGTACGGTGGGACCTCGCAAAGGCTAAAACATAGATCGCTTCCATCAAATTGGTCTTACCCTGGGCATTTTCACCAATGATGACATTGATCTTATCGTCGAATGTCAAAGAAAGCTGATCATAATTTCTGAATGATCGCAATGACAATTCATGAATGTGCATAGGCGCTTCTTATAACCTCATCCTTCTTGGACAACGGTGAAGCTGCCGAATTCTTCTATTTCTACTGTATCTCCCAGGTACAGTTTACGACCACGGCGATTTTCAAGCTCTCCATTTACAAAAACTTCAAATTCAGCAAGGAAAATTTTAACCATTCCGCCTGATTCGACAATATTCGCTAACTTTAAAAATTGTCCCAATGGAATGTATTCCGTAGTTATCCCAATTTCTTCGCTCATATTTATTCACCCTATTCCATGAATTCACCTATCTTTCATTTTACTAAAGATAGGGCCGTAAAGAAAGTGCAAGTGACTTAAAGTGAAATTTCGTTCATTCTTCACCAAAAGTGAGGGGCCTTGGTTGTTGATTTTCTATTATTTTTATATTTCTGGTCAGAGAGAAAAGAAAGAAGATGCCATTATAGAATCCATAACAGCATCTTCTTAATCTTGTTTATATTCGTCTTATACTTTGCCCGATCAATACGTACGTACAGGTAAAATCAATTGCAAAATTTGTTCATCATCTACAGGACGAATCAAAAATGGCCGCATAGCTCCTGTGAATTCAACTTTTACTTGATCATAATCAACTGCTTTCAATGCATCCATCATGTACTTCGCGCTGAAGGAAATTTTCAGATCTTCCCCATCGACATCATTCGCTAATACTTCTTCAACCACATTCCCCACTTCTGGAGAATTCCCTGTGATTTCTAAGTGATTGTTCTCTTTCGTCATCAAACGTACCACATTGTTTCGGTTTTCTTTCGATAGCAGGGAAGCTCGATCGACAGACTGCAACAATTCCTTCGTGTCTATCTTCACAATGGTTTTGCTCTGCTCTGGAATTAAACGGGATGTTTCAGGATAGTTTCCGTCCAGCAAACGGGATAAGAAATATAAATGTTTGGTCCGGAAAAGTACTTGATTGTCCGTGACACTGATTTCAATGGTGTCTTCAGAATCATCAAGGATTTTGTTCAATTCCGTTAAGCTCTTCCCTGGAATGACCACGGCAGGTAAAGATTTACCTTCAGGTTGTTCCAAAGGAATCTTGCGGGATGCAAGACGGTGACTGTCGGTCGCAATAAATTCCAGTTCACCTTCTTCCATACGGATGTGGACACCTGTAAGAATCGGTCGCGTTTCTGAAGTGGATACAGCGAATACCGTTTGTCGGATTAAATTCTTCAAAAGGTCAATTGGTAATTCAAAGCTCTCTTCTGTATGCAGTTGTGGTAACTGCGGATATTCTTCTGGATCCTGCCCATTCAAGTGAAATTCTGCATTTCCTGAGCGAATCGTTATATTCCTTGTGTTATCACTTTCAATTTCCACCGTGTTTTGAGGCAGTTTACGAACGATGTCTGGGAAATATTTTGCTTGGAGCACGATACTGCCAGGTTCGATATTTTCTACATAAACAATACCATCTTCTTCTGTGGGGATAAAAGATTCAATAGAAATATCTGAATCACTACCGGTCAATTTGATGCCCTCTTCTGAAGCCTCGATTTTCATTCCCGTCAAGATTGGAATGGTCGTTCTCGAAGATATAGCTTTCATTACGTTTTGGACGCTGGCGATCAGTTGGTCCCTCTGGATTACAAATTTCATTTCAATACACTCCTCCTAATGAGCATATATTTAATTATTTTTTATATAAAATATAGTAATAGTACTAGTATGGGCTGTGGAAATGTGGATAACAGGAATTAAGACTGTCAGTTGTGGGTTATCCACATGTGTATAAGGTGTTGACGAATCTGTACCCTTTATACACATTATCCACTAGTGAGTTTTCAGTTGTTCTTTGATTTCATCTAGTTCCCTTTGCAGCTGCTGATCATCTGCTACCATTCTTGATATTTTTTCATGAGCATGGATGACTGTCGTATGATCCCGGCCTCCAAACTCTTCCCCGATTTTAGGCAATGAAAAGTCAGTCAGTTCTCTTGAAAGGTACATGGCAATCTGACGAGGGAAGGCGACGGATTTCGTCCTTTTTTTAGCAGGGAAGTCTTCCAATCTCACATTATACTTCTCTCCTACTATCTCTTGTATACCTTCAATCGTTATTACTTTCGGTTTTGAACTAGGAATGATATCTTTCAACGCTTCAGCAGCTAATGAAGCATTGATATCCCTGTTGATCAGGGAAGAGTAAGCAACCACACGGATAAGCGCCCCTTCAAGTTCACGGATGTTGGTATCGATTTGATTGGCGATGTAAAGCATCACTTCATTAGGGATATCCAGGCCTTCTGCTTTAGCTTTTTTGCGCAGAATCGCAATCCTTGTTTCTAGATCAGGCGGTGTAATATCTGTAATCAGTCCCCATTCAAATCGCGAACGTAATCGGTCTTCCAATGTAGGAATTTCTTTTGGAGGCCGATCACTTGAGATGACGATTTGTTTGCTTTCTTCATGGAGTGTATTGAATGTATGGAAGAACTCTTCCTGTGTTTGTTCTTTTCCAGCTAAGAACTGGATATCATCAATTAAAAGCACATCGACACTGCGGTATTTATTACGGAAGTTCACCGCTTTATTGTCACGGATGGAATTGATGAATTCATTGGTGAATTTTTCTGATGATAAATAAACGACTTTCGCATTAGGGTTGTGATCCAGTACATAGTGGCCGATGGCATGCATGAGGTGGGTTTTACCCAGTCCGACGCCCCCGTAAATGAACAGTGGATTATAAGCTTTGGCAGGTGCTTCAGCCACAGCTAAAGAAGCCGCATGAGCGAACCGGTTCCCCGAACCAATGACAAATGTGTCGAAGGTGTACTTCGAGTTCAGCATGCTTTGTGGTGATTCCTCATTGCCATTGTTTTTGACATTCGGTACTTTTTTCGATGAAAGTTTTACATCTTCCAATGATTCCTCTTTAGATTCCGGGATGATGAACTTCGTATCCAGTTCCGCGCCCGTCACTTCATATAAGGTCTCTGTAATCAAACCTTCATATTGATTTTCAAGCCAATCTCTGGCGAATTCATTCGGAGCAACGATCGTAAGCGTATTTTCATTAAGAGAATCAGCTTTTGTCGCTTTCAACCAGGTCTCAAAACTCGGCTTGCTGATTTTCTCTTTAATTTGATCCAACGTATTCGTCCATAATTCATTGATGTTCTCCAAATTTTTTCACCCCTTTCTGTTTCAGTGGAAAACAAAAAAACCTTTCGTTCTCTTTTTCGAACGTAGCAAAAGGATCGAAAGGCGTTCGTATAAGGTTTGTATAATATTCTACGATAAAAAACCTCTGATCGGATGTGGATGTCCGAGGATTGATTTCACTAGAGTTCTAGATAGTTATTTTCAGTATCCACATACTTGTGCATAATCACATAAACAAGCGTGTTAACAACTGTCCACATGTTATCCACACTCTGTGGAAAAGATTTTTAGTCTTCAGAAGTCAGTCACGGTTAAACACAAATATAATACCAAATAAAACAGCTTGTTGCAATGGTTCGCTTTAACTTATCCACAATTATAACAACTTGTAGACAATCTTCATCCACAGCAGTAGAATTTGTGATTTTCTTGTCGATAATTGCTGTGGACAGTCGTATCCACAAGAAAAAATTATACACAACACCTGTGAATGTTCGCTAGGGGATGTTTTGTTCGCCTTTATTATGGAAGATTCGAACTTTTGTTATAGTACAGGGCTGTTATATAACGCTGTGATCCTTATCCATTGAATGTAGAAAATGAATGTTGACAAAAGGGGAGTATTTTGATTATACTAATCGGGACTGCCTTTTAGATTATGTATTATTGGAATTTTTCCCAGGAGGTGTATATATAATGAAACGCACATTTCAACCAAATAACCGTAAGCGCAAAAAAGTACACGGCTTCCGTGCACGTATGAGCAGTAAGAACGGTCGTAAAGTTCTTGCACGCCGTCGCAGCAAAGGAAGAAAAGTTTTATCAGCATAGGCCACTGAAAACAATCAGTGGTCTTTTTTTCAGTATAAGGTGACAGAAGCAGGGGCGGATCTAACGTCCCTCTTTTGTTTTGAGAGCAGCCGAAGGTCTTCAGAAGGCGCCGGCGCTTTTCTAATGTCCAGCTCCAACGCCTAGTCCCTCGCGACATAAGTCGATGATCTCCGTGAGGAAAAATCACCTCACTGCGAACCTCGTCTTATGAGTGTCGGGCCTATCCAGGCGTTTGCGCTTTTCTAATGTCCAGCTCCAACGCCTAGTCCCTCGCGACATAAGTCGATGATCTCCGTGAGGAAAAATCACCTCACTGCGAACCTCGTCTTATGCGTGTCGGGCCTATCCAGGCGTTTGCGCTTTTCTATAGTGGAGGGTGTTCGATGAAGAAAGCTTATCGGATTAAAAAAAATGAAGAGTTTCAAAAGGTTTTTCAAGGTGGGCAATCATTCGCTAACAGGCAATTGGTCCTTTATTATATGGAAAAAGAGGACCAGTCCCATTTCCGTACCGGTTTATCTGTCAGTAAAAAAATTGGTCCGGCGGTATTGCGGAATCAGGTGAAGCGATATTTAAGGCAGGCCTTCCATGAACTTGAAGACCATATACATCCTCATTATGACCTGGTCATAATAGCAAGGAAACCGACGAATCAAATGGGTTTTCATGAAATAAAACGAAGCTTGCACCATGTTTTATCAAGGTCCAAGCTATTAAATAAAAAAATTAGACTGTAATCATATAGAATTATGCTGGGAACTAATGCTAAACTTATGAATGTCATGTAGTATGTATTATATTCAAAGGTTAGTTTTTTAGCTTAAGAGCGATTCAGTAAGGAGGAAGGAACGTTGCGTAATAAAATGTTAACCCTGCTTGCGATGGCAGGTTTGCTTACGTTCCTATCCGGGTGTATGGATGTGAACCAGGACATCACCACGGATAGTACAGGATTCTGGAATGAGTACGTTGTTTATCCATTGTCGAAAACTTTGTTGTTTTTCGCTGATTTCACAAACGGAAGTTATGGTTTGGCGATCATTATCGTCACCATCATTATCCGCGTGTTACTTTTACCATTGAACGTGAAGCAATTGAAGAGTTCAAAAGCCATGCAGGATATCCAACCAGAACTGAAAGAATTGCGTGAGAAATATTCATCAAAAGATGCTCAATCACAACAAAAACTGCAACAAGAGACGATGCAGCTTTTCCAAAAAAATGGAGTCAATCCATTAGCGGGCTGTTTACCGATAATCGTGCAAATGCCGATTTTGATCGGTTTCTATCATGCAATCATGAGAACTGCAGAAATTCAGACCCATAATTTCTTATGGCTTGAATTGGGAAAATCAGATCCATTCTTAGCGATATTGACAGCTGCGACCACATTCCTGCAACAGAAATTAATGATGGCTGGCGGAGCGGCGGCACAAAATCCGCAAATGCAAATGATGCTTTATATCATGCCGCTTATGATTGGTACCTTTGCCTTCTTCTTCCCATCAGCGTTGGCGTTGTACTGGATTGTCGGTAACATCGTGATGATTCTTCAAACCATTTTCATTCGTAAACCTATGATGAAAGATGCGACGGGAGGAGCAGGCGAGTGAAGCAAATAACTGCTACGGGAAACACAGTTGAAACGGCCATCCAATCAGCACTAGAGCAATTACAGACATCAGAAGATCAGGTGGATGCCGAGATCATTGATGAAGGTAAAAAAGGATTTCTTGGCTTTGGTACAAAACCAGCCATTGTTAAAGTATCGATTAAGAAAAATCCGGTGCAGGATGCCGAAACATTCATCTATGAAGTAGCAGAACAAATGGGCGCTCCTGTTCAAGTGAACACCGAAATCCACCAAAGAGAAATTTATATGGATTTAGAAGGTGAAAAGATAGCCATGCTTATTGGAAAACGTGGTCAAACGTTGAATTCTCTCCAATACTTAGCTCAATTGGTCATCAATCGTGAATCAGATATTTTTTACACAGTGATGCTGGATGCGGAAGGATATCGCGGCCGCAGGAAAGAGACCCTGGAAAACTTGGCTCAACGTCTTGCTGAAAAAGCGATCCGTACGAATCAAGAAGTCAAGCTCGAGCCGATGCCTTCCTATGAAAGAAAAATTATTCATACAGCCTTACAAGATCATAAAAAAGTGAATACGGATTCTGATGGCAATGACCCCAGGCGGCATATCGTCATCCGCCCTTCTTAATGGTGTCACCCGAATACTTCTGTCAAAATACATTGGCAGAAGTATTTTTTTTGAGTTGCTATGAATTTATTAAACTGCCCTCAGGTATTTCGGGTCAAGATTCCAGCGCTCTTTGTCCAAAGGCAGGGGACCGTATCGCTCTATTAAAAATTGGGAAAAATGAAAAGAAAATCAATTATACACATGTGGATAATTGATGAGCGAATTTTTATTCCTTACTAGGGTGTTGATATCTTTTCAAAACACGTGGCGGTGTGGTAAGGTAGTATGTTAGTGACAACAATAAAAAAATTAATTGTGGATAACTATAGATACGTAATATTTCAGGAGGTGAGTGCGTGTGGAAACGGATACGATAACTGCGATTTCGACTCCCATGGGTGAAGGTGCGATTGCTATTGTCCGTTTGAGTGGACCGGAAGCGGTTAAGATTGCTGCTGATCTATTCAAAGGGAAAGATTTGAACCATGTCGATTCCCACACAATGCATTACGGAAAAATTATTGATCCAGAGACGGGTGAAATGGCGGAAGAAGTGATGGTATCCGTCATGCGTGCCCCGAGGACATTTACAAGGGAAGATATCGTTGAAATCAATTGCCATGGCGGCTTAGTTTCAGTGAATCGTCTGTTGGAGATTGTACTCGCAAGTGGAGCAAGATTGGCAGAGCCGGGCGAGTTCACTAAGCGGGCGTTTCTTAATGGACGCATCGATTTATCTCAGGCCGAAGCAGTCATGGACTTGATTCGGGCAAAAACAGACCGGGCTATGAATGTCGCCTTGAAGCAAATGGATGGCCGCCTATCAAAGCTGATCCAGGAATTGAGGCAGAAGTTGCTTGAAACATTAGCTCATGTAGAAGTGAATATCGATTATCCTGAGTATGATGATGTCGAAGAAATGTCTCATGAGATGATGGAAGAAAAGACGAAAGAGGTCCATGAAGAAGTTTCCCGTTTATTAGAAACAGCAAAACAAGGGAAGATTCTTAGAGAAGGGTTAGGAACGGCGATCATCGGCCGGCCTAATGTCGGAAAATCTTCGTTGATGAATGCTCTGGTTCATGAAAATAAAGCGATTGTGACTGAAATCCCTGGAACGACCCGTGATGTCATTGAAGAATATGTTAATGTCAGAGGTGTGCCACTAAGGTTAGTCGATACAGCGGGCATCAGAGAAACGGAAGACATCGTCGAGCGTATTGGTGTTGAGCGTTCAAGGCAGGTGTTGAAAGAAGCTGACCTCATCCTTCTTGTGTTAAACTATGGGGATGAATTGAATGAAGAAGATGAGAAATTATTTGAAGCGATTAATGATATGAATGTCATTGTCATCGTCAACAAGATGGATTTAGATCATAAATTAGATATCGATCGAGTGAAGCAACTAGCGGGAGAGCATCCTGTCATCACAACTTCATTGATTCATGAAGAAGGGATTGACCAATTAGAGAAAGCTATTGGTGACACATTCTTTGAAGGAGATTTGGACGCTGGTGACATGACGTATGTATCCAATGTCCGGCATGTCCAATTGCTCAAGCAGGCGAAGCAATCACTTGAGGATGCACAAAGCGGAATGGAACTGGGTGTGCCTCTTGATGTCGTCCAGATCGATGTGACGAGAACATGGGAGATCCTTGGTGAAATTGTCGGTGAGACCGTACATGAGAGCTTGATCGATCAGTTGTTTTCACAGTTTTGCTTAGGAAAATAATCAACAAAGGAGAGACATCCAAATGACATATGATGCAGGGCATTATGATGTAATTGTAATAGGTGCCGGTCATGCTGGAGTAGAAGCAGGACTTGCTGCTGCAAGACGTGGAGCCAAAACGCTTATGCTATCCTTGAACCTTGACCTTGTTGCTTTTATGCCATGTAATCCGTCCATCGGAGGACCGGCAAAAGGGATTGTAGTACGAGAAGTGGACGCTTTAGGCGGTGCAATGGGGAAAGTCATTGATAAGACACATATCCAAATGCGTCTTCTCAACACTAGAAAAGGGCCAGCAGTAAGGGCATTACGTGCTCAAGCGGATAAGCCCCTTTATATAAAAGAAATGAAGCAGGTCCTTGAAAACCAGGAAAACTTGACGCTTCGTCAAGCTATGGTAGAGAAGGTCTTAGTGGAAGATAATCAAATCAAAGGGGTCGTCACAGAGACAAAGGCTGCTTATTATGCCCCTTCAGTAATCGTAACTACAGGTACGTTCATGCGCGGCAGAGTCATCATCGGAGATTTATCTTATGAGAGTGGACCGAATAACCAGCGTTCCACCGTTTCCCTATCAGAACAGTTAGAGGAAATGGGCATCGAAATGGTCCGTTTCAAGACAGGGACGCCGATGCGTGTGAATAGTCATACCATCGACTACTCAAAAACGGAAATCCAGCCAGGGGAAGAGGAGCCTCGTTCCTTTTCTTACGAGACCACAGAATTTATTACAGATCAAATTCCGTGCTGGCTGACATATACGAATGAAGAAACACACAGAATCATCAATGATAACCTGGGACTTTCAGCGATGTATTCAGGGGCGATCAAAGGAACGGGGCCACGTTATTGTCCTTCGATCGAAGACAAAATCGTACGTTTCAATGATAAGCCACGTCACCAAATTTTCTTAGAACCAGAAGGAAGAGATACCGAGGAAGTCTATGTGCAAGGACTTTCCACATCTTTGCCTGAATTTGTTCAAAATGAGATGATGCGGACCGTCCCTGGTCTTGAAAAAGCAGAAATCATGCGTGCCGGCTATGCGATTGAATATGATTCTGTCGTACCTACACAACTGTGGCCGACGCTTGAGACCAAACAAATTGAAGGTTTATTCACAGCTGGACAGATCAATGGTACATCCGGCTACGAAGAAGCAGCAGGCCAAGGACTTATGGCTGGAATCAATGCGGCCGCGAAAGCATTGAATTTAGAGCCATTGATTCTTGATCGTTCTCAAGGTTATATCGGGGTCATGATTGATGATCTTGTCACGAAAGGAACGGGAGAACCTTACCGCCTGCTGACATCCCGTGCTGAGTTCAGATTGATGCTCCGCCATGATAACGCTGACCTTCGATTAACGGAAATCGGCTATCAATTAGGTTTGATTCCTCAAGATCGTTACGAACGCTTCCAGGAGAAGAAACGTTTGATTGAAGAGGAGAAGAAACGCTTGGACAAGGTCATCTTGAAAGAAACGGATGAAGTACAGGCAGTCATCGAAGAAGCGGGCGGATCCAGGCTGAAAGATGCTGTAAGAGCGATCGACCTTCTGAAGCGTCCAGAGATGAAATACAGTCACCTTGAGAAAGTGACACCTAGTGATGTTTCACTGCCGGAAGATGTCAAAGAGCAAGTGGAAATCCAGGTGAAATACAGCGGGTATATCAAGAAAGCCCTGGAACAAATCGACCGTATGAAGAAAATGGAGACGAAGAAGATTCCAGACGACATTGATTATGATGCCATCAATGGACTTGCGACAGAAGCGCGCGATCGCTTAAAAGCCGTCCGTCCATTATCGGTCGGTCAAGCGTCCCGTGTCTCAGGTGTCAATCCAGCTGACGTATCGATTCTCCTTGTCTATATCGAACAGGGTAAAATTGCGCGCGTATCTGGCGAATAATTTGAAAGGATGGACTTATGGATACAAACACCTTTCTGGAAGCTCTGCACAAACAGGGCATTGTACTGGATGAAAAACAACAAAACCAATTCCACCGTTATTTTGAGATTTTAGTGGAATGGAATGAAAAAATGAATCTCACAGCGATTACCGATCAGGAAGGGGTTTATCTAAAACACTTCTATGATTCTCTGACTGCTGCCTTTTATTATGATTTTAACGATCAACCGATCCGGATTTGTGATGTAGGAGCAGGAGCGGGCTTTCCAAGTCTTCCATTGAAAATCGTCTTTCCCCATTTGAAAGTGACGATTGTCGATTCTTTGAAGAAGCGGATCACATTTTTGAACCACTTAGCCCATGAATTGGAATTGGATGATGTCGCTTTTTATCATGACCGTGCCGAAAATTTCGGTAAAAACGCAGATTTTCGGGAAGGATACGACCTTGTCTTGGCCCGTGCTGTGGCGCGAATGTCCGTACTAAGTGAATTGTGTCTTCCACTGACAACAAAAGGCGGTCACTTCATTGCAATGAAAGGGCCTAATTTGAATGAGGAAATGGAAGATGCGCAGGTCGCAATCCAGACCGTTGGCGGGGAAGTAGTGTATGTACACACCTTTGAACTGCCTGAAGAAGGTAGTGAACGTAATATAGCGATTATTGAAAAACGGAGAAAAACACCGAAGAAATATCCACGAAAAGCGGGCACACCAAACAAAACACCGATTCAATAAGCACCTTAACCCTCTCTATCTTCAGATGGAGAGGATTTTTTTTAGACCCAGTTAAAAGTGACCTATTCCCCAAACTCGCAGGATACTTGAAGACTCGATTCCAAGATACTGTGTGGAGAAGGGGCGTTGGGGAACGGGGACTCACCTAGAACTCTTTTCCCACAGGAGCCTCCCCGTTCCCCAACGCCCCTTGCAATATAGGTTTCTGTGGAATCGGTCGAAACTACTTTTAGCCTGGAAGGTTGAGATAATGCTCAAACCCCCATGATAGATCCTTTTATGATCTGGAATGTTGGTTTCGTTCCTCCAATCATGGAAATGGGGTCTTGGAAATGGTGAGACTCCTGCGGGAAAGGATAGACTGGCGAGACCCCACAGGGGCGCAGCCCCGAGGAGGCTTGCCGTCTTCCCCGCGGAAAGCGAGCCATTTCCAAGATCCTATTTCTCCAAGTAAAAGCAACGAAACCGAGCTTACAGATAAGGGACTTTAAAGAAAAGAGGGAGAATATGAACCTTTTAGTAATATCCGATACGCATATGCCTGAGAAAGCACGACAGTTACCAAGACGTTTAATAGAGGAGCTGCCTACAGCTGACATGATTATCCATGCAGGAGATTGGAAGAGTTTAGATATTTACGAACAACTGAAAACCTCTGCGCCTGTTGTTGGTGTTTATGGCAATATCGATGAAGAAGATATCCGCGGAGTCTTCCCTTATAAACAGAAAGTGGAATGTGAAGGGTATACAATCGGGATCGTCCATGGGCATGGAGAAAAAAAGACTACAGAAAAACGCGCCCTCGAGGCGTTCGAGGAAGAGCCTGTCGATTTACTCATTTTTGGCCACTCCCACATACCGGTTCTCCGTTACTTTAAAAAAACACTCCTGTTCAACCCTGGTTCTGTAACAGACAAACGCAGGCTGCCTTTCTATTCTTTCGGGAAAATCACCTTAGAGAAAGATTGTTTACACGCAGAACACATCTTTTTCAAAAAATGAAGGAAAAAATTTTCTTTGTTCATTTAACATTATGAAAAGGATTTTCTTTATTGGGATAAAAGAGTTATAATAGGGTATGAAAGCGCTATTAATAATAGATCGAAAGGGGATTTCAATGAAACAAGGTTTATTTCAATTAGATGGGAAAGTTGCAGCCGTTACAGGAGGGACCCGGGGCATTGGTCGTTCAGTCGCAATCGGATTGGCAGAAGCAGGGGCAGACATCGCTTTGCTGCAGCGCAAGCCCGATCAAACCGATGTGAAAGAGGAAATTGAATCTCTTGGAAGGACATGTCATATCATTGCTTGTGATCTGAATGATGCAGAACAAGTAAAAGGTGCGATTCCTTCAGTTGTTGAGACTTTTGGAAAAATAGATATCCTTTTAAACGCGGCAGGAATCCAAAGGCGTTCAGACGCTGTAGACTTCTCAGAGGAAGACTGGGATGAAGTGATTAACATCAACCTGAAAACCACATGGGTACTCTGTCAGCAGGCAGGAAGGTATATGGTATCACAGGAAAGTGGCAAAATCATAAACTTCGCGTCATTACTATCCTATCAAGGAGGTATTCGGGTACCTGCCTATGCGGCTTCAAAAGGCGGTGTTTCCCAATTGACGAAAGCCCTATCAAATGAATGGGCTCCCCATCATGTGAATGTCAACAGCATCGTGCCAGGTTACGTTGCTACAGATATGAATACGGCCCTCATCAATGATGAAAACCGTAACCAACAAATCCTTGACCGTATCCCAGCAGGCGATTGGGGTAAACCGGAAGATTTCATAGGTGCTGCTGTATTTTTAGCATCAGATGCCTCTCAATATATCCATGGTCATCAACTAGCTGTAGATGGTGGCTGGCTGGGCAGATAAAAAAATTCCGTATCACTAATAGTGATACGGAATTTTTTGTAGTGTCACAAGTCCGTTCATTGGCTCATACTCCTCAACCGTCGATCAGCTGGAGGTGAACATGCCGCCATTGATATGAATGAACTGGCCTGTCATGTAGGTGGAATCATCAGAGGCAAGCAGGACAAAGCTGCCGACATGCTCCACCGGTTGCCCAGGACGTCCCATCGGTGTGTTGGTTCCGAACTGCTCCACTTTTTCATCAGAAAATGTTGATGGGATCAATGGAGTCCAAATTGGTCCTGGGGCAATGCCGTTGACACGAATTCCTTTATCCACGAGCTGTTTAGCCATGGAGCGGGTGAATCCGACCACAGCTCCTTTTGTCGCGGTGTAATCAACCAGTTCGGGGTTACCGATATATGGATTCACGGAAGCGGTGTTGATAATGGAGCTACCTTGTTTCAAATGCGGAATCGCTGCTTTGGTCAAGTGGAACATTGAATAGATATTAGTTTTAAATGTGCTTTCTAACTGCTCGGCTGAAATATTCAAAATATCATCAGTCGGGTGCTGTTCGGCAGCATTATTGACGAGTATATCCAACTGTCCCAATTCATCGACCGTCCGATTCACGGCATCTATACAGACAGATTCTTCACCTACATCTCCCGGAATTAAAATCGCACGGCGGCCTTGAGCTTCCACTTGCTTCTTTGTATATTCAGCATCTTCGTGTTCTTCCAGATAGGAAATAGCTACGTCAGCGCCTTCTTTGGCATATCCAATGGCTACAGAGCGGCCAATACCACTGTCGCCACCGGTGATGAGCGCAACTTTACCTGCTAATTTATTTCCACTTTGATAATCATCGTCCGCCTGTAACGGAGAAGGGTTCATCTTACCTTCCAATCCTGGCTGTTTTTCCTGTTCCTGGCCTGGTTGTCCTTCGGTTTGCCGATTGTAACGAGTCATACCTAAACTCCTCCTCAATTGATGATTTGTAAAGTCTCATTCCACCATTTGGGATATTTCAAACGCAATCAATGTAAGCCCAAATCTTAAGAAAATAAGGAAATCCCCCTCATGATGTTGAATGAGGAGGATTTTTGCTGAGTAAAATTCGTTTGATTACAACTCCTATTATGATGCCTGGTATGAGAAATAAAATCGGCAGCCATACAGGTCCGAGTGGGGTGCCGGCAATTTCAAAAACGGGAGAAAAGATGAGTCCTACTGTTACGGTATAGGCAGAAAATGCAAAAGGTAAATAGGCATAAGGAGGATGCTGTGCTTCAGCAAAGCGATAAGCATCCCAAACAGCGAACATATACACACATGGATAAAACATGAGCCATTGATAGTCCGTCACTTCAATTGCTTGATTGATTTCTCCGGTAAAGCTGAAGATGATGGCCATGTTGAACGAGCTATTAAGGTTAATGATGACTTCTAAAATGATGAAAGCAATCCCCTTCAGGACATGACCGTTCAAAATTTGACCGAACCCTGGAAAGGCGATGCTCCATAACAAAATCTCTAAACGTTTTTCATTCATATATATTCCTCTTCCGCTAAAGGTTATTGGATGAGTTGCTGCCGGTCCGGGGCTTGAGGCGGTTCTTCAAACCAGCCATTTTTGATCATGATATCCATCCCATCTTTAGCATACATAGCAATATCGACAGACAATCTTTGATAAGTGAAGATGAGGTCATACCTTAAGCTTGCTGATGATGCTGTTGCATAATTGCCATGCCCTGCAGAGCTTAATACGCCTATCAAGTAAATCATCAATCTGTCTGAAAATACTGGGTCTGTAGCCATCGTTAGGAAATTAGAAGAAGTCATCGGAGTTTGAATACCGGACTCGTCCAGTACACTTGAAAAAAGTTTACGGTGCTTAATAGAGAGCTTTTTTCCTTCTCTCATATACTTCTTAATGGTTTGGTTTTTGCTTGATTGAGCAAACCCCTGACAGATCACTTCACCGATTGAATTCGTTTTATAGTTTTCAAATAAGTGGGAGATTTCAATGGCATTCAACGAACGTTTATTGAAAGGATGTAAATAGCTTTTTCCTTTGACATACTCGATTTGGTCCTGGATTTCCACTTGGGGAGCCCTTACGTATAAGCCTTTATTCATTCCGAGCTCGACACATTGGTTATAAAGGACGCTCTGTCTTTCTATTCGGTTAGTGAAAAAACCCCTTACCTCTTCACTGGCTGAGGTTCCTAAGGATAAACTGGCGGAAGTTAGACCGACTTTCCCGAGGTGTTCAAGGAAATTGAGAATAAAGGCATCCGTAAATAACTTAGGGGCGTTTAGATTCACATCTTCTTTTCCGTATCCGTGAGGAACAGGTAAGTGTTCGTCTTTAAAGATCTGTGTACATTGACTGACTCCATTGTTTGCAGTTTGCTTCGCTACTTCGAGAAGGGGACGAATCTCATCATCGTCTAAAGTCTTCTCAAAATAATCAAGTAGTGGAAGTGTCATACTATTTTCCATGTATTGGGTCCATAACACTCCGATTTCATTGGCTGTCAGTATTTTTTGAGACATGGTTCGATTCCTCCTGAGGTGATGATTGCGACGTACGCTGGCTGACTTCCTCTTTGTAAAGCATAAAAAAGGGTAAGCACATTAAATTTACAATGAATGTGTAAATGAAGAGCTTTGCCAGCCAATCAATGACAAAAAAAGCCGCTGTAAACATGGCAATAAGAATAATGAATGGACTGATATAGGCATACAGCATTTTCGTCCTCCTTGTTTCTCTGTCTATCTTTTCCGAACGGGTATAAATTATTACTTGGTGCAGAAAATATAATAGAAATTTCTTTAAGCATTAGACGTCTGACCCTCAAGTAAGGAGTTTGTCATGTGGAAATGGAAGCAGAAGCCTAAACAACAGAAGAAGCAGTCCGAGGGGAATTCAACTAATCATGAATCCTTGGAGTCTTTCCTTAAGACTCTGGGTGAATCTGATGATTTTGTGCGTTATCAATTATCAGGAGATACTTCTTGCACAATTTCTTATATTAAAACGATGAATGAACCAAAATTCATCAACCAGCAGGTACTGCCTCTCCTTAAAAATACTCATTTACATTCTTTAGAAGAAATGCAACGGAAAATCCCGATAGAAAAAGTAGAAGTAACAGACCAATTAGATATTATAAGAGAGAAAGTAATGATCGGCTCTGTAATGATTCAACTAAAGGAATTAGATGAAAAAGTGTTACTGATTCCTGCTACTTCTATAGAAGCAAGGGATGTAGGAATTCCTGAAGTGGAATTCAGTGTTGTCGGTCCTAAAGAGGCTTTTGTTGAATCATTGGATACGAATTTGAATTTAATTCGAAAGCGTCTCCCTCTTCCACAATTGACCATCAGTGAACTGAATATTGGAAAAGTGACAAAAACCCGTGTTTCTGTTGTCTATATTGATGGAATTGTTGATCCTGTCAATGTGGAAACGGTAAAGCAGCGTTTGAATGATATCGAGTATGACCAAATGATTGACAGTTCATTTATTACACAGATGATCGCAGATAATTCCAATTCTCCTTTCCCTCAATTATTAGATACAGAAAGACCAGACCGGGTAGTCGGAACACTTGTGGAAGGCAAGGTCGCCATTCTGGTGGATGGGTCTCCACATGCTTTAACATGCCCGACTACGGTTGTGGAATTTTTCGGGGCAGCGGATGACTATTTCTTACCATGGCATTTAGCCTCTGCTTTTCGCTTGATCCGATTATTTGCCGTCATTTTCTCCGTATTGAGTACACCTTTGTATGTAGCGATATTAACCTATCATCATGAAATGATTCCGGGAGAATTGATGGCGACCATTGTTTCCTCAAGGTCGGACATCCCTTTCCCTCCGATCCTTGAGGTCATCGTTCTTGAGCTTACCATTGAACTGCTGAGAGAGGCGGGAGCACGGCTGCCGACGAAAATCGGTCAAACAATCGGTATCGTAGGTGGTATCGTTATCGGAACGGCTGCCGTTGATGCTGGTCTTACGAGTAACGTCCTGTTGATTATTGTGGCTTTGAGTGCCCTTGCTTCCTTTACGACGCCTGTCTATCAAATCGGTAATACCATTCGTCTGATCCGCTTTCCTTTTATCATTGGAGCCCAATTGTGGGGCTTGATAGGAATATCCATGTGTATGGTCTTTTTCATTGGACACCTGATTAAATTGCAATCGATCGGCAGACCCTTCTTTGAACCGATCTATCCACTAAGGATTATCGATTTGAAAGATGCATTCATCCGTTTACCATTCAGTAAACAGACGGAACGTCCTATTCTGATGCGTACACAGGACTCGGGAAGGATGGATGGCAAACGTGCCAAGGCAAAGAGGGATATCGATGAATAAACTAGGTAATAGTGGATTGAATATACCAGAAAACTATTTGGTTACACCCGCCTATGTATTTTTTCTAATACACGCGATGCAAGTTGGTGTCGGAATTCTTGGATTTGAGCAATTTCTTGTCGAGAAAGCAGGATATGATGCGTGGATTGCCTTGCTGGTGGCCGGCGGGATTCTTCACGTAATCCTTTGGATGATCTATCGCCTCTTACAAAATGGAGGGGGCGATATTGTGGAAATTCATAGGAAGGTGTTTGGCAAATACTTGGGAGGATTGTTAAGCATGATTTTTTGCGCTTACTTCCTTCTGTTGACGTTTACAGTCATCGTCACGTTCATTGAAGTCATCCAAGTATGGATGTTCCCAAGTCTCCATGTGTGGATTTTTGCCTTCATCTTAATTTTACTTGTGTATTACTTAGTGACTGGAGGATTCCGTGTTATTACAGGCGTTTGTTTAATTAGCGTCGCCATCGGTCTTCCACTTCTTTTATTGAAATTCTTCCCGGTGCAGGCAGGGCATACAATGACGATTTATCCAGGAATCAGTCACAGCTTTACAGACATCATGGGAGCGACAAAAGCAAGCGTGCTCAGCTTCCTCGGTCTGGAATTTCTTTTAATTTACTATCCATTCATTAAAAATGCTGAAAAATCGAAGAAATGGGCGCACATGGGAGTCTTTTATACAACAATGATTTATTTGATCAGTATGATCGTTACCTCTGTTTATTTCAGTGAGGCACAATTGCGACAGGTCACATGGGGGACGATTTCAGCCTGGAAAATTGTCGAATTTCCATTTATTGAACGTTTTGAATATGTAGGGATTGCCATGTGGTTATACGTGATCTTACCTAACGTCTGCCTCGGGCTGTGGGGGGCTACACGTATTCCTAAACGTGTTTTTAAAATAAAACAGAAGTATGTTTTGCTGGCTTTTTGTTTTGTTCTTTTTTTAGGCTCAGGACTAACTGGGGGCAGAGCGTTCATTAACACACTTAACAATTTTTCTAGTCAAGTGGGAATGTATATATTATTATACGTCCCTGTCCTTCTGGTCCTAAAGACTATCTCAGATAAAGTGAGGAAAAAAAATGAACAATAAGACCCGTTTGCTGCTAAGCATAGTTCTGTGCTTTCTACTTGTAGGATGTATGCCCAATCAAAGTGTCGAGGAAAATGCCATCATTGAAATTGCGGGCTACGACCGTGGAGAAGAGGAAAAAATCGAAGGAACTGTCTCCATTCCACAATATGGCCGTGATGAAAAGAAAACCTCTGCTTCAGAGCTTTATTTGAGTGTTAGGGCAGATTCAGTCAAAGATGTAGAAAAGGAAATACAAAAGCAGTCTTCCAAACCGATCACTATCGGAAAATTAGCCGTGACTTTATATAGTGAAGAGCTTGCGAAAGAAGATATTTCAGATATCATCGATGTTCTCAGTCGGGATCCGAGGTTGAGCCGTAACATGTATATCGGCATTACCGAAGGAGAGGCGAAGTCGTTGATTGAGGGAGGATATACCCAGGATGAAACGACATCAAAATATCTACAGGGTTTGATAGAGAATAATATGCATTTCAATTTTCCAAAAACGAGTTTACACGATTATTTGTATGCCTATTATGCTGAAGGAATGGATGGATACCTTCCTATTTTATCGAGTAAGAATGATTATGTTGAACTTTCAGGAATTGGTTTTCTCAATAATGGAAAATTAGTAAGGAAAATCCCCGATTCTGATGTGTTTGTTTTTAAAATGATGAAGGAGAATTTCAAAAAAGGGATGCAGGATTTGGATTTCAAAGAAGGTACCATCCTAATGGACAACATCGGCTCCCACGTAGAATATCGTTTGAAGGGGACATCGGATCAGCCGGAGTTCGAAATAAATGTAGAGATGAAGGCTGTCGTTAATGAAATGGTAGGTATCCATCAGGATATCAATAAGGGTTTAGCGAAAGAAATGGAAAAAACTTTTAAGGACTTCTATCAAAAGAAAGCGAATGAAATGATCCAGATGTTCAAAGAGGAAAACATCGACCCACTCGGCTTGGGGCACTTTGCTAAATCCCGTAGAGCAAGCTTTGACTTGAAGAAATGGGAGGATGCTTATCCTGAGCTGCCTGTAGATGTGAAGATTTCTGTTGATATTACTGAATATGGGATATTCTCTTAAATTCATCCAATTTGCAATGGAGGTTGATTGAATGGAATGTACTCACTTTCCGCGGTTGTACGGTCAAATCCCCTCGATCTTTCTCACTACGGGGTCTCGACAGGCATAATACTTCCGCAGGAGTCTCGCACATTCCCTTCGTTCCAGGTGGTCGTCTTCAAAATGGACTGAAGTTCATATATAATTGGCGGTCTAACATCGTATCCCTCACTTTTATGTAGTTCTTACATTGGACAAAAAAGAGTGATTTTCTTTGATTTATAAATCAATGAAAATCACTCTTTTTAGATGGGCCTCCGTTGCTTCCACAATGAGAGTTCGGTGGTGACGCCTGCGGGAACAGCGCGAGCCGAAGATCCAATTGGTCAAGTGATTTTCTTGACCAAGTTAACTGAGGCCGTGCCCGCGACAAGCATCCACCGACAAGCGATTCGTGTGAATCAACAACAATCTTTAACAGCTCCTATAGATTGAAAAGGTTTTTTCAGTGGCCTCCTCTTTATGACGCCTCTTTCTTATGTGAAGTATTCCAAGCGTGCTTCGGGAAAGAATTGATCGATGTAGCCGCCGAGGGTTTGTTTCATGTCTTCCTGTTCATCATTTTGGTAGACATACTTACCAATTCCGTATTTCCCCCACTTATATTTACGTTTTTCTTCATCCATCTCAAGTTTCGTCATGGGATAGTTTTTTTGGATGACTCGTTTCGCCGGCTTTGTGAAGCGGTGTTGAATAAGCTCGAAGGTCAAATCTTTCGTAGCATAATCCGGAAGTCGATCGTGTAATTTTTCGAAAAGGATGCGATATCCTTCCTTCCAGCCCTCGTATAAGTAAATAGGTGCAATGGTGAAACCTAATGGATACCCGGCCTTTGCGACTTTCGCTGCCGCTTCAATGCGTTCATTCAAGCGTGAGGTCCCGGGCTCTAGATATTTAATCACATAATCAGCATTCATACTGAAGCGGAACCGTGTCCTGCCATTGTGTTTGGCATCAAGCAAATGATCGACATGGGCGAATTTAGTCACAAAGCGAAGCCTGCCATGTTCGGATTCGCCGAAGTACTCGATCGCCTGTTTCAAGGAATGAGTGAGGTGGTCGACTCCTACAATATCTGAGGTGCAGGAAGCTTCGAACCTTGTCTCCTCTGGTGCGCGTTCCTGCATATATTTTTCTGCTGCATCAAATATTTCTTCCACATTTACATAGGTGCGGATATACGGTTTGCTACCCATCGTTGTTTGCAAGTAACAATAGTGGCAATGACCCATACAGCCTGTTGCAAGCGGGATAGCATACTCGGCAGAAGGTTTGGACGTATCGAATTTGAGTGTTTTCCGAACACCGACGACAAGGGTTGATTTAGCCGTCCGATATTTTTGGAAGTCGTTGTCACCGGGCAGATTACGAACCTGATTATGTGAAGTTGTTTGACGGATTTCGATGCCCATATCGTCGAATTTTTCTTTCAATTTCCGGCCTAAGGGGTATTCAAGAGCCCTCGGTTCCATGTAAACAAGTTCAGGTATAAAAGGTTTTACCACAGCTCACCCTCCGATTCTGCTCCGCCGCCAAAAGCATCATGGTAAGCACGTTCTGCTTCCCCTTCTGAGGCATAGACAGCGATGTTTTCATCAAGAGGAAAATAGGTTTCATATAGAAAAAGAGCCAGTTCACCAGCACTCTCTGGACTGTTGACTACTGCTGCTTCCTGGACATTGGCAACATCATACGTATGTGGATTGCGGTAGATGACATATACGATATCACCTGCTTTGAAATTTTGTTGAATATCCATTCCATCACCTGCTCTTTTATTTTTTTGTCAAAAGGTATACGAATGCTTTTGACCATTTGTGCTCATCTTTCCACAAAGTTCGACTTTTATTACATTTTTTCATTTCCAAAAAAGGATTCCCTCATTTGAGCGTAGAAGTAGGTGTGGGATTACATATGGAAAAGGAGTAGATGTCTATGGGAGTGAAATTACATACTGAACGTCTGGATTTACAGCCTTTTACCAAGGATTTGGCGCAGCAAGTTACTGAGCTGGCGGGTGATGAAGCAGTGGCAGCAACGACATTCGTCCCCCACCCCTACACCCTGGAGGTAGCGGAGGAATGGATTGCCGAGCACGCAAATTGGATTGATAGTAGAACCGCTTTTCCTCTGGCGATGATTTTAAGAGCGACGGGTGAGCTTGTCGGAACGATGACTTTGCGGGTCGATCAGAAGCATTCGAAAGGGGAACTTGCTTATTGGGTCGGAAAACCTTTCTGGAATAACGGATACGCATCCGAAGCGGCTGGAAAAATAGTTGAATTCGGTTTAAACGACCTCAATCTACACAGAATCTGGTCTGCAGCGATAGCTACGAACCCTGCCTCAACAAAAGTGATGCAAAAAGCCGGGCTTAGTTATGAAGGAACATTAAAACATGACCTCTACCACCGGGGGGAATATAAAGATATCGATGTGTATGGATTAGTTACAGGAATAGAAATGATTGTTTCATGTGAAACATGATAAAAAAGCGAGGTCCTTTTTTGGTTGTAAAGGACCTCGCTTTTACTGTTTTTTGCTGTGGAAAAATATTGTTGTAAGCCTCTAGGGTGGGATTGTGGTCGTTTGCTTCTTCGGTTTGATCGGAATCGAAGTTTCTACCAAGGCCATGACAGCACAAGCGAGAAACATTGGAGTGAATCCAGCAAGGATCAATATAGAGTATTGAAAACGAATAATGTGGAATTTTTAACATATATTGTATCTTCCTTAAAATTCATCTAACCGTTTATTTTTCCAATGAGTACAGCTTTCCTTTTTTTTGATTGGTTTAGGCTTTGTTTGCTTTATGGGAAGTAAAAATTCCTTGTTTGATATGAGTAAAGGGTAATCAGCCCGCTTCCCATGCCCCTTTTCAAAGACCACTTACAAAAAATTCATACGTCCCCCTTTGAAGAAGCTCTCTGCATTATTCAGATCGGCATGTTTGCACTGGAGTAGTAGAAGTTATAAGCTGATAGATAAGGAGTTTACGAGAAAATATATCGACTCGATTTGTCATGAATAGTCACGAAAATAGGTCGTTGAAATCGCGGAATTTTGCCTTTTATGCCCTCGGAATCAGATTTTTTCGACAAAAAGGTCCTATAATTCTTCTTTCTTCACGATACTTTTACTAGAATAAATATGATAAAATAAATAAAGAAATGAAAAACGGCATACGTAGGCGCAGCAGCCAAAAAGCCTGCGGCGCTTTTTATATTTCAATATACAGGATTAAAACGAGTGCAAGCGTATGCTCGATCGTATAAAGGTGGTGTCTGATCGTGTTACATCCTTTTGGTCGTTTATTCGGGCTAGGGGAAAAACCGGATTCGGATAATGACAACAATGAAGAAGAAGGCTACAACCCCGATGAAGTTGTACAAGTTCCAGTAGAACGTGTGCAGCCAAACCGTTACCAGCCTCGAGCGATATTTAACAACGAGAAGATTAGCGAACTCGCCCAGACGATACATACGCATGGGATGATTCAGCCGATCGTTCTCCGTCGGTTAAATGAAGAAGAGTTTGAATTGATTGCTGGTGAACGCAGGTGGAGGGCCGTCCAGTCCCTTGGATGGGAAACGATTCCTGCGATCATCCGTGACATGAATGATTCCCAAACAGCCTCAGTCGCTCTCATTGAAAACCTGCAGCGGGAAGAGTTGACGGTAATTGAAGAAGCGATGGCCTATTCGAAGCTGATCGAACTCCATGAGCTTACCCAGGAAGCACTGGCTCAACGCCTCGGAAAGAGTCAATCGACCATTGCGAATAAGATTCGCCTCTTGAAGCTTCCAGACTCCGTCCAACAGGCGATTATGGATAAAAAGATTACAGAACGCCATGCTCGTGCTTTGATCGGTTTGAAAGATCCACAGCTCCAGGAAACGATCCTGACAGAGATTATTGAAAAACAGCTGAATGTGAAGCAAACGGAAGAGCGGATCGCGAAGCTTAGTGATCCTAAACCAAAAAAGAAAAAGCCGACACTCAAAGGCGTCAACAAGGATATGAGAATTGCTATGAATACGATTCGTCAGTCCTTGAATATGGTGACAGACACAGGTGTTGATTTGGAAACAAACGAAGAAGATCATGAGGACTACTACCAAATCACTATCAAAATACCGAAGAAAAAATCATAGCTTCTTTTCCCCATCTTTGACTGCTTGTGAAGATGGGATTTTTTTAAGTCATTGGGCCTATGTTTTCAATTAAATGGTAAGATGGTAGAAAAGAGAAAGAGTAGGTGACATCATGGGAAAAGTGATTTCAATCGCTAACCAAAAAGGGGGCGTCGGTAAAACGACGACGGCGGTCAATTTGAGTGCTTGTCTCGCTTACTTGGATTATAAAGTTCTTTTAGTGGATATTGACCCCCAGGGAAATGCGACCAGTGGGGTGGGTGTTGATAAAGGTGAGATGGAACAGTGTATTTATAACGTTCTCGTAGATGGTGTGGAGGCCAGACAAGTGAGGACTTCGACCCAAGTGAGTAATTTGGATGCGATTCCTGCCACCATTCAACTCGCTGGTGCTGAGATAGAGCTCGTTCCCACCATTTCCAGAGAAGTACACCTGAAGAAATCCATCGACCAAATCAAGCATGAGTATGATTATGTCATCATCGACTGCCCTCCTTCGTTAGGTTTGCTGACGCTCAATTCCTTGACTGCTTCTGACACCGTGTTAATTCCCGTCCAATGTGAGTATTACGCCCTCGAAGGTCTCAGCCAGCTGCTCAACACGGTCCGCCTCGTACAAAAACATTTGAACAGGCAATTGATGATTGAAGGAGTTCTCCTGACCATGTTGGATGCCCGTACAAATCTTGGGATTCAGGTCATTGAAGAAGTGAAAAAGTATTTCCAGGACAAAGTTTATCGCTCGATTATTCCTCGTAATGTACGGTTGAGTGAAGCGCCGAGTCATGGGAGACCGGCCATTCTTTACGATGCGAAGTCCAGAGGAGCGGAAGTCTATCTAGAACTAGCAAAGGAAGTGATCGTGAATGGAGAGAGGGTTAGGTAAAGGTCTTGGTGCTTTTTTCAATAGTTCGGAAACCATTGATGAAGAACAACTCCAGGAAATAGCAGTAAAAGATTGCCGCCCCAACCCCTATCAACCTCGTAAGGAATTCGATAAAGAAGCGTTGAGCGGCCTGAAGCAATCGATTGAAGAACACGGCATTCTTCAACCTATTATCGTCAGAAAAAGCATCAAAGGCTATGAAATCGTCGTCGGGGAGCGCAGGTACCGGGCAGCTCAATCCGCTCGTCTCGAAACCATCCCCGCTCTCGTCAAGGACTTGACTGACGAACAGATGATGGAGCTTGCTTTGCTTGAAAACCTGCAGCGTGAAGACTTATCCCCTATTGAAGAAGCGCGTTCATATGAATCGTTGATCAATGAATTGAATGTGACCCAGGATATTCTCTCGAAACGTTTAGGGAAAAGCCGTTCCCATATCGCTAACCTGATGCGTTTGTTGTCGTTGCCGCAGGAAGTGACATCTAAGATCGATGATGGAAAGTTGACGATGGGCCACGGGCGTGCTCTGCTTGCCTTAAAGGATAAAGAGCAGCAATACAATCTCGTCGCCCGTATTGAAAGAGAGTCTCTTAACGTCCGTCAAGTTGAACGAATCATCAATGAAATCAATCAAAACAAGAAACCTAAGAAACAACCTGCCCCTAAGGATATTTTTTTGAAAGAGCGGGAAGAAAACTTGAAAGAACGCTTAGGGACAGCTGTGAAGATTCATAAAGGAAAGCGTAAGGGAAAGATCGAAATTGAATTCATGAATGAAGAGGATTTAGAACGGATACTTGAAATGTTCGATGATAAAGAGTGATCGTCAAGCAGCCTGTGGCTGATGGATTCTTGTTTGTAAAACGGATGGAACTGGAGAGAATCATATGGTTTTATTAGGAACATTAGTGAATGGCTTATGTATAGTCGTCGGTACCCTATTAGGGCTGTTTTTTACGAAAATCCCTGAAAAATTCAAAGAAACGGTGATGAGCGGGGTCGGTCTCGCTGTAATGTTGATCGGTCTTCAAATGGCTTTTGAAACAGATAACATCGTCATCGTCCTGCTCAGTTTACTTAGTGGAGCGATTATCGGCGAAGCGATTCATTTGGAAGATAAATTGGAGTACATAGGACGCTGGATCGAACGGAAATTCACGAAACCTGAACAAACATCCAGCATTGCCCAAGGCTTCATTACTGCATCATTGATCTTTGTCATCGGTGCCTTAGCTGTCATCGGCGCCCTCGACAGCGGATTAAGAAATGATCATGAAGTGTTGATTACCAAAGCGATCATCGATGGCTTCGTTTCCCTTGTGCTCACCTCTACACTGGGGATCGGCGTCATTTTTTCCGTGATTCCTGTCGTACTTTACGAAGGGTCGATCGCCCTTTTGGCAACACAAATAAACCGATGGGTCCCCCAGGAAATACTCGATTTATTCATTGTTGAAATGACGGCTACAGGTGGTTTGTTAATTGTCGCCATCGGTATGAATTTATTGAAAATCACCAAAATACGAGTCGCAAATCTCCTCCCATCTTTAGCTATGGTGGGAATTGTGCTGGCGATTGCCCAATGGTTCTAAGGTGCGTTTATTGAATGCTTTTCTTAATGGGATATTTAGAAGTGGTGAAGGTTTGGAATGGCGATTTTTCCATTTTCACCTGTCGACGTTTGGCCGCTGTCAGTTGAATGGCAGCGGCTACTTTTGCGGCCATCTGCATGACCACGTGCAGCCTTGTGTTTTGTAGAACAACATGCTCCATGAAACCACTGACATTGACCATTCCGCTGATATGCAGCTGACCTACTGGCGGAAGGTCTTTTTTTAATGCCGATCCAGGGGTTAGGGAGCCTTTTCCTAAAATAACGGAACCTACAGAAGAGGATTTTCCTAAACAAGCGTCAATAGCCAGAATATATGGATTCGGGTGGTGTTTCCTGATGGTCATCAGCCGTTCCTTCAAGTTCAATGCATGTAAAGGATCCTCCAGCGTCCCATAGATATGGAAGGAATCGATCTGTTGATCGCGAAGCATCGATCCTACCAGTGGACCGAATGAATCCCCAGTGGACCGGTCTGTGCCGATACAGGCAACGATAATTTCTTTTGAAGGGGGAAGCCATTCCTGTAGATAGCTGCTTAATGTATCGCTCATAGCCGGATCATCGGTGCTGACACGCTTTTCTTCTTTAGAAAACTTGTCCTTGAAATTCATAGCTTCTCCTCCAGACACATAGTAGTAACAGTATATAAGGTTGTCCGTCGTTCTATACGTGACAAATACATAGATGTGGAGGAACGGTCATGGTAAAAGCAGGATTCAAGTGGATGTTCTTGATTATAGGGACGATGATTGGAGCCGGTTATGCATCAGGAAGAGAACTATGGCAATTCTTTGGACAAGATAGCAGTCTCGCGATCCTTTTGTTCTCGCTCATGTTCATTTGTTGTTGTAAAGTGATCATGGATATCAGCTTCAAAAAACAAACGGGACACTACCTGCCTGTTCTGAAGGCAGTAGTCGGTAAGCATTTGACCGGGGTTTATGACTGGATGATCATCATCTATCTCTTTACGACGACCGTGATCATGTTGGCAGGCAGCGGGGCGACATGGCAGGCATTTCACTTCTCCTATCGGTTCGGTGTATTGGCCATGGTTATTCCCCTGGTCCTTCTGTTTGTATGGGATGTGAAAGGGATTGTCGCGGTGAACAGTTTTGTGCTGCCACTATTGATTTCCGGGCTGTTGTTCGTCCTCATTTTATTCATAACCGACCAGGACCTTTCCTTGTTCGGTCATGTGCATGAAATGGGGAATTGGATGGCTGCCTTCCCTTTTACGGCCTTGAATATCCTTCCTCTCATTGCAGTGTTAGGGGCGATCGGGAATCAAGTGCGGCATAAAGGGGAAATATGGATTGCCAGTCTCGGGAGCGGTTTGACTCTTGGAGCTGTTTCTTACCTTTATAACAACAGTCTGATACAAATTTCTGAAGATATCATATTGTATGAGATTCCGCTTTTTGCGATATTGAAACATTACCCATACGAGATGATGATTTTCATGTCAGCCATGCTTTGGATCGCTATTTTCACCACTGCTGCTTCAGGAACACTCGGTCTTGTTACCAGATTCAGAGATTACCTCAAGCAGCCGCTGTGGATTTTAGCGCTGGCGGTCATTGCGATCATGCTGCCTTTTACTTCTTTCGGATTTTCTACATTGATTGAATACCTGTATCCGTTATATGGATTGCTTAATTTATATGTTTTGACCTCTCTTCTCCTATACCCTATTCTTTCGAGATTCAAAATTCGCTAGAAACCTGTTAAAATGAATGTCATATTCATAGATGTACAGGAGGAGAAGCGGTGGAGGATGCTGAAAAAGTGGTAGAGGATGCCAAGTCGCAGTGGGATGGAATTGTCAATTATGTCACAGGTGCTGATTTATGGATTACTATTAGCCTCGGTGCCATTAAAATCTGTTTGATTCTATTTATATCCTTTTTGGTTATTCGAATCGGCAGAAAGGTCATAGCTCGATTTTTTGCTAATAAAAAACGCGGTCCTTTTCAAATCACTCAGCGGCGTGAAGCGACATTGAACAAACTCGTACTGAACACCATGTCTTATGTCGTCTATTTTGTTGCGTTCATCATGATTCTCGACACCTTCACTCTGGACATAGCAGCACTTCTGGCAGGTGCGGGAGTAGCTGGGTTAGCGATCGGTTTTGGTGCTCAAAACCTTGTCCGGGATGTCATCTCAGGGTTTTTCATTATTTTCGAAGACCAGTTTTCCGTAGGGGATTATATCCAGACATCTGGAGTCGAAGGTTTTGTCGAAGAGGTCGGTTTACGGACTTGTAAAGTGAAAGCATGGACAGGTGAAGTCCATATATTACCAAATGGGAACGTTACACAGGTGACCAACTTCTCGATTCACAATAGTATTTCAGTAGTAGACGTGAGCATCGCTTATGAAGAAGATGTGGAAAAAGCAGAAAAAGTCATCTTAGCTTTAATGGAAGAATTACCTGAACGGTATGAATCCATGCTCAAAGTACCAGAATTGTTAGGGATTCAAAACCTGGGGGCATCAGATGTCGTCATGCGGATTATTTGTGAAGTGCATCCAATGGAGCACTGGGCGATGGCACGTGCGATCCGGAAAGAAGTGAAGAACCGTTTAGATGCTGAAGGCATTGAGATTCCATTCCCGCGTATGGTTATGTATTCACGGGAAGAAGAACCAAGCAGTAAGCAAGGTGCTGATGAATAAGGAGGGGACTGCGGATGACTGAAAAAACTTACCATTTAAATGACGTCGTACAAATGAAGAAACCTCACCCATGTGGAGAAAACCGCTGGAAAATCATTCGCATGGGTGCTGACATCCGTATCAAGTGTGTAGGGTGTGGTCATAGCGTTCTAGTACCGCGCCGCAAATTTGAAACGAAGCTGAAGAAAGTGCTGGAAACAAGTGAATGATACCCATCATCCTTCCGCCCTGCGGTAG
Source organism: Halobacillus sp. H74 (assembly GCF_052246715.1). Taxonomy (NCBI): domain Bacteria; kingdom Bacillati; phylum Bacillota; class Bacilli; order Caryophanales; family Bacillaceae; genus Halobacillus; species Halobacillus sp. H74. The sequence goes on along the minus strand of NZ_JBQQCI010000001.1, from coordinate 582,077 downwards.
GATTCTTTTTTGTTTGGCTCTGTTAAATTTCAGTGTTGATTTTTTTATATAAGCTCCTTATTGTGTATGACTCAGTTTCGAGACTTCAGTGAGAGTTTAGGGGCTGCGGGAAAAGGTTCGCGTTCCATGGGGCGGGCGCTGAGCCTCCTCGGACTTTAAAGTCCTGTGGGGTCTCAGCTGTCCCGCACATCCCATAGGAGTCTCACCGTTTCCCTCCGCCCCTTTACCATATGAGGTTCTCGAAACGACTTCCGGAATAAGCATCTATGAGCTTAAGGGAAGTAGAGGAAGATATTCTGATCATGAGAGCTTGATATAAAGCATTTTACGACTATAACACAAGGATGGTGAAGACAATCCTCCTGAGTAAGGGGGGGCGTTTCTCACATATATCAGAATGGGTTGGTGGGGAAGCTGCGAGACTCCCGTGGGAGAAGGAGATAGGCGAGATCCCACAGGGCGGTAGCCCGAGGAAGCTCGCCAGGTCCCCCACAGGAAAGCGAGTTGCTTCCCAACCAACCCTGAAGGTCAACATGGCAACGAGCCCTGATTATCTCGAAATTGATTCTTCAAGAATCCTGCCATATAACTGAATAACTCTCATAAAAAAATCAACAACAACCTTTAACAAAGCCTTTTGTTTAATAAAGGAGAGCTGTTTCAGGGGAGCTACTGAAAAACCCTTTTCCATCTTGAGGAGCTGTTAAAGTTTGTTGTTGCTTCTCACGAATCGCTTGTCGGTGGGAGCTTGCCGCGGGCACTGCCTCAGCTAACTTGGTCAAGAAGATCACTTGACCAAGTGGATCTTCGGCTCGCGCTGTTCCCGCAGGTGTCACCACCGACCGCTCATCGTGGAATCAACAGTGGCCTCGTTTCAGGTGCTTGGCTTTTTATTGTAGGAGGTTGGAGAAAATAACTTCACTGACTATAAATGATAAAGAGCGGAAAAAAGGACGAACAAGTAGTTTTCACCAATGAGCGATCGGATTATTTAATTTTTCCTGGCAGAAGCAGGGAGAATCTTCGGGGAGACCTGTCTATTCTTGTTTTTGCATAGGTTGTTATTTTCAAGTACAGTATCTATAATTGAAATGACTGACATACATGTATGTAAATCCTTAAGGAGTGAAAGTCTTATATGGCACTAACAGCAGGAATCGTAGGTTTACCGAACGTAGGGAAATCTACGTTATTTAACGCAATTACACAAGCAGGCGCTTTGTCGGCCAACTATCCTTTCGCTACCATTGATCCGAACGTAGGGATCGTGGAAGTTCCGGATCCCCGGCTCGAGAAGTTGACCGAGCTTGTCAAACCGAAGAAAACCATTCCAACAGCTTTTGAATTCACTGATATCGCCGGCATCGTCAAAGGGGCGAGTAAAGGGGAAGGACTCGGGAATCAGTTCCTATCTCACATCCGTCAAGTCGACGCCATTACTCACGTCGTACGTGCCTTTGAAGATGAAAATATCACACACGTTTCCGGCGAGGTCGATCCGATTACAGATATTGAAACGATCAACCTTGAATTGATATTAGCTGATCTTGAAACAGTCTCCAAGCGTATGGACAGAGTGGCAAAAATGGCTCGTCAAAAGGACAAAGACGCAGTAGCTGAATATGCCGTTCTTGAAAAGATCAAAGATGCTTTGGAGGCAGAAACACCGGCACGAGCTGTTGAGTTCAGCAGTGACCAGCAAAAGATCGTCAAAGGCCTTCATCTACTGACTTCGAAGCCGATCCTCTATGTGGCTAATGTGAGTGAAGATGAAATAGGAGAAGCAGATAACGATAAAGTGAAGCAAATCCGTGAATTTGCTGCAAAAGAAAGCGCAGAAGTCATTGTCGTCTGTGCCAAGATCGAATCTGAAATCGCTGAGCTTGATGGCGAAGAGAAAGATGAATTTCTGGAGGACCTCGGTATCGAGGAATCTGGTCTTGATCAGCTTATCAAAGCAACTTATAATTTGCTGGGCTTAGCCACTTACTTTACTGCAGGCGAACAGGAAGTAAGGGCGTGGACATTCAAAGAGGGGATGACCGCCCCACAAGCGGCAGGGATCATTCACACGGACTTCGAACGTGGGTTCATCCGTGCAGAGACGGTCTCCTATGAAGACCTCGTAGACGCGGAGTCCATGAGCGTGGCTCGTGACCGTGGTCGTGTCCGTTTAGAAGGTAAAGAGTATTTAGTTCGTGATGGCGACGTTATCCATTTCCGTTTTAACGTATAAGCAGGGATCCTTCCGTTTAAAGGTTGTAATTCTTGGACAACTTTGATACAATACTAAATTGTGAGTAATTAAACGAATTACTCCTTGCTCCTTTCAAAGAAAAGGAGCCGTCAAGTCCATAAGGAGGTGAAAACGGATGAGTAGAAAATACGAAATCATGTATATCATCCGCCCAGATATCGAGGAGGAAGCGAAAACATCTGTCAAAGATCGTTTCAGCACAATCCTGACTGATAACGGAGCGGAGATTGAAGAAGTTAAAGAAGTTGGCAAGCGTCGTCTTGCTTACGAAATTAACGACTACCGTGATGGGATCTATGTAACGATTGATTTCACAGGTACACGTGATGCAATCAATGAATTCGACCGTCAAGCGAAGTTCACGGATGATATTATCCGCCACATCGCAGTGCGTGAAGATGACAAATAAGGAGTGGTTCTGATGTTGAATCGTGTCGTATTAGCCGGCAGATTGACGAAGGATCCTGATTTACGCTATACGCCAAACGGAGTAGCCGTCGCCAACTTTACAATCGCCGTCAACCGCCCATTTTCCAACAACCAGGGAGATCGCGATGCCGATTTCATCAACTGTGTTGTTTGGAGACGAGCGGCTGAAAACTTAGCTAACTTTATGAGTAAAGGCAGTCTTGTCGGAGTCGATGGACGCTTGCAGTCCCGAAGCTTCGATAATCAGGAAGGCAAGCGTGTGTTTGTAACAGAAGTAGTTGCAGATAGCGTACAATTCCTAGAATCCAAAGGTTCTTCCCAAGGCGGAGGAAATCGTGGAGGTTCAGGATTCCAATCAAATCAGAATCAACAACCATCAGGAAATAACTTCGGTTCAAATAATAATGATAACAACAATCAACGAAATGAAGACCCATTCGCAGACAATGGGGAACCTATCGATATATCAGATGATGATCTACCATTTTAAAAAGGAAGGGGTGAATGCTACATGGCACGTCGTGGACGCGGAAAACGTAAAAAGGTGTGTTTCTTCACTGCTAACGGAATCACACACATCGACTTTAAAGATGTTGATTTGCTAAGACGTTTCGTTTCTGATCGTGGAAAAATTCTTCCTCGTCGAGTAACAGGAACTTCTGCAAAGTATCAGCGTAAATTGACGAAAGCTATCAAACGCTCTCGTCAGATGGCTCTATTACCATACTCTACTGAATAGTAGCGTAAACAAAAACCGCGACGTCTTATCTAAGACTTCGCGGTTTTTTTGTTTATACAGAAATGCCAGGTCCTGGTCTCTCGGAGGGCTGGCTTTTTCGTGTTCCCGGTTGCGGTCTGGGTCTTTGCGGTTTGTGGTCCTATTCACTCCAGCCCCATTAATTCGCGTAATTCGTCTTGATTGGCTAGTAGATCTTTTAATGTATACCCGTCCAGGACATTCAAAAAAGCACGTAAAGCTTCGTGCAGAGCATGCTTTAGCTTACAGGCTGGTGTGATGACACAATAATTAGTGGCACAGTCGAAGCATTCAAGTAAATGAAAGTCATCTTCCATCGCCCGGATGACACTGCCTACATTGATCTCTTCAGGATCTTTAGCTAACCTTATGCCCCCAGAACGGCCTCGGATGGTTTCTATCAATCCTAATTTGTTCAACTCATGGATGATTTTCCCCAAATGATTTTCAGATATATGAAAGACTTCAGAAATCTCTTTTTTGGTTGCAAGTTCTCCCTCTCGTTTAGATGCCGTCAAAATCAGTACTCTCAGGGCATAATCTGTATATTTTTTTAAGCGCATCAGCTTTAACCCTCATTCTTGTTTTTTTTCATCTTATCATAAGAACGGGTTTGTGTCTTAAAAGGGGTATGGACTTTAAATTGTCACAAAAGATGTATTTATAATATTGCTTTTAAGAGTTAAATATTTATATAATAAAGGTGTATTTAAAATACATCTTTTAAGGGGTTTTCATATGTCTGCAATTGTAAAAAAACCATTAGATGAGGCCACGATTGAAACAATCAAAGCAACGGTACCTGTTTTAGCGGAGCACGGGGAAGCGATTACAACCCACTTTTACAAACGCTTGTTTGAAGACCATCCTGAACTGAAAAATATATTCAATCAAACGCACCAACGGGCAGGGGAACAGCCGAGGGCACTTGCGAATACGGTATATGCTGCTGCTCAACATATCGATCATTTAGAAGTGATTCTCCCGAGAGTGAAACAAATTGCAGAAAAGCATGTGAGCTTGAACGTCCAGCCTGAGTACTACCCGATTGTCGGAGAATATTTATTGATCGCGATCAAAGAGGTGCTTGGCGATGCGGCTACCGACGATATTATAGAAGCATGGGGCGAAGCTTATGGCGTTATTGCACAAGCATTCATCAACGTAGAGGAAAATTTATATGAGGAAACTGAAAAACAAGAGGGGGGCTGGACCGGGTTCCGGGATTTTAAAGTGATTGACAAAGTGGAAGAAAGCGAAGAGATTACTTCCTTCTATTTGGAACCTTCTGATGGAGGTGTACTGCCTATCTTTAAGCCAGGTCAATATTTGACGATTAAGGCAAAAATCCCCGGGGACTCCTATGATCATTTGCGTCAGTATAGTTTATCTGATGCACCTGGGAAGAATTACTTCCGCATTAGTGTGAAAAGAGAAAGTGGTACAGGAAATCATCCTGATGGGGTTGTTTCTACGTGGCTGCATGATCATGTGAACAAAGGAACATACTTACCTGTCAGTGCTCCTGCGGGTGACTTCTATTTAGATGATCATACTGAGAGGCCACTGGTGCTCATCAGTGGAGGTGTAGGATTGACTCCCCTTATGAGCATGTGGAAATATGTCCAGCAGGCTCAGCCTGAACGTGAGGTCCACTATATTCATGCGGCTAGAAATGGAAATGTCCATGGACTTAAACAAGAGCTGAAGAATACAGAGCGCTGTACTTCCCATATCGTCTATGAGCAGCCGAGTGAAGAAGATGTTCATGAAGGCTTATTTGAAAAAGAAGGATACATTGATTTACAGTGGATGAAATCGATTGTCCCATATGATGCAGATTTTTATTTCTGCGGCCCGGAAGGGTTCATGAAGGCTGTATATCATTCACTATTAGAATGGGAAGTTCCAAACGACCGGATTCATTACGAGTTTTTTGGTCCCCAGGGTGACTTACAAATGTAGGAACACAGTACGATTCTCCTGAATCAGATTTGCTGAACTTATAATAAAAGAGTCGTAGCGCCGTTCCATGGGCGTTACGACTCTTTTAATGTTTGTGTGGGGTAAAGTCGACGGTCGAATTTTTCAATGACGTTCATAAATACGTGGATGATAGGGCCACTCATCAAAGTGATCAACAAGGTACCAATGCCGATCGCTCCTCCGAAGAAGGCAGCGAGGATGACGAGTACTATACTTATAAGGGCTCGTGAAATGGAGACGTTCCACCCTGTCAGTTTTTTTACGACAAGCATCATCCGATCAAACGGATTAGGGGCGAAATCTGCTTGTAAATTCAAGGCGATTCCGAACCCGGCAATCACCATGCCGCTCATTACACAGATGAATTGTGGGAAGAACAGGTCAGGATGGATCGAGTCTTCGATGGTAAACACCCAGAAGTCGATACCGGCGCCTGTTAACAATGAGGTTGCTAAAGCTAACAGTTCCGGACGCCTTCTTTCGGCAACCGCATTGAAGACGATCATGCTGAATCCCACGACGATTTCCCAGCTGCCGATTGTCAACCCGAATGTCCGGTGAAGGCCGACGAGGAGAGCATCAAATGGAGAAGTTCCTAAGCTGGACTGGATGGTCAAGGCGATGCCCAGTGTCATGATCATTATACCGATTGTGTAATAAAAGGCCCTGTGGTAGATTCGCTTCAAAAGATCTGCCCCCTTTTTTTCCGAGTTTCATACCTTAAGAGACTATACCGCGAAAGAGGGGGATTTTCAAGGAATAGACTGTAAACATAAGGAAAGGGGCAGGATTCATATCCTGCCCCTCACTAAACCTTCTATTATTCTTCTACATGTGCCCACTTGAATTCGAATTCAGGGCCGGTAGCTGTCGTGAAGACACCTTTGATCGTCGGACGGAATAGTTGTGCTTTCGCGTCTTGGTACATTGGTGCTACGGCAGCATCCTCTTCAAGCAGCATTTTCTCCGCTTCAAGGAATGCTTCAAAACGTTTCTCTGGATCTTGTGCATATTCTCCATTCGCCTTATTGATCAAGGCATCATATTCTTCGTTGGAGTAGTTCATGTTGTTGTTTTGTCCACCAGTCAAATACATGTTCAAGTATGTGTTCGGGTCGACATAGTCAGGACCCCATGTGGCAGCTTCCATTTCGAATTCAGAAGCATTGTCACGGCGTACACGCTCTTTGAAAGGTACTTCCATCAATTTGATGGTCAGACCTTCAAGGTTTTCTTCCAGTTGGTTCTTGTAATAGGCGAGGACGTTTTTCGAAGTACCTGTATCATCACCTAACAGTTCGATGGTAACAGAATCTGTTCCGAGTGCTTCAAGAGCTTTCTGCCAGTGTTCTTTTGCTTTCTCCACGTTGGATTCGACAAGAGGTCCCTGTGCATCACGGAAATCCTCATCACTATCAGGCATAGATACGAAGTTCGATGGTACATATCCTTCAGCAGGTACAGAACCATCATTCAGGATGACATCGACTAATCCCTGACGGTCGATAGCATAAGAGATAGCCTTACGGGCATCAACATTCGCCAACGCTTCGTTTGCTTCCTGATTGAATTTGAAGAAGTATAAGTATGGTTTCTCTGCAACATTGAAAGCTTCATTCGTACGGTATTGGTCGACGAATTCGGCATTCAACTCTGTTTGGTCGATTTCACCTGATTCATAGAGGTTGACCCCTGTAGAAACTTCTTTAATGACTTTGGAATTGATCGTTTCAAGTTGAACTGTTTCTGCATCCCAATAAGAGTCGCTCTTTTCAATTGTCCATCCTTCTCCATGGTTCCACTCTGTCATTTCAAATGGTCCGTTAGAGATGGTGTATTCAGCTTCCGTAGCGAAATTTTCACCTTGTTCTTCCACATAGGATTGGTTCAATGGCATGAAAGTGATGAATACAGTCATAGATTTGAAGTATGGAACTGGTTTTTCAAGTTCCACTTTCAATGTTTTATCGTCTACAGCAGTAGCACCGAGATCTTCAAGTTCTGCTTCACCATTACTGATTTCGGCGGCATTTTTAATGATGCCTCCAAGGAAGTAAGGACCATATTCAGAGCCTACCTCTGGATCTACCGCTCTTCTCCAGGCATATACGAAGTCGTGTGCCGTTACAGGGTCACCATTTGACCATTCAGCATCGCGAAGTTTGAAAGTCCATGTAAGACCATCCTCACTGACCTCAGAGCTTTCAGCCATTCCATCTGTCAATTGGCTGTTCTCATCTAAACGGTAAAGACCTTCATAGGTTTCGCCCGCCCATTGGAAACCGACGGAATCGGTGATCAATGATGGATCCATGCTTGGGATCTCACTTTTCGCTGTTACAGTAATCTCCTGTTCGCCGGAAGCACTTCCTTCATCCGAACCCTCAGTAGTGTTTTCATCTGTGTTTTCTTCCCCTGTCTCTGTTGATGAGTCGCTGTCGCCTCCGCTACATGCGGCAAGAACAAGAACGAACATCAAGGTCATAAATATCCAGAGATGTTTTCTCATAAGTAATTTCCCCCTATTTAAAATTTTCAAAATATAATTACTTTTTGAATTATACAGATAAAAAAGAAAAAAATCAAAGTCCTTTAATAGAGAAAAATATAAAAAAAACGACATAATACGGAATATTCTAATTTAATTGACATCATTTCTTCTTTTGATAGGATTAGAGAATATCATTTCTTTTTCTAATGCACTAAAGAGTTTAAATAGGAAAAAGAGTCATTTATACAGAGGAGGTCTAGTAGAAATGAAGCGTGAATGGGATTTGTTACACACTCCGGGTCCGTCACCTGTTCCACCCAGTGTGGAACGGAGCATGAATCAACCGATGATCGGTCACCGTGGTGGAAAGTGTAAAGAGCTGATGAATGATATCGCTCCGCGGTTAAAGCCCATCTTCGGTACATCTGGAGAAGTGCTAGTGGTAACAGGGAGCGGTACATCTGCTCTGGAAAGTTCTGTCGTCAATATCACTCAACCCGGAGATGAAGTCATCGTCGTAGTGGCTGGAGCCTTTGGAGATCGTTTCGCTCAAATTTGTGAAACTTACGAGCTTGAAGTGAACAGGATCGATGTCCCATGGGGCGAAGCGGTGGAGGTAGACCAAATAGAGGCCGCGCTTCAAGAACGTCCACATACGAAGGCTGTATTTCTGACTTATTGTGAAACTTCCACAGGAGTTATGCACCCGGTGGAAAAAGCAGCCAAGCGCGTGAAAGCGATCAGCTCTGCTCTTGTGGTCGTTGACGGAGTTTCTTCTATCGGAGGAGCTGGAGTCGATATGGATCAGTCTGGAATCGATATCTTAGTTTCTGGTTCGCAGAAAGCCATGATGCTCCCTCCTGGTTTAGCGTTTGTCGCTGTGGGAAATCAGGTATGGAACGTCATTGATGATAATCCCCGCCCTCGTTTCTATTTGGATTTACGATCATATCGTAAACAATTGGAAGGAGGTCAAACGCCATTTACTCCGGCTCTATCTTTATTGTTTGGCCTGCAGCAAGTGCTTCATTTGTTAGAGGAGGAAGGGTTAGACCATGTTTTTGATCGTCACCACGTTATGAAAGAAATGACGAGGGAAGCATGTCGTGCCCTTAATTTGCCGCTGCTTGTCACGGATGAAGCTGCCTCTTCAACAGTAACTTCCATTCGTCCAGATACATTCGAAGCAGAACAATTGAGAAAATTGGCAAACGAAGAATTTGGTCTGATTTTAGCTGGAGGTCAAAAGCATCTGAAAGGTGAAATCTTCCGAATCGGTCATATGGGGTACAGCCGTCCTTCCAATGTACTGCAATATATCGGAATTATTGAAATCATCTTGAAACGCTTAGGCCATGACTTTGAACAAGGAGCGGGGGTCGCCGCTGCGCAGGAAGCCTATTTGAAACGGACGAGGGAGGAATAGCCATGTATCGCGTACTAATTAGTGATCCATTAAGTGAAGATGGAATTAAACCTTTGTTAGAAGCTGCTGATGTAGAAACAATTGTCGATCCTTCTATGTCTCATGAACAATTGCTGGAAGCGGTGGGATCCGTTGATGCAATGATTGTGAGAAGTCAAACACAAGTGACGAGGGAAGTTATTGAACATGCGCCTCATTTGAAGATTATCGGACGCGCAGGTGTAGGTGTGGATAATATCGATGTAGAGGCAGCCACAGAAAATGGGATCGTGGTTGTGAATGCACCCGATGGAAATACGATCTCTACTGCAGAACATACAATGGCGATGCTCATGTCGCTTGCACGAAATATTCCTCAAGCTTATCATCAACTGCAGCAGAAGCGGTGGGAGCGTAAGAAGTTCGTAGGGGTAGAATTGAAAGACAAAGTTATTGGTATCGTAGGGTTCGGCCGTATCGGACGTGAGGTCGCCCAGCGTGCCAAAGGCCATCGCATGAAAGTGATAGCATTCGATCCCTTCCTTAATGAAGAGAAGGCGGAAAAAGCGGGTGTGAAGCATGGGACTTTGGAAGAAGTGCTTCAACAGGCTGACTTCCTGACTGTCCATACCCCATTGATAGATAAAACGAAGCATTTGATCAATGAGGAAGCGATTCAAAAGATGAAAACCGGGGCAAGAATCTTGAATTGTGCCCGTGGTGGGATCATTGAAGAGAATGCTCTATATGAAGCAGTGAAATCCGGGAAAATTGCGGGTGCAGCTTTGGATGTGTTTGAAGAAGAACCGGCAACAGACCATCCATTGTTATCCTTGCCAGAAGTGATTGCAACCCCGCACTTAGGGGCGAGCACGATAGAAGCCCAAGAAAACGTAGCGACAGATGTCAGCTACGATATTATCGAATTATTGCGGGGAGGAACAGTCAGGAACCCGGTCAATCTTCCTGCTGTCTCTTCGGAAATGATGGAAAAGCTCTCTCCGTACTTTAAACTCTCAGAGCAGCTGGGTGTCTTCTTATCACGCGTAGTCGCAGGTACTTTAGAGCGTGTCCAGGTTTATTACAGTGGAGATCTGCTTGATGTCGATACGATGCCATTGACCCGGATTGCGGTTAAAGGGATTCTGAAGCGGCACCTCGGCAGCCGTGTCAATGATGTGAACGCCTTTAAGACAGCAGCGGATAAAGGGATCACCATCAATGAACAAAAATCCACCTCTACACAAGGGTTTACAAACCTGATAACCGTGGAAATAGAGTCAGATCAAGAAACTCGCACTATTGCAGGGACGCTGTTGAAAGGTTTAGGGACCAGAATCGTCCAATTCGATCATTATTCCATTGACGTGGTCCCTGAAGGACATCTGATTGTCATTCGTCATACCGACCAGCCCGGAGCAATAGGCCGGGTCGGAAGTTTGCTTGCTGAACATCAAGTGAATATTGCCACGATGCAGGTCGGGCGTACAAATGAAGGTGGAGAAGCTGTGATGGTTCTGAGCGTCGATAAAGAAATCGAAGGGGACTGCCACGAGAAACTAGCCGATATTGCTGATATCAGCCAGGTTCAATGCTTGACGCTGTAAGGTAAAACTAAAAAAATAATAAAAAAACCTCAGAGTTATTATTTTATAACTCTGAGGTTTTTTCTGTTTTATTGATTTCAGCTATTAATCAAGGATCTCTTCAGTTTGTTTAAAACGACATTTTCCCTTCCGGTCCATCCGTTGCGTTCATTATGCTTAAGAATTTTTTCGTTTTGCGTTATGGCAGCGTCAATGGTTAACCAAACAGGAATGAAATCCTGCTTTGCTTCATACCCGTCCAGTTGTTGTTCAGTCACTTCGCCGGCCCAATTACAAAGGTAATAATGGGAATTCATTTGGAAGACCGCGTCTTGTTCATATCTGTCGAGGTGTCTTTCGGTGACGACTCCGATTTTATCCTGCACGCTACAGCCAAAGCATCCTGTTTCTTCTGCAATTTCACGGACGAGGGCATCTGCGTGCGCTTCTGTTTGTTCTACGCCGCCGCCTGGAAGTTTGTAGTCGCCTTTGTTTGAATGGACGATCAAATAGTTTCCCGTTCTGAATGATGCCTCCCCTGACGGCTTCTCTTTGAATGAGTTTACAGGAGTTTATCTCTTTTTCCGTGAGCCCGACAACCTCGTTGAATATCATCGCTCTAACCCCTTCGATTGGGAAGTTTATTTTTTTTGAGAAACGAAACGTTTAAATCAATCAATCGGGTGAACGGTCGCTTTTCGCCGGGAAAAAACATGAACTTCTTCATAGCCTGCTGATTTAGCCAGGTCAATGGCCTCCTCATAACGATAGCCAATGTGCTCTGGTTTATGGGCATCTGAACAAAGAACGATTCCAACTCCTTCTTCTTTGCACATTTGGAGAAGGGCAGGGTCTGGGTAGAGTTCTCCGACGGGTTTCCGTAACCCTGCTGTACTGATTTCAATACATGTATTTGTGGAAGCAAGGGCCCTGGCGGCACGACGATACTGTTCATGTAGAAATTCTTCATCATCCGGGCGGTAGCCGAAAACTTTGATTACGTCGATATGTCCGACAAAATCGAAAAGCCCTGATTCAGCAAGAGTGACAACACGGTCGAAATATTGGCGATAGACTTCTTTCAGGTCTCTTTTTTCATATTCTTCACGATAAATAGCTAAATCAATGCCCCATTCATCAATCCAATGGACAGATCCAATCACATAATCAAAAGGGTGTGAAGAAATGAAGGTTTCCATTTCTTTCTCTTTTCCCGGCATATAATCCATTTCGATTCCCATTTTAATAGGAAGACCCTCTTTTTCCGCTGCATCAAACATGTTCTGATAAGTTTGGAAATCAAGGGTCCGTCGATTCTCGACCCATGGGTTAGAGAGGATTTCATTTGTTTCCTGAAAAAAGTAGGCATGCTCAGAGATCCCTAACTCGTCAATTCCTTCTTCTTTCGCTTTTCTTATGTAGGTTCTTAGATAGTCGACATTCAAGTCTCCGGTTTCTGCCATATGGACGTGATAATCTGTTCTCATGGTCGGCCTCCTCTTTCGAATTTCATTCATCATATCAAACACCGGGAAAAATCACCAAAACATAGCAGGAGGGAACATTTATGGCGAGATGTTATCGAGGTGTGTATGTTAAAATAGGGAGGTTAGCAACAGTGCGATAGAAATAGAGGTGCATTAACGATTATGAATGATACAAGAAGATTGACTGAAGGGGCTTTAATGACCGGCATATATCTGCTATTGTTATTGTTAATTATTTTCATGCCGTTTGTTGGATCCATTGGATTGATGGTTCTGCCAGTCCCCTTCGTCTATTATAGTTACCGCCACGGGTGGAAGGCTGGAGCCCTTATGTTGGTGGCTGCAACCATGTTTACTTTCTTTTTTGCGTCCGTCTTTATAGTTTTCACTTTACTTGCCGGGTTCGGCGGGCTGTTTTTAGGAGGGGCTCTGTATCATAAACGTTCATCCTATGAAGCTCTCGCAATTGGATCGGTAGGGTTCATCATAGGACTTGTGACGACTTTCCTTGTCACGCAATTGCTTCTTGGTGTCGATTTGATGGAAGAATTTAACAATAGCATGAATCAGGCCTTTTCGACATTTGAGCGGTTGTTTTCTGGTATTCTAGAAGGAGAAAGCATGGAAGCGGAGATGGCGGATTTTCGGGAACTGATCGATTTTATCCCGGATATCATTCCAAGCATCCTCGCGATTGCAGGTGTATTGATGGCTTTTGTCAGCCAATGGATCACCTACAAGTTGATCAACCGAATTGAAAATAAGCAGCTGAAATTCGTCAAATTCAAGAACTTCAAGCTGCCGACCTCCGTATTATGGTATTACTTTGTCGCTTTGATTTTGAATTATGTGACGATGGACAGTGATGGACTTTTATACTTAGCTGCCATCAACGTGTTCATACTGACAGGCGCCCTTTTAGTCATCCAGGGCTTCTCTTTCGTTTTCTTTTACGCATCTATGAAGAAATGGTCCAAAGCGATACCGATTCTGATTGTCGTATTTTCCCTCCTTCTCCCTCAGATTCTCATGTATCTTGTAAGAATCTTAGGTATAATTGATATAGGGTTTCCATTGAGGGAACGTGTAAAAGAGAAAAAATAGAGTTAGCTCGGAGAAGATGGTAGGAGCTGAATGCAATGCCGAATATTTTTAAAAAGCCAACGATGAGTGGACACTTATGGATCATTTATGTGATCTCTTTACTTCTGCTCGGGTTCATTTGGTATTATCAATGGACACTGGGACTGCTGATGACGTTGTTTTTAGCTGCGTCTATTTTCTACAGTGTCCGGACAGAACAGAATATGATCAATGAAACAGAAGAATATATATCGACCCTCTCCTACCGCGTGAAAAAGGTGGGGGAGGAAGCCCTGTTGGAAATGCCCATCGGAATTATTCTGTATAGCGAAGATTATATGGTGGAATGGGCCAACCCCTACATGAACAAATTTACAGAAGAGGATACCATCGTCGGATCTTCTTTGAAGAAATTGTCTGATCAGCTGATTCCTTCCGTTAAAGATGATGAGGATGAAGTCTGGATCAATATTGACGGGTATAAACTCCAGACGATCATCAAAAAGAAGGAACGGTTGCTGTATTTGTTCGACCGGACGAAACAAACGGAAATTCATAACCTGTACAAAAACGAACAAACGGTGTTATCGATTATTTTCCTGGATAATTATGAAGAAATCACTCAAGGGATGGACGATACGGCGAAGAGCCATATCAACTCTCAAGTGACTTCCATATTGAATAAATGGGCCGGAGACTTTGGCATTTATTTAAAACGCACCTCCCAGGAGCGATTCATAGCTGTCATGAATCAGGAAATCCTTTATACGTTAGAAAAAGCAAAGTTTGAAATTCTTGATGATGTCCGTGAACTGATTACAGATCAGAACGTACCATTGACCTTGAGCTTCGGAATCGGTGTAGGTCCTGTGAGCCTGCCGGAACTGGGTGAATTGGCGCAATCCAGTCTGGATCTTGCCTTAGGGCGTGGCGGTGACCAGGTCGCAATCAAAGATGATTCAGGTAAAGTCCGGTTTTATGGCGGGAAAACGAACCCGATGGAAAAACGCACGCGTGTAAGAGCTCGTGTCATCTCCCATGCCATGAAGGAATTGGTACAGGAAAGTGAGAAAGTTCTGATCATGGGACATAAATCACCGGACATGGATTCGGTCGGAGCTTCGATCGGGATTTTGAAAATCGCTCAGGCCAACGACAAAAAAGCAGCCATCGTCTTAGATCCTGATGAGATCGATACAGGAGTCCAACGGATGATTGAAGAAATCGAGAAAGATGAAGATTTATGGCATTACTTCATTACACCTGATGATGCCTTAGAAATGGTAACAAATGAGACGCTGCTGGTAATTGTGGATACTCACAAACCTTCCATGGTCATTGAAGAGAAATTACTTTCGAAAACGGAACATGTTGTCGTCATCGACCACCACCGGCGTGCAGAAGAATTCATTTCAGACCCGACACTCGTCTACATGGAGCCATACGCTTCTTCGACGGCAGAACTGGTGACAGAGCTGCTTGAATATCAACCGAAGAAATTGAAGTTATCGATGCTGGAATCGACCGCCTTGTTGGCGGGTATCATCGTTGATACAAAGAGCTTCACATTAAGAACTGGTTCAAGAACTTTCGATGCCGCCTCATATTTACGTTCGAAAGGGGCAGATACTGTCCAGGTTCAAAAGTTCATGAAAGAGGATCTGGATGTGTATGTGCGGAGAAGCAAATTGATTGAGAAGGCGAACATCTACCGCGATGGCATAGCAATCTCTACCGGTGACAGTGGGGAAACTTATGGTCCTGTCATTATCGCGCAAGCAGCAGACACATTACTGACTATGAGCGGAATTGTATCTTCTTTCGTCATCTCGGAACGAAAGGATGGACGTGTCGGCATCAGTGCCCGGTCGCTCGGGGACATCAATGTTCAAGTCATCATGGAAAAAATGAACGGCGGGGGTCACTTGACAAATGCGGCGACCCAGCTTGAAGACACAACGATTGAAGATGCTCGAGCATTGTTGCAAGATATAATTGACGAGTATTTTGAAGGGGGAGACGAAGAATGAAAGTAATTTTCAACACGGACGTCAAAGGTAAAGGTAAAAAAGGAGAAATCAAAGACGTCAACGACGGTTATGCACGTAACTACCTGCTGAAAAACAACCTGGCAGTTGAAGCCACGAAAGGCAACATTCAAGCGCAAAAAGCGAAGGATGCCAAGCAGGAGCAACGGGCACAGGAAGAAGTGGATGAAGCTGAGAAACTGAAAGAGCAATTAGGCAGCCTTGAAGTGAAACTGTCAGCGAAATCCGGTGACAATGGCCGTTTATTCGGTTCCATCACAAGTAAACAAATTGCAGAACAATTGAAGAAATCGCATGACATCAAAATCGATAAACGTAAAATCGAGCTTGATGACCCGATTCGGACGTTAGGCTATTCAAATGTACCTGTGAAGCTTCACCCAGAAGTTACAGGGACGATTCGCGTTCATATTGAAGAAAAGTAAGCTCTTTGGATCAACAAGCGCCCAATCCATGCTTTTGGATACATTGGGCGCTTATGTTTTTGTCAATCAGGCCTCGGTAAGCAATTGTTCTTCACGAGTACGAAACGGGCTATGAAAACCATTCACAGATGGAAAAGATCGTTTGGTACGGGAGCTGAAATTGAGGCGTGTGCGCTTAAGAGTCAGAGGAGGAAAGCTAGTGAGTGAAATGTGGAATGATCGTACCCCGCCTCATAATATAGAAGCAGAACAGGCGGTTCTCGGTGCGGTCTTTTTAGAGCCTGAAGCAATGTCATCAGCCGCGGAGTATTTACTTCCAGAAGATTTTTATCGAGCTAGCCATCAGCGCATTTTCGAAGTGATGCTCACCCTTTCAGATAAAGGGGAGCCGATCGATCTGGTTACCGTAACCTCGGCTCTCTCGAACAATAAGGTGTTGGAAGAAGTCGGAGGGGTTTCCTACTTAACGGATATCGCAAACTCTGTTCCTACCGCTGCCAATATTTCCTATTACACAAGTATCGTCAGCGAAAAGTCTACGCTGCGAAGTTTGATCCGCACCGCGACGAACATCGTAACCACCGGTTATGCAGAAGAAGAAGAGTTAGAAGATGTGCTCAACTCTGCAGAGAAGGATATCCTTGAAGTTTCCCAGCGTAAGAATTCGAGTGCCTTTAAAAGCATCAAAGATGTTTTGATCGATGTTTATGATAATATTGAACAATTGCACCATAATGACGGAAATACAACGGGAATTCCCACTGGGTACCGGGATCTCGACCATATTACATCAGGGTTCCAGCGCAATGATCTGATCATCATCGCCGCCCGTCCTTCCATGGGTAAGACGGCCTTTGCCCTCAATATTGCTCAGAATGTCGCTGTGCATACCGATGAAAATGTCGCCATCTTCAGCTTGGAGATGGGGGCCGACCAACTGGTATCCCGTATGCTTTGCGCAGAAGGGAATATTGATGCCCAGCGCCTTCGTACCGGGAATTTAGAAACAGAGGACTGGAACAAGCTGACGATGGCAATGGGAAGTCTGTCCAACGCAGGGATTTACATTGATGATACACCAGGAGTCCGGGTCAGTGAGATCCGTTCCAAATGTCGCCGCTTAAAGCAGGAACACGGTCTTGGGATGATTTTGATCGACTATATGCAGTTGATCCAGGGGAATGGAAATTCAAAAGAAAACCGTCAGCAAGAGGTTTCCGAGATTTCACGTTCCTTAAAAGGATTAGCCCGTGAATTGAATGTTCCGCTAATCGCTCTTTCTCAGCTTTCACGCGGAGTTGAATCGAGGCAGGACAAACGGCCGATGATGTCCGACTTGCGTGAGTCCGGGTCAATTGAGCAGGATGCGGATATCGTCGGTTTCTTGTACAGAGATGACTATTATGATCAGGAATCAGAAAACCAAAATATCATTGAAATCATTATCGCTAAGCAGCGTAATGGTCCAGTGGGTAACGTCGAGCTTGCTTTTGTGAAGGAATACAACAAGTTCGTCGACCTTGATCACAGGTACACAGATGCTGATGTGCCGCCCGCTTAGCATGAAAATGAAGACGCCCGATCAGAAATCTGACCGGGCGTCTTTTTTATGATCAACACTGCCCATCACGCCTCCCGGAGAGTCACGCTGGACAGTGGGTGATCTTAATTCAACCATTGATAGATTTTATAAGCGACACCGTTTTGATCGTTTGTACGGGTGATGGAATCACTTGCCTTGAGGACGCTCTCTTTGGCATTCCCCATAGCAGCAGTCTGACCAGCAATGGAAATCATCGACAAGTCATTCGGACTGTCACCGATGGCCGCTGTATTTTCAATCGGGATATCTAAATAGCCGGCCAGCTTTTGTAAGGCTGATCCTTTGGAGGCGGACCTGTGTTCGAGTTCGAAATTATGATCGGCTGAACTGACGATCGTTAAATTTTGCGACGACTGAAATTGTTCCCAGCCTTCCTGCAGTTTTTCCTCATCAAACGAAAAGGCGAGGACATTATAAACAGGGTGGTGTGCTTCGATAATATCTTTGTAGGAATCAATAGAAAAAAAGCCGGTTTGACTGAACTGCTTTTCAAGAGCGGCCTCGAGCCTCTCGATATCTGAGTGAGGGTTTGCACTTCGAATGCGATCGAGCTCAATTTGAAGAAGCTCATGACCATTCTGAGGTGTCAGGATGGAGGAGTCACTGAATACCTCGTAGTAAAACTCCTTAGCTTCGAGCCACTTCAAGATTTTTTCCGCGTCTTTTTCCTCGATTGGTACAGCATCGAATAACGAACCGTCCGGTTGATGGATGGTCGCTCCGTTCGCCCCGATCACCCATGTATCAACAGGTAAATCCGCGAAAATTTGCCTGACATCAAATTCAGCCCGTCCCGTCGCAATGACGACTTCTACGTCTCTATCCTTAGCATATTGGATCGCTTTTATATTTTCCTCGCTGATTTGGTTTTTACTATTCAATAAGGTTCCGTCCAAATCGATGGCTATCAAGTCCATAGGTGCGACTCCTCCTCTTCTGTTACAATCAATTCCACATTGAATTTCTCCAACTGCTTTTGAAAATCCTCATTCGGAAGAAGGTCTGTAATGATGATGTCTACATCATTGAGGCTGGCAAATGAAAAGAACTCAGTGATTCCGAGTTTCGTATGGTCTGCCAGAACGATGACTTGATCTGCCTGCTGCATCATGTTGCGTTTCACCATACCATCCTCTTCGTGACCAATGCTTAGGCCTTGCTCTGAGATGCCCACAACTCCTATGAAAGCTTTGTCGACATGATAGCTTTTCAAGCGTTCAATTACAGAGGAACCATAAAGAAATTGATGCTCCTTCTGGAGATACCCTCCGAGCAGCTGAATGGATACGTCTTCAACGTTTGATAAAATTTCTGCCTGGTGAATCGAGTTTGTGATGATTGTAATATCCATCGGTCTCATACGATTCGCACATGCCTGGACGGTTGTGGATGTGTCTAGTATGATTTTGTCCCCTGTTTGAATTAAAGAAGCAGCTTTACTGCCGATTTGCTGTTTTTCAAACGACACTGTTTTCAACCGATTTGTATAATCCTTGATCGCATTATGAGAAGTAGGCAGAATCGCTCCGCCCCGCGTACGCACAATTGCTTTTCGCTCTTCCAATTTAACTAAGTCTCTTCGTGCTGTATCCCTTGATATATTGAACATCTCGCACATTTGATCAATGGATATACGACGATTTTCCTTTAGAAACTGGATGACTCCAATCAGCCGCTCTTCTTGGTACATGTGGAGGTCTCCTTCCATATCTCACCTTTTGTAAGTGATTATAAGTCATTATATAATTAAAATCAATTACAACTAAGTTTTATTAAGTTTTTATAATTGTCATACGATTGTAGTATAATCGAACGATATTTAATCCGATTTATTTATCGTTCGGAAATAGCGTTGACTTTACAAAGGTAAATTGGTAAACTGACGTTGGAAATCATATAAAACAAAAATTTGGCGGAGGTGCCTTATGTCTTCAGTAGTAGTCGTCGGAACCCAATGGGGGGACGAAGGAAAAGGCAAGATTACCGATTTTCTTTCACAAAATGCCGAAGTAGTCGCCCGTTACCAGGGTGGAAATAATGCTGGTCATACAATTAAATTTGATGGAATAACTTATAAACTTCATTTGATTCCTTCTGGGATCTTTTTTGATGATAAAACCTGTGTATTAGGGAATGGGATGGTCATCGATCCGAAAGCCATGCTTGAGGAATTGAAATACCTTCATGATAAAGGCGTATCAACGGACAACCTGCGCATCAGTAACCGGGCTCACGTGATTCTCCCTTATCACTTGAAACTGGATGCTTTGCAGGAAGAAGAAAAAGGCGCCAACAAGATCGGCACAACGAAAAAAGGAATCGGCCCAGCTTATATGGATAAAGCGGCCCGTACTGGAATTCGTATCGCTGACTTGATGGATAAGGAAAGCTTCCGTGAGAAGCTCGAGCAGAACCTGGCTGAGAAAAACCGTCTTTTTGAAAAGGTTTATGAAACAGAACCTTTCACGATTGAGGAAATCTTAGAAGAGTATTACGAATATGGTCAACAAATCGCTCAATATGTATGTGATACATCTGTTGTATTGAATAATAGCCTTGATGAAGGCCGCCGCGTCCTGTTTGAAGGAGCTCAAGGTGTGATGCTGGATATCGATCAAGGAACCTACCCATTTGTCACTTCCTCCAACCCTATTGCAGGTGGAGTGACGATTGGTTCTGGTGTCGGTCCTTCTAAAATCAAGCACGTCGTAGGGGTTTCCAAAGCTTATACGACACGCGTGGGGGATGGCCCATTCCCAACTGAACTGGAAAATGAAACCGGCGATCAGATCCGTGAAGTCGGTAAAGAATACGGAACGACGACTGGCCGACCGCGCCGTGTTGGCTGGTTTGACAGTGTAGTGGTCCGTCACGCACGCCGTGTAAGCGGAATTACCGATCTATCCTTGAATTCCATTGACGTGCTAACTGGAATTGAGACACTGAAGATATGTACCGCTTACAAATACCAGGGAGAAATCATGGAAGAGTTCCCTGCGAGTCTGAAGGTTCTTGCTGAATGCGAACCGGTATACGAAGAAATGCCGGGGTGGACGGAAGATATCACAGGGGCAGAATCATTGAGTGACCTTCCGGAAAATGCTCGTCACTATATCGAACGTGTGTCGCAGTTGACAGGCATTCCTTTGTCTATTTTCTCAGTTGGTCCAGACCGATCTCAAACGAACGTAGTACGCAGCGTATATAGCGAATAATAATCAACGTCTGGCTGACATAGTCAGGCGTTTTTTGTCATCCAGGAAATGTGGTATCCATCATTTGCTAAAGCAAGAAACAGGAAGGGTGTTTCACGTGAAACGAATTTGCGTTTTTGCCGGATCAAGTCAGGGCAATGATCCAGCCTATTTAGAAAAGACCCAAATGCTCGGCAAGTTGTTTGCCGAGAAAGGGATTGAGCTCGTTTATGGAGGCGCGAAAAGTGGTTTGATGGGTGTGCTGGCTGATGAAGTTCTGAAAGGCGGGGGAAACGTGACCGGAATAATGCCTACCCGTTTATTTGAAAAAGAAATCGTTCACCCTGATATAACCACAATGGTTGAGGTCGAGACGTTACATGAGCGGAAATCGAAGATGAGTGAGCTTGCTGACGGGTACATCGCTTTGCCTGGAGGCTTCGGTACATTTGAAGAGCTGTTTGAAACAATCAGCTGGGCGCAGATTGGTATTCATACGAAGCCGGTGGCCCTCTATAATATCAAAGGCTATTATACCCCGTTGGTCAATCTTATTGATCATGCTATTCAAGCAGGATTTGTTCCGGAAGATAACAGAGACCTAATCATCAATTCTGATCATCCAGAAAAGCTGTTGGAACTTATGCATCATAAAGGGTAACAGGATTATTAACCGATCTAACATTATTGATAATGTTAAAGTTTGTTGTTGCTTCTCACGAATCGCTTGTCGGTGGATGATTGCCGCGGGTACGGCCTCAGCTAACTTGGTCAAGAAAATCACTTGACCAAGTGGATCTTCGACTCGCGCTGTTTCCGCAGGCATCACCACCTAACGCTCATCGCGGAATCAACGAGGTCCATCTAAAAAAGACCAAACCCCTATACGATTTGGTCTGCAAATTAGTATGCTGTTTTGCAAGAGTCCCATCCAAACGGAACTACTAATTAATGAAAGACAGACTAGACTTTATACGTGAATGGTTTTAACAAATGCAAGACCGAGATAACGGTAGGTCACTTCAATTCTTTCTATAGACGTGTCTTCTGTTATACTAAGACCATAAATTTTCATAGGAGACTGACTTGCTGCTGCAGCCACTTTTTTTGAATCGAGAGGAGAGGTGTCAGGTCCTAAAGCAATCGTTTCATAATCTTGTAACCCTTTTTCTTCGTATAGTGCGTAAGTATCTGTAAGCATAAAACCTTTTTCTGAATCACTGATTTGCAGTTTGATATTGGATGGCGGTTGATTGTCGTTTATGGAAACATTTGTTATTTGAATGCTTCCTACTAGATTCTTGTTGCCGACCGCTACAATAACTGTATGTTTATCTTCTGTCGTACCGATCGACCCATAAGCCAGAGGGGGGTTGATTTTTAAGTAACCGATGAAAGAGATCAATAAAAGAATAAGGACATAGGATGCATAGCGTAATATCCTCTTCAAGTGGACCCTCCTTTCTTTATAAGATATTTATGATAGATAAAAAGCAATGATGTGGCCAAACTGATGATCTATGAAAATTCTATTGCGTCTATGGGGGACATGTGGTACGATAGTTATCGTTGCAGTAAACGAGTAAAGCACACTGGTCCGGTAGTTCAGTTGGTTAGAATGCCTGCCTGTCACGCAGGAGGTCGCGGGTTCGAGTCCCGTCCGGACCGCCATTTTTATTATAACACTCGCTTTGGTCGAAAACACACGTTATATGGCGGCTGAATAACTTTATTAAAGTCGAAGTTTGAGAGAAAGCTGTTGTAGGGTTTTGTGAGTACTTCACCGAAAAATTTCACTTTTACTATGGCTCGGTAGCTCAGTCGGTAGAGCAACGGACTGAAAATCCGTGTGTCGGCGGTTCGATTCCGTCCCGAGCCACTATTGAAAAGCCTGCGGTATCAATCCGCAGGCTTTTTTCGTCGTTCAAAGAATTAGAAAATAGCAGCCCTGAGATTCGTGCTATGGAAAAACTCCCTTACTTCGAAGGTTTGCTTAAACCTGTGGAGGCTGATCAAGAAGCTACCGTGTTTTACGTGGTGATGAAGTTATTCATGTTGGAAATTATATCATTTTGAGGAAAAGTTTAAAATAATAACCAAAATCATTAACTAAAGTTTAAATATATAGCGTTCTGTTTTCTCAATTTTTGTTACACTCCTGCAATATAATAATTACTTTTTACACTAAAAGCATAATAAAACACCTAATTTTTCGTAATTTTGGTAAGTAAATTATATATTTGTTACATCGATTGAATTTATGTTTAATCTAGGATTTTGCTATGATAAGTTAAACAAGTGAAACTATAATTATTATAAATATATATAAAGATTAACAATTTCAGGAGGATTTGGGGAATGTGGAAAAAAACAGTTATTGTAGCTTTGCTTGTTATCATCCTTAGTGTAGGGACGGTTTATGCTGAAAATTCTCTTCAAACGGTTTACCACGTTTATGTTGATGATAAACCGATAGGAATGGTAGAAAATAAAGAGACGGTGAATTCCTATTTAAATGATTATAAGAAGGAGGCAGAAAAGAATCATGAGAATTGGGAATTGACCATTGATGAGAAGGTCACCTTTGAATCTGAGAAGGTTTTTTCACCTGCAAAGGAAGAAGACAAGGTGATAGAAGCGTTGAGAGAAGAGATTTCTCTTGCGGTGGAAACGGTTCAATTGAAAGTCAATGATCAAACGGTTGCCCATCTGCCTAATCAAGAGAAAGCCGATCAAGTCGTGAAAAAATTAAAAGAGACACATGTGAAACCGGAAATTCTTGAAAAGGTCGAAGAACGGAAAATGGAAAATGAGGCGGTAGAGGTTTCTCAAGGGGAAGAGGCTGTAGTGGATGTATGGTTAACGTCTCCTCTTTCATTTGAAAAGAATAAGGTAGCCCCAACGCAAGTCAACACGGTGAAAGAAGCTGTATCGAGAATACAAAATGGCGAGAGTTTCTCCAAGGAATTGACGAAAAGCGATTTTATGAAGACTCACTTCCCAGCAGATGATCTCCTTGATGCTAACAATGGGCCCCTGACTGATGTCATCGTTCAGAAAAAAGAACGAGAGGTCATAAAACTCGAACATAAAGTAGAAGTTAACAACACGGACAAACTTTATGAAGGTGAAAAGAAAGTGGAGCAAGAGGGGAAAGACGGAGAGAAAGAAATCCATAAACAAATAACCATAAGGAATGGCACCAAGGAAAAAGAAGAAACATTGAAAGAGGAAGTAATCGATGAACCAGTCAAGAAGGTCATTTTGAAAGGCACAAAAGAGATTCCTTCGAGTGGAACAGGCGATTTTGAGTGGCCGGCAGTCGGCGGGTCGATTACGAGTAAGAAAGGTGAGCGATGGGGGAGAGAGCACAAGGGCATTGATATCGCAGGTGTAGAGGACCGCACCATCAAGGCATCCGATCATGGCGAAGTGAAGGTTGCTGAATTTCAAAGAGGATTCGGCAATAAAGTGGTGATCGATCATAAAAATGGATATGAAACGGTCTATGCCCACCTTTCCAAAATCGATGTGGAGCCTGGTCAGACAGTTACTCGTGGAGAATCCCTCGGGGTAATGGGAACGACAGGTAACTCTACAGGGGTCCATCTTCACTTTGAAATTCATGAAAAAGGAAGCGTCAAGAACCCGTTATCCTATGTATCGAAATGAATATCTCCGCTATGAATTTTTTCATAGCGGTTTTTTTCTTTTTATAGGGAAATGGTAATACGGGGAAAAGCTTTTAGATGAAGTAAGACATTTGCCATTAAATGAGTTAAAATAAGAGAAAGAATAGAAGACGAGGAAAAGGATGTGACGGAAGATGGCGCAAAAAATCTTAGTGGTAGACGATGAAAAACCGATTGCTGATATATTGAAGTTCAATTTAGAAAAAGAAGGTTATGAAGTTGTCTGTGCCTATGATGGGGACGATGCTGTCGTCAAAACAGACGAAGAAAATCCAGAACTGATTCTATTGGATATCATGTTACCTAATAAAGACGGCAATGAAGTTTGCCGGGAAGTAAGAAAAAGACATAACATGCCGATTATTATGCTGACGGCTAAAGATGCAGAAATCGATAAAGTGCTCGGTTTGGAAATGGGGGCCGATGACTATGTAACGAAGCCATTTAGCAATCGTGAATTGATTGCAAGGGTGAAGGCGAATCTGCGTCGTCAACAACATGAGCCTGAAGATGGTGCTCAACAAACCAAAGATATTACGATTGGTCGTTTAGCGATTCACCCTGATGCTTACACGGTCACCCGTGACGGAAATTATATTGAATTGACACACCGTGAGTTCGAATTATTACATTACCTCGCACGCCATATCGGACAGGTTATGACACGTGAGCATCTGTTGGAAACGGTGTGGGGATATGATTACTACGGTGATGTTCGTACAGTCGATGTTACAGTAAGGCGTCTACGTGAAAAAATCGAGGAGAGTCCGAGCAATCCGATTTGGATCGTTACACGCCGCGGTGTAGGCTATTACTTGAGAAATCCAGAGCAGGATTAGCGTTGATGAAAAGGGTTGGCTTTTTTCAGTCGGTCAGGCTGAAATTGATTGTCGTGTACATTTTACTTCTTTTATTAGGCATCCAAGTGATTGGTGCCTATTTTGTTGATCGGTTGGAAACACAGCTCACCAACAACTATACAAGCTCGGTGCAGGGTCAACTGAACTCACTTGCCTTCAGTTTACAAAGTGCGTTCAATACAGAGCGTAATGAAGATACAACTACTCTGGCAGCGGATGCCCAGGGACTGATCAATGACTTCGGAAGTGGAAACGAAGATATCCGTAAACTGCAGGTCATTGATAGTAATCCTAATATTATTGCTTCCATCAGCCGGGATCAGGACGACCAATCGGTGATCGGGAAGAAAGTGACCGATTTAAGAATTACGAAAGTGTTTTTGTTTGGTGACCCCACAGAACCGAAAGAAATGCTTGATAAGGAAACAAATGAACGGGTTTATGTTGGCTCGAAACCGATTGCGGATGAAACAGGGAATGAAGTTCTCGGAGTTCTCTATTATGAAGTCTATATGTCTGACATCTATAAGCAGCTCCAAGCAATCAATAGTATTTTTACAAAAGGGACATTCCTCGCCATTGCAGTGACGGCCTTGCTCGGTATTTTGGTGGCAAGAACGATCACGAGACCGTTGACTCAAATGAAGAAACAAGCGCAAATCATGGCGACGGGGGACTTCTCGCAAAAAGTGGATGTCAAAGGAAATGACGAAATCGGACAGCTTGGCATTACCTTCAATGATCTGAACGACAAATTGAAGTTAGCCCAGGCTACAACAGAAGGAGAACGGCGGAAATTAAGTTCTGTTCTGTCGAATATGTCGGATGGGGTCATTGCTACGGATCGTCTGGGTGCCATCATCTTGATGAATGCTCCCGCCTCGAAACTGATTGGTCAATCAT
Organism: Halobacillus sp. H74; assembly: GCF_052246715.1. NCBI lineage: Bacteria > Bacillati > Bacillota > Bacilli > Caryophanales > Bacillaceae > Halobacillus > Halobacillus sp. H74. Next base: position 555,871 of record NZ_JBQQCI010000001.1, on the reverse strand, counting down.
TTGAAGAGGTCCAGGGCCAATCGTTGGTAGATGTGCTTGATTTGAATGATCAAATTGAGGACATTGCTGAAGTGGAAGAAGCAGGATCAATGATTATTGACTTGAGCAATGAAGATACCCACTTATTGTTGAAAGCGAATTTCTCTGTTGTTCAGGATGAAAATAATGAAATGAATGGTTTCATATCGGTAATCAGTGATGTAACTGAACAACAGCGGGTCGAAAAAGAAAGGCGGGAGTTTGTTTCAAACGTGTCTCATGAACTCCGAACCCCATTGACTACGATGCGCAGTTATATTGAAGCTTTAAATGATGGTGCGTGGCAAGATCCTGAAATTGCCCCAAGATTCCTGGGTGTCACCCAGAATGAAACCGATCGGATGATCCGTCTGGTGAATGATTTATTACAGCTCACGAAGATGGATCACAAGGAGACGAGTCTTATGAAAGAGCGGGTGGAATTCGTCAGCTTTTTCGATAATATCGTCGATCGGTTTGAAATGAATAAAGATGAAAAAATGAACTTTATCCGCAGTATGTCGAATAAAAGCATGTATGTTTGGATGGATAAAGATAAAATTACGCAAGTGTTAGATAATATTATTTCCAATGCCATCAAGTATTCACCTGAAGGCGGCACCATCCGTTTCGCTGCTCAATCCACGAAAAAGCAGCTGCGGGTCAGTGTCACAGATGAAGGGATCGGCATGCCGGCGGATACGGTAGATAAGATCTTTGACCGCTTCTACCGTGTTGATAAATCCCGTGCAAGAGAAATGGGAGGCACAGGCCTGGGTCTGGCTATTGCCCGGGAAATGATTGAAGCTCACCATGGGAAGATTTGGGCGGAAAGCCAAGAAGGTAAAGGCACAACAGTTCACTTTACTCTCCCGCTCATGAACCAGAAGCGGAGGGGACAGTCATGAATATAGAAACGATGAAGTCTGTCATTTTAGTAATCTTGATTGCTTTCAGTCTGGTTTTGTCGGTTGCGTTGTGGAATTATCAGCCGGAGACTGAAACGGTGGATGATGATGGGCTAATTGAAGATACCCAACTGGATGAAGACATCGGTGGCGAACAAACGATACCCGGTCTCGTCATCCCTGATCAAGTTGTCTTCCACGAAGAAGGGACCTCTTACTCTTTCAAAGATTCAGATGATGAATGGTCCTTTTTTCAACAAATCCAGGAATGGGAATTATCAGCGATGGACTTGAATCCGGATCCTATAAACTTTGAAAATCACGAAAATGCTGTCGAAGTTATTTTTCCTACAACAATCCCGCTGCAGACAGTGGGCGATCTGTTCATGGCAGATCGGGAACTGTTGGGGAATACGACTCAGTCCTTTGATCGGATGTTCTTAGTCCATCATGCAAATGATCAACCTCCGACATCCTATGAACTCTGGTTTGTCGATTCTGAGGGAGATGGGAATATTGCTAAGTTGCAGGCGACCATATCAGCAAGCGCCGGGGAGCGGGCGTTAAGTGTGTTGAGTAATAAAGACAAACTCCAGGAGCAGGTCCGGGTGGCAGATGCCTTTGGTAATGAGGAAACAGAAGGGATGGGGGCTCATCATATTTACCTTCCTAAAGAGGAAGTTCCCATCCCGAGGGTTGTACTCCAACAAACGGAGTCCATCCCGGTTACTCCGTTGCGAAATGACCTTTTCCCATCTCCGGATCTAGTGTCTATTTATAATACGAACAGTGGAGCAAGACGAGCCAAAACTGCTGAACGCCAGCTGGATGCTATTGATGAGCGACGGATGGAATATGTGGTGATGATCCCTAATAGTGCGAATTCGAGCAATTTGGGGAGTTATGAGTTACTTACGAAAAGTGTTGAAGATGTGAACAGCCATTTAGGCTGGACCAATGATTTTCGGTTGAATGAATTATTGTCGTACCAGAACTTGAATCAGGTGCAGTATCGTATGTATCATAATGACCTGCCCATCATGGAGAACCAGGATACTACAGGGTTAGCGAATATATTACTCAGTTATGAGCAAGGGGAGATCCAAACTTATAATCGTCCGCTGATCAAGTTCGAGTCGGTGAATGAACAAGTTCTGGGGAACATTCCCTCTGGTGAAGAAGTTCTGGAAGATCTCCAGCAGTCGGGAAATTATGACCTTGAAGACATTCAAGGTCTTGAAATAAGATACAAATTGGAAGAACAGAATAACAGGTTAGTGTTCAATCTGATACCGAAATGGTATATCCAGACCAGCACAGGCAGTTGGAATGAGTTATATGGTGAAAATCTGACAATGCAGAATGAAGAAGTTTCGTAACTAAGGAGGCAGCGGAGATGCAGTGGGGTCAAATAAAAATATTGTTCATTCTCAGCTTTCTGGTTCTCGATCTTTTTCTCCTGCAGCAATTTTTATCTAAGCAGAGTGAAGATGAATTAGGACAGATTTCGACTGTCGCTGAAGATATTGAAACAGCTCTGGAAAACAATGACATCACTATAGCGGAGGATGCGATTCCTGAGGTGACCGAGGTGGCTGGACTAAAATCCAAAGAAGGTGGATTTTCCGAAGACATTTTATCTCAGATCGAGGAGATCGATGACAGCAAGCAACAGGTGGAAGTTGAGAATGACCGTGTACTGAAGGTGACTCTTGATGAGCCTGTCGAGGTGAACGAAGATAACATCATAAACAAAGTGAATTCCATCGTACCCTTTGGAGCTCAATACTCGTATTGGGGATGGAATGAGGAGGAAGGGACTGCTTTGTTCTTCCAAATCGCTAATGATCGAACCGTGTATTTTAATGAGGGCGGCTATTTACTTGTCAATATTGCCGATGGTGAGATTACAGGTTATGTAGCCACATTACTGAATTTTTCAGATACTGAGGAGGACACGGCGGTTTCGAGTCCTGAGCAGATCATTGCTCCCTTGAGTGCGATTAACACATTGTACACAGCCGGTTATATTGAAGAGGGAGATGAAGTTACATCAATGAGCGTCGGTTATCACAGCAGCTTCAATTTAGTCCCGGGTGAAGAGAATGGTCCGCAGGTATTTGCGCCGACCTGGAAAGTAACCGTCAATGATGAAAAGAATCTGTTCCTCTATGCGATCAGTGGGACATTTATTGAGAGTGATGAAACTGGATTCATCGAAGATATAGTCGGGAAGTATGATGTGATCCAGGGTGAAGTTGAATCAGATACAACAGAGGAGAACGAAACGAGTGAAACAAATTAAATGGAGTGTATTGAATGACCTTGAAGTTTAGTGTGCTGGCTTCGGGCAGTACAGGAAATGCTTTTTATATAGAATCAGGGGAAGAAAAGATTCTGGTAGATGCAGGTTTGAGTGGAAAGAAAATTGAAGGATTATTGGAGCAGGTCAATGTAGACCCCCATTCCTTGTCGAGAATTTTAGTGACGCACGAGCATAGTGATCATATCAAAGGACTTGGAATAATGGCTCGTCGTTATAACCTGCCGATTTATGCAAATGAGAAAACGTGGGATGCGATGGAAGGACAATTGGGGAAACTGTCACTTGATCAAAAATTTCATTTCTCTATGGAAGAAACGCAGACCTTCGGGGGAATCGATGTGGAGTCTTTTGCTGTTTCCCATGATGCAGCAGACCCGATGTTTTTCACGTTCCACCAAGATGGAAAAAAGGTGGCGCTGGTCACTGATTTAGGTTATGTATCAGAACGGATCAAGAAGACGGTTGAAGGTGCGGATGCTTACATCTTTGAATCAAATCACGATGTCAGCATGCTCCGAATGGGGCGTTACCCTTGGAATGTGAAACGGCGTATTCTCGGGGACTCAGGACACGTCTCCAATGAAGATTGTGCCCTCGCCTTAACAGATGTGATTACAGATCAGACCAAACGTATCTATTTAGCGCATTTGAGTCTTGATAACAATATGAAGGACCTTGCAAATATGTCTGTAAAGAACGTGTTGGAAGAACGCGGTTTCGAACTTGGCACCCGTATTCAATTGCATGACACCGATCCTAAAGAAGCAACGCCGATCTTTGAGGTTTAAATGCTGTTAAAAAGTGAAGAATAAGGAAACAATACCTAAGAAACTATGAGGAACGAAAGAAAGGTAAGGTGAACAGGCGTGGGCTATTATGATGATCATTCACCAGCCACTCGACAAAAGAAGCATCGCCGGCGCTGGGTCATGCCGACAATCGTCGGGGGGATCCTGGGGGCTGTGCTTGTCTTGTTGGCTCTTCCTGCTTTAGTCCAAACAGAATTGTTACCGTATGACATTACGATTCCAGAAGACGAAAGCGGACTCGTCCAGGACGATCAAAACCTGACAGGGAACACCACCAAAAACGTGGAACTGGATGTTAAGACACAAATCACCGACGTTGTCGAAAAAGTCACCCCTTCAGTTGTGGGTGTCGTCAATATCCAATCTCAGGAGAACTTTTGGCAGCAGAACAATTCGTCTCAACAAGGAGGGGTAGGTTCTGGTGTCATTTACAAAAAGGAAGATGGAACAGCCTATGTTGTGACGAACAATCATGTCATTGAAGGAGCCAGTGAAATTGAAGTCGTCCTTGCTGATGAAACACGGATTAAAGCACAGCTTGTAGGAAGTGACGTCTTCACTGATTTAGCCGTATTGAAAATGCCCAGTGAACAAGTCAAACATGTAGCTGAGCTTGGAAGTTCAGCTAATTTGAAAGTCGGCGAACCGGCAATCGCTATTGGTAATCCACTCGGGTTAAGTTTTGCAGGATCGGTGACCCAGGGGATCATTAGTGGGAAAGAACGCGCGATTCCCCAGGACTTTAATGGAGATGGGTTGGATGATTGGCAAGCAGAAGTCATTCAAACAGATGCGGCTATCAACCCAGGGAATAGTGGGGGAGCCTTAATCAACATTGATGGTCAACTGATTGGAATCAACTCAATGAAAATCGCTCAATCAGCTGTCGAAGGTATCGGTTTTGCGATACCGATCGATGCAGCAGAGCCGATCATTGAAGAGCTTGAAAAGCATGGACAGGTGAATCGTCCATATATCGGTGTAGAAGCCTATGGTCTCAACGAAGTACCTACCTCAGAATGGGACAATACCCTTAACCTTCCAGAGGACGTAGAGGGAGGCTTATATATCCGTAGTATTCGTCAAATGTCCCCAGCTGCAAAAGCAGGATTGGAGCCCCTTGATGTCATCACAGAGCTCGATGGCGAGCCCGTAGAAAATATCATAGATTTACGTAAATATTTGTACAATGAGAAAGATCCGGGCGATGATTTAGAGATCGCTTATTATCGTGATGGAGAACGTAATACAACTACGATCACCCTCGGTTCCCAGGAATGACGTATGAAGGAAAAGAGTATCCTCTTCAGGGTACTCTTTTTACGTCAAAAATCGACTTTATTCGCGAAATTCTCCCTTTATGTTGTCCACAGGCTGTGAATAGTTTTCTGGATAAGTCACATATATGGTGGCGAACATATTTTCTACTACCATATAGCTTAGCGTGTTGTGTATATGTGGATAGATTTTGTGGATAACCTGTTTATAGCTCGGGGATAGCTGTGAATATCAGAATATTACCAAGTTTTGTGCATAAGTCTGTGGATGATTGTGGGTAACTATTATCGTTAGTAGTTAATTTTCCACATGTGTACAAATTCAAACGCTTTTTTTGAAGGCATATAGGCTGAGAAAGATATTTTTCCAACGCTATATTTTGTCTAATTATAACGTCTTTCGATACTTCGTTGGCTGCGGGTGGGTAACCTAAGGAAGAACCGATGTGTTAAGGGTGTTATTCCATTGATAATTCCTGAGTTATTGGTGAGTCGTTAGGAATTTCGAGAGGGCTTCCTTTCCATATTCAGCCCTGGTTTCGTACAATAGGGGTAAATAGGAGGGGGATACATATGATTGATTTGAGAAGTGATACTGTAACAAAGCCGACTAGGGCCATGCGGCAGGCCGCGTTGGAAGCGGAGGTCGGGGATGATGTATATGAAGAAGACCCGACCGTGAAAAAATTAGAAGCGAAGGCTGCAGAGATGTTGGGAAAAGATGCGGCTTTATTTGTGACGAGTGGAACACAGGGGAATCAGATTGCCGTTTTGACTCATTGTAATCCTGGCGATGAAGTGCTTCTTGAAGCGAATGCCCACCTTTTCTTATACGAAGGAGCCTCGATGTCGGCTCTTGCAGGCGTCCAACCGCGGACGATAACAGGGCAAAAAGGTGCAATGGATCTTGCAGAGATAAAGGCGGCTATTCGGCCGGATGATATCCATTTTCCTGAGACAGGATTGATTTGTTTGGAAAACACTCACAACAAAGCAGGAGGCACAGTGATTCCGCTAGAAAATATGCAAACCATATACGAAATTGCACGGGAGCACTCGATTCCGGTTCATTTAGACGGAGCCCGTCTGTTTAATGCCTCAATTGCGTCGGGAATTTCCTTGAAGAGGTACGGGGATCAGACCGATACGATTCAAGTCTGTTTATCAAAAGGACTCGGAGCTCCTGTAGGTTCGGTTATTGCTGGATCCGCAGATTTTATCAGGAAAGCACGTAAATGGCGGAAACGGCTTGGTGGCGGGTTGCGTCAGGTCGGAATGATCGCAGCTCCTGCTTATGTCGCCCTCACGGAAATGGTCGATCGATTAGCTGATGATCATGAGCATGCGCGACGTTTAGCTTCCGGATTAAGTGAAGTGAAAGGTTTGCAGGTAGAAGAGGTCGAAACAAACATCGTTCTTGCTCATGTGGGAGGTACGGGAAGGACAGCCGCTGAGTTTCTGGAAGAGTTGAAAGTCGATGATATTCTTGCCGTCCCTTTTGGACCTGAAACTGTTCGTTTTGTCACCAATTACGATGTAAATGAAGCAGCTATTGAAACAGTGATCCACCGTATTCAATTACGATACAAAGACGCATAAATCATTGTTCGAAGAATAGAATGATAAAAATAGCCTCCCCTCATGTGAGAAGGATTCCAATGGTTCAGTCGGGGTTATGAGATGTGAATAAACCTTTGGAGGTGGCTTCGATAGCGAAGATCCAGGGAAGTCAGCAAGTAAAGAAACGTCCGTCCGTTTATGACGAAGGCTTCGCTGAAATGTTTGATAAGGATCGGTTTGTGGATGGTATCCCGCTTGATGAGCTGGGCAGGCACTTGAGAAGAACGAAAAAGTATGGAAAATTGAATCGCAGGCAAAAGTGACAAAACCCCCATGGCCCATGGGGGTTTTGTTCTAATACCGGAAATTAAACCTGTGAATATCATATGCTGCAAAAGCCAACTAAAGCGTTTATACTTTGCTTATCCTAGAGGCTGAGGGATAGGTACTGGTTCATTTGATTGAGCTTCTAATCCAGCTTTGTTAAGAAAATTCCAGGGCTGGTTGAAATGTGGTTGGAAGAAGAAATCTGTATAAGCAAGTTCGTCGATGGTCATTCCTGTTTGAATGCAGACACTCATCGTATTGATGGATTGAGTGACATCTGCTTTAGAAATTACCTGAGCACCAAGGATACAGCGAGTTTGAGGGTCGATGGCCACTTTTAACTTGACGTTTTCAGATGTCGGCATGAAAGCAGGGCGGTGGGTATCTTCAATTGTGACACTTTTCACATGAATGCCTGTAAGTTTGGCGGATGTTTCAGTCAATCCGGTAGATGCCATGTTCAAACCGTAAATGTGAAGTCCGGATGTCCCTTGTGTCCCGACATGCTTCATAGTCGGCTCCATCAAATTGCGGGCGACGAGCGTTCCCATACGAACAGCATTGGTAGCGAGCGGGATATACGTATGCCCACCGGTCGGATTATATTTCACAGCACAGCAGTCCCCCGCAGCATAGATGGATGGATCACTTGTCTGCATAAACTCATCTACTTTGATTGCACCGTTTGCAAGCATGTCGATTTTTCCTTTTAATAAATCGGTATTCGGACGGAAACCAACACACATGATTACGAGGTCTGTCTCATAAGCGCCTTCATTTGTGATGACTTTATTTACATGCCCTTCGTTGCCCTCAAAACGCTTCACGGTTTCATTCATGCACAACGTGATGTTTCGTGTCTTGAATTCTTCTTCTACGATATTCGTGAATTCTTCATCTAAATATTTATTCAGGATACGATCCGCCCCATCTATGAGCGTCACTTCTTTTCCTGCTTTTTCGAAAGCTTCGACAAGTTCAACACCAATATACCCGGCACCGACGACCGTTACTTTTTGGGCATGTTGGGAACGTTCAATGATCGTATTCGCCTGGTGGTAGTTTTTCGCTAGTAAGATATTTTCGAGATCAATACCTTCAATAGGAGGTGTAACGGGCCAGGATCCTGTCGTGATCACTAATTTATCGTAATGATCGTAGATTTGTTCTCCTGTTATAAGGTTGATGGCTGCAATCGTTTTGCGGACTGGATCAATCTCTTTCACGTCATGCTGCATCTTCATCGTCACACCGAGCTTTTGCAGCTGTTCTGGAGAAGAATAGAACAACCCCTTTGCGTCATTAACGACTCCTCCTACATATAGAGCCAGACCACAAGATAAAAATGATACATTATCGTTCCGTTCGTAAACCGTAATGTCGGCTTCAGGGTATAAGTTAGCCATATTTGTGACCGCAGCTGTACCTGCGTGTGTACTTCCGATAACAGCAATTTTCATGAGTGGTTCCTCCTTGGTTTTTCATGCGAAATGTTTTGTGAAATATTTCACATGATTGCTATAGGTTTATTATATAGGCGGATGAGAAAAGACACAACCCCTTTTGCTCAATATTTCACAAAATAATTCAACCCGGGATGTTTTGGCTGTTGGAACTTTATTCCACCTCAAGTCATCCAGATTATGGATGACTTGAGGTGACAAGAAAAGGTAATTTCTATCCGTGTATGGTAAATTATAAGAATGATAGTACGTTAGAAGGGGGAATGGAAATGGATGTACGTTTTCAAGTGGGGAAGCAGAGGTTCAACTTCCGGTCTGCGGGAATCCTGATCGAGAATGGTCATGTATTATTACATAAGGAAATCAGTGCTCCTCACTGGGTTCTTCCTGGAGGAGGCATAGAGATGGGCGAGCCTTCGGAAGAGAGTATTGTGAGAGAAATGAAAGAGGAGCTCGGGTACGCTGTGAAAGTCGAACATGTTCCCTGGATCGCTGAGAATTTCTTTGAATATGAAGGCGAAGCGATGCATGAATTAGGATTCTACTATATACTTACCTCTCCTGTTTCACATTTTCAGGAAGGCGTCTTCCATGGTTTAGAAGGAGAACGGTTGATTTATCAATGGCTGCCGATTGATCGTCTGGAAAACTATGAACTTATGCCTCCTTTCCTGACTGAGGCTTTAAAGGACATCCCTGAAGCAACGAAGCACGTGCTCGTCCAGCGTTGAAAGCCATCTTTGTTCTAAGCTAAATGAACAGTTCGTACAATAGCATGAGTGCATATATTGCGGAGGTGAAGAAGTGAAGAAAAGGTTCGTCATCTGGACGCTGATTTTGTTCAGCCTTTATGGTCTCTTGCTGGGCCTGTATTTTTTCCAATGGACAGGTGTCGGTGTGCCTCCGGCTTATGAAGGGACGGCGGCCGATCCTGCAACCTTCATGACCGAGCGGGAATTGCAGTTAAGTCAGGAATATTCAAGGTATCAGAATTTCCTCTCCTTTCTCGGAGAGCCGCTTGAATGGATCATTTACCTTGGGGTGATGGTGTTTGGAGTATCGCTGGTCTTCAAAAATTTTGGCGAGCGGATTTCGCGATTTTCTTTTGTGCAAATTCCGATGTTCGTCCTGTTGCTCTCCACACTGACCTCGATTTTACTTTTTCCGCTGGACTATGCCAGGCGGTGGCTGTCGGTCGAATACGGAATCTCCACGCAAAGTTTTTCCAGCTGGATGCGTGATGAGCTGATCGGCTTTTGGGTCGGCTATGTCATCATGGCTCTGTTGATTACGGTGTTGTACTTTTTAATGAGGAAGTTCCAGAAGCGCTGGTGGCTGTTCGCCTGGGTACTGATGATTCCGTTTCTGATTTTCATGATGTACTTGCAGCCTGTCGTCATCGATCCTCTTTATAATGATTTCACGGAGCTTCAGGACAAGCAGCTGGAAGAAAAAATCCTCACCCTTGCTGATGAAGCGGAAATTCCGGCTGAGCGTGTCTATGAAGTGAACATGTCTGAGAAAACGAACAGTATGAACGCTTATGTGAACGGAATCGGCTCAAATCTGCGCATTGTACTTTGGGATACGACGCTGGAGAGGCTCCAGGACAAGGAAGTTTTATTCATCATGGCCCATGAAATCGGTCACTACGTGATGAACCACTTGTATTGGAATTTGGCTGGTGTGATTGTCGCCACCTTCTTCGGTCTTTATTTCACCTATCACTTGATGAAATGGTCTGTGCGGAAATGGGGAGGCAAGTTTGGTTTTTCGAAGATTTCGGACGTTGCCAGCCTGCCATTGTTTTATTTGATCTTAACGATACTTTCTTTTGCGTCCAGTCCAGTGGAATTGGCGATATCCAGAAACGCCGAAACGGATGCAGACAGGTATGCGATTGAAATGACACAGGATCCTGAAGCTGCTATCGGATCCTTTCAAGAACTCACTGTCAACGGGTTGAGTGATGTGAACCCGCCGGCACTCGTGAAATATCTCCGGTATGGCCATCCGACGATGATGGAGCGGATCCACATGCTCGAAAGCTATCAGGATGTAGAAATCAAAAAAGAGTGAGTAGCCATATGGTATTTAATTCCACCTCAAGTCATCCAAATAATGGATGACTTGAGGTGACATTTTTTACATGCCTTCCGGTTATCGTCTAGTAAGCGGCGGCGGCTTCTGATAAACTTTGATTAACACTGTAAACGCTATCAGACAATCGGATGTTCAGGAGTGTGAGCCGATGCTTTCTTTATTAGAAGACTATCGTAACAATGTACTGGAAACACTTTTCGGAAATGTTGAGCACTGTATCGTCGTCGTAGATCCAGAAGGAAAGATTTCATATATGAATGAAAGCTACTGCCGCTTTCTGGCCGTAGATCAAGAGGTGATTACGGGACAGCATGTGACGGATGTGATTGAAAACACACGGATGCATATCGTCGTCGAGACGGGAAAAGAAGAAATGGCCGACTTGCAGCAGATCCGGGGCGATTATATGGTCGCTCACCGCATCCCTTTATGGGAAGACGGGAAAGTGATCGGTGCCCTCGGCATGGTTCTGTTCCGCGACACCGATGAATGGAAAATCATGAATTCCCATATTAAAGACCTCCTGCTCGAGCTTGAAACGTACCGCAATCAAATGCAGCGGCAGAATGGAGCCAAATATTCGCTGCACGATATCATTACCAGCTCACCAGAGGTCCTGGAGTTGAAGGAAAAAATCCGTAAAACAGCCCATAGTGATGTTTCCGTGTTATTGCGCGGCGAAAGCGGGACAGGCAAAGAGCTTTTCGCTCACAGCATCCACCATTTGAGTGAACGCAGCACGAAACCTTTCGTAAAAGTGAACTGTGCGGCCATCCCGGAGCACCTGATCGAAGCGGAGCTGTTCGGCTATCAAGAAGGCGCATTTACTGGTGCGAAAAAAGGTGGAAAGCCAGGGAAATTCCAGCTCGCTCATGGCGGGACGCTTTTCCTTGATGAAATCGGCGATATGCCTCTTCATGCGCAAGTGAAAATATTGCGAGCGCTCCAGGAAGGCGAGGTGGAAGCGGTCGGAGCAGTCCATCCGCAAGAGGTGGATGTCCGAATCGTCGCTGCGACCAATCAGTCGCTTGAAACGATGATTAAGGAGCAGCGCTTTCGTGAGGATCTCTTTTACCGCATCAATGTCGTGCAAATCGACATCCCCCCACTCAGAGAACGGAAGAACGATATCAAGATCCTTTCCAAATATCTGCTGCAAAAAGTGGGCGACCGTACAGGGAAACGCGTGCAGGGTTTTTCGCAGGCAGTGGATAATCTTTTTCAAAAGTATCGCTGGCCAGGGAACGTGAGGGAGCTTGAGAATGTCATCGAATCTTCTGTCCACATGACCGATAATGAAACGATCGATTTTAGAGACCTCCCTGATCACCTCCATCTGGATGGCCACGTCACCTCTGAAGGCCAGTCATTGAAAGAAATCGTCGAGCAAACCGAAAAACGAGCAGTCCTTAAAGCATTAGAAGAAAGAGATGGCGACAAGAGTGCCGCTGCAGAGCAGCTGGGCATAGGAAAATCAAGCCTTTATGAAAAAGTGAAAAAGTATGATCTCTGACCATTCCAGAATTCAAGAAACTATTCCGAAATTCTGGAATGGTTCTTTTTTATGCATTTTTGTAAGGGTTTTCATTTTATCCATCCTCAAGATTCCAGAATTCCGGAATACGATTTCACAAATTGTTCACAAACCTTATTGCAGCAATACCATAAACTTGGCATGAAACTTGCTTTTATAAAGGTGAAGGGAGTGTGAAGACTCATGAAACAAATGTATTCATCATTTCATGAAGCTGTAAAAGACATTAAAGACCATTCAACAATAATGGTAGGAGGATTCGGCCTTGTCGGGATTCCAGAGAACCTGATTCTCGCTCTCGTCGAATCGAACGTCAAGCATTTGACGGTCATCTCCAACAACTGTGGAGTCGACGACTGGGGCCTTGGCCTGCTGTTGAAAAATAAACAAATCGATAAAATGATCGGCTCTTATGTAGGGGAAAACAAAGAATTCGAACGCCAGGTCCTTGCAGGGGAGCTCGAGGTCGAACTGACACCACAAGGGACCCTCGCAGAGAAAATCCGTGCAGGAGGGGCCGGGATTCCAGCATTCTATACACCAGCAGGCGTCGGCACACCAATCGCGGAAGGAAAAGAAGTGCGTAATTTTGACGGAAAAGACTATCTTTTACAAGAAGGTTTAACCGCAGACTTCAGCCTCGTTCGTGCTATGAAAGGCGACCGTCACGGCAACCTCGTCTATAACAAAACAGCAAGAAACTTCAATCCGATGATGGCAGCAGCTGGAGCAGTAACCATTGCGGAAGTCGAAGAACTCGTCGACCCGGGAGAGTTAGCGGCAGACGGTATCCATACACCGGGCATTTACGTGCAGGGATTAATCGAAGGCAAGCAGGAGAAGCGAATCGAACGCTATACAGTAAGAACAAACGCATAAACAGGAGGTAGATGAACAATGGCAGTAAAGATGGACAAACCAGCAATCCGCGAAATGATTGCCAGACGAGCAGAGCAGGAAATTGAAAGCGGTTTCTATGTCAACCTTGGCATCGGCATGCCGACAATGGTCGCGAACTACATTCAGCCGGAGAAGGAAGTCGTCCTCCAATCGGAAAACGGTCTCTTAGGAATCGGGCGTTCCCCTTATGAGGAAGAAGTCGATCCGGACTTGATCAATGCAGGCAAAGAAACCGTGACAGCAGCACCAGGAGCCGCTTATTGTGACAGTGCCGAGTCTTTTGGGATGATTCGCGGCGAGCATCTTGATCTTGCGATTTTGGGCGGGATGGAAGTTGCAGAAAACGGTGACCTTGCCAACTGGATGATTCCCGGAAAAATGATCAAAGGCATGGGCGGAGCGATGGATATCGTCCACGGCTCGAAAAAAGTGGTCATCATTATGGATCACGTCAACAAACATGGCGATCCGAAGATTTTGAAAGCATGCAAGCTGCCGTTGACAGGAAAAGGTGTCGTCGACCGCATCATCACAGATCGAGCGGTTATGGATGTGACTGAAGCAGGCCTTGTGCTTGTAGAAATCGTCGAGGGCTGGTCGGTTGATGAAATCATAGCATCGACAGAAGCGGAATTGATCATCAGTGAAGAACTTATGAAAATACACAAATAAGGGGGAAGGCAAATGGTAGAGAATAAGGTCGTGTTCATTACAGGTGCAGCGAGTGGCATCGGCTATGAAATCGGTACAGAATTCGCCCGCAATGGTGCCAAAGTCGTTCTCAGTGATATTCAAGAGGAAAAAGTGAAACAAGCAGCCGCGCGTCTGACTGAAGAAGGGTTGGAAGCGATCGGGCTCGTTTGTGATGTCACAAAGGAAGAGCAGATCCAAAGCGCGATCGACGAAACGGTGGAGAAGTTCGGTCGGCTAGACGTCCTCGTCAACAATGCCGGCTTGCAGCACGTCGCTTCGATCGAGGAATTTCCGACTGAGAAATTCGAACTTATCACGAAAATCATGCTCGTCGCCCCATTCATGGCAACAAAGCATGTGTTTCCGATTATGAAAAAACAAGGCTTCGGCCGTATCATCAACATGGCATCCATCAACGGGCTGATCGGCTTTGCCGGTAAATCAGCCTACAACAGTGCCAAGCACGGCGTGATAGGTCTCACGAAAGTTACCGCACTTGAAGGCGCGGAAGATGGCATTACCGTGAACGCCATTTGCCCGGGGTATGTCGATACACCGCTCGTCCGTAACCAGCTTGAAGACCTCGCAGAAAACCGTGGCGTTTCTTTAGAAAAAGTACTCGAACAAGTTATTTATCCGTTAGTTCCGCAGAAACGGCTGCTGGCCGTCCAGGAAGTCGCTGACTATACGATGTTCCTGGCAAGCAATCAGGCAAAAGGTGTTACTGGCCAGGCAGTGGTCATCGACGGTGGTTACACTTCTCAATAAACGAAAGGGGATGTTTCACGTGAAACCAGTGTATATCTTAGAAGGAGCACGCACACCATTCGGTACGTTCGGCGGTGCATTGAAAGACGTGGATCCGACCGATTTAGGAGTGACAGCAAGTAAAGAAGCATTGAAACGAAGCGGTATTTCCGCCGATCACATTGATTTGACTGTGATGGGGAATGTCATCCATTCTTCACAAAACGCACCATACCTCGCGCGCCATATTTCACTGAAAGCTGGTGTGCCGATGTCGAGTCCGGCACTTGCCGTCAACCGTCTGTGCGGATCTGGCATGCAATCAGTCATCTCGGCCGCTCAGTCGATCCAACTCGGAGAAGGAGAAACTGCTCTCGCTGGCGGTGTCGACAGCATGAGTCTTGCCCCGTATGCGTTACGTGGCAGCCGTTTTGGTACAAAGCTTGGTGCGCCAAAAGTTGATGACATGCTCTGGGCAGCACTTACGGATGAATATATCGGTGCCGGCATGGGTGTGACAGGAGAAAACCTTGCCGATAAATACGAGATTACTAGAGAACAACAGGATGAGTACGCTACACGCAGTCACCTGCTTGCGAGCGAAGCCCGTAAATCCGGCAGGTTCGAAGACGAAATCGCTCCCGTCGAAATTAAGACAAGAAAAGGAACGAAAGTCGTCGATCAGGATGAGCACATTCGCGAAGAGACTAATCCTGAGGGGCTTGCCAAGCTGAAACCAGCCTTCAAAAAAGGTGGTACGGTGACAGGTGGAAATGCGAGTGGCATCAATGATGGCGCAGGCGCCGTCGTTTTAGCAGGTGAAAATTTTGTAAGCGATCATAATGTGAAGCCGGTCGCGAAAATCATCTCCTGGGCTGTCGCAGGTGTCGACCCTAAGTATATGGGCATCGGTCCAGCGCCAGCGATTCGTCAGGCGCTGGAAAAAGCCGGACTAACCCTTGAAGACATGGATCTCGTTGAAGTGAACGAAGCATTCGCCTCACAATATTTAGCAGTCGAAAAAGAACTTGGACTTGACCGTGACAAAGTGAACGTCAACGGTGGAGCGATTGCGCTCGGTCACCCTGTAGGAGCCAGCGGTACGCGTGTGTTGTACACGATGATCAAAGAATTGAAACGCCGCGAAGGCCGCTATGGTGTCGCATCACTCTGCATTGGCGGCGGTCAAGGCATCGCCATGGTCGTCGAAGCTCAATAAATAATAAGGAGGAAAAACTATGCTCGGAATTTTTCTCGGACTTGCCGTACTGATGATTCTCGCCTACCTGGGCTGGTCTATCATCTGGGTGGCGCCCATCGCAGCTGGTGTTGTCGCCATCACCGGTGGTCTCGACCTACTTGAAGCCTATAAAGATACATATATGGGCGGTTTCGTTGCATTCGCGAAAGACTGGTTCCCTGTCTTCATGCTCGGGGCCATCTTCGGAAAATTGATGGAAAACACAGGCATGGCCCGCTCTGTCGCTGTCGCTATGACGAAATTGATCGGGACTCAGCGCGCGATTTTGGGCGTACTCGCCTCAGCGGCCGTATTAACGTACGGCGGAGTCAGCTTGTTTGTCGTTGTTTTCGCTGTCTATCCACTGGCTCTGTCTTTGTTCCGTGAAGCGAACATCAGCCGTAAGCTGATTCCGGCTACCGTCGCTTTAGGTGCCTTCACATTCACAATGACAGCCCTGCCAGGGTCACCACAGATTCAGAACCTGATCCCGATGGAATACTTCCAGACGTCTGCAACCGCAGCGCCTGTAATGGGAATCATCGCAGCCATCATCATGGCAGGTGGCGGTTACTTTTACCTGAGGTGGCGCGAGAAGAAGCTCGTCACTCAAGGAGAAGTCTTTACAGAACCGAAAGAGAAAAAAGAAATCGACCAACCCGATGAAACACCGAATTTCTTCCTGTCGCTTCTGCCATTATTGACTGTTCTACTAACCTTGAATCTCTTAAACTGGGATATCGTCACAGCACTGATTTCAGGCATTGTACTGATCATGCTGCTTAACATCACGATGTTCAAGAAATTCATCCCATCGATGAACAGCGGCGCGAGCGGTTCCGTGATCGCCATCATCAACACCAGTGCCGCAGTAGGATTCGGGACCGTGGTCCGTGAAGTCCCGGGCTTCGCCAATTTGACCCAACTGCTGATGGGTGTAAAAGGCAACCCGCTCATCTCGGAAGCGATCGCTGTCAACGTGCTCGCAGGTGCCACCGGCTCTGCCTCTGGCGGGATGGGGATCGCCCTTGAAGCGCTCGGTTCCAAATACTATGAAATCGCACAAAATTCAGGCATCAGCCCGGAAGCCTTCCACAGAATCGCCTCGCTATCCTCTGGCGGTCTTGATGCTCTGCCACACAACGGAGCGGTTTTGACGTTATTTGCGATCACTGGTATGACGCACAAAGACAGTTACAAAGACATCTTCGTCGTAGCCGTCCTCATCCCGGTCATCTCAGTCGCATTTGTCATCCTGTTGAACACGATCGGAATTCTGTAAGAGGACTAACTATCATTTGTAATATTCACCACCTTTTTTACCACCTCAAAGTCATCCAAATTCTGGATGACTTGAGGTGGCTTATTATGGAAATACACTTCGTGGTACACTAGAGACAAATGAAGTGTAACGGAGGAATATAGCGTGAAGATCACAATAGTCAGTGTCGGGAAATTGAAAGAGAAATATTTGAAGCAGGGCATCGAAGAGTACGTAAAACGTCTTGGTCCCTATGCCAAAGTCGATGTCGTCGAAGTACCGGACGAAAAAGCACCGGAAAATTTGAGTGAAGCGCAAATGGAAGAAGTAAAACAAAAAGAAGGCGAGCGCATCCTTGCGAAGATCTCCCAGGATGCTTATGTCATCACACTGGAAATCGAAGGCAAGCAGCTCACCTCTGAAAAGCTCGCTAAGAAAATGGACGAGCTTGCAACGTATGGAAAGAGTAAAGTCGCGTTTGTGATTGGTGGTTCACTTGGTTTGAGTGATGAGGTGCTGAAGCGTAGTGATTTCGGGTTATCATTTTCGAACATGACGTTTCCCCATCAGTTGATGCGGTTGATGTTGGTTGAGCAAGTGTACAGGGCTTTTAAGATTATTAGAAACGAGCCGTATCATAAATAAGTGAAAGTGCCTGCCCTAACCATTTAAAATAGTTGGGGGCAGGCACTTTCTAGTTCGTGTAAAACTCATACAAACAGTAATCTTCCATAAACCGAATTAAAAAGAGAGAAAAGCCCTAACGGCTCTCCTCTCCTGTAGAAATCCAAGTTTTATTCTGTTCAAACGAAAAGAGTTACCTAAGAAACAGAAAAACCTTCCTGTTCCGTCACTCCTCCATGTTCTTCAGTAAATTCATCAAGCAGTGCACGCACTTCATCGGTGGAATGTGTGCTCATCAGTTGATTCCTCAACTCACTCGCCCCACGGAATCCACGGACATAAATCTTAAAGAAGCGGCGGAGCGGTTTGAAAATCCGGGGTTCCAGTTCTTCGGAATATCTATCATGAAGATCGATCTGCAGCCTGAGGAGGTCGAGCAGTTCTTCACTGGTATGTTCTTTCTTCTCTGTTTCGAAAGCGAACGGGTTATGGAAAATCCCCCGACCGATCATTACGCCGTCCACGCCATATTTTTCTACGAGTTCAAGTCCCTTCTGACGGTCAGGAATATCTCCGTTGATCGTCAGAAGCGTATCAGGGGCTACTTCATCACGGAGTTTCTTGATCTCCGGAATCAGCTCCCAGTGTGCATCGAAATTACTCATTTCCTTTTTCGTACGGAGATGGATGGAAAGGTTGGCAATATCCTGTTCCAGGAGATGTTTCAGCCAGTCGTGCCATTCCTCCACTTCCGTATAACCAAGACGGGTCTTCACACTGACGGGCAGTCCTCCCGCTTTGGATGCCTGGATGATTTCCGCTGCAACATCCGGTCGACGGATCAGCCCGCACCCTTTTCCATTCGCTGCAACATTCTGCACAGGACATCCCATATTGATATCCACGCCACGAAAGCCCATTTCGGCCATGCCAATACTCATTTGGCGGAAGTTTTCAGGTTTGTCTCCCCATATATGGGCGACAATCGGCTGTTCATCTTCCGTGAACGTCAGACGCCCCCGTACGCTGTCTTTTCCTTTCGGGTGGCAGTAGCTTTCCGTATTCGTGAACTCTGTAAAAAACACGTCAGGTCTCGCTGCTTCACTCACGACATGGCGAAAAACGACATCCGTAACGGCTTCCATCGGTGCCAAAACAAAAAACGGACGTGGCAACTCATGCCAAAAATTATCTTTCATAATATATCTGAACCCTTTCCTTAAGGGAAAACGTGTTCCCAAAGTTAAAAAGTAAAAATGTCTATTTTATATCCATTACCAGTTAGGCTGGATTTCAACCATTATATACTTTAATGGTATCAAACGAAAAGTGCAAGGGGACAAGTTGTCTTGTTTTGAAGGGGATCCTAATTGAATCGAATCTTATATCCAAATATGTGGCACAGGTGGGTAAAAACGAAAGATAAGAGAAGAGAGCTTATAAAGACTGAGGTGTTGATTTGGTCTAGGGGTAGAGGCAGCTAGAGTAGCAGAGGTGATTCATTGTTTTAAACGGAAGCTTTTCTAGCCTGAATAGACAATACCTTGGTTAGGCACTAGTTTGCCTGAAAAGTACATAACATTATGTGCTTAACCATAAATATTACACCATCCTTTTTTTGCTAATGTAGTGGGGGCAGGCATCGACACAAGCAGTTGATTAACAAATATAATTGACTCAACTCATACAATATTTAGAAACTGGTCCTTATTCGACCCATTTCGTCTCTACGTTTAGTAAAAAGGTATCAAATTTTACCATTTCCATTAAAGCTTATCATCACCAATTATTCAGCAGATTTAGTGTGATAAAAGTCGCGTGTGGGATATGAATATTCGATATTTTCAGAAAATACAAACAGTTATATATACTCTGTATATTTCATACTTAATTACCTATAATTGGATACATTCTCTCGGGGAGGTTGAAAAATGAAGAAAAAACACGTTATCCCAATGGCGGTTCTATCTTCCGCATTAGTTATGGGAAGTCTAGCCCCCACTCAAACACACGCAATCAGTCCGCAAGATCAAACGGAAATACAGCAAAAGAAGATACATAAAGCAAAGGAAAACAAACCATTTTTTGTAAAAGAAAAGCAAGCAGAAAAGCAAGCAGCAGCAAATGAAAAAGCTGCGAAAGCTTACCTTAATAAAAATAAAGCCAAGTTCAAAATTGATCGTCCTGAAAAAAGTTTAGGCTTACCTGAAGTTACTAAAGATGAGCTGGGCATGACTCATGTGAAACTACAACAGAAGAAAAACGGGGTGCCTGTGGAAGGCCATGAAGTCATTGTTCATTATAATAGTGACAACCGTGTACAATCCGTTAATGGGCAGTTTAATCAATCGGTCGAAGATGAGGAGGTCTCCGTGACAGCTTCTCTTTCTGAGGACGAGAGTATAAAATTTGCCAAAGAAGCCATCGAGGCACCTGAAAAACTCGTATCCTCTCCATCTTCTGATCTCGTCATTTATCCTTTTAACAACCAAAACCATCTCGCATATAAAGTGAATGTCAATTTCCTTGGCGAAGATCCCGGGAATTGGTTCATCTATGTAGATGCAAATAGTGGTGAAGTCGTCGACCAGTATAATGCGCTCATGCATGCTAAAGACTATCAATCTGCCAAAGGTTCCGGATTAGGTGTCTTAGGTGATCACCGCCTCCTTCATATCACCCAAAAAAATGATAAAGAGATTAGTAATAATACAAACTTCTTTTTATATGACAACTCCCATGAAGGACTGGAGGGAATTTACACCTACGACCTAAAAAACCAGTGGGCCTATGGAGCTCTTCCTGGTGAATTGTTCCATTCTAATGATGCATCTTTCAAGAGTGACTATGAAAAACCTGCCGTTGATGCTCATTATAACTCGGAAGCTGTATACGAATATTTCCTTGAAGAGCATGACCGTAATTCTATTGATGGAGAAGGTATGGCCATCAAATCAACCGTTCACTACGGGGAAGACTATAATAATGCTTTTTGGAATGGGGAGCAAATGACCTACGGAGACGGAGATGGAGAATTTTTCGTTCCATTATCTGCTGGTCTTGACGTGGCTGCCCATGAAATGACACATGGGGTGACTACCCATTCTGCGGGATTGAAATACCGTAACCAATCTGGTGCCCTAAATGAAGCTTTCTCTGACATATTCGGAGCACTGGTAGATGAAGAGGATTGGGAAGTTGGAGAAGATATCATGGCAGATGAAGCAAAAGCATCCGGGCGCACATCGCTTCGGAGCCTCAGTAACCCTAGCAAGTACCCAGTTGGTGAAGATTATGTTCCATACGGAGATGGCAGCGGCATGTATCCTTCCCACATGGACGAGTACTATGACCTTCCGCTTGATCTAGATAACGGTGGAGTTCATATCAACTCATCAATCATCAATCATGCTGCTTACATTACAGGAGAACAAATCGGTAAAGAAAAACTCGGCCAAATCTATTATCGTGCTCTCACTGTTTACTTGACACCTGATTCTGACTTCAGTCATGCGAGAGAGGTACT
This sequence comes from Halobacillus sp. H74, assembly GCF_052246715.1. Classification (NCBI taxonomy): domain Bacteria; kingdom Bacillati; phylum Bacillota; class Bacilli; order Caryophanales; family Bacillaceae; genus Halobacillus; species Halobacillus sp. H74. The sequence goes on along the minus strand of NZ_JBQQCI010000001.1, from coordinate 534,555 downwards.
GATCCAGTCCGCCATCGATCTTTATGGTGGAAACAGTGAAGAAGCTCAAGCTACAGCCGATGGGTTCGATCAAGTCGGTATTACAGAATAAAAAATAGGAGTGGTATTCATGAAGAAACAAGTATTTGCGGTTGTCAGTACACTTGCACTAGCTGCAAGCATTGCTGTCCCAACCTATGCCGCAGGGAACCACCCTGGCACACCCGATCAACAAACGTATAACAGCTCTGGTTTCACAGACCATCAGCAACTAGGTAAAAAGCTGCAGCAACTGGAAAAGTCCAGTCAGGGTCTTGTTGAAGTGGATGTTGTCGGCCAATCGAACAATGGTCTTGATATCTATCAAGCCAGGGTTGGGAGTGGAGACCGTGTTATTCTCATAGAAAGTGAGATTCACGGAAATGAAAAAACAGGGACAGAAGCTATCTTAAACCTGTTGAAGTATCTAGGTTCAAGCAACTCCCCACAAGCGAAGAAAATCAGAGAAGAAGTGACCCTCGTCACATTACCGAAAATGAACCCCGATGCATCAGAGTTGGACCGCCGTGGCAATGATATGTCCTGGGAAGAGGTCGTCGAAGATTTCCCTCAGTTAGAAGAAGCAGCTGGTCCTACATGGAACCATTATTATGATAGGTCCCTTCAAGGAGACGACTATGCCTCCCAACCAGGATTTGATGTGAACCGCGACTTTAACCCGGATCTAGACTACGTCCCACAAGCGGAAGATGTGCCAGGTTCCTCTTCCGAACCAGGATGGTACATCACTCCTGAAGCACAAACGGTCCGCGACGTCTATAAAGATCTTCAAGAAGAGTTCGGAAAAGTGGATGTCTTTGTCGACCTTCACCACCAGGGACTCTATTATGTAGACGGTACAAGTGATCCAGTTACTCTTTCTCTATCAGGCCAATTCGTTCCGGATCCAACAAGTGATGATGGAGCAAAATACGCCCAATATGCAGATGATTACAATTACGATTATTCCCGTCAATTGAATCTAGCAGCCTATGATGCTTTACAGGAAATGGGCAACTCTCCTTTCGACAACATTACGTTGTACCGTCAAGGACTTGACCTTCCAGGGACAGCTCTCGGCTCATTCGCTTTAAACGGTAGTGGTACCGTTCTTTTTGAAGTGACGGGTCAAACCCAGAGTATGGGTCAGAAGAAAAAAGGTATGCTAGTGAAAGCTGTAGAAACCGGTTTGACAGGTATTGTTGAAGGAGTTGCAGATGATAGTGTAGAGCAACTAGATGCTGATCGATATGAAGATATTCCTGAAACCTCTTATTCTCCTGGTTTGTAATGGAACGGAAAGAACTCAAGGATTTATTTCTAATCCCTGGGTTCTTTTTAGGTATTATCATACGAGCTTAGAACATAAGAGTGATTCTTTGTCCCTTCTAGTATTTTCGAAAGCTATGGCATTAAGGTATAGTAAAAAATCCTTTCTTCTACCTTTTACTGCTGAATGATATATATTTTAACAGAGTACCGAGGAGATATTTAGACATTCATCTGTTTACAATCTGTGTTGAGTAGATCTAAAGGAGTGCCTGTTCTCTTTTTGAGGACAGGCACTCCTTTTTTTATTGGTAATTCACAATCGCAGGGCTTGGATCGAGCTTCACCACTTGTTCTGGTGTCATCACCGGCTCATCCTTATCATAGAAAATTTTAAAACCGCCATACTGGGAAGGTTTATCGCGTACGTATTTTTTATACAGCGCCATTTTGTCGACAGAGGAGCCCCAGCCATCAAAATTAAGCGCCACTTCCACGTTTTCAGTCGGCTGAATCGCCTCTTTATTTGTAAGCACATGTTCCGTGAATTGGTGGACAAGCACGAACTTATCGGGCAGATTATTTTCCTCGGTCAGCTTGGAAACATATTCAACCGCTTCCTGAACTTCTGTTCCATCTACCCTGCCTAGATCTTACCCTGGTACTTGGCCTTCTTCAACTTGAAATTCGGTATCGATAGCCAAGTGGACGTTCGGGTGCTTCAGCCATTTCTCAATGCTCTTCACCTGGTTCATCACGGTATCTGTACCGAGTTGGATATCGAGGAGGACGAGTGCATCATGTTTCTCCGCGAGTTTTACATACTCTTTGATCTTTTCATCGGAAAGTTTGCTGACGTACGTTCCATCAGGTCCCGGGTCGCGTTGGGCCATGGTCGTAATCAGCTCAATCGTGGGAATGGCTGGACGTTTTGGATCAGCATTCGAGTAAGCCTGCGCCTGCTCTTTGAGCTGCTTCATCAACTCCTCTGGCTCCATTGTGCCGAGAATTCCCATATTTTCCGATAGAGGGGTGCCATAATAAGCCACAAGTCTGTGATCCTTAAGTGGTCCGTTCGTCTTATCTTCCATATCCTTAGCAAGCGTCTCACCGGCAGGAACAGCACGCTCAGGATCACCGCCAAGGGCAAGCTCTTGCTCCGGCATATTCGTAAGCTCTTCCTCCGACAACTTTTCCTTTAGAGGTACAGCATCTTCAGAGGGTTCTAACGTCTGGTAGGGAGGACCCTGCTTCTTTTGTTCCGGTGCCCTTTCTTTTTTAGGGGCGTTCTCTGCCTCTTCCGCAGACTGTTCCGCACAAGCCCCAAGAAGAACAATGAGTAAGGCTGCGAGCAGCAATTGCGAGAGTTTTTTCATGGTGTCGAACACTTCCTTTATATATAAAAGTTGGATGAGTAGGTACAATATAGAAAAAATCCTAACATATTTTTCATGGGCTGAGGCTCCTGTAATGGGATTGAAAAATAAACATAAAAAAGCAGAAACTCAAGTGGAGAGTGGTTTGGAAAAGAATGTGTAGAATTGGGGATGGGGTACACACCAAAGATCCCGGCTGCCTGGATAGGCAGCCGGGATTTTTAAAATGGAACAGGGGGTTAGCATTAAACCCTCTGTCTCCGTGTAAAGTGCAAGCTCTTGCTCATTTTTCATACTATAAATACTGTCCTGTATAGGAATGACCGCTCTTAGTCACTTCGCTCGGCGTGCCTTCAGCAATAATCTCACCACCGGCTTGTCCGCCTTCAGGTCCTAAATCAATCACCCAGTCGGACGCTCTGATCAGCTGTGTGTCGTGCTCTACTGTAATGACTGTATTGCCGGCTTCGACAAGTCTGTTCAACAGATTCATCAATTGCTGGACGTCGCTTGGGTGCAGGCCGGTCGTCGGCTCATCCAAGAGGTAGAGGGTCGTTTTGTTCGTTTTTTTGAACAGTTCTTTGGCGAGCTTCAGCCGCTGTCCTTCTCCGCCAGATAATGTTGTTAACGACTGGCCGAGTTTCAAATAGCCTAAACCTACTTCCATCAACAATTCGAGGATCCGTTTGATTTCTTTTTTGTCCTTGAACAGCTCGACGCTTTCCTGGATCGAGTGTTCGAGCACATCATGGATGCTCTGGTCATTATAAGTGACGAATAGTACTTCCTGCTTGAAGCGCCGGCCGTAACAGACAGGGCAGGTGACTTGCAGATCCGGGAAGAACAACATGTTTGTTGCGACATATCCCATGCCTTCACAGTTTTCACAGCGTCCACCTGCTGTATTGAAAGAAAACTGTTTAGCGGTCAGCTTTTGTTCTATTGCTGCCGGTGTTTTGGCGAATACGTTCCGGATTGCAGTAAACAGATCGGTGTAAGTGGCTACATTGGAACGTTTCATGCGGCTGAGCGGGGATTGATCGACCGTTACGATTTTGTCGAAGTGCTCTAATCCCGTCACTTGCTCACATCCGCTACGAATGTTGTCATTTCCTTTCGCAAGGGCGCCGAATACGAGCGAGGACTTCCCTGAACCAGAAACACCTGTTACGGATATGAGACAGCCGATTGGGAAGGAAACGGTAACATTTTTCAAGTTATGAAGGGTGGCTTGATGAACGATGATTTCTTTCCCGTTCCCTTTTCGGTAGCTTTCCTTCTGTTTCTCGCCTGTCCGTAGGTATTTACCCGTAAGCGAACCTTCTATTCCTTTCAGCTCCTGCAATGTGCCTTCACCGACAATTTCGCCTCCAAAACTTCCTGCACCAGGCCCCATATCGATGATGTAATCCGCCTGCTTCATGACATCGACGTCATGTTCAATGACCAGCACGGTATTTCCGACATCCCGCAGTTCTTTTAATACGTGGACAAGACCGGCTACATCTTTCGGGTGCAAACCGAGTGTTGGCTCGTCCATGACATAAAGGACGCCGGTCAGCGCGGAGTCAAGCAATGCGGAAAGCCGTAAACGCTGTGCTTCTCCTCCGGACAGGGTGATGGACTGCCGGTCCAGAGTCAGGTAACCTAAGCCGGTTTTGATGATTCTAGTAAGCTTTGTCTTCAAGTCTTCCATAAAGATATCGACGAACTGATAATTCCCCTCGTTGATCGAAGATTTTACTTCTTCGACCCACTGCAGCATATCCTCAAGCGAATGATTGGCAAGTTCGGGAATTTTAACTCCAGCTACCGATACGTGCCGGCTTTCTTCATTCAAACGATCGCCATGACAGTCTGGGCACGTCTCGGAGTAAAAGTACGCCTTCGCTTCCGCTGAAGCCCCCGACTTTTCCGAGAAACGTCTCCACATGCCGGTCAGGACGCCTTCAAACTTTCCTTCACCTACCGTTTTTGGTGTTTTGATTTCAGGAAAAAGCGCTTTGACTTCATCACTTTCCACACCATAATACAAAATGGCACGCTGACCTTCCGTGTAATCTCGTAAAGGGAGGCGGCCATCGAGCGGTACGTTGTAACGGGCCATCGCTGTTTTCACTACTGGAATTTGATAATCGGCATAGCGGCCTTTCCAAAGATCGACGGCTCCATCTTCTAACGAATGTTCCTGATGAAAGACAGTGCCTTGATCGATGTTGACGACTTCTCCGAGACCTTTACACGTGCCACATGCTCCTTCCGTTGTATTATAGGAAAAATGAGTGCGGGTCAATTTTTCCATGCGGTGTTTACAGGAAGGGCAGTAAATGAACTCTTTAAAGCTGTTTTCCTCTCGCTCGATATCCTCTTCGCGGAAGACGGGCTCGATTTCCGTCTGGCAGGCTGAGCATAATCTCGTCCCTAATTTCTCATAAATCATTCGCAGGCTTGTATACATGTCGGTTACCGTACCGACGGTTGAGCGGGGATTTTGATTGGTGACATGCTGGGTGATGCTGATGGCTGGGGATAAGCCTTTGATAGAATCGACTTTCGGCTTCTCAATGCCCTGCATCCCCATCGATTCGAGATACTGGCGCTGGCATTCCTTAAATAACGTATCTATGGCCAAGGAAGACTTCCCCGAGCCGGATGGTCCCGTCAGTACGACGAGCAGATTTTTCGGAATCGATAAGGAAATGTTCTGCAGATTGTGTTCCTTCGCTCCTTGAATGACAATCGAATGATCCAAAATCATCCCTCCTTTTAGTTTCTAATTAAATCATATAACATTTATGCAAGTGATAAGGTTAGACTTTATTATCTATATACTTCTAAGCGATAGACTTGAATAACCTTCTCGTGGTGCTTAAGGGTTTTTTTACAATGTTTGCTTCGCCGGACGATTTCGTATACGGTACATACATAACGATAGGGGAGGACAGCCAGATGACTCTTTACCGGCCGATAGATATTGCAAGAGAACTGAAAATCAGTACAAGTGCATTACGCCATTACGAATCCTGGGGACTGGTCCCTGAGCCTGAACGGGGAGATAACGGCTACCGACTGTATACAGAGGTCCACCTCGCCTATTTCCGCTGCCTGCGCGCCTTGTTTTTCGGGTTCGGTTCAGACGTTGCCCGTACAGTGCTTCATCATATTCAGAAGCAAGAAATGGATGCAGCCTTTTGGGTAGTCAATCACCAGCAGTCCCTCCTCTATGAAGAAAAGGTGACGGCCGATCATACGCTTAAGCTGCTAGAGAATATGGAGCTCCCCTCAATCCAGCAAACGAAGCTGAAAAAATATATGAGAATAGGCGAAGTGGCTGATTTCACCGGCGTCAATCCTTCCGCTATCCGTCATTGGGAAAAGGAAGGCTTGTTTACATCTGTCCGGAATCCAGAAAACGGATATCGTCTATTCACCCCTACGCACGTCCGGAAAATACTGCTCATCCACACTTTGCGAAACACCGTCTATTTCCTCGACCATATGAAGGAGTACGTCGATGCGATCGAACAACAGAGCGTTGGACAGGCAAAACGAGTCACTGAAAACGCCGTTCTGCAAATCAATGAACGGCTCCGCAAGCAGGTTACAGGAATTTATGAATTAGTGGCGCTGTGCCGCCAATTGGAGTTAATGTGAATTTTCCATAGAAGGATTTTAAGAAGGATAAAATGTATCTCGTGGCATCTTAATACATTGGTTTCTTAAACGAGACCATTGATATAACAGGAAAAAATAATCTTTTTATCTGTTTTATCATCTCAATGAGGAAAACAAAACGTAAGTTATCATACCCTGGTTGAAGTTGAGATGCATTTATCATTGTTTTTAATCCAGGTTCTCTTTAGGTTTTTCTTTATGCTTTCTGTCTTTGACCTCCGTAAAGATGTTATCTGCCATACTTGTTTGAGTTTGTGGCGTTATATTCTGAGAATGTGATTGATTTGCTTCAATCAGCGATTTGAGCATCTCAATATCCTCTTTGGTAGCGTATTGCTTGTCAGACTTTAACATATATCCTAACTGACCGTTCGGTTCTATTGTAGCCCATTGTATATCAGAGAAATTTTGAATTTTTTGTTGTCTCATTCGTACTTCAAGCATATCAACCGTTAATCGCAGCTTCTTCAAATTGTTTTCATTCACTTGGCCGTTTTCAACGACTAGAAGTGATTTACCATAAATAAACGTCTCAAGAGCATTGTATTTCAAAGCAATATACTCAATAAAAAGAAGAGTAATGACCATTAAAAATGTGATCACCATTGTAATCCAAATGTTCCTGTCGCCAACCGGTTGAATAATTAATGACCCTACAGCTATCATCATGACAGTCTGAGCAACCGTAAGCTGTGAGATTGATTTTCTTCCAGCTAAACGCAAAATCAGGACGCCTCCTATGACCACTACACTCGCTTTCCATAAGAAGTGAAAGTCCACAAGCAACTCCCTTTCCGAACAATCATTTTTGTTTCGTGCTTTTTTTCTTCTTTTCTATATTTTCTATGGTTTCTCCTGGGGGGAGATTATATAACCTGCTCTTAGGGTCATATATTTTCTGAGATGGCCAGAGTCCATGATGTCCTGAGAATAGATAGCTGACTAAACAAGCAATAAAAAAGTACTCTAACCCTTTCCCATCAAACATCTCCATTGCCAGCAGGAAGGCAGCTATAGGGGTGTTCGCACCCCCGCAAAAAACCGCGATTAATCCTAAAGCGGCGAGAAATGACATGGGTAAGTCAATGAACGAGTGTAAGGCATTACCTAATGTTGCCCCGATGAAAAATAAAGGGATGGCTTCTCCGCCAACAAAGCCGCTGCCCAGGGTTACTGCAGTAAATACCAGCTTCGCCAGAAAAGCAAAGGGTGGAACATCTTCACTAAAAGATTGTTGCAGCATATCTAATCCCCGGCCATTATAGTCTTGTGAACCAACAATCATTGTTAATACTACAATGATGATCCCTCCAAAAAAGGCTCTTTTCATATGGTTTTTCTTAAAAAGTTTCTCGGAGAAATTTTGGATTCCGTGTCTCAACTGACAGTATAAAACACTTACAAGACTGAAAATAACAGATATAAGAATAACTTTTAGAACCGTAATAATAGATATTTCTGGTATGGTTTGTATTATAAATTCTTCATGTTTATGGTCCCAGGCTGCTGTAGTGATATAGTGGCCGACAAAGCTGGCTGTAAGACAAGGAACAATGGCTTCAAATTTCAGTTTTCCTAAAGCAGCCATTTCTATGCCAAACACAGCACCAGTTATGGGCGCTCCAAAGGCAGACCCAAAACCAGCACTTATACCGCTCATAATTAAAATTTTCTTGTCGAATTTGTTTACCTTGAAAAATTTGTTGACCGCTGCTGCTACACTCCCTCCCATTTGGACAGCTGCGCCCTCTCTCCCTGTTGAACCGCCAAATAGTACTGTGATGAACGTTCCGAAATAGACGATCGGCCCCATTCTTCGCGGTACCTCTTTTTTTCCATGCACGGAATCGATTACGAGATTATTTAATTCAGCAGTGTCATTCAAAGTATTATTGAAAAACACCTTTCCGTAGTTCATATATATGTATCCGATGATCATTCCTCCAAAGGGAAGTAGGAAGATAAGCCAATCTCTTTTTAATCGTAGATCATCTCCTAGGTAATCGTTTGTCTCTAATAGGAAGGTAGTTGCCGAGCCAACAATGATCCCGATTATGCTTCCAAAGAAAATCCATTGACCAAGGACTGAAAAAAAGCTTTTATACTTTAACGGCACAGAACAACTCACCTCATCTCTAATCCTTTAAGAGTGTCCATTTTATTTTTGCCCATTATATTATAATTATTAAAAGGAGCTTCAATAAGGGGATTAACGACCAGGAGTGGTTTATGAATTAGCCATGCGGCTAGGGCATCTATTTCAAACAATGTACCGGCTGTTGTTGTGGCTTATTGTAGACGATACGCAAACAAAATGCCGGATTGAGCCAACAGCATTCCCATCAAACCAGATACGATAAAGGTGAGTGTGCTGACGTTGATTCCGATAGGTGAGCAGCTTCTGGATGGCGAATGAGAAATAAAGGTCCTTCAAATGCTTATAAAAATGTTCCTGAAGGTAATAGGACCAAGGGTGATTAATTTGTAAGCATGTACGGCTTTCATTATAATTAAACTTAAAGTTAAGAGGAGTAAGGAGTTTTAAAATGAGTAAGCAAGATGGGGTCTCTCAGAAAATTATCGATAAGTCACTGAGGCTTTTTAATACAAATGGAATTCATATGACTTCTATCCAAGATATTATGAATGAGACCGGTTTACCTAAAGGAGCCATTTACAGAAGGTTTAAGAATAAAGATGAAATCGTCTTAGCCTCATATGCAAAAGCAGGATCAATCATAGACTCCTTTATGCGGGAATCAATTGAAAATAAGAACACTGTTACGGAAAAGGTTATGGCAATATCAAATATCTATTTAGATGCAGTGGATAACCCGCCCATTGAAGGAGGATGTCCTATGCTGAACACTGCTATTGAGAGTGACAGCAATTTTCCAGAACTGAAGACGATGATGGCAGAGGCTTTTCAACAAATGATTTTGTTCGTTGAATCTTTACTTCGTGAAGGTATAGAGAATGGAGAATATACGACTGAGATGGAACCACGTTCTTTGGCCTCCCATTTATTGTCATCAATGGAAGGGGCGATCATGACGAGTCGGCTTTCATTAAGCAATGAGCATGTGGAACATACAATAAAATATACAGAAAGGCTGTTAGCTACCTACACGAAGTAGGTGTCAATAAATAGACATATTCATTCAATTGGTTTTTCACGGTGATTAAGTTACAATAAAATCAGACCGGACGGTCCGGTCTGATTTTATCATGAATAATGAGGTGTCCTAATGAATATTCAAATTACGCTGTTTGAAGGATTTGATTTATTAGATGTCGTAGCTCCTTATGAAGTATTTTCTGCAGCTAATCAGTTTACTGAAGAAGAAATCGACGTTCGTTTTGTAAGTGTAGACGGGGAAGGCGATGTTTTAAGCGGTATAAATGATTTCCCTTTTAAAGTGGAAGGAAAACTGGATGCATCTAAAAAAGGGATTGTGCTTATACCAGGAGCCTCAGGATCAATGATCGATGGAGACACTGATTCCATACCAATGAAACTTAAAAAAGCATCTGAAACAGAAATGGGAGATTTTATCAGGGAAGCAGTTAAGGATCCGGAAATGACTGTCGCATCCGTCTGTGGTGGTTCACTGTTAATAGCAATGACAGGATCTATTGAAGGGCGGAATGTCGTCACACATCATATGGGCATGGATTTACTAGCAGCAACAGGAGCAAATGCTGTGAACGCTCGTGTCGTAGACGATGGGGATATTATTTCTGGAGCAGGAGTAACTTCTGGTTTGGATCTTGCTATCTATGTTGTGGAAAGGGAACTTGGTCCTCGCATTGCCTATGAAGTGGAGAGGTTGTTCCAATATGAAAAAAGGGGAATCGTATGGAAGAGTGAAGGTGCTTTACCCATTGGCTATAACTCTATCGAAAGTAATAACGAAGAAATCACGGTGACTGAAACTTCTGAATCCCATCCACTTCAAGAGGAGATTGAAGGGACGTGGGAAGTCACCATTTCGACTCCTATTGGAGAAATAAATGTAACCTATGAATTAGAAATTAAAGATAACAAGCTCATTGGGATCGCAGTTACGGATGGTGATCAATCGGAACTGGAAAAAACAGAAGCCATCGGTAACAGGTTGAAGTGGAAGCAGCAGGTCAAAAAGCCAATGAAATTAAATTTGAATTTTGATGTCTCGATTAATGGAAATACCCTTGAGGGTCAAGCTAAGGCAGGAATGATCTCATCCAAGTTAAAAGGGTCTAAGGTATTTAACAAAGGAGCAGTATGAAAAGAAGAAAGTCTTTAATTGTAATCCTGTCTATGGTTTCTGTGATGTGGGTTCTGCATACGGCATCAAAAAATTTCATCGTAGATCCAGAACTCACTTCTTTTTTAAGCAATAAAGATATAGTTCCAGTTAACAAAAACCTATGGATGGTGATGATTCGAATCCATATCATCCTGGCGATCGTTGCTTTAATGACTGGTCCATTAGGTCTTTCAAAAAGAATTAGAAATAAAAAGCCTTTCTTGCACCGGTGGAATGGCCGTATCTATATCTTAGCGATCCTGTCAAATATGGTACCTGGTTACTATGTTGCCATTTATGCGAATGGCGGTTTTCTGAGTGTGGTTGGTTTTTGGATATTGAATACATTATGGCTTCTTACAACAGTAAATGGATACCTGAATATAAGGAGAAGGAAAATCGCTCAGCATAGAAAGTGGATGTTAAGAAGTTTCTTTCTGACCTATGCAAATTTAACCATCTATATTATTGTCGCTATTTTTCATAATGGGCTTCACTTTGACTATGGTATTTCTTATATCGTTGCTGTATGGTCAGCATTCACTATCAATTTAGTACTAGCAGAGTTTTTCATTCGAAAATCGAACATCTAATTAAAATGTAAAGAGGTTTAACGATGAGCTATATTTTAGAAAATATCGGTTTGTTTCAGACGATTCATCGCAGCTCTTGGATATTTATTTTCACATTGTTTTTCATGACTTATTTCTTATACGGGTTGAATAAAAGCAAAGCCGCAAACATGACGCAAATGTTCTTGCGATTATTTTTTATAGTGATGTTATTTTCAGGGGTTTCATTAGTGATCGCTTATGATTTTGAACCGTTTTACGTAACCAAAGGATTGATTGCCATAATCATGATGGGGCTTATGGAAAGCAGTAATGTGAGAAGAAAGAAAGGGGGAACAGAGCAAATCCGCTTTTATTAGTGGCAGTGTTTTATTAGTGTTGGTTGTATTGATGGGTTTTAGAGTAATAAGCTTCTGAAATTTGCCACAAAGGACTTCTAACGGAACATAGCCAAACAAAAGAGTTTACTTACCCTAGTGAATAGCTGAAATTTCTCTGCTTTAACAAAGCGAATGAATCAAGAAAGGAGGCTGATTTCATTTAGAATAAACATTAATAATTCAAATAAACTCTGGGCAAACTCTTCCTAGAGGTGATGATTATGGGTAAGGAGAATTTAAAGCTCACTGCTGCAGAGATAGGGACATTGTGGGGGGAGTATGTGAATGGAACGGCCGTTGATACTTTAAACAAATATATGGTAACGATCATAGAGGACAAAAAAATAAAAACACTTTTCGAAGATGCAATAAAGACGTTTGCGAAACAGAAAAAACAACTGACAACTTTTATTGAAAACGAGGGGTTTCCAGTTCCGGTCGGGTTTTCTGATTCAGACCTTAATAATGGGGCAGAGAGGTTGTTTTCAGATATCTTCTGTTTGCACTATTTACATATCATGACGCTGCATGGTTTGTTGGGACACACAACATCGCTCAGTTCTTCAGTAAGAAAAGATTTACGCCATTTTTACGATTCTTGTGATGATGATGCAAAAAGAATGTATCATCAAACAACTGAATTACTGGTGGAAAAGGGGCACTTTCAACGAGATCCGTCCTTTTACCCGGAAGACAATCCTGAATTCATCCAAGATCAACAATTTCTTGATGGTATGTTTGGAGACAAGCGCCCATTAGCCGCAACGGAAATTATCGCTTTATCTCTTAATATCAAAAAGAAGATACTGGAAAAGTCACTTTCCATTGGATTTAGCCAGGTCACGCAATCAAAAGAGGTAAGAAAATTTCTTAAGAGCGCCCAAAATGCATCTGACCAGCAAATTCAAACACTGGGTAAAAAATTGAAAGGAGATAATTTACCTGTTCCAATGTCTTGGGAATCAGAGGTGACTGTTTCTCAGGATGCTCCTTTTTCGGATAAGTTAATGTTGTATCATATGGGGTTCTTATTACAATCTTCTCAATCCTACCATGGAGCAGGTCTTGCATCTGCTATGCGAATAGACCTCGTCGCGACTTATGAGAAAATCATATTGAAAAACATCATGATTACAAAAGAATGGTTCAATTTAATGGCAAAAAATAAGTGGCTGGAGCAACCACCTTTAGCTCCAAATCGTCTGGAAATTGCAAAAGACAAATAAAAGTTTCCTGCCCTCTGATTAACTTTGAGGGCAGGATTTTTTGTGTGCTCACCACATTCCTATATAATAAAGAAAGTAAACTTCCATCTCACAACTAGAAAGAAGGATCACACGTGCCAAAGGTCTTCACTATCATTTTGCAAATCATAGGATTATACGTAATCTATCTATTCGGAACACTTATCCAAAACACCTTTGATCTGTTCATTCCGGGCAGTGTCATCGGTTTGATAGTCCTGTTTGCACTCCTGTCTCTGAAAATCATCTCGGAAAGCTGGATCAAGCAGGGAGTGGGCTTTATGATCACCCATCTTCCATTCTTTTTTATCCCGGCTACGGTCGGGGTTATGAGCTATGCGTACGTATTTGAGGGTGAAGGGGCGCTCTTGATTCTCATCGGCTTGTTGAGTACGGCCTTAGTCATGGGGGTTTCAGGCTTTGTCGCTCAGTGGATGGCGCGAAGGAGGGAGGCAGCCCATGAATGAACTTCTGATAGCTGTACTTATGATCGGGCTGACGATCCTCTTCTACCAAGGGGCGTTGTTCATTTACCGTAGATTTCGCCGGATCTATACCGCCCCGATCATCTTATCGACGCTGGCGATCATCGCTTTGCTGCTTTTATTCCATCTTCCATATGAAACGTACATGACAGGGGGCAAGTGGATCGATCATTTGCTTGGTCCGGCGGTGGTTGCGCTTGCTTATCCGCTTTATCAATACCGTGATGTTTTGAACAGAATGCTCCTGCCGATTTTGACAGGGACGTTGATTGGCGCGTTCGTCGGGGTTACTTCTGGACTCCTGCTCAGCAAGTGGGCCGGGTTCAGTGAGTTGATCATTCATTCCATCGTTCCGAAATCGGTGACGACACCTGTCGCGATGTCCATTGCAGAATCGAGCGGAGGCGTTATGCCGCTAGCGGCTGTTTTTGTCATGATTGCAGGCATTGGCGGGGTCCTGATTCACCCTGTTGTGATGCGATATGCCCGTCTGACCCATCCACTTGGAAAAGGGGTCGGCATGGGCAGTGCCTCGCATGCGATCGGAACAGCGACCTCAATGGAACGGGATCCGCTTGAGGGCTCTGTCAGCACCATTGCGATGGTGTTGAGTGCCGTCATCGTTTCGGTCTTAGCACCGGGTTTGACGTTGCTTCTTATGTGAAAAAATGTCTGTTCTCTTGGGTGAGGGCAGACATTTTTTTCTTTCAAGCTATGACTCCCCACCGTTTACCCAGCGAATTCCAATTCTTTGTAAACATAAGGTTCTGCTGTTGCCTCTATGGTTTTAATCGATCAGATTCAATTAAAGGAAGCTCCCAGCCATTAAACTCTTTAGAAGGAGGAGAATATTCTTGATTCACATGGAATCCTCCTTTACAATTAACATGAGTCAAATCGTAATGACTATGAATTAACTATACTGATATTAACTAGAACATAAGAATCGACGTCATAGAAAGTGTATAGTTCATCTATGTTTGAGTAATAAAATGATTCGTAATCATTACTATTTTGTGAGGGGTATCGAATGAGTAAAAATAAGATAGTAGAAATGAAAAATGTATCTTTTAAATATGATAAAGAATGGGTAGTGGAAGATGTGAACTTCACTATCAGGGAGGGCCAATTCCTTGGATTGGTCGGTCCGAACGGTTCAGGAAAATCTACTTTGATTAAGCTGATTCTTGGACTTAATAAGCCTGCTAAAGGAAGCGTGCACGTATTTGGCCAGCCTATTAAACAATTTAGGAACTGGAAAGAAATCGGATATGTATCACAAAAATCGAACAGTTTTAACTCTGGTTTTCCTGCAAGTGTTTTGGAAGTAGTGAAATCAGGTCTTGTCTCAAGACTCGGTGCCTTCCGATTTTTCAAACGAGAGCACACACAAAAAGCGCTTGAGGCGTTAAAGGTTGTTGAAATGGAATATTATGCAAACACCAATATTGGAGAACTGTCGGGTGGTCAGCAGCAAAGAATATTCATTGCTCGTGCTCTTGTTAGTGACCCCTCCTTATTAATCCTAGATGAGCCGACAGTAGGAGTCGATGCGAAGCATGTCACTGAGTTTTACGATTTATTGGCAAGGCTGAATCAGGAAAACGGCATCACTCTTCTTTTGATCACACATGATATAGGGACAATCACCAAACATGCGACCCACGTAGCTTGTATGAATAAGACCATCCATTTCCATGGTGCATCAGAGGAATATGATCAATTCAGTGATCAGGATTTGACCCGGATGTATGGCCACAATGTCCAGCAGCTCACCCATAATCATGAGCATGGGGAGGTGTCCTCCTGATGTTTGAGAGCTTTTTCCAATATGAATTCTTGCAAAATGCGGCAATCACAGGTATTTTAATTGGTCTGGTTGCACCCTTACTTGGAGTGTTTATCGTTGTTCGGAGGCTTTCTTTAATTGCAGATGCTCTTTCCCATATTACATTGACGGGAATAGCGGCCAGTCTGTTATTAGAAAAGAGAGTATCCGGAATAAATGATTGGAACCCCGTTTATATGGGGATGGCCTTTTCAGTTATAGGGGCTGTTTTAATCGAGCGCTTAAGAAAAGTGTACAAGCATTACGAAGAGCTGGCGATTCCGATCATCCTGTCTGGCGGGATTGGATTAGGAGTGATTTTGATTTCTCTGGCCGACGGTTTCAACACGGACTTATTCAGCTATTTATTCGGAAGTGTGACCGCTGTGAGCCGCTCGAATATGTGGACCGTTTTAATCATTACTTCAATCGTAATGTTGATCGTCCTCTTGTTTTACAAAGAACTGTTTGTCTTATCGTTTGATGAGGAACACGCATCGATTTCAGGTGTCAGTGGACGTTGGGTTCACCTTTTATTTATTTTGATGGTAGCTTTAGTGATTGCTTCTTCTATGCAAGTGGTAGGAATCCTGCTGGTTTCGGCATTGATGACTTTGCCGGTAGCTTCTGCCTTACGCCTTTCTACGAGCTTTAAGCAGACGATCGGGTTATCTGTATTATTCGGTGAAACCTCTGTCATTATCGGTTTGTTTTCGGCTTATCATCTCAGCGTACCACCTGGGGGCACGATTGTTATGACGGCCATTCTCATTCTGATTTTGACTATCGCTTACAAAAAAGTGAGTACACAATTCTCGATAAAGGGTGAAGCATTATGAACTTGAATACAGCTATCCAAAAGCTAAAAGAAAAAGGGTATAAGCACACCAGGCAGAGAGAACGGATGCTGGAGATTTTTGTAAATCAGGACCAATACATCGCTGCAAAAGAAGTTCTGAAAATGATCCAGGTAGACTTTCCGAGTGTAAGTTTCGATACGGTATATAGAAATTTATACCTTTTGACAGATGAGGAGCTACTGGAAGCGACAGAACTTCACGGGGAGAAACATTTCCGTCTGGCCTGCACTTCCAACGGCCATCATCACCATTTCATCTGTACGTTTTGCGGGAAAACCAAAGCTGTCGAGTTCTGCCCTATGCAAACCATGAATGATAAATTGGAAGGATACCAGATTGAAAATCACAAATTTGAAATATACGGGGCATGTCCTCAGTGTCAGTAAGCCGGTGTAATTTAACCGGCTTTTTTTAGAAGATCAAAAAGTAATCAGTACTATTTACAATTAGTAATCATTACGATATAATCATTGAGAAATGAAAAGGGGGAGAAGAATGTTTAAAAGAACTTTAGGCATAATCAGTCTAGCTGCTCTCATTTTTGTGTTAGCTGCATGCTCAGATGAAGAGGCAACTAGTAGTGAAAACTCAAGTGAAGATTTGAAAATATTTACAACAGTCTATCCTATGCAGTTTTTTGCTGAGCAGATCGCAGGAGACCAGGCTTCCGTAGAATCGATCTTGCCGCCTGGATCAGACCCACATACTTATGAACCAACGAGCAAAGAAATGGTAGAAATTGCAGAAGCTGATGCTTTCATTTATAACGGAGCAGGTTTAGAGTCCTATGCAAAACAAATCTCAGAATCTATCCAATCCGAAGATGTCAAAATACTAGAAGCTTCAAAAGGAATTGATTTAGAAGAGCACGTTCATAACCATGAAGAAGGCAATCATGAGGACGAACATGCTCATGAAGGAGAGGAAAGTAATCGTGAGGATGAACATGCTCATGAAGGAGAGGAAAGTAATCATGAGGATGAACATGCTCATGAAGATGAGGGCAATAATGAAGAAGGACATGAGGGACATAATCATGGGGACCAAGATCCGCACGTCTGGCTTGACCCTATCCGCTCAATCCAGCTAGCTGAGAATGTTAAAGATACCCTTGTGGAGCTTAAACCTGAACAAGAAGAGACATTCAACAAAAACTTTGAAAAGCTTAAAGAAAAGCTTAAAAATTTAGATCAAGAGTACCATGCCCAACTGGAAAGTTTACCTAAGAATAAGATCATCGTCTCGCATTCCGCTTATGGATACTGGGAGCAAGCTTATGGAATTGAACAAATCGCCGTTTCTGGCTTGAGCCCCACCAATGAACCCTCACAGAAAGAACTGCAAACAATCATAGAGAAAGCTGAACAGCACAACTTGAATCATGTATTTTTTGAACAGAACGTTACACCTAAAGTTGCTGATGTAGTTAGAAAGGAAATTGCTGCAGAGACTGCACGTATTCATAACTTGTCTGTGTTGACAGAGGAAGATATTAAAAATGAAGAGGACTACTTCACGCTTATGGAGCAAAATTTAGATCGATTAGCAACTGCCTTAGCTGGGGCTTCCTCCGATTCAGAGGAAGCCTCTGAATCGGAAGAGCAAAGTGAACACAATCATGACCATGGTCATGCAGATGATGAAGAAGCGCAACAAATTTATGATGGATATTTCGAAGATGATCAAGTGGAGAATCGTCAACTTTCCGACTGGGAAGGAGATTGGCAATCTGTATATCCATACCTTCAGGATGGGACGCTTGATGAAGTGTTCTCTCATAAAGCAGAGGAAGACAGTGAAATGACAGCTGAAGAGTATAAAGAGTATTATAAGATAGGTTATCAAACAGATGTGGAACGTATTGTAATCGAAGGAAATAACGTAACCTTCTTCAAAAATGGTGAAAAATCTACGGGAAAATACAACTACGATGGTTATGAAATTCTTACCTATGAGGCGGGAAATAGAGGGGTACGGTACATTTATAAACTAAATGAAGAGGCTGAGGGTCTTCCTCAATATATTCAATTTAGTGATCATAGCATCAATCCGATTGATGCGGGGCACTATCACCTCTACTGGGGAGGTGACCGTGCAGCTCTATTGGATGAAGTCATCAACTGGCCAACATACTATCCTTCAGAAATGGAAGGCCATGATATAGCTCATGAAATGATGGCGCATTAAAACAGTTAGATTGTTATAAAAATTCACAGGGATAGATATTGAAGCTGAGGACCAATTGGGCCTCAGCTCCTCAATTATCCTGCCATGGAATTCAATCAGCCCTGACTAAAATCATTTGAAACATATGGACATTATTTCAGAGGATTGAGAGGGAAAAACATGATACCAACTCAAAAAAACATCGATCTTAGTAATAAAAGTGATTTCACCATCCCAGTTAAATGGAAAAGAAAACTACATATAGAAGAAGGGGTCACAGTAACGCTAAGGGTGAAAAATAATAATATTGTTATTAAGCCATCTGATAATAAAACCCATGATGTGATGAGTACAGTAGGTAGAAAAGGACGTATTTATGTCCCGAAGGAAACCCGTGACTATTTTAAGCACAAAAGGCTAAGAAACTTTCATATCCATATCGAAGAAGGAGAGAAAGCAATTATATTAAAACCTTAATATAATTGTTTGAAGAACCTCTCCGCATGAAAAAGTGTCTGACTCTCTTGCGGGAGTACAGACACTTTTTTACCGTCTAGGCAATAATAAAACGTTAAATTGTGAGTGACTTATCATCGTACGTGGGCTTTTGCGCACTTGGTTTCACTTCTTCGGCCAGATGAAGTGGCTGATGGCGATTAAAAAATCAATTCCCAGGACGAGCGTCCAAAGTTTGAGCACGCTTGATAACGCTTCTGTCCGTATAGGGTCATCAATAAGAAAAATCATGCTGGCAAGAAAGGCGGCCCCGATCACATAGGCAGCAACATGACGCACCCAGCCTTTAAAGTAGTGCTTGGCATGGGAAATGCCAGAAAGTTTTTCAGGACGCGGGCCCTGTTTTGTTATGTAATACTGAAACCTTACATCTGCCCACTCAATCATGCTCTTTCCGAATGCTACGGAGACTCCGATATATATAGCTGCAATTGCGTGGGCCATGGTGGCTGTCGACCCGTTCCACAAATCTACACTCGTCGTCACTAATAAAATCAGATCAATCACGGGAGTCAATGCTAACAGGAATAGCCCCAGCTTTTTCCGTTTGAAAATATAACGTGTGACGAGCCCTGCAGCAATCACTACCCAAAACCCGATCTCACTTGCGACAATCATCCAGGCAACAAAATCCATCTTTCCACCCCATTCTAAATCAACTATATTCAAGTTTAGATATATGCTTGATTACTTTCAAGATGAATACGTATCAGCTTAGTTAACAGTTTCAAAGGTAATAAGAATCAGACTAAGTTTCCTTATAATTTTTTCCTCATGCCGCGCCAAATGAAGGAACTCAGCATGTAAACCTCTAAGTGCGAGGACTTGCAACCAGCGCGTTCTTTACTATTTCACTAAAATCCAGCCATAATGGAGTATAAACCGAGAAAGGTGATCGTTGATATGAATTTTGCAGACAAATTAAAACAGAACAGAAAAAACAAAGGCTGGTCTCAGGAAGAATTAGCGGAAAAATTATTCGTGAGCCGGCAGTCTGTTTCCAAATGGGAAAACGGGCAAAATTATCCGAGTATTGAAATCATCATTCATTTAAGTGATCTGCTCGGTGTAACCATTGATGAATTATTGAGGAGTGATGAAGAATTGAAGGAGAAGGTGATTAACGACAGCAAGCAGTTGGCCCACCCAAGGCTTAAGGCGTTCTTTGATGTCACTTTTTTAATCGGGGTAGCACTTTTGATTGCAAAAATATCGGTTCTCATTGTGAATAGGACCACCTCGTTAGATATCCCTTTGTTCGGCGGGTCTTTTGTTTGGAACTTTGGACCTTTGGTTCTTATGGTGGCTGCAGGTCTCGGCGCAGAGTTTGTTAAAGATAAGTATATAGAAGACTGACTTCATCCTATACAAATTTGAAGGCAGTACTCGGGGCCAGCCACAATTAAAGAGTCTTGCCGATATTGCATATTGAGTGAAGCTTTTAGGTTCCCGAACTTCTTATGAATCATGGCCTTCCTTTCACGGGAAGGCTCTTCCTATCCTAATGCGACATCCAGTGTCATCATCAAAGCAAATCCGACCATTAAGCTTATTGAGGCTATCTGCACATGGCCTTTTTCCTGGGAGCCAGGGATGATTTCTTTGGCTACAACAAAAATCATAGCTCCTGCTGCAAAGCTTAAAGCGTAAGGAAGGAGGGGCTGGATGAAAATCACAGCCAGTGCTCCTGCGACAGCCGCGATGGGCTCTACCGCTCCAGAGGCCTGTCCGTAGAAGAAGCTCTTCTTCTTAGACATTCCATCTCTGCGTAATGGCAGCGAAACTGCGGTACCTTCAGGGAAGTTTTGGATCCCGATCCCGAGGGCCAAAGCGATGGCACCAGAAAGGGATCCTGTGGAAAAATCGACAGCTAAGGCACCGAAAGCGACACCAACTGCAAGACCTTCAGGTACATTGTGGAGGGTGATGGAAAAAATCAGTAGAGATGTTCTCCGTTTGGCTTTTTTATCTTTTATTTCATGTAAGAAGTTGTCATTCTTCTCTAGTACAGGCAATATTTGATCGACCATCATCAGAAACAAGCCACCTAAAAGAAACCCTATTAAAGCAGGGAGCCATGACGGCGTCCCGTTTGATTCAGCCATTTCAATTGCAGGGGCAAGCAGGGACCAGAAGCTGGCAGCAATCATAACCCCTCCGGAAAAAGCCAGCATCCCATCCATCGCTTTCTGGTTTTGTTTCTTTCCTATAAAGACGAGAGCTGCTCCGAGAGCTGTCATTCCCCAGGTGAAAAGGGTAGCTGCTAAGGCTTGCAGGACAGGGTTTAAATCAGTGAAAAAATCCATCATAGTGAAGGAACTCCTTTTGCATAAGCGAAATGTTTTTCCTTGGTGCAAAATTATATGCCTATATCAAATGGATTGTCAATTGTTCTGTTTAAGCAGAATAGGGGGAATATCTATTCCAAGTCTCTGTTCTTGTTGAATGAATAAAGGATGAACAAAAGGATGAGATAGGCACCTAAGGCAATGGCCAGTGCTCCAATGATGTTGAATTCATTGCTCAAGTATGGGCTCACTACAATCACAGCTAATAGGTACAGGAAGCGAGCGATATCTTTACTTTTAGCCCTGCGTGAAATTCTTTTATCATTACTCATCTGATTGCAGCCTCTCCTTTTATTCTATACTTCACTATAGTAGTACCTCTGGTCATGAAGGGGGGCTCAATTATGTATATCAAATAACTGAAGATTACTTATAATCTATTAATCCTGCCAATCTCTCCGATGTTATAGGCTGACCACGCACCGATAAATGGGAGGGCATCCATAGGAAAATCCAATCTTACAGAGTCATATTCCATGACCACCAGCACCACTGTCAAACCAATGGTTACAACACTAATAAGGATAGCCTCCAAGATTTTCTTTCGCTTCCAGCGCTTTTTCCCATGTGGTCTATGTCAAAGGCATGGACACGTTGCATGGATCTGGTTCCAATGGCTTTTTTTGTTATAAGGGTATACCACGTATTAGCGGTGATGATTCAGCAAATCACGCAGCACAAATTTAAAGTGAGGGGCGCAGTTCCGCCGTTCTCTGCATATAAACCAAACGAAACAACTAACAGCAGCATCACTAAATTGTACAGAATTAAGTGCTTCTTTTTCAGACGCTTCATTTCCTGTAGACCCCATTCTGTTTCATCCATTTTACCCCCCCTTATCTTTTGCTATAAAATCCCGCATGGTTATAATTTTCAGAACTTGGTAAGGGAGAGTCCCTTACCTTAATTAGTTAGACTTAGATAGTGATTTTTTACATCTTGCAGGACGATATATAAGTCAAAGGATGCATCAACGGCAAAATATAAGGCAATAATACTCGCTGATACCCCTACTACTGTGCCCCCACCTTTAAGTGAATCTCTGTTCTTCTTGTATATGAAAAACGAAATTCCTGCCACAATTAATATGTATGATAACGATATAATTAGTTTTGAAAGGATCACTTTACTATCACTTACAGCCCTCATGAAATTTTGTAATTGTTCTTCATTGTGGATACTTTCTTCGATAATGGTTAGGTCTTCTTTGTAACCAACCTTCCATAAAAATGTATTTTTCTCTTTTGTTATGGTGTACTCATAGCCCATCACTTTACCATCACCAATAATGCCTGAATATTCTTCGGTATCTTCTTCCCCCTTCGTACAAGCTGATAATAGTAAAATGAAACATAACCATACAACCGGGATATATTTTTTTATAATTTCACCTCCTTTTAATAAGGACTACATACTGATTTACGGATAAAAACCAATGACATTTAAAATAGCAGTTCCGACACACGTTACAATGATACCGGTTATAGTCGTCACAACCACGGTTTTGAGGTCTCTTGCCTCCACCCACACCGTAATCCCGATAATTATCGTAAAAAGTATACCGAAAAATAATGAAGCGACTGGATTAGTCGGGGTTATCCAATCAAACCAACTGATCGAATTCATTATTAACGCCTCCATTCAAGTTTGAATTGCTGTCACCTTGAAACAATGTTATGGCGCTTTTCATGATGCTTGATGGGATTATGATCTATCAGCTTTTTTAATGGAAATTCGATAAGGATCGCTCCTGCCATATCACTTTCCTTTTCCTCTTTCTATCGATAGGATCCGTTCACTCTTTTGGAGTAACTCTTCATTTAATTCCTGGATGCTGTCCCAAACTCTGGATTTGTATGGGTCGACCTCAGGAAGAGAAACGGGGTGCCAGCTTCTGTACGGCTCCAAATAGACTTTGTGATGGGTCGGATGTTGGTTTTCATCACCTTCATATGTTGTTACTTTGTATGCCTTCCCTCCATAAAGCTGTATGATATTTCCTATGCGTATTTCGCTGACAGGTTCTTCGTGGAGTTTTGCATTCAATAGTCTTTGTAATAATTTTTTCACTACAATAAAAACCCCTTTCTCATAACGGAAACAAATGGAAGTTCAGAGCAGTTTATTGTTTTCCCTTTCTCTACCGAAGAAATGGTAAAAACTTATTTCAAACAGAATAAAAGCTGCTACCAACGCTCCTATATAGGAAAAGGGGAATCAATTGCTAAGAAGATAGTTAAACACAAAGCAAATGTTAATAACCCGGTGAGTATTGAGTATTTCATATGTTTCTTACTCATCCGAAAACCCCCTTTGTATTCATTACGTATTGATGTTTATGAAGTTTCAAAAGGATTCGGGGTTTACCGTATCAACTGTTCTCCTTTTTACGGTTAAGGAAGGGAAGGAGCCTTACGATTGAATATCCGACGACCCCACCTGTGATTATGGACACCCATTGATCCCAATCGAATCCATCGTTGCTTATCACCTCAGCGATTGTAAGACCGACTATGATTCCAAGTAATAACATGAGAGACGACCTTAGATTTGCGTTCATGACATCCACCTTCTTACAGTTTACTGTATCGTTTGATCTCCTAGGATTTTCACGCTTTTAAACCTTTCTTGAATTACTTTTAGATACTCATCCCCGATGCTCATTTTTTGTCCCTCCTCCGTAAAAATACAGCGATCAAAATCAACTTCAGTTCTGGTTAAGAATCATCCTCAAAAGACATCATACGACTGGTCCCGAACGACAACTGTTTCAGGAACGAAGCGGATGAATACATTCTGAGGATCCTGGTTGCTGAATCTGGCATCCCATGTTGTTTCATTGGCGCCTAAATACTTGGTGAATAACCGTCTGGCTAAATCAAAATGAAATGGCTCCACGGTTGCCTTTCCTCTGAAACCCGCATGCCATACCTTTCCTGTGGCAGGGTTGAAATCAACAATCCCGATCGCACACTTCGGTTCTTTCTTAATTCTTAATGGGAACGAATCCCCGGGGGTCCCTATCATCCATAAACACTGATCTTCCCAGAGAAACCATACCGGCGATTCCCTTGGACCTTCAGGAGAAGCTGTTGATAGATGAGCAAACAATGGTTCTTTTAAGAATTCATCAAGGTCAAAGCTTCGTTCACCTCTGATGATCTGCATGATTTCCACCTCTTTCTATAAAACTGGATGTTCAGTTAGCAGCTTATTAAAATTTTCATGAGAATCTTATGGAATCGTAACCTTCCTCTTGGGCATTAGAATAGGCAAGCTGTTCAGTAACTTGTATGTATCTAAACACCCTTCACAGCACACCCTGGAAATTCCCTTGATATGTTCGGCTGATGCTCTTGTAATAGCGATCATCTTTTCATCCCTCTCGTCAATGTCTATTCCAATTATTTCAAACTAACAATGGTCCGGCAATTCTTTTGTTGAGTAAGATTCCGAATGACGTTCTGAGTTTATTGTATTTGCTACCCCTATGATAATAGGGCAGACGTAATAAACTTTCCGATAATTGGAGGGTATTCAAAATCATCCGGAAATTATAACTTTTCCATGAAGTCGGGAGAGAAAGAGGGGCCCCTGCCGGTAGCTTCAGCGGACATTTTAATTTTTGGATAATAGTGATAAAATGGGTGTTGGATTAAAACGAATTGGAAAGATGTGTAACCAGGTCGAATCCTGTTTTGTGAGTGTACCTCTGCGGGAGCGACTCCATCTTTCCTGCAAAAATAGGGAGTATGAAAAGGGAAATGAGTAAACAACATACGAAAACAGACGTCATTTTAATTGGTGCAGGAATTATGAGTGCAACCTTGGGGTCACTCCTTAAAGAATTAGTGCCGGATTGGAAGATTCGAACTTTTGAAAAGCTTGAATGTGCCGGCGAAGAGAGTTCGAACGTATGGAATAATGCTGGAACAGGGCATGCGGCTCTATGCGAGTTGAACTATACGAACGAACAAGCGGATGGCTCCATCGATATCAGTAAAGCGATCAAAGTGAATGAACAATTTCAGGTTTCCCAGCAATTCTGGTCTTATCTTGTGAACAGCCATATGATTCGTAATCCACAGGAATTCATCAGGCCATTGCCCCACATGAGTTTGGTGCATGGCAAACAAAACGTCGAGTTTCTAAGAAAGCGTTTCAATACGATGGCCGAGAATCCACTGTTTCAGGATATGGAATTTTCCGAAGACCCGGAACAGCTGAAGGAATGGATCCCGCTGATTATGAACAACCGTACATTAAATGAGCCGATAGCAGCCACAAAAATCGATTCTGGTACGGATGTCAATTTCGGTGCCTTAACTCGTAAAGTGTTTGACTATCTGGAAGACAATGAGCTTGAGGTCAACTACAAGCACAGCGTCGAGGATATTAAACGGACCAGCGACGGGGCTTGGGAAGTGAAGGTGTACGATAACGAACACGGAAGAATCGAATATCATACAACAGATTTCGTCTTTATTGGCGGTGGAGGCGGAAGTTTGCATTTGCTGCAAAAAACCGGTATCCCTGAATCGAAGAATTACGGCGGCTTCCCGGTAAGCGGACAATTCATGGTATGTAAAAATCCGGACGTCGTAGCCAAGCATTATGCGAAAGTTTACGGCAAAGCCAAAGTTGGTGCACCGCCGATGTCCGTGCCGCATTTGGACACACGGTTTATCGATGGTAAAAGATCACTATTGTTCGGACCATTTGCCGGGTTCTCACCGAAGTTCTTGAAAACCGGTTCTATGCTCGATTTGGTAACATCTGTGAAACCGGATAACCTCGTTACGATGCTCGGGGCAGGCGTTAAAAATGTTTCCCTGACCAAATACCTGATTGAGCAGGTGATCGCTTCTAAAGATAAGCGCATGGAGGATATCCGTGAGTTCATCCCTGATGCCAAGAGCGAAGATTGGGATCTGGTCGTAGCGGGGCAGCGGGTGCAAGTCATCAAAGATACAGAGGATGGCGGCAAAGGGACCCTGCAATTCGGTACTGAAGTTGTCACCGCGGCTGATGGCTCGGTCGCTGCCTTGTTAGGGGCTTCACCAGGCGCGTCCACCGCTGTGCACGTCATGCTTGAAGTCATTGAGAAGTGTTTCCCGCAGCATGTGAAGGATTGGGAACCGAAAATAAAGGAAATCATTCCTTCTTACGGTCTGTCTCTCTCTGAAAACCCGGAGCTGCTTCGGGAAATCAAGAAATCAACAGCTCAAACACTGGGTCTTGTTGACCAAGAAAATGAACTGCACTCCCCATAATTGAACAAGGGAGTATGTTCGGCTGTTGAAGCCGTTTCATACTCCCTTTATTTTTATTATTTCCGTAGCCATTCAAAGGAGCAAGCTATGTTATCAAGGAAACTATTAACCGCTCTAGTCACATTTATCATCTCAGTTGTGTTTTATAGTGTTTATTTAAAAGGACCCGCACCTATTTTATTTGTTGCAATTTTTTGCGGGACACTTTTATCGATTTTCATTGGATACATAGAAAAAAAGATGAAATTTCATAGTTTTTGGGCAGGGTTTATTTTTCATATTATTATAGCCTTTCTATTAGCGGCTATCTTCCTTCAGGATCATTATTTCCAAGTAACCTTTTATTTTGCTTTGCCCGTTGCTGTCGGATATTTTTTAATTGATGAAGTGTTAAGGGCTAAACTTTCAAGTAAAGCACTTTAGTAGTTCATTCTTTTTTGTCCACTTCTTCATAAGGGGCTTTTCTATGTGATTCTACAGGTGCAGGATTGCTATATTCCCTATTCTTTCCACTATATATATCACTTGTGGGAGTGTACTCCTGGCCTTTGGCACCCGAAGTTTTCCCTTTAATTGCGAATTTAATCACACTGATTGAAATAGCACCAATGATGACTCCGAAGATTATCAAGTCCATTAAATACAGCCTTTCTATGCTTATAGTTAATTATTTTCATATTTTAACATACACATCGTGAAACGTATTTAAGAGGAAAAGTTAACAAGGGATTGTTGTCCTGGGTGTATCAAACGGTTATTCCGTTTTTATCATTAAGTAGTATTAACTGAATTATCATTATCGAAGTCAGCATTTTATGTTGGCTTTTTATTATGCTGCAAGGAGTTAAGAATGAAGTGAGTAATTATGGATCAGGGATATGATGCACATGAGAAGTTACGAATGAGTCTGTTTATGATACTCTTTATTTGTTAGTATTTTCCTTCACAGGGTGAGTTAGAAAACGCTGTAAAACTAAGGAGGCATCAAATGCATAAAATATATTTATCGATAATCGTGTTTCTTACTTTAGTTTTATTTATCGTATTAACCACCTCCAGTGACAATTTAAATAATGAAGAACCAGTAGACAACGCAGAGGAAATAAAGGGAGAAAGGTCAGAACAAACTGGAGTTCCCGTTGAATCAATCAAAGAATATTTCTTAGAAGTTGAACCTAAAAAAGATATTTACAAAGAATGGGATAGTGCGGCAATACCACTGGATAAAGTTCCAGAGGATGAAAGGAAAGAGTATGCCGCAGGATTACTTTTAGAAGCAAAAAAATCAGTAAATGTAGCTGGACATATTGCGGTACCTACTCTGGAAAACTTGAATAACTTCTTTGCTCCTAGTGATCAACAGCTGAAAAAATTAATTAAAGAAAATGATGGTGTACTGCCTATTAGAATTAATAAAACCCATATTCAGTTGAAGCAAGCTGGTGAACTGATAGAAGACGATAGAATAAGTGATCAATTAAACCAAATAAATGAGGAGCTAGTAGATATAGAAATTTATAATAAAGACACTCTTTATGATTTCTGCGTAGCTTTTGATAGATATAAACATTGCATCAAGGAAGTTTTGCAAATAACCAGCTCTATTCAATAATACGGGAAAGCTGAAAGTTGACAGAAAAACAAAATGGGGGGGATAGTGGATATGACACCAAAACATATCATTGCAGTTTCTGCTAATATTACTAACCAGAACGGAGAAACTCTTTTAGTCAAGACACACTGGCGATCAGATACTTGGGAAACCCCAGGCGGACAGGCGGAAGAAGGGGAGCCTCTTGATAAAGCTATATCCAGAGAAGTATTGGAGGAAACGGGAATAGTCATCTCACTTGTTGGAATAACAGGAGTGTATTACAATGCTTCAAAGCATCTATTATCTGTCGTGTTTAAGGCAAAATATATAAGAGGAGACATAAAAATTCAACCAGAAGAAATTAAAGAGGCTGAATTCATTAAAATTACTGAGGAAAATATAGATTATTACATAACTCGTCCGCATATGAAGTCGCGCACCATTGATTGTATGAAAGCCACAAACACCATCCCTTATGAAACGTGGGAGATGAATCCATATAATCTGGTAGGTAGATTATATTAATTAAGCAATCGGGACATCTTCAAAATAAAACACTTGCACCACCTCCAATGAGTTTTAGTACAGCGGACGTAACACATTGATATTAGAAGCAATTGTTCATCCCGAAGAGTTACTGATATATTATTTACTAAATTCTTTATATTCATCAATGTAAAAAGCTACGTAACCACAATTTGAACAAACAGCTGCTTTTGGTTTTGCAGATACTTTGTTGAAAAGTCCCTTCCTTTTTTTACTTATTGTAATTCCGGGCGTATCAAATTCAACATTAACATTACAATCTTTTACCATTTCATTTTGACATTGATTGCATTTCATTTTTATACCACCTTTGTTTTGTTCTTTCTGGTTCTTAATACGAACAAACAAAATATAAAGTTCCTTAAAAATATGCAATTATACTTATTCAAGTAACCACACCTCTAAATTTGAAGAAAAGATAATTAACACCACTATTGTAAAAACAAACTTCTTTAGTTTAATAATGTATAATTTTATATTAGCACAATCATGAAAAATCCATCCTGTTAGCGACTATTATTGACATTCATCATATAAGGATACTGTTTACCTTATTTAAATATTCTAATGAACAAATGGCATGATTATATTTTAGTTAATCAGCAATATGAACAGATGTTATTTAGGTTTTGATTAAGGAGGGAAGTTTGTGGAAATAAGAAAAGTCATTTTAAAAACCAAAGATATTAAAAGCATGAAACACTTTTATACTGATACCCTTGAAATGCCATTAACAAAGGACACTGAAGAAAGTTTTCAGGTTGCAGCTGGCTCCAGTCTATTGGAATTCACCTCAAGTAATGTAGAAGGCGACCCATTTTATCACTTTGCTTTTGATATTCCATCAAATAAGTTCAGGGAAGCAAAAGCCTGGGTGGAAGCTAAAGTGGAGTTAAATGATGAAGATGGAGAGGATGAGGCGGATTTCCCTCATATTCCTGCTCATTCTCTATATTTTTACGATCCTGCTGGAAATATTGTGGAATTTATCTCTCGCCATTCCAGCGCAGATAAGAGTGAGGAAGCTTTTTCACATAGGAGTATTCTACGTATTAGTGAAATGAGTTTAACAGTAGAGGATGCCATAAATACTGGCCAAAAGCTTATTAATCTGGGGCTCAAAGAGCGTGATAATGCCCCGATCAGTGATTCATCCCTCAATTTCATGGGCAAAAGTGCAACCAGTTCTTTCCTATTATTAATACAGCCTGGGAGAAGGTGGATTTTCTCTGATAAAATATCAGCCATTTTCCCTGTTGAGATCACGTTAGATACTAACGACCGAATCGTAGTAAAAGATAATAATGAAACCGTCGCTAACCCCACTTGCTGATTTTATTAATACTTCATCCTTTATCCAGTATGTTTAAGCATCTAAAAGACACGAAATAAAAGAAATCCTTTGAAGGTTACATTAGGTATCGCACACTAATATATCTATAATGAAGATTAAAAAAAATAGACTCACGCTAAATATAATTTTACTACCTATTTTCTTGCCGTTCCATTGCGCTTCGATCCCTCTGATTAAGGACATTAAGAAAAATGTGGTGAGGAGAAAAAACGAAGAAAGCGTTACCTCAGTGAATGCTGCTAATGATAGGTGAATAGCTCCTGCTACAATAATTAATACATCAATATTCCGTGTCATTTTCAACCTTTTTTCCATAATAACCCTCCATTTGCAACCTGATTCTGAATAATTTTAAAAGCAAAATCAGTAGAATGCAAACTTCTCAATAATTCTTGAGAAGGCGGATTTGAAACAAATAGTAGCTATCATACGTATTTATAAACAGGGCGTACCTTGGTTAGAAATAGTGCGAAGGTGAGGGCGGTTGTATGTTGAGATTTGTTGATGATTTAGCTGGTGCGATCTATGATGCATTTAAATTTATTATAAAGTCCATTAGTTATTTACTTGCAGGAGCGATGATTGTAGGAGTTCCAATGTATCTGATCACATGGTTGTTTGAAATGTTTGCATAACATTGTTCAAGTATTTAATTAACTGTACTTAAAACCACATATTAAGATTACCTAAATGAAATTGGATATACTTTGAAGACTTCATCCCAAAAATATGAAATAATGAAAGCGGATACAAGAAGGAGAGAATGAATATGAAATTTCCTAGTCAAGAAAAGCTTGAGAAATATGCAGACTTAGCCTTGAAAACAGGAGTCAATTTGCAAAAAGGTCAGAAGTTGATGATCAACTCTCCTATCGAAGGTGCTGAATTCACACGGGTGATTGCTCAAAAGGCCTATGAAATGGAGGCGGAAGATGTACATATTAACTGGACAGATGATGCATTGACCCGGATGAAATATGAATATGGTGGGCAGGAAACTCTTTCTGAAGTTCCTGGGTGGCAGCAACAGCAGTACACGTATTTTGCTAAAGAAGGTGCTGCGATTCTTTCTGTCATGGCCAACGATCCTGATCTTCTTAAAGGGGTGGATGCCGGAAAAGTAGCAGCGGCTAATAAAGCAAGAGCAGAAGCGATGTCGGAGTTCCGTCAACATATAATGAGCGACCGTATTCAATGGTCGATCGTCAGTATTCCGCTCCCTGCGTGGGCTCAGAAAATTTTTCCGAACGAGAACAGGGAAGAGGCAGTGGACAAGCTTTGGGAACAAATTTTCAAGATTGTTCGAGTTGATCAGGAAGATCCTGTTGCTGCCTGGGAAGAGCACAACAAAACGTTGCTTAAGGCAAGAGGGTATTTGAATAAGAAACAGTACAGCAAGCTGGTTTATAAAGCACCAGGGACAGATTTGGAAGTGGAGCTTCCAAAAGGGCACATTTGGAAAGGCGGACGCAGGCCCCTTGCTACGGGAGACGAGGATATTCAGTTCAACCCTAATATTCCAACCGAAGAGGTCTTTACCGCTCCTCATAAATACGGAGTAAACGGAAAAGTTTCCAGCACCAAACCGTTAAATTACGGTGGGAATCTTATTGAAAACTTCTCCCTTACATTTGAAGGAGGGAAAGTTGTTGACTTCAATGCTGAAGAAGGGGCAGAGACGATGAAACACTTGCTGGAAACCGATGAAGGTTCGCAACGCCTTGGTGAGCTTGCCCTTGTGCCGCACGAATCACCAATTTCTCAATCGGGATTGATTTTTTACAATACACTTTTTGATGAGAACGCTTCTTGTCACTTAGCTTTAGGGAAGGCGTATCCGAATAACGTAAGTGGCGGTTCTGATATGAATGGGGACGAACTTGATCAAAATGGAATCAACGACAGCTTATCCCACGTAGATTTTATGATGGGTTCAGCCGAACTTGATATTGATGGTATTTTGGAAGATGGAACAGAGGAGCCGGTAATGAGAAATGGGAGCTGGGCCATTTCCTTTGAGGAATAAATGAAAAAATGCTGCTAATCAATGAATTAGCAGCATTTTTTATGATTTCAAACATGAATATGTTTGCTTTTCTTTGTAAGGAAGATGGAGCGCAACTTTCAATTTTAGAAGTTGAGGCGGGTTATAGCTGCGATTTTCTTCTTTACTCGATCCCTCTAAAAGTATCCTTTATAATATTTCGTTTTGAAATATGCTTATCCTTTAAATAATTGGTCATGGATGCCACCATGGATTTGGGACCAGAAACAAAGTATTGAGCATTATTGTTATGTGAGGCAATAAATTCATTGGTATAGGAGTACATATCATTTCTAGTACTGAGATAGTGTACATCTATTGAAGTATTACGAGCCAATTCATCAAGTTCATCTTTGTAGAGGTGTGCTTCCTGACTATCTACATAGAGAAGTTCACTTGGTTTTCCTCCCCTGTTCCCGTCAGCCTCTAATTGCTTTAGGATAGCCCGGAATGGGGTGATGCCAATACCGCCTGCCATGAAGAGTCTCGGGGTCTCGTCCTTCAAATAAAACGATCCAACAGGACCAATCATTTTGATTTTCATACCCTCTTCAAGTTCTAAGAGGGCTTTTTTAAATTCGCTCGGCTCTTCATCTATCCTTGTTGTAATTCTAACGACACCTTCCGAAGGGGATGATGCCACACTGAAAGGGCGAATAGAGTCTTTCATTTTCTTATGCGTGATGGTGAATAACCCATGCTGCCCTTCATTCCAAGATAAATCCTTATCCTTTTCAAATAGAAAGGTGTAAACACGATCAGACTCTTGATACCTCTTTATAAAGGGGAGTTCTGTTTTAGTGAAGATGGATAATTTATCTTTTAAAAAGCTCATTCCCATATCCCTCCTTTTATGTTGTGAATCCATAAAGTGCTTATGATTCTTCTAATACGGTTTTCAGCTGATCCACCATACTTGCCCAGCCATATTTCGCACCCATGAAGGCTTGATTTTCTTCCTCGAATCCTGTGTGATCAAGATGTAAATAAGTTGTTTCGCCTTCTTGCGTTAATGTCCATGTGACAATAGTGTCGATTGGACCGCCTACCCATGTGTAAGATAGTTTGTGAGGCTTGTCCACCACCAATACTTCACTATCTACAACTAGGTCGATTTCCTCATTTCGGAATTGACATTTATAACCCTCGATCGGTTTGAAGTTATTTTCCATAACCCACTGGGACAGCGTCTCCGATTGTGTTAAAGCATCCCATACTTTATCAATGGAACTCTTAAACTGAAAATCTAATGATAAATCTGCCATGTTTTATTCCTCCAATATATTTTTGAGTATGCTTGCTCTTTCATTCCAGAACTTCTCATAAAAAGCCAACCAGTCTTTTACTTCCTGTAAGGGTGCTGGGTTCAACTTAAATCTTGTTTCTCTACCTTTTTTACGGTTAACTACTAAATTGGCTTCTTTAAGGACAGTTAAATGCTTAGAAACAGCAGTCCGACCCATCTCAAAATGAGGCGTCAGTTCGTAAAGAGGCAGATCCTCATCTGAATCGGCTAACAGACGTATCAACTTTCGTCTTGTTGGATCTGCAATAGCTACAAAAACGTCGCGTTCCTGGTGTGTGCGGTTCAAAACCCTACCTCCTCATCGTTTTATATGACACCAATCAGTGACTTAATTATATGACACTATAAAGTGTCAAGTCAAGTTTATAGGAAGCCGATACTAATCGTTAAAACAAACCATCCCATATATCGATTAAATTAAATCCTGGTGCATGGTCTATCGCTATCCTGATTGAGTATGGCTGGGGTCAGGCAATTGATAATAATAGTTCCTTTTGCAATAATATGGTAATGAGATGCTCGGTTTTGATGAAGGGTGGAAAGTCTGTGAATTCTGTTAAGAAAGCGTATGGATATGTAGTACGGTATAGGAATGGAAAACCGGAAGTGTTAGTCTTCCAACATCCGTTCAAGGAAGCGGGAATTCAAATTCCTAAAGGTACAGTAAAGGGAGGAGAAGATACATATGATGCGGTTATTCGAGAAATTAAAGAGGAGACTGGTTTAGAAGACTTCATGGTTGAAGAAATGATAGCGGAAGATTTATGGAGAAATGATGACGGGAAGATACATCATCGGTTTTTCTATAAGATAAAAGCGAAAGAAGAGAGACATGAGTGGTATTACAAGCCGACTGGCGGTGGAGAAGAAGAAGGTCTCGAGTTCCGGTTCTTTTGGATATCTTCTGAAGATGAAATTACTCTGATAAAGGGTCATGGGGATTATTTGGGCTCAATATTCAGTTAGGGGTGACGCAGTTAATCAGATATTCATAGTATGCAAAACTGAATTTCAGCTTCTTATCATGATTTGAAAGCAGCCAGCAGGTATGAGCTTTTAAAGATTTTTCATTACTGTTCATCCAATAACCTGGTTATGGATTATGCAAAATGAGGGGGTATTATTTGATCAGTATTCTGGAAAACTTGTACGAAGCTTCGATTGCAGTACTACTGTTATGTTCTCTTTTTTAGGTGGGACACCTTAAGAAAACGAAGCGAGAGAGAAAACTGACGTCGTTTGAAGTGACCATGAAATTTATTACTCAAACTGCAATTATTTTTTGGATAGGAACTTTTCTGCTCCTTAGATATGGGATATAAAATTTTCATGGATGATGGAGAGGTGGTTATATGAACACAGTGTCAGCGATTTACATATCCGTTTCAATTTCACTATTTACATTAATAGGCATAGCGCAAAGTTTACCTGCTGTTCATTTCAGTTATTCCAATAGTGTCGTTCCATGGTTACCGTGGCTTACACTTGGTTTGGGTATCTATTCAATTGTTGATAATAAAAAAAGATAAGGTTGCTACATAAGGGGTGAAATACTTGTGTAGATCTCGATTAGAGTTGTTTGAGGGAGGATTCCGGATGTTTTTATTAGCAGCTACAGGTGGTTTGAATGTTGGAGATATGATAGCCCAGCTATTTTTCTTCGTTATTTTGATTTCTATAGTAGTAGGAATTGTTACATTTGTTGTGATGGTTAAACAGAGAAAGAAACAATTAAATAGGATTGAGGAAAAGTTGGATCAACTCATGCGAAGAGAAAAATAGTTTTTTTGAAAAGGCTGTACATAATGGATTGTTCGTTTGTAAAACACCTTTCTAAGAATACAGCAAACATGGCCGGAGAAAGGGAGGGGAAAACTATGAAGAAGTTTGGGTTATTTGTCCTGATCCTTATTGTTACCTCATGTCAATCGGGAGAAAACTCTCAAGATACGCTTTCACCTGAGGATGCTCGTTCAAAGGAAGCAGCACCGCTTGAAGAAAAGTACCTAAATGCAGGGTTAAAAGAAGCGACGTTTACATTTCAAGGGGAGTCTTATCCGGCAAACTATCATGTGACCTGTTTAAACGAAACGGCATGTGAAGCACCTCCCACCAATAATATTGAGTCATATACAGAGTGGAAAGAAGAAGTGGATCCGGTCAAGATTCCTGCGAATATAGGAGATGAAGTAACCATCGACTTTCCTGAAGATGTCCCTGACCCTGAGCGTCTTAACATTCAAAAACAGCAAGGTGCAACAGGAAGAGATGAATCAATGGAAAATAAAACGATTGAAATCATGGGGAAGGAAGGGACAGATATCATTTACATTGTACGCGCTGAATGGTTTGAAGGGGAAGAGAAGACAGCTGGAGTACAGTTTGCCTTCATTGTTCCGGCTCCGGAAATTTCCTGATTAACCTTAGGAGTTGCTACAGAATAAGTAAATTGTTAAGATGAACTATAAAGGTTGTTCTATCTAAAAAAAGGAGACATAGCTGATATGGGTCGATCAAAAAAGAAAGACGCAATACTTCAAGTGGCTGAACGATTATTTTATGAGCATGGGTTCCGCGGGGTAGGATTAAAGCAGATTATCAAGGAAGCCAATGTAGCCACCATGACGATCTACAATCATTTTTCATCAAAGGATAATTTGGTGGAAGAAGTACTGAAACAGAGAGAAGAACGTTATTGGTCTTACTTGGATACACATGTGGAAATGGATTCTGATTCTCCGTTTATCCTTGCAGTGGAAGCCCATGGTCGCTGGCTGAAAGAGCAATCTTACAGAGGGTGTATGTTCTTAAGGGCCATTGAAGACTATGCAGGGACTGATAATGAGATAGAAAACATAGCAAGAGGTCATAAATCCAAATTGCTTCAATATTTTCAACTGCTAGCTCAAAGGAAAGGAAAAGACAACGAACGAGATTTAGCACACCAGTTTACATTGCTGTTGGAAGGTACGACATCAATGACTACCTTGGTAGGAGCAGAGAAGGCAACAAATCATTCAATTGCGATGGCGAGGACACTTGTCCAACATACATCGTAATTTTTTTACCTGTATATTAGAAAGGTCGTTCTATATAAAAAGTAAGGAGAGGTGGAGATTATGAAGTTTTCTAAGTTAGTGTTACCTGGAGTTACCATGATTGCGGTCACCTATGGTTTGGCAAGGTTCAGTTTTGGACTGCTTCTCCCTGAGATCAATCGAACACTTGAAATGTCTGAGCTGGTATCAGGGCTGATCTCTTCGCTGTTTTATTTAGCGTATTGTTTCACCATCATCCTATCCACGGTGGTCACTACAAAAGAAGGGCCAAGGAGGATGATCCTTTCAGCTGGACTTTCTGCTTTTATCGGACTGCTGTTCATGTGCATAGCTACAAATGTATGGGTACTTGGGTTAGGAGTGTTATTAGCTGGAGGAAGCACGGGTCTGGTATCTCCCCCCTATGGCGCGGCGATAGCGCTTTGGATTAAAGAGGGTGAGCAAGGCAGAGCAAATACCTGGGTCAATTCAGGCACTAGTTTTGGTATAGCCCTATCTGGATTAGGAGCGATTTTATTAACGCCACATTGGAGACTGACGTATTTGATTTATGCTATCGTAGCATGCTTGATGTTGGTGTGGAATTTTCAAGTGATTCCTAAAGAGGAAACGGGTTCCTCGAAGTTGATGTTGAAGAAAGGGGACCTCGCTATACGTGGGGTGAAAGGGTCTGTCCCTTTAAGTTTAGCTTCTCTTTTGCTGGGAGCTTCCACAGCAGCCTTCTGGACATTTTCCAGATCATTCATTGAAGTGGCTGGGGATTATAGTGATTTACAGCTTTCTGGATTTTGGGTCACTATAGGGCTGTTTGGTGTATTAGGTGGGTTTTCCGGTTCTTTAATTGAAAGAAAAGGTTTGCCATTTTCTTATAAGTTAGGAAGTTTGGCAATCGGATCAGCATCGATTATC
Organism: Halobacillus sp. H74; assembly: GCF_052246715.1. Classification (NCBI taxonomy): domain Bacteria; kingdom Bacillati; phylum Bacillota; class Bacilli; order Caryophanales; family Bacillaceae; genus Halobacillus; species Halobacillus sp. H74. The sequence continues at coordinate 497,441 of NZ_JBQQCI010000001.1, read as the reverse complement.
CTAGCTGTTACGTCCGAGAATTGGTTATTGTCATACTTATCGGCGGGAATTTTTGGTTGCTCCTATATATTTTTAACCGGTGTTCTAATTGTCTGGGGAATCCGTGTGTTTATAAAGAATGCCTCCTTAGGGATCGGTGTGCCGTTTCTGCTTTTAGCGGTGGGACAAGTCCTCGGTTCTATACTTGCTGGCTGGTTTATCGGGACATGGGGATATGTCACTTCTTTTACGCTTTACGGAATGGTCGGCATTGCAGCTGCCCTTATGGGTCCAAATGAAGAGTCAGAAAGATAGATTTTTTACAGAAGAGGGGATGTCCGGAAGATTAGCGAAAAAATATAGATTATGCCTTTTTTTCAAAAAAGCATTGCAAAACGACATTGATGTCGATATAATGAAATCAATAAAAAAGACATTGGTGTCGTTTTTATGAGAGGGGTCCATCAAATGCAACGTTTAATGAAAAACAAAGGGTATATGACGCTGATGTCCGCCCAAGCGATTTCAAGCATCGGCGATTGGCTCAGCATTGTCGCGATCATCACACTGGTCGGCTTGAAATGGGATGCATCTCCACTGGAGGTTTCCTTCGTCTTTCTCTGTCTGGCTGTGCCGATGGCCTTGTTCGGGCCGGTGGCTGGTATCATCGCCGATCGTTTCAGCCGGAAGACATTAATGATTGTTTCCGATGTTGTAAGAGCAGTGTTGATTCTGATTTTGACCATCGCTACATCGCTTTGGATGGTGTACGCAACATTGCTTACAATCGGTATTTATTCTGCTTTATTTATCCCTGCAAAAAATGGCAAGCTGAAGGAAGTAGTTCCTGAGAAAGACATGAAAGGAGCGATGTCGATCACCTCGATGATCGATTCTTCTACAAAAATCCTCGGCCCGCTCATCAGTGGATTGCTTGTCACTATAGTCGGTGCGCAGCAGGTGTTCATTATCGATTCGGCCACCTTCCTTATCTCAGCTGTCATCTTGTTGTTCGTGCCGAATGCGGTTAACCTTGAAACGGAAGAAATCGAAACTGAACAGGGCGCATTTAAAAAAGAGTTCGCCCTCGGCTTTTTTTTCCTCAAGTCCAACCGTTTTATGATGACGGGTCTGATCCTGGTAGGGCTCAGCCTCTTGATACTTCAGTCAGCTGATTCGCAGTTGATCGTATTGATTAGAGAATTGACGTATGCCTCTCCTGATTTGTTCGGTTATCTTGTGACAGGATCCGGCCTGGGCATGTTCGCTGCTGGTTTTCTACTGGCGAAAAAGACGGACTACAAACCCTATCCCCTCATGCTTCTCGGAGTCTGTGGGATTGGATTAAGCTTTGGGGTTATGGGAGCACTGACCCATTACGATCTCAGCTATTCGAGCATATGGGGACCAGCTTTAGGTTTTACGGCTGGATTCTCTGCCAGCTTGATTTTCGTACCCTTCCAGGCAACAGTGCAAGTCAACACTCCTGTCCATATGACAGGCCGCGTTTTCGGCGTCATCAACAGTGTCATGACGACAGCCACCATCATTGGACCGCTGCTAGGGGGCTGGATCGCAACAATCATCGGGGTCATCCCGACCTTCACGATTACGGCGAGCCTCCTTGTAGTCGTTTCACTGATAGGATTTTTTACAAAACGAAAAGTAGAGCGAGGGATTACAGATGTCTCCACGAGTAAGCAAGGAACACCTGAAGCAACGACGAGCTGACATTATGGAAGCCGCTACCAGAGTTTTTATTGAACACGGCTATGAGCATACGACGATGAAGCACGTCATGGAAGCAGCAAATGTAAGCCGTGGCGGTCTCTATCAATATTTTTCAAACAAAGAGGACCTGTTTGAAGCACTCCTTGAAGAGGGGCTCACCGACGAAGCCGAAGAAACGGAACTTTCTCTTGAAAAGGCGGATTCCTACTGGACATTGCTGATGGAGTTTCTGTTTGGAGAAGATGGGAAACCGAATGCCGGTATGGACCCGCTCGCTCCAAGCAAGCTCGAATTCTTCATCACCGGCCGCAACGATGAACGCCGTCGTGCTTATGGTGAAAAAAGGTATGAACTCGGACTCGGCATTTACAAAGAAATCATCCAGGCGGGGCAGAAGTCCGGGGAATTCAGTGATAAATTTGACAGTGAGCTTATCGCCAGGTCGATTATCACCTTTGTCGACGGGCTCGCTCTTGATCATGCGATTTTGCCGGAGGAGAAGATGAAGCTTGAAGAGCAGTCTATATTGTTCGTAGATTATTTGAAAATGGCGTTAGAAGTATCCTCCTCTTGATGAGGGGGATTTTTTGAAGGAATACTTATGAATTCGAGGTTGTTTTTATTAGTACCTGACTCCCGCTATGCTAACGACTTAGCCCAAGGGGGGTCAGGCATGAACAAGGGTAGAAATTAAAAAATTTGTCAGGGTCTGGTCCACTTCGAAGGTTTTCATTCAGACCGTTCTCTTCCGAGAATGAGAAATCATACAGGCTGATATCCTCACTGATTTTTGAAGGGGTCATAGACTTAGGTATAGTAATGACACCATGTTGAAGATCCCAGCGAAGGATGTTGGTGCTGTCTTCTTAACAGTCTGGTTGCGCGGTCTTGAACGAAAAGCGGTATAAGTGGGACAAACTATAAAGTAAATAATTTCAAAACAAATGTCCCCCACAGGAGAGCAATGACCTTTCTCTCCAGGGGGATATTTGTTTACATATATTCACAAATAAAATTGTGAGAAAAATTAAAACTTTCTATTTTAAAAACGCTTTCACTATGATAAACTTTCACTAAATCGATTTAGTGGAACGGTTTAGTAAACCGATTTAGTTTAAATTTGAAAATAGGTAGAGGGATCGTTTGGTATCCGATATTTTTTTAATTATTTATGTAAGCGGTTCCTGCGATGGTTGATTTACTTATAAAGAACAGACAAAAAGAAATTTCTATTAAGGAAAGCAGGGGTAGTCATAAATGATGTAATAACCATAGGTGATGCAATGATCACTTTTGACCCTTCCACTACTGGTCCGATGAGAAATGCCAGTTCCTTTACAAGGAAAGTTGGAGGCGCTGAATTGAATGTCGCCATTGGCTGTGCACGATTAGGGCTCAAAACTGGATGGATCAGTCTACTTGGGAAGGATGAATTCGGGCGTTACATCTATAACTTCGCCAGGGGGGAAGGAATAGATGTTTCTGAAGTAGAGTTGATGGAAGGGTTTCCCTACCTCGCTTAACTTCAAAGAAATAGGTGCAGATGGTTCTGATAAGACATTTTATTACCGTCACAAGTCGCCTACCTCAACACTGACTGCTGCATCATTGAATGAGGATTATTTTCGAAATGCCCGCTTATTACACATTACGGGCGTATTCCGGCGGTTAGTGACAAAAACATCGAAGTCACGATGCAGCTATTTCGTTAGCTGAAAAACATGGTGTCAAAATTGCTTTAGACCCGAACATCCGTTTGAAATTATGGAGTAAGGACAAGGCGCGGACAACATTATTGAATTGGATGCCGTACGTGGATTACTTACTAACAGGGTTGGATGAAGCTTAGTTGTTATTTGGGACAAGAGAAATTGGAGAAATTACTGAACATGCCAAAAAGTATGGCCTTTCCCATCTATTCTTGAAGCTGGGTGCAGAAGGTTCTATGGTATGGACCCAGGGAGAACTGATTGAAAAGCCTGCTGAAGAAGTTGAAATGATAGCGGATACAGTAGGGGCGGGAGATGGATTCGATGCAGGAGCCATTTATGGTCTCTTGAATGATTGGAATTCAGAACGGATTCTCACTTTCGCAAATAAGATCGGTTCAATGGTAGTCGGAGTGTACGGAGATAACGAAGGCTTACCTTATATGGATGAAGTATTGGAGAAGCTAGGTGAGAAAACATTGATAGAAAGGTAGATGACTGGCTTCTCACTAGGAGGGGCGATGATTCAACTTAGAAAGGAAGTAGTGGTTATGGCGGATGTAGTCCTCCAGCAAGAAAATCTTAAGTCTTTAGTTGTTGAGAAGTTGATGAGTGCAAAAGTGAGTGAAGCACATGCGGAAGTCGTTGCAGATGTCCTTATCCACGCTGATTTGAGGGGAGTAAGCTCTCATGGAGTCTTGAGAACAGAACATTATGTAAAAAGAATGGCAGAAGGGGGAATGAATCCAGACCCTCAGTTCAATGTGAAACGTAAAGGTTCAGCAGGAGCCATTTTCGATGGCGACAATGGCATGGGCCATGTAATTGCTAAAGAGGCGATGGACGAAGCTGTCGAACTATCGAATGAAAGCGGGATTGGTATTGTCGGAGTAGTCAACAGCAGTCATTGCGGGGCATTATCCTACTATGCAGAGCAGGCAGCTAAAGAAAACACGATCAGCATGATTATGACTCATACGGATAGCGCGGTCGTACCTTTTGGAGGGGCAGAGCCTTACTTTGGTACAAACCCAATTGCATATGGCTTCCCCGCTAACAAACATAAACCGATCATCCTTGATATGGCAACAAGCAATGTTGCACTTGGCAAGGTATTGCACGCGAGAGAAACAGGCAAGGAGATCCCCGATGATTGGGGGGTTGATGGTAAAGGTGCACCAGTCACCGAGCCGAATCTAGTCAAACACTTATTGCCGGCAAGTGGGCCTAAGGGGTATGGCTTAGGACTCGCGGTTGACGTCATGACAGGAGTTTTGACTGGCTCAGCTTTCGGTCCGAACATTTCAGCCATGTATGGTGATTACAATAAATACCGCCATTTGAGTCATGTCATCGTAACGATTGATGCAGGGTTGTTTATTGATAAAGAGGTGTTTCTCGAAAATATTGACAAGATGATTGATGAATTACATGCGGTTAAACCTGCGGAAGGCTTTCCTTCAGTGATGGTACCTGGGGAGCCTGAGCAATTGAAAGAAGAGGCTCGCAGGCAAGAGGGGATTCCGATTCCACAAAGCATCTATAACTATTTGAAGTCTTAGTGGTGGAAGGTTCACCTTTAAGTATAGATAAAACCCAAGGAGGTATTTTAAATGAAAAAAATGTTGAGCATTATGGCAGTTAGTATGTTGGCAATGGTATTAGCAGCTTGCGGCGGAGATGAAAGCGCTTCAGGTTCAGGGGATACGGTCACTTGGAAACTGGGACACTTGTCAAATGAAGATCATCAATGGAATAAAACAGCTGAAAAGTTTGCTGAGCTAGTGGACGAGAAGACAGATGGCAAGCTCCAAATAGAAATCTACCCGAATGAACAGCTGGGGTCTGAAACAGAAGTGTTGAATGGTATTGAAGCTGGGACAGTCGACATGACAATCTCTGGTGAAACGATGCAGAACTGGGCTCCAGAAGCCGCATTAATGGCAGCACCTTACGCGTTTAAAGGAGAAGACCACCTGAAAAGTGTTGTCGAGGGTGATATTGGGGCAGATATTGAAAGTAGTATTAAAGAAAATGTTGGTGTTACACCACTTTATTACCACATGCGAGCACCACGTAACTTGACATCAAACGAGCCAATTGAAACACCGGCTGACTTGGAAGGTTTCAAAATGCGTGTACCAAACGTACCACTATTCATGGATACATGGGAAGCTGCAGGTGCAAGACCTCAAGTCATGGACTTCAGTGAAGTGTTTACTGGTTTGCAGCAAGGAGTTATCGACGGTCAGGAGAACCCGGTTGACTTGATCCAAAGTGCAGGGTTTTCTGAAGTACAAGACTATGTCAATAAGACCGAACATGTATATTCTTGGATTTATGTAGTTGTAGGTAACGAGCAATTTAACTCACTGGATGAAGAGACACAAAAGGCAGTTCAAGAAGCAGCAGCTGAAGCACAATCCTTCGGTATGGATCTATATAAATCTGAAACTGAAAAGATTACTCAAGAGCTGAAAGATGCAGGCATGGAGTTCGTGGAAGTTGATCAAGATGCATTTAGTGAAGCTATGAAACCAGCCGTAGAGAAAAGTTTGTCAGAAGAACAGCTTAAGTTGTATGAAAGAATCGTTGAAGCTGGGAAGTAATCATGACCTGGTAGCCATTCTTCCATTTAATGGAGGGATGGCTGCCCATTCTAATTAAGAAGGGTGAACAACATGAAAGCTGTTAACGTCCTTAGTCGTTTATTGAAATTATTAACCATTGTAACTTTCATCGCCCTGGTGATTGTGGTGCTTATTCAAATTACAGGGCGTTATTCTCCATTTTCATTTGTTTGGACGGAAGAACTTTCGCGTTTTCTATTTATTTATGCAATAGCTTTTTCGGCCCCGGTCGCGATGGAGAAGCGGGAATACGTCAGAGTGGATCTACTCTTGAATTTCCTTCCGACACAACTCAAAAAATATTATGACGCTGCCATCTATTTAGTAATAGGTGCATTTTCTGCATTTTTAATTACTCATTCGTATGACTTCGCTTTACTAGGACGAAACCAATCATCTGCTACCTTAATGATTGAGATGTATTATGTCAATCTGAGTATGATGATTACATTTATCCTGTTAGCGTTATATAGCTTCTTGAACATTTATGTAGTATTAAAGGCTGATTAGAAAGAAGGTGTACAGGAATGATGGCGCTCATCTTATTTATCTCATTCTTAATTCTTATCTCTTTAAGTGTCCCGATTGCCTTCAGCCTTGGTATTTCCTCGTTGATTTATATTTTGATTGCAGAAATACCATTGAATATCATCCCTCAAAAAATGTTCGGGGGGATCAACTCATTCACGTTGCTTTGTATTCCTGGATTCATTCTAGCTGGTAACTTAATGAATGCAGGTGGAATCACCGAACGTATCATCCAATTTACGAACAATCTTGTAGGCCATATAAGAGGTGGTTTGGGTTTGGCGAACGTCGGATCCTCTATGGGGTTTGCCGGGATATCCGGGACCGCACTTGCTGACACAGCAAGTATCGGGTCTGTCATGATCCCTGCGATGAAGAAAGAAGGCTATGATTCTTCGTTTTCTGTTGCTGTCACATCATCTTCCTCAACGATCGGACCAATTATCCCGCCATCGCTTCCTATGATCATTTTAGGGACCTTGGCAACTGTGTCTATCGGTGATTTGTTCTTAGCGGGAACAATCCCTGGAATACTACTTGGCATCAGCCTTATGATATTGACTTACATCATATCCAAGAGGAAAAATTATCCTAAAGGAGAGCGTCAACCTTTCTCTGTCATAGCCAAGTCTTTTTCAGGAGCTTTCTGGGCACTGATGATGACCTTCGTTATTTTGTTCGGTATTCTCAGTGGTTACTTCACACCTACAGAAGCTTCGATTGTTGCTGTGGTATATGCATTAATTGTCGGTCTGTTCGTATATCGTGATCTGAAAATAAAAATGATCCCAAAAATTTTCTTGGATTCTATGGTTACTACAGCCGGCATTATGATATTGGTTGGTTTTGCCAATCTCTTCGGGTGGATCCTTGTAAGTGAACAAATTCCTCAGTTAGTGGCAGATGCGATTCTAGCTATATCTGAAAATCCTATTGTCGTGATTCTCTTGCTGAATCTATTACTGCTATTTGTCGGTACTTTCATGGAAACAATCGCAGCCTTAGTTATCTTGTTCCCCGTGCTCCTGCCAGTAGCAACCCAGATTGGTATGGACCCTGTTCATTTCGGGGTGTTGATGGTGTTGAATCTTATGATCGGTTTATCTACTCCGCCTGTAGGTGTTTGTCTATTTGTCGCTTCAAGTATTGGCAAAGTATCAATCGGCAAGGCATCCAAAGCGTTATTGCCATTCCTGGGAGTCAGTTTATTAGTGTTATTACTTGTTAGTTTTGTTCCGCAATTGACACTGTTTTTGCCTGGATTGTTTGATTAATGAAAAGGAGGGGCTGAATTGAAAGCTATTCAAGTGAAAGAACCTGGTACTTTGAAAATAGTAGAAATGGAAGAACCTCAAATAACTAATCCTTCCGAAGTGAAAATTCGTATGAAGGCTATGGGGATCTGCGGTTCAGATATGCATATTCTTCATGGGGAAAATCCGTTTGCCAGCTATCCAAGGGTGATTGGACATGAAGTAGCTGGAGAGATTGCAGAAGTCGGTGAAGCGGTCACTGAATTGAATGTTGGTGACAAGGTAGTGATAGAGCCGATGACATCATGTGGTGAATGTTACGCTTGCCAGCAAGGACGGCCTAATGTGTGTGAAAAGGTTGAAGTTTACGGTGTCCACCGTGAAGGCGGAGGACGCGAAGTGATGATCATGCCTGAACATTTAGTCCATAAAGTGGATGATTCTCTGGATTGGCCGGAAATCGCCTTGATTGAGCCATTTACCATTGGGGCTCAATCGATCTACCGTGGCCATGTCCAGGAGGGAGACCACGTCTTCATCATAGGCGCAGGGCCGATCGGCTTATGCTGTTTGAAAATGGCCAAGCAGGTGGGTGCAAAAGTAGCTATTTCTGATTTCAATGAAAAACGCCTTGCCTTCGCAGAAAAATGGGGGGCAGACTTCCTCATCAATCCCCATAAGGAAAGCGTAGAAAATCAAATTTCCAAGTGGACTGACGAAATGGGCGCCAATGTAGTGATCGATGCGGTCGGTTTTCCGCAAACAGTAGAGCAAGCCATCGCTGTCACCTCTGTTGCGGCAAGGGTGGTTGTACTTGGATTTGATCAAAAAATTTCAGAAATTGCCCAGGTGGAGATTACGAAAAAAGAATTGACTATATGCGGGTCACGCTTACAAACTCATCGTTTTGCTCCAGTCGTGGACTTGTTCAATTCCCAAGAATTTAATGTGGGAGACCTGGTCAGTCACCAATATGATTTGAATGAAGCGGAAGAAGCTTTCCAGCTGATGGAACAAGCTCATCCAGAAGTGCGAAAAGTCGTTATCAAGCTATAATCACTCAAAAGTAGCTATGAATGATGGAGAAGGAGTGAAGAATGTATGAAAATGACTATGCGTTGGTTCGGGGAAGGAAACGACCGTGTTTCATTAGAAGATATTAAGCAAATCCCAGGTGTCGAGGGTGTCGTCTGGTCCTTGCATGATGTCCCTGCCGGCGAAGAATGGCCGATGGATAAAATCAAAGAAGTTGAAGCGCAGGCGGATAAACATGGTTTTAATATCGACGTTGTAGAAAGTGTCAACGTTCATGAAGATATTAAGCTCGGTCTTCCTACAAGAGACCAATATATAGATAACTATATTAAGACAATAGAAAAGCTTGCAAAGGTTGGTGTGAAGGTTATCTGTTATAACTTCATGCCTGTGTTCGATTGGACGCGGACGAATTTGTTCGAAGAAATGGATGATGGATCGACCGCACTTTTCTTTGAGAAGGAAAAGATTGAAAACATCGATCCTATTGAGCTTGTAAATAGTATATCGGAAAATTCCGCCTATACGATGCCAGGCTGGGAACCTGAACGACTCGAGCATCTGGCTGACTTGTTTGAACAGTATAAGGATGTGACAGAAGAAGATTTATGGGCGAATTTACAATACTTCTTAGAAAGAATCATACCTGTCGCGAAAGAAAACGACATTAAAATGGGGATTCATCCGGATGATCCACCTTTCTCTGTTTTTGGATTGCCAAGAATCATTACGAACAAAGAAAATTTGCAGCGATTCTTGAACCTTGTAGATGATCCATACAATGGCTTGACTCTATGCAGCGGTTCCCTCGGAGCCAATCCGAATAACAATGTACCTGACATGGTGCGTGAATTCGCGGATAGAGTTCACTTTGCCCATATAAGAAATGTGAAAATCTATGAAAACGGGGACTTTATCGAAACCTCCCACAGGACAAAAGATGGATCAGTCGATATTTACGATGTAGTGAGGGCCTATCATGAAAAAGGGTTCAATGGTTATGCACGACCTGATCATGGCCGTCATATTTGGGGAGAGGAGTGTCGTCCAGGGTATGGACTCTATGACAGAGGTTTAGGAGTTATGTATTTGTGGGGCATATGGGACTCCTTGGAAAGATATGAAGGAAAGGACAATGTCTAATGATACTCAATGAGAATTTGAAAGGTAAAGTAGCTGTCGTAACGGGCGGTAGCGGTGTCCTTTGTGGAGAAATGGCAAGAGAACTGGGCAGACAAGGAGTAAAGGTGGCTGTCTTGAATCGCAGTATCGAATCAGGAAAACAAGTAGAGCAGGACATTAGGTCAGAAGGCGGCACAGCATTGGCATTGTCTTGTGATGTCCTTGATATCAAAAGTGTCCGGCAGGCAGAAGAGAGAATTACGGAGGAGCTTGGAGTTTGCGATATTCTCATTAACGGTGCTGGTGGCAACCATCCTGATGGTACGACAGCGAACGAAACCTTGAAGGAAGAGGATCTCGATAAAGCGGATTTATCCACTTTTTTTGATATGACGACAGAAGGGTTTCAGTTTGTCTTCAACCTCAACCTAGTCGGAACGTTTATACCAACGCAAGTATTTTCGAAAAGAATGATCAACCGCGAAGGGGCGACGATTATCAATATGTCCTCAATGAGTGCTCCCTCTCCAATGACAAAGGTCCCTGCTTACAGTGCAGCGAAAGCAGGTATTGATAATTTCACCCAGTGGCTGGCCGTACATATGGCGGACGTTGGCATCAGAGTGAACGCAATTGCTCCCGGTTTCTTTCTTACTGATCAAAACCGGGCGTTACTAACCAATGAAGATGGTTCATTGACAGAGCGTGCTCATAAAATCATCAGCCAAACCCCTAAGCAACGCTTTGGAAAACCTGAAGACTTGCTTGGAACTTTAATCTGGCTGGCTGATGACGAGATGTCTGGTTTTGTCACAGGTATCACGGTCCCTGTGGATGGTGGATTCCTCGCGTATTCCGGTGTGTAAAAAATAGATTAAAGGAAGGAGGAAGATATCATGAATAGAAATCTTTTCGACCACATGTTATCTTCAGGTATTGTTGCTGTCATCAGAAAAGTGGATCCAGCTAAGGTGAAGCCTCTTGTTCAGGCATTTATCGACGGGGGAGTGACAGGAATAGAGATTACGATGGATTCGGAGGATGCCCTGCGGGTCATTACGGAAGTGAAAGAGGAGTTTGAAGAGAAAGCAGTCATCGGTGCTGGGACGGTAATGAATAAGGAACAGGCAGAAAAGGCGATTTCAGCAGGTGCTGACTTTATATTTGCTCCGATTTTATGTAAAGAGACAGTCGAATACACAAAAGAACAGGGGGTTATTATGATCCCTGGCGTATTTACTCCCACTGAAATGCACCTTGCAGATCAATGGGGAGCGGATATGGTGAAGGTTTTCCCTGCCAATGTGCTTGGGCCGAAGTTCCTGAAGGATGTCAGCGGACCTTTAAGCCACATCCAAATGATGCCAACTGGAGGCGTCAATCTTAATAATCTTCAATCCTTCATGGAGGCTGGTGCGGTAGCTGCGGGAATAGGAGGTTCTCTCGTTAATAAATCGTTGATCGAACGTGAGAATTGGACAGAACTTCAAGAACTGGCAGAGCAATATGTGGAGAAAGCGGGCTTAGTCAAGGTGTAAGGGAAAATGCCTTATCATCTCTCCAAGTTATAGGGGGCTCATGGCAAGACAGCCGCATCCTCGTTTCTAACCTTGATAACTGAATAGGGGGAATAAGTGGATGGAGTCGCCCTTCACTTGTATACTCTAATAATAGGTGGGCTAACCGAATTTATTATACGGAATATATTTAAAGATATGGAGAGTTCAAATGAAAACGGTGACTATTTCCGATGTTGCTACACACGCAAAGGTATCAAAGAGCACAGTTTCTCAATATTTAAATAAACGATATGACTATATGGGTGAAAAGACGAAACAGAGAATTGAACTAGCAATTGAAGAATTGGGTTATCAACCTAATATTGTTGCACGAAGCCTTAAGCAGAAATCTACAAAGACGATCGGAGTGATTGTAGCAAATATTCTACACAACTTCACAACAGAAGTAACAAGGGCGATTGAGGATGTATGTATCAGTTCTGACTATCACACCATCATATGTAACGCAGATGATGACCCTGAAAAAGAAAAGCATTATATCGAAATGCTACGAGCGAAACAAGTAGATGGGCTGATCATCTTTCCTACAGGTGATAACAGAGGATTATATGAAAAAATGCTCAAGGATCGCTACCCTGTCATCTTTTTAGACCGTAAAGTGGAAGATATTCCTATTTCATCAATCTTATTAGATAATGAGATGGCTTCAGGCCTGGCTGTAGAACACTTCGTTCAAAAAGGTTACAGTCGTATCGGCATGATAACCACTTCTATCATCAATCACATCACGCCGAGGTTAGAACGTATTCAGGGTTATGAAAAAGCCATTCATAAAGAAGGGCTTCCTTTTGTTGAAGAGTATGTGAAAAGTGCGGAGCCTACGAATATCCAGCGGGTGCTTGAAGAGTTATTGGACTTAGAAGAACCTCCTGAAGCAATCCTCGCCGGAAATGACCTTGTATTGATCGAAATATTGAAATACGCAAAACAAAACGGTATGAAAATTCCTGAAGACCTGGCTGTCATTGGTATTGATGATGTTTCTTTTGCCAGCTTCTACACACCAGCGATTACAACGGTGGCCCAACCAACATTTGAAATAGGAAAGATGGGGGCCGAAGCTTTACTGGATAAGATCAGGAATAACAAAGTAGAAGATGAACTTCTAAATTACAGATTCGATCCCCATTTAATGGTCAGGGACTCAGTTTAGAGAAAACATATGAGGTGTTAGGTTGAATTTGCAATAACAGAGATAACGAATTATTTTTGTTTGAAGAAAAATTCCGAGATGACAGTAGCTGGAGGAATTAATCCACATTACCGCAGGTTTCAGCGTAACCCCCGACAACGTCATGGTAGGAATGGTGATCATAAAGCACGGAATCCTGTCTGTCATTGCTTCCAAATGAAAGGAGAGATAGAGGACCTATGAAGCACATCATCCAAACCGTCTCCTGTCCACGGCCACTCGTATTTTCGTTTCAGGCGAAGGACGATCTGGTTTGATGGGGAAAGCTTTCGCTATGCGGTTGATGCATAGTGGGTATGAAATTTACGTAACAGGAGAAACGATTACACCAAGTATTGAAAAAGATGATTTATTAATTATTATTTCGGGATCAGGAGCCACCTCATCACTTCTTCAATATGCTGGATCTGACCGATTTCCATGTCAATAAACCGACGACGCATCTGAGGGCTCCCTTTGACAAGATTGAGAAAATAATAGAGCGCTAAGTGAATATACTCTTGTGTGAATTTTTCCGGGGATAAAGATCATAGTTCAGAATAATTTGTCAATTTCTGGTTCTTCCTGTATAGTAGACTTTAAAATCAAATACATTGTTTCTTATCCAGAAAGGTGGAGGGACTGGCCCGGTGAAACCTTAGCAGCAGACTTTCGATAGTACTGTGCTAATTCCAGAAGCGATTTGCTTGGAGATAAGAAGAGAAAATGATTCGTATTCCATTCAGCCCCTCTTCTTATATAGAAGAGGGGTTATTTTGTTTCATGTGAAATCACAAATCATAAGGAAGGCGGGGATAAGCCCATGTCAGTATCAACAGAAAGAAATGTGAAGAGACAACCATTCAAAGGAGATCATGTCGGCAGCTTTTTACGTCCTGAACGTCTGAAACAAGCACGCGCAAAGCAGGAGAGAGGAGAGATTACAGAACAGGAATTAAGAAAGATTGAAGATGAAGAGATTATTAAATTAGTAGAAAAGCAAAAGGAAGCGGGCTTGAAAGCTGTAACGGACGGAGATTTCCGGCGCAGCTGGTGGCACTTCGACTTTCTTGAAGGACTGGATGGGGTCGAAGGGTTTGAGGCTGAGCGCGGATTGAAATTTGATGGGGTGGAAACGAAAGCGCGCGGAATCAAAGTGACAGGGAAAGTGGGTTTCACCGATCATGATATGATAGAACACTTTCGTTTTCTGAAAAAGAACGCAGGGGACGCGGTCGCCAAATTAACGATCCCAAGCCCTAATATGCTTTTATTCCGAGCGGAAAGGGAAGAGGGTATTTATGAAAGTGATGAAGCCCTTGTCGATGACCTGATAGCTGCCTACCAAGGGTTCATACAGAAAATTTATGAGGAAGGATGCCGCTATCTTCAGCTTGATGATACATCATGGACGACTTTCTTTTCTGAAGAAGGACGCACATCCATCGAAGAGAAGGGAAAAAATCCAGAGGAAGTGGCAGAACTGTGTGCACGTGCCATCAATGAGGCGATAGCAAACAGACCAGCGGACATGCTCATCACAATGCATATCTGCCGGGGGAATTTCCGTTCCACCTTTATGACAAGCGGCAGTTATGAGGCGCTTTCTGAAACGATTTTCGGAGGATTGGATGTCGATGGACTGTTCCTTGAATTTGACGATGAGCGCTCCGGAGGTTTCGAACCCCTTCGTCATGTCCGGCGTCCAGACCTTTCGATCGTTCTCGGCTTGATCACCTCCAAATTCGGTGATTTGGAAGATCCGGAACGAGTGAAAGCGCGTATTTTGGAAGCGTCCGATTATGTAGCAATGGACCAATTGTGTTTGAGCCCTCAATGTGGATTCGCATCAACGGAAGAAGGAAATGAAATTACTGAACAACAGCAATGGGGTAAAGTACGTCATGTGGTGAACATTGCCGACGAAGTGTGGAATGAAGGGTAAATAATGTTTTAATAACCTTCCAGCCGGCTACACATAGAATGTACCGTTAATTGGTAGATGATTTATTTTTCTATAGTTGGTTATGCAACTATAGGTTTTCTCAAAGGAGGAATAGATTCATGAAATCACTAGAGAATGCACTGAAACATAAAGTAGGACTAGGTACCGCACCTTTAGGTAATATGTTCCGGGACGTGCCGGAAGAAGAAGCGCAGAAAACAATCCAAACCGCTTGGGACCAGGGAGTGCGCTATTTTGATACCGCCCCTTTTTATGGCGCTGGTTTAGCAGAGATCCGGGTAGGTGAAGTGTTATCAAAATATAATCGTGATGACTATGTGATAAGCACAAAAGTAGGTCGTTATATGACTGAAGAAACAGAAGAGAATGAAGGTCTGTTCGAACATGGCCGTAACAATCAAGTCATCACAGATTACACGGAAGTAGCAACGAAAAGGTCGATCGAACAGAGTCTGGAACGTCTACAAACCGACCGTTTGGACATGGTCTTCGTTCATGATGTTTCTCCAGATTTCCATGGTGATGCATGGACCGAAAAGTTTGAACAAGCTAGAAAAGGAGCTTTCCGCGTGCTGTCCCGTCTTCGGGAAGAAGGTGTCATCCGTGCCTGGGGACTAGGTGTCAATACGACAGAACCGATTGAACGTGCGATGGATCTGGAGGACACAAAACCGGATATCTGTTTATCTGCTACGCAATATACCCTTTTACAACACGAACAAGCATTACAGGGTATGATGGCAAAGGCTGAAGAAAACGATGTGGACATTGTGGTCGGAAGCCCTTATAACTCCGGGGTACTGCTTGGCGGTGATCATTATAACTATGAAAAAGCGGGCGATGACATTATTAATCATGTCAATCAACTGAAGGAAATCGGTGAAAAATACAATGTTCCGTTGAAAGCAGCTGCTCTTCAATTCTCAACAGCTCACCCGGCGGTCAAGTCAGTGATTCCTGGTTCCACACGTCCGGACAGAATTAAAGAAGACCTAGAAATGATCCAAATGGACATTCCGAAAGATTTCTGGAATGAACTTGTGGACAAGGGCTTTGTTTCAGCTGAGGCTCCTCTGCCGCAATAAGAATTGAATAGTAAAAGCAATCGAGTATGAAATCGCTGGGATTTCATACTCGATTTTTTGTGTGGAGAAGATGGATTTTATTGCTTTCCCTCATAATATTACGGCTCCCTTTCAGCTGTATGTATGGGAATTGTTAAAGATTTGACAGTCGTAATGTATTTCTTTATAATTCGAAATATGTCGAATTATAATAATGAAAACTTAAACAAATTCAGCGAGATTTTCAAAGCCCTATCCAATGTTCACCGGCTGAATGTTTTTCTATATTTAGCTGAACACTGTACTCCAGGGAAATCCAGTACCGATAAAGAGATGAGGATGACGGTGGGTGAATTAGGAGAGGGATTAAATATCGCCCCGTCCACTGTTTCCCATCACCTTCGGGAACTAAGGCGTGCTGGATTGATACGGATGGAACGTAACGGGAAAAATATTGAGTGCTGGGCAGAACAAAAAACAGTAGATCAGATGGTTATGTTTTTTCAAAACTCTAAAGGGAGGGAATAATTTTTTAAACAACAATTCGATATTTTTCGAATAATAGAATTGAGGAGGTTTTAGTTAGATGTTTCAATTATTGTTAAGCGGCCTTATCATTGGTGTCGTTTCATCGCCCACGTGCCCAAGTAATGGGGAAGAAATAAAATATGGGACCAAATATGGTTTTTATTCTGCCTTGATAGTAGGAGCTGGGGCCGTCGTAGGAGATGCTGTCATCCTTGCGGCGATTCTTCTGTGGCTCATGCCCTTTGTTGACTCGACCTCTATGATTATTACTTTTCTTTGGCTCTTTGGCAGTGCTGTACTTTTCTATATAGCCTGGGGAATCTTTAAAGAAATCAAAACCGTAGAAGGGGTAGGGGAAAGGGCAAAAAGCTTAGGGGTTAAATACCCTTTCAAGCATTATTTGAAGGCCTTTTGGACAGGTGCAGCCATTACCACATTTAATCCATTTACTGTGTTGTGGTGGATGGGCTTGCTTACTCCTATCATGAATGATGGGAATAGCACTTCTACTATTTACCCTCTTGCAGTTCTGCTGGGTGCGTTATTTTGGTTTGTTTTATTAGCGGTTCTTTTATATCTTGGTGAGAAATGGTTGAACAGAAGAAGGAGACAGGCGATTTTGCTGATAAGTGGATTAGCTGTACTCGGCTACAGCATTTATTTCTTATATCAATTCATTATCCAGGTCTTTCATGTGTAATGAAAAGGGAAATTATATATTTTACGTTAGTAATCCTCCTGCTAATTAGGGGGATTTCTTGTTGGGTGAGTAGGAAAATTCCATAGCCGAGCCTATCGAAGCCTTAAGATATCCATTTCGCGCCACATTTATCGAGCTTATCAAGGTGCTTGCACTTTTTCTGAATTTAAAAAACTTATCAAAAAATTTGACACTTGAACCCTTGCTATTAAGGCTTTCTTTTAAACCAAATAAAAATAGAGATTCCTTACCCTCTTGTAAAACGCTTTCATGTAGTCTACAATACTAATAAATCGATTTACTAAACCGATTTAGTACCAATAGGAATGTGGAGATTAGTTATGAAAACCGTAACGATTGGTGATGTAGCGGCACAGGCAGAAGTGTCGAAAAGTACCGTATCCCAATACTTAAATGAACGATATGACTATATGGGGGAGAAGACGAAACAGCGCATTCAGGATGCGGTTGAAAAGTTGGGATACCAGCCGAATATCGTGGCGCGAAGTCTTAAACAGAAGTCCACAAAGACGATTGGTGTCATAGTGGCCAACATTTTGCACAATTTCACCACAGAGGTGACACGGGCTATCGAGGATGTATGTCACGAATCTGATTTTCACACGATTATCTGTAATGCTGATGACGATCCCTTCAAAGAGAAGCATTATATTAAAATGCTTCGTGCAAAACAGGTGGACGGACTGATTATTTTCCCGACAGGTGATAACCGCGACCTCTACCAAAAAATGTTGGACAGCTCCTACCCAGTTGTTTTTATGGATAGGGAGTTGGAAGGGGTGGAAATTCCTTCTGTTCTGCTTCATAACAGTAAAGCGGTTGCCCTTGCTGTAGAGCATTTTGTTGAACAGGGCTACCGACGAATCGGTATGATGACAACCTCCCTAAAGCATCACACCACCCCAAGGATAGAGAGGGTGGAAGGATATAAGAATACTTTGAAAAAGAATGAAATCCCCATCCATGACGAGTACATCATCAGCGTAGATTCTCAAAGTCTCCAAACAGAATTAGAAGAACTGCTTCATTTGGAAAAACCACCAGAAGCGATTCTTGCCGGGAATGATTTAGTACTTATTGAAACGCTTAAATATGTGAAACATAAAGGTTTGCGAATACCGGACGACCTTGCTGTCATTGGGATTGACGATGTATCCTTTGCCAGTTTCTACACCCCATCAATTACAACGGTCGCACAGCCGACTTTCAAGATGGGGAAGGCAGGGGCGGAACTGCTTCTGAATAAAATCCAAATGAAAAAAGAGATAAGGAATTCATCACTAAGGTTTGAACCAACGTTAATGGTCAGGGATTCTGTATAAAGGAAATCGCCGGTCTCACTAGAAGACTGTGCCGGGCAGATAAAAGTAAAGGGGGAAGAAGAATGAAGGATATCATAACTATTGGTGATGCGATGATCACCTTTGATCCAACAACAAATGGTCCACTAAGGAATGTTCACTCATTTGAAAGAAAAGCAGGAGGGGCCGAGTTTAATTTTGCCATAGGCTGTGCCCGCCTTGGTCTAGATACTGGTTGGATCAGTCGATTAGGCAAGGATGAATTCGGCAAATTCATTCGGAATTTTGCCAGAGGAGAAGGAATCGATGTTTCCGCTGTCAAGCTAGTGGACGGTTATCCAACCTCTCTTAACTTCAAGGAAATACGCGAAGATGGAAGCGGAAGCACCTTTTATTACCGAGCTGACTCACCAACGAAAACTTTAACTGAACAAACATTGGATGTCGACGCGATAAGGCAAACGAAAATCCTCCACATTACTGGTGTCTTCGCAGCCATAGATCCAGAGAAGAACCTAAGGCTGCTGAAACGGGCCGTAACGATTGCCAAAGACCATGGCGCACTCGTATCGTTTGATCCCAATATTCGTTTAAAGCTTTGGGGTAGGGAAAAAGCGAGGCAGTCGTTGTCACAGCTCCTCCCATATGTAGACATTATCTTGACCGGAGTAGAGGAAGCAGAACTTCTTTTCGGTGTCAGTCAACCAGATCAGATTGTAACCGCCTGTGAACGTTATGGTATTTCGACCGTTGCGATCAAGCAGGGAGAGAAGGGAGCCTTTGGCTATATGGGGGGAATATCCATGACGATGCCCCCGCGCCTGCCGAAAAAGGTAGTCGATACAGTTGGTGCGGGAGATGGTTTTGATGCCGGATTTATTTATGGGGTGCTTCAGGGCTGGTCATTAGATAGAACGCTGAACTTTGCAAATACGATTGGATCGATGGTCGTTAGTGTGTATGGAGATAATGAAGGACTTCCTGAACTGGATGAGGTACATATTCAGCTTGGAGAAAAAGAGTACGTCGAAAGGTAGGGAAGAAGATGAATTTACAGCTTGCTTTAGATCGAATGTCTGAAAAGGATTGCTTCCAAGCTATCGAGGACACGAAGGAATTCATCGACTGGATTGAAGTGGGGACAGGAGTTATTAAGGAGTATGGCATGCAGATTATCAGGGATATAAAGAAAGCGTTCCCACATATGACCCTGGTTGCCGATATGAAAACATGCGATGCAGGAAAACATGAAGCTGCACAAGCATTCGAAGCGGGAGCGGATATCACAACCGTGATGGCATTCTCCGCGGATCAGACGATTAAAGATACGTTAAAAGTAGCTGAAAATTATCAAGGGAGAATCATGGTCGACTTGCTCGGAGTTAAAGAGGAGACTAGGATTCAGGAACTATCCGGCTTAGGAGTTGGTCTTGTCAGCCTTCACTTTGGAAAAGACATGCAGGCATCGGGAGAGATGGCCGAGGAGGATTTGTTTTCACTTGTAAAGAATCATCCCCACTTCGATATTGCCGTTGCCGGAGGGATTAATTTAGACTCTCTTCCTTCCATACTGGATAACCGACCGGACACTTTAATAGTGGGCAGTGGCATTACGAAGAATACAGACCGCCATGGGGCCGCCTCAGAAATGAAAGGAATGATGATGAACCATGAAGCAAACCATTCAAACCGTCAGTGAAGAAATTCAGCACGTGCTTTCCAATGTAAAAGAACACGAAGCAGCAGAACTTGCTAATCAGCTCCTTTCTGCTCAAAGAATATTCGTTTCAGGAGAAGGACGTTCGGGGTTTATGGGGAAGGCATTCGCCATGAGACTCATGCATGCCGGGTTTACAGTTTATGTGACAGGCGAAACCATCACCCCAAGTATTGAAAGAGGAGATTTGCTGGTTGTGGTTTCTGGCTCAGGTTCTACCAAGTCCTTGCACCAATTCGCTTTAAAAGCCAAAGAAGCTGGTGCGGTGGTAGCAGCTGTTACTACCAACCCGCGATCAGCAATCGCTGAAGTCAGTGACTGTATACTGGTTATTCCCGCAGCAACAAAAAAGCGGCTGGCAGAGGAACCTCAAACAATTCAGCCGCTTGGCAATCAATTTGATCAATCCGTACACCTGGTACTGGATGCAGTGATTATCCACGTGGTTCATCAACAAGAAGGGGAGTCTCATGAACAAATGACGAATCGTCATGCAAATTTGGAATAGGGGAACAGGGCACGAACCGGCTGGAGAGGCAAATTTAAATGATTTGCCACATTTGGCTAAGGCGTACATGGAGAATTCAGAAGCTATTAAAGGGAAGGTTTTCAATTAATTGTAAGCGGATTCAATCACTTTAAAGGAGGAATACATGATGAAAAATTCTTTATCACTTTTGTTAGTTATGATGTTTGCGGGTGTATTCGCATTGGCAGGATGCAGTGGAGATGAAGAAGCAAGTGGAGCGTCTGGAGATGGTAAACTGAAAATCATCGCCGCCCACAACCAGACGTCCCCCGACAACCCTTATCAAATTGGCATGGAAGCATTCAAAGAATCTGCAGAGAAATCTGATGCCAATATTGAAGTTGAAGTGCACGCAGGCACTTTAGGAACAAGTGAGTCTGAACTTGTCGAGAAGTTGAAACTCGGTGCGGCTGACGTTGTGTTGGTATCGCCTGGGTTCATGACCAAAACAGGGATAGATGAAATCGACCTTTTTGCACTTCCTTATGTATTCGATAGCTATGAGCACTGGGAAAGCGTTGTAGATGGAGAAGTGGGAGAAGAGATGGAAAGCATCATTAACGAAAAATCAAATAATGACTTCAAGCTCCTTGGATACTGGTCGGCAGGCGTTCGTCACTATTATGGCAAGAAACCTTTGAATTCTATGGAAGATCTTGAAGGTTTGAAATTCCGTACCCAAACTTCCGGGGCAATCGCTAACTATTGGGAACAGACGGGAGCCGTACCGACTTCTGTTGCCTGGGGAGAATTATACCAGGGACTTCAGCAGGGTGTTGTTGATGCCTCGGAAAACTCTTACCCGTACTTCGTTCAGGAAAACCACCATAAGACAGATAACGGAAAGTATGTGACAGAAACAGCACACGACTACACCACTCGTTTCTTACTGATCAACGGTAAGAAATTCGAAAACTATTCAGATGAACAGAAGGATGCGATTATGAAAGCGGCAGAAGCCTCTGTTCAAAAAGAACGCGAAGCAGTGAATAAGCAGGAGGAAAAATACAAGCAACAGGCTATCGATGATGGGGCAGTAGTGAACGAAATCGACCGCCAGCCATTTATTGACCTTGCCAAACCACTCTTAGAGGAACGTGCAAAAGAAATCGGAGCTCAAGATCTATTGAATAAAATTAATGAAATGAAGTAAGAGAAGCGAAGGCTTGGGGCATCTCCATGGTGCCCTTCCCTTTTCACTTCTTGAATAAGGAGGTTTCATCAGTGATTAAATGGCTTGAACGAATTCAGTTAACAATAGGGGTCCTGTTTCTCGTCACTTTTTTCGTCACGATTATTATACAGGTCATGACACGTTTCACAGGTGTTTCAGCTATTTGGACAGAGGAAGTAGCAACTTATTCGTTTATATGGTCTGTTTTCATGGGGGCAGCTGTCATGCTGAACAGAAGGGAGCACTTCCAGTTTGACTTCCTATTGAAGAAGTTAAAAGGAAAGGGCAAGAACAGTCTATATCTTATCAATGATGTGATATTACTAGCCTTCAGTTTCGCCATCTTTTATTACGGAATTCAGGCTGTCCAAAACTTTTGGGCATACGAGTGGGTCTCACTGGAGTATATGAAGATGGGATATGTATGGATTTCCGTACCGATTATGGGAGCGACCATGTTCATTTACACACTTGCACATATTCTGCGAAACGTTAAAAACTTCAACACAAGGGAGGTTGCAGAATGATCGGTCCACTATTAGTTTTTCTATTCATCTTATTGATGATCATCGGTATTCCAATTGCTTTTGTCATTGGGATTGTTGCAATGATCGGTATTCTCAATGTTCCATATATCCCAGAAGTTACAGTGCCGGTCAAAATGCTGAACGGCCTTGATTCATTTGTTCTGTTAGCTGTGCCTTTATTCATTCTGGCAGCGAATTTGATGAACAGGGGACAAATCTCCCAGAAATTGATCGACTTTTCGTTATCACTCGTCGGTCATATTCGCGGCGGCCTTGCGCATGCTAATATTCTTGTATCGATGCTGTTTGCCGGAGTTTCCGGGGCTTCCCAGGCTGATACAGCAGGTGTCGGGAAAATTTTGATTCCCAATATGAAGAAGCAGGGATATGATACCGGTACAGCTGTCGGAGTTACGGCTGCCTCCTCCACCATCGGGGTAATCATTCCGCCGAGTATCCCGATGATCATCTATGCTGGGCTGACAAATGTTTCCGTAGGAGCACTTTTCCTTGTTGGAATCATTCCAGGCATTCTTATCGGTTTAAGTATGATGGTAATTGTTTATTTCTTAGCGTTGAAACGCGACTATCCAACCTATCAAAGGGCTTCTATGTCCAACTTCCTGAAACAGTTTTTGGATACGATACCGGCGTTAATGACTCCTGTGATTCTGATTGGCGGGATTATTACAGGAATCTTTACAGCTACAGAAGCGGCTGCGTTTGCTTCTATTTATACAGTCATTGTCGGTATGTTTTACTATAAAACGTTGAAGCTGAAGGATTTCCCCAAGGTTTTTGTAGATACATTGACACTAAGTTCTCTATCCTTGTTCGCCTTGGCTGCGGCTAATGCCCTTGGTGAATTGATGAGTTACTACCAATTGTCCCTTTGGGCGGAACAATTCTTCGCTAATAACATTAGCAGCAAATGGGTCTTCTTGTTGATTATCATCGCCTTTTTCCTTTTTGTAGGGACATTCATGGATGCCATCCCTGCTATGATTCTGTTCATTCCGGTCGTCCTGCCTGTTGCGATAACGTTTGACATCAGTCCGATCTTACTTGGAATCATTACCATTATGACTTTGGCAGTGGGACTGGTAACCCCGCCGTATGGACTCTGTTTATTGCTGGCTGCGAAAATTGGGAAGCTTCCCATTGAGAAGTCTTTCAAATCCGTGATGCCGTATATCACGGTGGTTGTAGTCGTCCTTCTTATCGTTGCTTTCATCCCTAGTATCGCGTTCTATATACCAGAATTGATTAATCCTAGTCTGTTTTAGGAGAGAGCTCTTCCTTTAGAGGGAGAGCTCTTTTTTGGATATCTATGGAGTTTTGAACATTAAGAATGGAATGGTCGTAAGAGCAGATTAGGAGGGATTCAGTTGAACTGTGCAGAATGGATATAAAAGCCCAGTGATACTTTGAAATAGGTTTGTGTTGTGAGAGGGTTCAATATACAAGTGTTTAGTATATGAAAGGGTGAAGTTATGTGTATTAGATTCTTTTTAATAATGATTCTTGCCATTCTGGTGACAGGATGTGAAAACAAGGAAGATAAACATTATTCACTAATGACTTTCATTGAAAAACAGAAGCCTATAGGAATGATAGATATCAGAGATGATTCTCAGGTTTTCAATGCAAATGAAGAAGCAAAAACCAGTCGTGAAACGAAAGTAAAAGAGTTTATATCAATCGTTGAAAATATTAAATTAAAGAAGATTAAAAAAGATCGGATAAGTAAATGGAAGAAGGAAATGAATAGATATTCCAGTGAAGGAGAATTGCTTGATATTGTTATTCAAAATAAAAACAATAAGTATTCTACTTTATTTCTGCAATTAACTAGTGATGGTAAGGGAATGGCAGTGAATTTTGAAGATGGGGGGTCTACAGATGTAGCATTCAAAGTTGAAAATGGTAAACCAGAGACATATGAAGAAGTTTATGATTTTTATAAATCCATTTACGAAAAAAAGACGATAGAAGCAGGAAGCTGATGTTGACTAAATCTAAGGTATAGCAGTATCCCTCCCTGTATAAAAAGCTCCCCGCATTATTCAATCATTCTTGGGTTTAAGTACTGTGCGTTGAGACGGAACGCGAGCGGTCGTGACAACTTGAGGATGTATTTATCAAAAGCAGAACCATCTAGTCTGCCAGGTCAATTTTATTTTTATCGACTTTTTTCTGAGCTCGCCATGTATTCATTATACTTGGAACACCAGCTGCCATACTCACCATAAAACTCCTTATCACATAGAGACATTCTCCAGTATAGAGCGACACACCTATAAAAAAGACCAATTGTCCAACAAGTGCAAACCACGAGGGCTGCCCAAGCATATGTTAAGTTTTCTTTCATTACACACCACTCCTCGTTCTAATAGCTCTCAATAATCACATTTTATGGAAATTTACTATATAATCGGATCGCATAGGTCCACTTTATCTTCACTTTCTGTCCATTTTGAATAAATTTCTAATGACCACTTCTCTGGAACTCTCTTATATCCATTCTCACCAATCCATTTGTGTAAATGAGTATATACTTTAAAAATTTCTGAAGCGTGACCATTAAAGTTTAGAACTGCATATTTCTGTGATGGGACGACTAATTTAACCATCCCATCAGGAATATCCTCAAATTCATGAACTTCGAAGCAAACCCAGTATCCATCGTCTTCTTCTGTAGTCTCTGCAGCTTTGAATGCCCCTATAAGATTAACTGGCTTTACAAGCTGTTTAATTTCACTTTTACGTCGTACTAATGACAAAGAAGCTTCAGGAATCTCTTGACCATAGTCCGTCATATCGTCGCAAACTACGCGAAATCCAACTAAACTCTTTTTGGCAATTTCTCTTATACCATCTAATTTTATAGAATTGAATTTTTCCATTTCTTTAGCCTCCTTTGATTCTTATACCTTGCTTCTAAATATTCATTTCTGCAAAAGGTTATTTTTTCCTCTTTGTTTTGTGACGTGAATAATAAAAGTAGAACGGAATTCCCTTTGCAAATAGAAACCTTATCTGACCTGTAACTCAAATATATTGAGCCAGAAGGAGTTGGGGACTTTTTCTTGAATCTATTTTTTAGTGGGATAATGATATAATTAAACAGGATAGTTTTAATAGAAGGAATAAATTTGAGGAGGAGAATACATGGAAGTTTTTTCGGAATATTTAGCAGGAATCGATAACCCTGACCATCGCGAGCGTACAGAGGAAATCTTTGCGTGGATTATGGATGAATTCCCGAATTTAGAAACACAAATCAAGTGGAATACGCCAATGTTTACCGATCACGGCACGTTCATTATCGGGATTGACCATGCCAAGCATCATATGAGCTTTGCACCTGAACCGGCAGCTATGACACATTTTGCTGAGGACATTAAGCAAGCTGGCTACAGTTCTACCAAAGGGTTGTTTCGGATTAAGTGGAACGAGCCGGTGAATTACGAGTTGCTTGAGAAAATCATCGCCTTTAATATTCAGGATAAAGCAGAGCATACGAGTTTTTGGCGGAAGTAGCAATAAACCTTATGCACTTTCATATAGAGTTCTTAAAGATAGGAATGGAAGGGGGAGGTTGAAAATACATGTTGAATAAAGACAATCAATACATTAAAAGCCTTGATTTAAAATCAGAAAATATAAATTCATATAGGTCTTTCCCTTTCCACTTGCCTGTAATTCGAAATTTCACGGAATTGTTCTTTCATCCTAATGTCACCTATATTGTTGGAGAGAACGGTATGGGAAAATCCACTCTCATGGAGGGGATTGCTATAAAATACGGATTCAATCCTGAGGGAGGCACACTCAATTTCAATTTTTCCAATTATGATTCCCATTCGATCTTAGATCAATATTTACGGTTGGCTAAGGGCGTGTATAAACCTGAAGATCACTTTTTCTTCAGGGCTGAGACGTATTATAATCTAGCGACGAACATTGAGGAATTAGATGAAGATGGTTCATCAGGGCCGAAGATCATCGATTCATACGGTGGCCAATCATTACATAAGCAGTCTCATGGCGAATCTTTTTTCGCTGCATTTACGAACCGTTTTCAAGGGAATGGTTTATATATTCTGGATGAGCCGGAAGCAGCCTTATCCCCTTTAAGGCAGATGTCTATGCTTTCCCGGATTCATGAACTGGTAGAGGAAGGTTCCCAGTTCATAATCTCCACTCACTCTCCGATTATCATGGCCTATCCAAGCTCGAAAATCATCCAACTGAGTGAAGAGGGAATGAAGGAGACGAACTTAGAAAATACGGACCATTACAGGACAATGAAGCAGTTCTATGAGGATAAGGATCGATTGCTCCATCATCTATTCCAATAGGTTATACAACTCAACAACTCTCCTTGTCTATAAAAAAAGAAAAGGCTGGGACAAAAGAATTTTTTCTTTATGAATCAATTAATGCATACGCCGCTCCGGCAACATACTACGGTTTCCGCGGGCACGGCCTCAACCTCCTCAGAAAGCAAAGACCGCTTTCTTCCGGGGTCTTCGCCTCGTGCTGTTCCCGCAGGAGTCTGCGTATGTTGCCTACGCTCCATTTGATTCATTCTACGCTATTGTTCGTCTTTTCCAGTGGCAGTTATCATTTTGTCCCAGTCTATTTTGCCGAGCTATTCTTCAGCAATAGGAGAGGGCTCCGATTCTTGGCCGCTTTCCCCTACGGTCGTTACATAATATTGAAATTCAGAAGCTTCTGGGTCGGCATAGGATTTTCGTTCATGGCGTGAAATACTTGCTACTTTTTCAAATGATTCTCCGTCCTTGCTGCGGTAAACACGATAACCAGCCACATAATCTTCGCGTACGGCGTGCCAGGTTATAAACGTGCCTTGGACGTTTACGTTTGCGGGCGCATCTATTTCTTCTTTTGCTGGGACGGGTTCTTTCAGCGTGGAGTACACCACAAGACGGTCCTGATGGCCGCCGCGGTCACGTACGAACTCTCCGGTACAGGTAATCAAATTCAAGCGTTTTTCATCGGTTTTCCCAAAAATCCGTGTGATTGGAGATTCCTCCATCGGATAACTTTCCAACTTTTCTACGACGTAAGTTTTCGTTTCCCCTTCATCGTTCTTCACCGTTATCTCATCGCCCTTTTTCAGCTTCTTCAAATCATAAAAAACAGCAGGTCCTGTACGGCTGTCCACATGGCCGGCGATGACTGCGTTGCCTACATTCCCAGGCTGGGTGCCAGGTTCGAACCACCCTGCTTTTTGAGGGGATTCTGGCACTCCCATCTCACCGTTATCTAAAACGCCGACTGCTCCAAGAGGTGCATCCACTTCAATCGATGGGATTTTGATATGGGTAGGGACGATCCCTGTATCTGCTTGTTCCTCATTTTTGATGACATCTTCAGATTTTAAAGACTGGCTGTTGTTCAGCACAGTGAATTCGCCATCTAATATCTCTTTTTTATCATCTGAAGAAGCTGATAGTTCAGACGCATTTTGTTCTGCATTTTCCACCCGAACAATGTCAGGGTTGGATTCAGAGTCGGACCACAGAGCGAAAGCATTCATTTCATAAGCCACCATGAGTAAGGCAGCTATGCCCAGCACTGTAAAGTATAACTTCCAATCCAGCTTCATCGCTCATCACCTCTTTTGATAGAAAAGAAGAAGAGAGAGTATTCTCTCCTCTTCCGTCTTTAATTTACTGGTTCACTTTTTTACGATAAACCAAACCTGCTGAGGCAGCAGCAAGGATACCAAAGGCGATCCACATCCAAGCTGTCACACCTTGATCACTTGTACCACCCATACCTGTATCAGGCATAGCTTCCGGCATCATTTCTCCACCGAATTGATCCGGCTTTTGTTTGACGATCGCATCGCCTAATGTTTCTCCAATGCCGAACATGAATCCATATCCTTCACGGAAAGAATCATAAGTTGCTGCATAATCTCCCTCTACATAATGATTGAATGTCTGCAGAACATCTTCTTCATGAGCCCAAATGGCTGCGGTCGCGTCTTCCTCGGAAAGGTTGCCTTCCGTTTCAGTTCCTAGGAAAGCACCGAAATCTTCAGCAAACATTTGCAGGCTTTGTTCAGCCATTTTTCTCGCTTCTTCATCTTCTTCAAGGGTTGCTGTTACAAGATTCGATTGTGCATTAATGTGATCCTGCTGCCAGACTTTCTCAAACTGTTCAGCACCTTTGTCGCCATAAATGGAAGCGATAGCCGCTTTGAAATCACCTGTATGCTGGTTTTCTGCCCATGTCACAAAGTCATAGTCATCTGCCTGGTTGAAGCCTTTCTGCATCTCCAGTGTAGCAAGGGCAAAGTGCTCAGAGGCTAGTGCATTCAGATTGGAGCGCAGATCCGCTGCTTTTGAATCGGCTTTGGTTTGGGCGAATTCTTCTGGCATTTGTGTCACAATCGCAGTGGATAGAGCTTTACTAATACCGAACATGCGGTTGAATCCTTCACGGAATGCCGTATAAGCTTTTTCGTATTCTTCATTTACATAGTGATCAAAAACGCTTAAGACATCCTGTTCATGGGCAGCTAGAACTTCTTTAGCTGCTTCTTCAGAAAGGTTGCCTTCTGTTGCCGTAGCCAAAAAGCTTCCGAACTCATTTACAAATTCGTCTACTTCCGCTTCAGCCTTCTTACGGGCTTCCGGATCATCACTTTTCGCTGCTTCCACAAAGCCGTCAGCGTAGTCGTTATGACCACGGAAAATATCCTCGAATTGCGCAGCCGCTTCTTCGCCGTATACAGAAGCGATGGCCGGGGTCATATCGGCAGCATTCTGATCAAGCTTATCCCAGACTTCATCTGCATCTGGTGCGTCTTCATACGATTTCATCATATAGGTAGTCGCCAGTACAAAGTGTTCCGATAAGAGCTGATCCAACGATGATCTCAAGTCTGCTGCCGGCGTCTTCACGGTTGCGCTGTCGTTTGCCATGGCTAATGATGGGACGAGAAGTACGAGGGCCATGAAGGTTACTAGAATTCTTTTCATTTGTTTCATGTGACACTCTCCTTTGAAAAAATTTTGTTTGTTTACTTTTCCTGTACAGCTATCGAAAAAAAGTGATCATTGGATCACTTTTTTTAGGGAATTTATTAAAGTTTCTGTAAAACCTTCAATTGAATCTTTATGTGTTGGTGTTAAACGTAGATGGTTTATTTCAAAACGGTACTTTTCACCGAAATTTCCCATGCATCCGTTTACAAGTGTTTATAAATAGTAAAGGAAAGGTATTTTCCTTACATGGACTAAAAGATCAAAAATAAAGGAGAATGTGCGATGGATATTCATAAAAGACAGGTCGGCGGTCAGCCGAAACAGACGCAAGCACGCCAGCCGGGGATAGAATCTGAAATGGATCCTCTTCCCGTACAACCGCTCGATTACAAAGGGAGCGAGAAGCTGCTTGATCAAGTTGCTTTGATTACAGGAGGAGACAGCGGAATTGGCCGAGCCGTTGCCATCGCTTATGCGAAGGAAGGCGCGCATGTGGCGATCAACTATGTAGAGGGAGAAGAAAATGATGCAGAACAGACCAGGGAGTGGGTCGAGCAGGAAGGCGTGAAATGTTACTTGATCCCAGGAGATATAACAGAGGAAGAGACATGTAAGGAGCTGATTGAAAAGACTGTGGATCACTTCGGTCAACTCGATATTTTGGTGAACAATTCAGCGGTTCAATATCCGACCGAGGATCTTCAGGATATTTCCTTTGAACAGTGGGATAAGACGTTTAAAACGAATATCTACTCGATTTTTCATTTAACTAAATTCGCGCTTCCGCATTTAAAGGAAGGGAATTCAATCATCAATACCACTTCCGTCAACCCTTATAAAGGAAATCCCGCACTCATTGACTATACGGCAACAAAAGGGGCGATTGTCGGCTTTACCCGGAGCATGGCAGCCAATCTCGTGGAAAAAGGAATACGTGTTAATATGGTGGCTCCAGGTCCAATTTGGACACCACTTATCCCTTCTACTTTTGATGAAGAGAAGGTGGGCGAATTTGGAACCGACACGCCTATGAACCGTCCGGGACAACCATCAGAGTTAGTAGGTCCCTATGTACTGTTAGCCTCCAAGGAAGGTTCTTATATGACTGGCCAGTGTATTCATGTCAATGGCGGTCAGATTATGACATCGTAGACAGAGAGGAGGATTAGCGTGAATATTAATGGATTGAGCGACCGGAATGTCCAGCGTAAAGTCAATGAATACTTTCAAAAGGCAGATGTCATCCTGAGTGATGATGAAATCCAGTCGATCGAGGTGAATGATTTTGGGCTCAACCGGTTGGATGAGCTGGGGCTTCAGCTGTTTGTCTATATCAATACAGATCGCTACTGTGCGAAAGAATGGGTGTTATTCCCGCGTCAGACTTGTCCGGAGCATTATCATCCTCCGGTGACCGACGGAGATCCCGGCAAGGAAGAAACATTTCGAGTGAAATTCGGGACGGTCTACCTGTATGTAGAAGGAGAGACAACGAAACATCCTAAAACGCAGCCGCCGGACCAAGATCGCGATTATTTTACCGCTGCCCATGAAGTTGTCCTTAAAGCAGGTGACCAGTACACAATCCCGCCGAATACACGGCACTGGTTCCAGGCCGGAGAAGCGGGGGCTGTCACGGCGGAATATTCGTCCCCAAGCACCGATGATCATGACATTTTTACACATGCGGATATATAAGAAAAAGCGGGGCCGTAGAGGTCCTGCTTACTAATTGCCGATGGTAGGCAAAAAAATCCCGGAATTGGTTCAACCAACTCCGGGATTTATCTTAATCTTTCAACCTATCAGTTGCGAATCAAGTAATCAAACGCACCAAGTGAAGCATTCGCACCATCACCCATAGAAATAATGATCTGATTGTGCGGGCTGTCTGTCACATCTCCGGCAGCAAACAAGCCAGGGACATTCGTTGAGCCTTTCTTATCGGTTACAATTTCACCGATTTTGTTGGTTTCAACGTCTTCGTCTAACCATTCGGTATTCGGTACAAGCCCGATTTGGACGAAGACACCTTCAAGTCCGATATGCTGCTCCTGCCCTGATGCACGATCGATGTACGTGATGCCATTGACGTTGTCTTCACCAGTGATTTCAGTCGTCTGGGCATTCGTTTTGACTGTCACGTTCGGAAGACTGTTCAGGCGTTCTTGCAGCACATCGTCTGCTTTCAATGTGTCAGCAAATTCGAGCACAGTGACATTTTGCACGATTCCAGCAAGGTCGATGGCTGCTTCGACGCCGGAGTTCCCGCCACCGATGACAGCGACATCTTTACCTTCGAACAATGGACCGTCACAGTGTGGGCAGTAGGCGACACCTTTGTTCTTGAACTCTTCCTCGCCTGGGACGCCGATTTGGCGCCATCGTGCGCCTGTCGAGATGATTGCACTCTTACTTTTCAGGACGCCGCCATTGTCGAGTTCTATTTCGAACATGCCATCATTCTTTTCTAATCCTTTGACACGCTGGAGGTTCATGATATCGATCTCATAGTCCTTCACGTGCTCTTCAAGGCTTGTTGCGAATTTCGGACCTTCGGTGTTTTTGACACTGATGAAGTTCTCAATCGTCATCGTATCAAGAACCTGGCCGCCGAAACGTTCCGCTACGATTCCGGTACGGATTCCTTTACGTGCGGCATAAATCGCGGCACTCGCACCAGCAGGTCCCCCGCCGACAACGAGGATGTCATAAGGGTCACGGTTTGTGAATTCCTCTGGGTCCGGACCGTCACTGATTTTCGCGACGATTTCTTCAAGGGTTGTGCGACCGCCATTGAAAAATTCCCCGTTAAGGTAGACAGATGGAACCGCCATGACATTGTTGTTTTCCGCTTCCTCTTTAAAAGCAGCACCGTCAATCATCGTGTGACTGATGCCAGGGTTCAACACACTCATGATATTCAGAGCCTGGACGACATCCGGGCAGTTATGGCAGCTTAGACTGACATAGGTCTCGAAATGATACTCCCCACTGATGTTTTGGATCTGCTCGATCATCGTTTGATCGACTTTCGGAGCGCGTCCGCTTACCTGCAATAAGGCAAGGACTAGGGAAGTGAATTCATGACCAAGCGGAACACCAGCAAAGGTAATGCCTGTGGTCTCTTGAGGACGGTTCACGCTGAAGCTTGGTGTGCGGTTCAGTTCTTTATTTTGTACAGTGATTTTCGGTGACATGGAGGCAAGCTCATCGGTGAGAGCCAGCATGTCGCGGGAGACGTCATCGTCTCCCGCGCTGACTTTCAACTCGATGTCACCTTCTAAAAGCTTAAGATATTCTTCTAGTTGCGCTTTTATTTGTGCATCGAGAACCATATTTGTTTCACTCCTTAAATTTTACCTACTAGATCAAGGCTTGGCGTAAGTGTTTCTTCGCCTTCTTCCCATTTCGCAGGGCAAACTTCGCCTGGATTGTTGCGTACATATTGTGCGGCTTTGATTTTACCGACAAGGTTATCTGCATCGCGGCCAATTCCGCCTGCGTTGATTTCTACTGTTTGGATGACGCCATCTGGATCGATGACGAAAGTACCACGGTCAGCAAGGCCGTCTTCTTCGTTCAATACGTCGAATTGACGGGATAGCTGCTGAGATGGGTCACCAATCATCGGATATTTGATTTTGTTGATTTTTTCAGAGCTGTCGTGCCAGCCTTTGTGGACGAAGTGCGTATCTGTAGAAACAGAGTAAACTTCAGCACCGAGGTCTTTTAAAGTTTCATAGTTATTTTGAAGGTCTTCAAGCTCAGTCGGGCATACGAAAGAAAAGTCTGCCGGGTAGAAGCAAACAATGCTCCACTGGCCTTTGAAATTTTCTTCTGTTACATCGATGAAATCTTCACCATCTTTGAATGCTTTTGCCTGGAATGGTTGTACTTCTTTTCCGATTAGAGACATAATAAAATTCCTCCTGTAGTGTTTGTTGATCAGCTACGCTCTTTTGCGCAACTGTTTATAATAATTCTAATCCAGTAGCTATTATTATATAAAATCTGGTGTTTGTCAACATATACGCAACTTTGTCGAAAATTCACCTGTTGGTCCCTTTTGCTAGTTTTTAAAATTCATGTGTGAGAATTTTATAAAGCTGGGTCATTATCATTACGCTCGTGGGAGTGAGAGAAGCTTTTCTTTATTTGAGTCCTAAATCCCTCCCAAGTCTCGTTCACGAATAGAAAGGCAGCTAAACCCTTTTTCCGTGTGAAAGAGCTTTATGAGAGGGTGAAGTGATATTTAAACGCTTATGAAATTTTTCTTCCTATTCCGACCTTCCCCTCATAAGATATAACCATGAGCAGGAGAGGAGGAACTTCCATGTCTCGTACAATATCCCGTGGTAATAACCTGATCTTCCACACAGACCCTGGCGGACAAACCATTCGCGCTGGAAAGTGGGTGGATGTGACAAAATCATACCCGGACGGCATAAATGTGAGTCCTTTTTATACAATCAGGGTATTTGGGGGAAATCGCGTGGTGTCAGAAGGCCCCGTCACCTTCAAACTGATTATGAAAATCGATCAGGTCAGTTTTTTAATGTTGGACACCATCACCGTTTCTCCTGGTGAACAGTTTACCAAAACATATGACGTTCCCGGAACAGGTCTTGCGATTAAAGCTGAAGCTGATGTTGGAGGCGGCATTGATGCAGTAGATGTAGCGGTATTTGGATATAAGTTTTAACATTTTTGAGACAGGGAGGAGATGGCCCTGTTTTTTGTTGTTATTAAAGTGGTCATCTACAAAAAGTTTTGTAAATGACCTGTTTTTTAGTCCATCAATTCGATCGTATAGGAACCGCGATCTGTGAGCAGGGAAAATTTTTCATTTTGATATTGGTACTGTGTCGAGTCTTCGAGAGGTATTTCATAATAAGGTGAAGGGAGTGGCTGTGCGTTCTGCGGTTCGGTCGCAAGTCGTCCTCTTCCATGCAGGTACAAAGAATGCATCGGTTCATACTTATCGATTCTTCTTGTGTCAGTGGAGTATGATATTTCTTCTATATTCATGATGATGGTGTCCTCGTCACGAAGTTCATTTTTCGTTACTTTGACGGTTTTACCACTCCATAACTGCAGCAATTGGTTGAATTCTTCGATTGTCAAGATTTGTTGTTCACTCATCTGAATCCCTCCTGTATTTATAATTTCCCGGCCATCATGAATCATACTGTTCCGTGATATAATTTATCCAATGGTAATATATTGGAAAAGACACCATTCCATTTTTTACTCAATAAGGAGAGTTACATATGAAAATCAGCAGGCTCTTGTTCTGTATTGCTTTCATTTTTATACTGACTGGCTGTGTGCAAGGCGATTACGCGTTGAAAATCAACAAGGACGGCAGTGGGGAGAGTACAATTACTGTCGGAATAGAAGAAGATGCTTATGAACAAATCGGAGGCCGCGGCGAAGGAATGATCGACTCTGTCAATAATGAACTCGAGTCCCGGGGGTATACCATCGAACCATATGAAGAGGATGGTCATGTCGGTTTTGTCGCGGAAAAAACTTTTGACGACGTACGAGACATGGAGGTGCTCCCTGTCACAGCCGGCCTTAGTGAAATGGGGGCAGCAGCCTCAAGCGGAGGATCGCCTATAGAGATGGAGACTTCCAGTGGTCTTTTTTTTACAACTTATAAAGTAAAGGGAGAAATCGACCTTGAACGGACGGGGTTATTAGGAGGTATGCAGCAGCTGGTGGCCAATCAGATGGACCTCACATTCACGCTCGATTTGCCGATCTCACCAAAGGATCATAATGCCGATCGGACAGATGGCAATAGGCTGCAGTGGGATATCGATACAGCTGGTGAAACTGAGGCGATGGTGGAAGTAGCCGTCCCGAAGGTCCGAAATATCATTGTGGCTGTAGTTTCCGGTCTCCTGGTTTTGACGCTGCTCGGTTTCTTAATTGTCCGAAAGCGTAAGGCTGTTTAATCGCTCGATAACCTTTTGGTGGTTGTTATATTTGAAAAGGGAATAGCTTGTGTGGGCCGTGGGCGGGAAAGTCCTTATGGGCTTAAGAGGATAAGAAGGGAATTGTCGGATGGTTCATCTTTCCATTATTCGACAGAATCATTTATATTATAGAAAGAAGAAACAGCGTTGAACGTGGTTCCATTAACTATCAGTGCTTGCGTTCAGAGTCCTGCATCGACCAATCAATATGGAGGGTGAATCATGGAATCACTTATGAAAAAGTTGAAAAAACCGCTTGTCCTAGTTACTGCCTTTTCCATTGTCGGCGCAGGTTCTTCTTTTACGGTTGCACCTGAACAAGCAGAGGCGAAGAGTTGGAAGCATGAACTTGGTCAAACGGAAAACCTGAAGTATCCAGATGAGATAGTGGCGGGTGTGTTCAAGAATTTACGAAAAGAGACGCGCGGTCCGCTCCCTTTCTCAGAAGCTTTGCGTATGATTAACGAAATGAATAAGGTGGAAGTGATGGACAATTACTTGAATCGTACCGGTAAAAAAGTGAAACCTGAGGAGATCCGTGACATTGTAAGTCAAGTGTACGGTATTGATTTGAATACCATTTCGGAACTTGGAGCAGGTAAACAAACGAGCACCTTTTCAGATCATGTTTTTGAAAAAGTGGAAAAGGGTTTAAAAGCAGATGTGACAGAGGCCACTCTTATGAGCTTGAGCAAAAAAGAAGTCATGGATTTGTATTGGGCTGGTTTCGAAGGGCGAATGGATGGGGCGGATATGCGCCGGATGATCAATGAAGTCTTCGGTATCAACTTGGAGGGCATCGCCAACCTTGAAGGTTCCGGTGTATCGCTTTTTTCTAAAGAACAGTGGATTTCCCAATATGAACGTGATTTGTTTGTCGTCCATACAGGGTTCACCGATGTGGATGTATGGGTGTATCCGACAGAATATTTCAAGGAACAGACAGGGCTTACCGAGCTTCCGCAACAATTGAAAAACAAACTGAGGGACCTCGGATTTACCTACAATGATGAGGTAGGTGCTTATTATTACAGAAATCTGACGGGTGAGTCTGTGCTGGATGATTTCAAAGGGAAAACGCTTGGGGCCATCATCAGAGTTGCGAACGAGGAGTATAGTGAATTGAAATGAAGAAAAAATGCTAGTAATGGCAAACGAGACGCCTGGATTTTAAAACCAGGCGTCTCTTCTCTATCTATGGGATTAAAAGGCTTCTTTATAATATTCTCTTAACTCAACGGCGTTGTCTTTCCATTCAACCGGTTGCCCGTTGACAAGCAAGTCAAGGGCATCCAGACATCTGTGCCATCCTGCAGCCACATACATTGCCAATTCATTCTCGTCAAAAATATGGGTGAAGATCATTTGGCATCCTTCACCTTCTTCTAGTAGGGAAATTTGTAGCAAATCGTCCATTTCACGGAATTCGAAGGTATGGGGTTTCTTTAATTCCGTTATGACCGCTTCATATGTCGATCCTTCCCCGTCATCCATGGCAATTTTCCCACCTGGTCTGAGGTCCATCTCTCCTGTCGCGAAAGGGTACCATTGAGAGAAGACACTGGGAGTCGT
Source organism: Halobacillus sp. H74 (assembly GCF_052246715.1). Taxonomy (NCBI): domain Bacteria; kingdom Bacillati; phylum Bacillota; class Bacilli; order Caryophanales; family Bacillaceae; genus Halobacillus; species Halobacillus sp. H74. Next base: position 460,589 of record NZ_JBQQCI010000001.1, on the reverse strand, counting down.
GATGACACGGAAAACTTCTTCTCGTTGATAAGGAAAATAACGTTCAAACCTTAAAGCATAGCGGCCGTTTGACTCATGCAGTGTTCCATATTCATTCATGTTTCACCCTCCATGTCTTATATGTTAATTAATATAAAAGATGACCCTTTTTATTGTCTCATACCCTTGTGATTTATTACACCTCGATCCTGCTCACCTATATAGGTCAATGATTTCCTTTGCTCGGTTTGTTACTTTTTCAATTAAATCCAATGGAGAAAGAATTTTTACTTGGTTTCCAAACCCGACTATGTAGTTAACAGCTTCTTCTTCGGTGTTGAAGGTCAAACCCAGTTCTGTCCATCCATTTACTGTAGTCTTCCCCTCATATTCTGTCTGCACGAAGCGTCCAGTAAACTTAATTCTTTGATGGGCAAAAGGAGAAACGTTCACCTTTACTTGAAACTCTGGCAGACTTTGCATGAATAGTTTTTTGGATTCCTCCCAATGGTCTGATAGTTTGAAATCAGATGGCCTGTTAAAATCTTCATCCATTATTTCACCCTCTATGATTCGGGTGATTTTATAGCTCCGAAATTCATCTTGCTGGTTCAACGCTATCACATACCAATTACTTGATTTGGCCACTAATCCAAGTGGTTTGACTATGGAATCTCTTATTTCTCCATTGGCTTTTTTGTAAGAAATGGTTACTTTTTTATTGTTCATAACCGCTTCTTTCATTACTTTCATAGCAGGATTCATTTCATTAGTGCTGTTCTTCCACGTACCCATATCGACATATATTCTTTCCCAAAGGTTCACTGCACTTTGCTTGGATCCTTCTGGCAAGGACAACATGAGCTTATCCCTGATATCCTTTGAGGAAATATCCATGTTTAAGTCATTCATGATTTTTTCAGCATGAGGCAAGAATAGCGAAAGCATTTCTTTTTCCTTCAACCAGCTCAGTCTTTGCTTCCAGTTATCGACAAGCTTCCATCCTCCTGCTTTTCCTCTTTCCGCATAAACGGGGATTCCGGCTGCACTTAATGATTCCATGTCTCTATGGACCGTTCTTTCGGAAACCACAAGTTCCTCAGCCATCTCCCGGGTGGATACAATTTCTCCATGTTGCAAAAGAAGCAGAATCTTAATTAATCTTTCAGCTTTCATCTGTTATTCTCCTTATTTTTTAATCATGACAGTATATGTCATATATATAACTTATTATAAGGTTACATAAATAGAAAGGGTGATGAAGATGAAGCTTGAAATGAATCTGGAAAATAAAATAGCAATTGTAGCTGGAGCAACAAGGGGAGCGGGCCGCGCTATGGCAATCAAACTTGGGGAAGCCGGAGCAACTGTCTATGTGACTGGACGTACAACAAGAGGAGGAACCTCCCCCATGCAACGGAAAGAAACCATTGAAGAGACAGCTGAACTGGTCAATGATGCGGGGGGAGATGGCATTCCTGTAAAAGTGGACCATACAGACGAAGCACAAGTAGAAAAGTTCATTAACAAAGTGAATAGGGAACAAAATGGACGTTTGGATATTCTTGTGAATGATGTGTGGGGAGGAGACCCTCTCACAGAATGGGGAAAAGATGTCGGGGATCATAATCTTCAAAAGGGATTGCAAATGCAAAAACAAGCTGTACAAGCTCATTTCATTACTTCTCATTTCGCATTACCTTTAATGAAAAAGAAGAACGCGGGATTGATTGTAGAAATTACTGACGGGGTAGATTCTGAATATAGAGGGAATTTTTATTATAGTTTAGCGAAGATCTCCAACATTCATATGGCAAAAGCGATAGCAGAAGACTTAAAGGATTACAATATTACTTCAATAGCATTAACTCCAGGATTCCTCCGTTCAGAAGCAATGTTGGAGCTTTTCGGAGTAACAGAAGAAAATTGGAAGGATGGAGTGAAAGTGGAAAAGCATTTTATTGCATCTGAAACCCCTTTTTATATCGGGGAAGCTCTAAAATATCTGGCTTTGGATCCGGACGTACGTAGATTTAACGGAAGAACATTAAGTACTTGGGAGCTTTCAGATATTTATGGATTTAAAGATGTGGATGGAACACAACCGCATTGGGGCAACTATTATAAAGAACATGTTGAGAAATAAATTAATACATCTCTAAGGATGTAGAATACCATACAATAATTCCTGCATGATATCTCACTGTTGAAATCCAATCATCCGCGGTGTATAAGAATGAACAAGAGACCAAGTCGCCTATGATTTGGTCTCTTGTTTTGTTCTCCACCTTCACGTTATGACTTACACCTTAACCACAAGAGCTTTTATCTTTTCATGACCTCAACGAAATGGGCTAAAATTCTCGCCGTCATCCCCCAGATCACTTTATCTTCGTAAATATAGAAGTATTCCTCTAATTGACGTGTCCGCCAATTGTAGTTTTCTCCCCCGGGAATAAGTTCAAAAGGAAAATCTTCTTCCGGGTGTGCTTCAAAGTGTACATAATGAATGCGTGGTTTATTTTCCATGAAAAAGGAGAGGGGAACGGTGAAGACCTCCCTTACTTCATCCGGATTTTTGATGATTTCTTCTTCAGAAACCTCAAGGTAACCAACGAAAGAGTAAACGATCATACCGAAAGGCGAGATGAGATAATCGAGCGGGTGTACTTCACAAAGGTCGTTTCGCTCGATTCCAAGCTCCTCTTCTGTCTCTCGAATAGCTGCTTGCTGGGCAGTGGGGTCGAGAGGATCGATTTTTCCACCTGGGAAGCAAACCTCTCCCGGCTGCCTTCGCATCTGGTGGGAGCGGACTTCGAAAAGGACATGAGGTTCTCCGTCTTTCTGGATCAAGGGTAGCAGGACGGCGAATTTTCTGAACTGCTCATGTCCGAGAACAGATGGTTCATGCTTCTTTACTTTATTGAAAATGGTTTTAGCGTCCATAATTTCACCTCGTTCTTTTACTATATCAGAACGGACCAAAGAATAGAAAAGAGGACTTATTAAGATAGATTAACTTATCCCCATTCAATAAAACCTATAAGGTAAATGACTTCTCCTTGGGTACATTTTATAAAAAATGACGAGTAAGAAGAGGAGAATCACAAGCAGTGCTACCCCAGAATACATTCCTAAGGATTTCATGAGTTGTAGGCTTTTTGTGTGATCATCCACACTTGCGGTTCCGTTTTGAAAGGGAACATATTGGATGAGGAAACTTAAAAGGTTACTAAAAGAGTGGGCAGCCATCGGGATCCATATACTCTTTGTCTTTAAATAAAGAATAGAAAAGAAAATCGAGGCCAATAGCGCACTGAGAAAACCGGAGGGTCCATGAAAAATGGCGAAGGTCAAAGATACTAGTATTACACCAGCGAACGTCCCCAATCGCTTGCACCAGTTATTTAATAAGACACCTCTAAATAGAAGCTCTTCAATAGAAGGGGCGATCATAACAACTAGAACAAAATAAATGAAAATACTTCCTAAACTCTCCTGGTTATTAGAAGTTTGCATAATTTCTCCTGTTATACCACTCAGAAAAGAAGGACTTATCAAGCCTATGATATTCCATAATACTAAGACAGAAGCAAAAGAAGCGGCTTTGATGATAGTGACTACTCCAAAGGTTTTAACGAGTGCAGGAATGCTGACGGCATCTTTGGAGGTGAGGTGGGAGAAGGAGATGTTGTATTTCTTGAATTGAGTGTATAACCATAATCCTGCTCCTGCGTACACATATATATGAAACAGGTAACTAAGGGGAGCCTGCATTAATGTGAAAATAACCCCACCGCCAATAATCCACAGTAACAACCAGAGCAGTAACTTCCATATTTTAATCTTATGTAAACCGCTGTTCGTATTCAAATTCTATGTCCCCCTACATATCCATGACCGCACCCCACGATGTGAATGTTTTAACATAAAATTCCAAAAAACCGACACCTTCCAGATAAAAGAAAGCCACCATCATAAAATTATGATCGCGGCTTTCCATTTTCTTAAAGGGCCTCTCTAATGATTTTCTTATAATAGAGAACAGACAACAGGCCGAAAATCGAATAAAGGGCGGTGTAGAGACCCATGACGATGAACATCGGCGTCCATAACTCTGTTCCAAAGAAGAACCAGCCGGAATTAACGGCAAAGTAGCTGTGCAGCAATCCGACCATTAACGGAATTCCAAAGTTGAATAGCTGCTTCCCTTGAATTCCTCGCAAAAGGTCGCCACGGGTGAAGCCGAGTTTTCTTAAAATCGTATAGCTTCCTTTTTCGTCTTCTCCTTCGTCCATTTGTTTAAAGTAAAGCACACATCCGGACGTAATTAGGAAGGTGAGGCCGAGAAAGCCGACGATGAACATGACAATTCCCATGCTAAGTTTTTGCTGCTTAGCCACATCCCATTGCGAGCCATGAGCACGCGTTTCATTCAATCCCATTTCATCAAAAATTTCAAAGGCTTCTGCTTGTTCTCCTTGTTGTTCAAGGTTGATGCCGGTGTAAAGGTTCGGTTTTTCCTGGAGCTCAGGGTTGAAATTATTTTTTACTTTAGCAAACATCTTCTCATCGACGACAGCGATTGGAAGCCCGCCAGCTACGTAATAGGAGGAAAGGACATAGTCTTTCTCAAGTCCAAGATAGTCAAGCTCAATCCAGTTTTCATTAAGGTGGATACCGACAGTGCCTGCGCCTTCTAAAGAGATGAATGATTGCATCAGGTCTGTATAACCAGTGAGCTTCATTTCGCCTTCATCTAAATGGATATCCTCCACTGCGGCTTCACTGATGACGGGGAGGGGCGTCTGTTCTGTATCGAAGTTCAAGTCATCAATCTTGGCATCGAGGATGTCTCTGACGTTGAACTCAACCTCGAACACTTCGATGGTCTTTTCGGAATACCCGATGCCCGCGTCTTCCAAGCGATTCATAAACGTTTGGGCGCTCTCTTCATCTGTAATCGAGAAATCATCCGGGACACTATTTTGGGCTGACTTTTCAGTTGAATAGTAAGAAATGTAGCTGAGCGACAGCAAACTAATCGCCAGAGCGGATACCGTCGTAATTACCGTCAAAAGAAAAGCGTTCGATTTCATTCGGAACATGATCGAGGATAAGGACAGCACTTCATTGATGTTCATATAGCCGTTTTTATTTTTACGGATCAAGTTCGTAACGAATCGTACGGATCCCTTATAGAAAAAGTAGGTACCGATGATGACAACAGCCAGGATGAATCCCATCGCCAAAAACAACCCATTGATGGTGACAATGTCTCCTTCGAACAGCTGGGAGGAGACGAAATAGCCAGTGGCGATCATTAAAATTCCGAAAATCCCCATGATGTGTTCCCATATGGAAAGCTTCTTCACCTTCCCCTGGGAGCTTGATGTCACACGGAAAAGGGCGAGAATCGACTGCCGTTTGATGAACAAGTAATTCGTCAGCATGATCAGGACGTAAATAGCAGCGAAGACAAGCAGGGTTTGCCCTAAAGCTTCAGTGGAGAAGTGAAGGTTTGCCATTTCATCGACTCCGATGATTTGGAAAAAGCTCATCAAAATCAATTTAGAGATGGCGAAACCGACAAAAATCCCAATAACGAGCGATCCGAAATAGATGATGAGATTTTCTGTGCTCAATATATTGAAAATGCGGTTCTTCGTCATGCCGATCAACTGGAATAAGCCGATCTCCTGGCTCCGTCGTTTAATGAACAATGTGTTGGCATATAACAGAAAGATCGCGACGATAGCGATGAGTAGGACGGATGCCACTCTGACAGCGGCTTCACCTTTAATAGAACCCTCCTGGCTCATCGATGGGTCATACTGGAGGGTAACAAATGAAAAATATAAAGCCACACTGAAAATGAGTGCGAATACATATAAATAGTAGTTTTTCAGGTTCTTTTTCAAGTTGCGGAAAATGAGCTGATTAATGTTCATACTGGACACCGCCCAAGACTCCCTGTGTCTTCATGATATCTTTCAGAAAAGCTTGTCTTGTTTGATCGCCTTTGTTCAACTGTGTATAGATTTGGCCGTCCTTAATGAAGATGACTCGGCTGCTGTAGCTTGCAGCGACTGGATCGTGGGACACCATACCGATCGTCGCTTCCCGCTTCTGGTTCATATCACTCAGTTTGTCGAGTAAATCGGAAGCAGATTTTGAATCGAGCGCTCCCGTCGGTTCGTCAGCAAAAATGATACTGGGCTCATGGATGAATGCTCTCGCCGCTGAGGTACGCTGTTTCTGACCGCCGGATATTTCATTAGGATATTTATCCTTCACATCCTCGATGCCCAGTTCCTCAGCGACCGCATCAAAGCGTTGGATGGCTTCTTTTTTCGATACTTTGGAAATGGATAAAGGCAGCAGAATATTCTCTTTCACAGTCAAGGTATCGAGCAGATTGTACTCCTGAAAAATGAAGCCGAGGTGATGCTTGCGAAATTCTGCTAACTGTTTATCCTTTTTTCCGGTAATCTCCTGACCTTCGATTTTAATGGTGCCGTGACTGACCCGATCAATGGAGGAAAGCACATTCAGCAGTGTCGTTTTCCCTGAACCTGATGCCCCCATGATCGTAACGAACTCACCCTTCTGGATTGACAAATCAATACCTATCAATACGTGTTGTTTCGTAAATTTATTGCCATAGCTTTTATGAATTTTATTCGCTTCTAATAAACTCATGTAATGACCTCCTTTGTTCTATAACTTAATTGTAGTAGCATCCATCAAGCTTTTCCTTCCATTCACCTAACAAAATGACGGAAGCATGTGACATTTTCGTCACATGCTTCTGATTTTCGTGAATTCGTTCTGTTCTGGAAAAATGAGTGTAAAAGTCGTTCCTGCTCCAAGTTCAGAATCGACTTTAATGTGTATCTTCAAGGCTTTGCGAATACGATCGGTCAAATAGAGTCCCATCCCGGTGGCAGCACTATTCTGATGCTGCGTTGTAGAAGTGAACCCTTTTTCAAAAATACGGGATATGTCACGCGGTTCGATCCCTCGGCCCTGGTCCCTCACTTGCAGGCAGCTTCGTCCGTCCTTTGTAAAACTTGTGATAGCAATATCTGTAGCATCACTATATTTAACCGCATTCGTCAGCAGTTGGCGCACGATGAAGGCAAGCCACTTGCTATCACTGAGGACGCTTTCGACTTCCAAATCTATATCAAAGCCGATTCCCTTTTGCATGCACCATGACTTCAGGGATTTTATTTCATTGAAAAGCAGCGACTCGAGTTCAACTTTCTCTATATAGAGGTCGTTTTCAATGAAGGGAATCCTTTTCTGGTGGAGCTGTTGATCGAGAAGCAGGTGGATCCGCAGCCACTCATAGGTCAGTTGGGACTTCAGCTTGTAATCATCGAGCCGGTCGATGATCAGCCGCATCGCTGTCAAAGGCGTCTTCACTTCGTGGATCCAGGAGAGAAGCTCATCTTTTTCCTGCTCCAAATAACCTTGATTGTGAGCAAGTTCCTGCTTCAAAAGCTCCATTTGATCACTGACATTCGTCTCGATGATTCTCTCAAATGGACTGTCCGCTTCCGGTATTGTCGTCAAATCAAGGTCGTGTTCACGCTGCTCGATCGCCACGTAAAACCGTGTTTCTTTCCGGTAGCGGACGAATAAGAAAATGGCGAAAATGATGATTGATAAAAAGACATAATATAGCATTGAGGTGACAGGGATGGTCGTATCGACGAGGGCAACTAACAAGGCGAGCCCCTGCAGCCCTGAGAAAAGTAATATCCAGCTGCTTCTTTCTAATAGATAGGGGCGGATCATCTCTTCATCTGCTCCTTCGCCACATACCCCTGGCCGACCTTCGTTTCAATTGCCTGTTCCAACCCGATGTCTGTAAGTTTTTTGCGGAGACGATTGACATTGACTGTAAGCGTATTATCACTGACAAAGCGTTCATCCTCCCACAGACGGTTGATCAACTCTTCTCGGCTGACAATCTTGCTTTTCTTTTCGATCAGCTGTTTTAAAATCAAGACTTCATTTTTTGTTAAATCGATAGCTCCTTGGTCATTCGTCACCCGGTTCCGATCATAATCTATGGTCGCACCGAGCCATGTCTTCAGTTCGTTCGTTTCTGTGTTGTAATTATAAACACGTCGGAGGATGGCTTGGATTTTGGCTACGAGCACATCGAAATGGAACGGTTTCTGGACAAAATCATCAGCCCCTAAATTCATAGACATCACCATATCTGTCGGGTGGTCACGTGAGGAGAGGAAAATGATCGGCACATTGGAGTGCTCGCGAATCATCCGACACCAGTGGAAACCATCGAACTTCGGGAGCTGGATATCGATAATGACGAGAGCTGGATCGGTTTTCGTGAAGGTTTCCATCACCCGGTTGAAATCCTCAACTCCATACACCTCATAGGACCATTGGGATAACCGTTCTTCGATTTCCTGGAATAATGTCCGGTCGTCTTCAATTAGTAAGAGCTTGAACAACTTTGACACCACGCTTTCCGTTTTTTACCTGTCCTCAGTATATCAAATCTTTATCTGGTAAGTGTTTTATCCAATTGGTGCGTTATTGCGGAAAAAACTTTTTTGATAATTCGATTAAATCCTCTTTAAAATTGGCGCTGACGGGCGTACAATGAATACTAATATCCAAAACGGCCAAGCCGATCATCTTATAGAAAAAAAGGAGTCCTGAATATGCCATTGAATATTGTTGAAAGTACACACAAGAAAGCCAAGCCGGAAAGCGAACAGATTCCTTTTGGACGAACATTCACAGACCATATGTTTGTCATGGACTATGAAGCAGACAAAGGCTGGCATGAACCGAGAATTGTCCCGTATGAACCATTGACGCTCGATCCAGCTTCTATGATTTTTCATTACGGCCAAACGGTGTTTGAAGGATTGAAAGCTTATCGCGCCGATGACGGACGCGTCCTTTTATTCCGCCCGGAGAAGAACTTTGAACGTTTGAACCTCTCCAGCGACAGGTTGAGCATACCGCCGATCGATGAACAGGAAGTGATGGGATACCTGGAAGAGCTCGTCCGCTTAGAAAAAGACTGGGTCCCGGCATTTGAAGGTACGTCGTTATACATACGTCCGTTCATTATCGGCACAGAACCGAGCCTCGCCGTAGCTCCATCCAAATCCTATAAATTCATGATCATCCTGTCGCCTGTAGGTCCCTATTTTTCTGGGGGGATCAAACCGGTGACGATCAACGTCGAGGACCAGTTCACACGTGCAGTCAAGGGCGGTACAGGAATGGCGAAAACAGCAGGGAACTATTCCTCTGGTTACCAGGCTCAAGCAAAGGCTGCTCAAGAAGGGAATGCAGATGTGCTTTGGCTTGATGGTGTAGAGAAACGGTACATCGAAGAAGTGGGAAGCATGAACATCTTTTTCAAAATTGATGGAGAAGTCGTAACACCAGCCCTTAGCGGAAGCATTCTGAAGGGCATTACACGTACGTCAATCCTCGAGTTGTTGAAGAAGTGGGAAGTACCCGTGACCGAGCGGAGAATCTCCATTGCTGAACTCTATGAGGCATATGAAGAAGGAAAGGTGGAAGAAGCTTTCGGTACTGGGACAGCAGCTGTCATTTCACCTGTCGGGGAGCTGAATTGGCTTGGGAATAAGATGGTCATCAACGACCATGAGATCGGCGAACTATCCCAAAAGCTCTACGATACGATTACGGGGATTCAACGGGGCAGAAAAGAAGATATCCATGATTGGACGGTAGAAGTATAAAGAAGAATTGAGCCTCAGGTTTTCATGCCTGGGGCTTTTTTGTGGGTGGTTCAACAGGGAATTCCCTCCCGTATTTAAAATAAGCAGGGATACACAAAGGAAAACAGAATAAATTAAAAGAACCCATATCTATTTTTCCATGTTATCCGTTATAGCTGTGAGAGGTTGAAAGGAGTGAGGAAGGTGGATGTAACATCGAGCACGGTCAATCATACGCTTTCTGTTGAAGAGAAGGTGAGGGAGGATTATCTTAAACTTTTGCGCTACTGTCTTTTTCTTACCAAAGATGCTTGGGAAGGGAAAGATCTAGCCCAGGAGTCTTTTTCTAAAGCCTTAGAGAAGTATGAATGGAGTGAAATCCAACCAGCTCTTCTTAAAAAAATTTCTTACCACTGCTGGGTCGATCAAAAGCGGAAGCAGGAGAAAGAAACACTTGTTTCAAGTCCACATCTTAGTGGACATACAAAAAATAGGGTGCACGACAACTCTGAGATTATCGAGAGGATAGTTGGAAGGTTGTCAGACAAACAACTTGTCTCATTTGTTTTGAAAGAAGCCTTTCAGTATAAGATTTCAGAAATTGCAGAACTCCTGGAGATGACGGATACGGGTGTTAAAGCTTTGTTGAAGCGGGCCCGCACAAATGTAAAAGACATTACCGAAATAGAGAGACTCCAAGTGTTGCGGACACGGCCAGAGGAAGATTTGTTATACGAAACTGTGATTCAAACCCTGACCGTGCAGGACCCGGCTCTTTTAATTGAAAAGCTACCGATCCTGCTTCAACCTTTTCGGAGCACACATCGGCCTTCCTCCCCTTCGAACATCCTCTCTTTAGCAGCTTAAAGGAGGCAGGTTGAAATGAATACCATCCCTTATGTAATTGAACAGACAAGTCGAGGGGAACAGTCGTACGATATCTATTCACGTCTTTTGAAAGACCGCATAGTCATGGTGAGCGAAGAAATAAATGATCATATGGCGAACAGCATTGTAGCTCAGCTGCTGTTTTTGGCCGCTGATGATCCGGACAAAGATATTTCACTGTATATTAATAGCCCGGGAGGATCTACTTCCGCTGGGTTCTCCATTCTAGATACGATGCAGTATATCCAGCCTGACGTAAGGACGATTTGTACAGGAATGGCTGCATCATTTGGTGCGATGCTTTTATTGTCCGGGACGAAGGGGAAGCGGTTCGCCTTGCCGAACAGTGAGATTATGATCCACCAGCCTCTTGGAGGTGCACGGGGGCAGGCGGCAGATATAGAGATATCAGCGAAGAGAATCATCAAGCTCCGGCAGCAGATCAATGAAATGATAGCAGAACGGACCGGCCAGCCGTTGAAAAAAGTGGCGGAAGATACCGATCGTGATTATTTTATGAGTGCATCAGAAGCGAAGGAATATGGGATTGTCGATGAGATCATTCAAAAGAAGAAAGAAGCTTAATTTTCCAACAAGAAAAGAGGTTGGGACAAAAGAAATTTTCCGCTAGAAAACCCGAACGAAATCGTTCGGGTTTTCTTTATGAAGCAATAAATGCCTACGCCGCTCTGGCACCATTTGTTCCATTCCACCCTATTGTTCGTCTTTTCCTGTGGCAGTTAGTGTTTTGTCCCAGCCCCTTGTGTTATAGAGCGCTTGCGACTTCTTGCGGTTGCACTTTTCCGATCTCATTCAATACACAAGCTTCTTCTTCCTCTGTCAAAGGTAATAGAGGAAGACGGACACCTCCAACTTTCACACCTTTTGCGTTCAGCGCCGCTTTGACAGGCGAAGGACTTGGGGCAGAGAAGATGGCATGCATGACTGGTACGAGCTTCTGGTGCATTCGTGAAGCAAACGCGAAGTCACCTTCACGGAAGCTTTGGATCATCTGCTGCATTTCATTTCCGATGACGTGGGCCGAAACAGATACGATTCCTGTTCCTCCAATCGATACGAAGGGCAATGTGTTGGAATCTTCTCCACTATAGACAGAAAAGTCATCAGGAGTGTCTCGGATGATTTCTGTTGCGTCATCAAGATCGCCACTCGCTTCTTTGACGGAAACGATGTTATTGATACCAGAAAGGCGAACGATCGTAGCAGGTTCCATGTTTACGACACTTCTGCCGGGGATGTTATAAAGCATGACGGGGAGGGATGTCGCTTTTGCGATTGTTGAGAAGTGTTGGTAAAGCCCCTCTTGGGTTGGTTTATTATAATAAGGAGTGACGAGCATGATCGCATCGACGCCGGCTTCTTCAGCTTTCTGAGTCAGACTGATCGAAGCCCGTGTGTTGTTGGAGCCTGTGCCGGCAATGACCGGGACTCTTCCATCGACGACTTCGACAACAAATTTGAAGAGGCTCACTTTTTCTTCTGTAGTCAATGTCGGTGACTCACCTGTAGTTCCTGCTATGACTAAGGCGTCCGAACCATTTCCGATCAAGTGGTTGACTAACGATCTGGTCGCCTCAAAGTCAATATTCTCCTGGCTGTCGAACGGGGTTACCATTGCTGTTAATACTTGGCCGAAATTCATAACCTCACACCCTTTTGTGAATTTTAATATTTTCGAGGCAGTGAGGGCCATACAGCAGTAAAAAAACAAAAAAGCAGCAACGAGGGATCGCTGCTGCCGTAGAAACTTAGTCCGTTCCTGCGTAAGATAGCCCTCCATATAGTCTCCTATATGACAGTCCTGCACTTATTAAGCATCAGAACCAGCTTCAGGATGATGAGTTTCGAGAAGCTTCGGCAATTTCCCCTTTCCCTATGTGTCACAGGAGCTCATTCTCCTCAACATACGTACTCATGTCATTGCACCTCTATCCTTACTTCAAAATCAATTGAAATAAGAAAATATTTAGTTATAGAGAATAGTATCAAACAATTGTTTTTTACACAAGTGGTTTGACAGGACTCGTGGAATTTTGACAATAGTATATATTACCAAATTTTGAGCTAGCAAGAAGTGGCGAATTCACTCAAACTTCTTAAGGTTTATGCGGGAAAATCCGTCTGGAGACGGAAGTTGAATCATTCTCAGGGATATCGTCATTGCTTTGGAATTTTTATACACTTTTATTAATCATTTAAAAAAAGGTGTGAGAATTATGGCTGTCAATGATATCGCTATGGAAGAGGCAACAGTTGAACCAAAAGAAATCCCCTCTATATTCAAGAATAGAAATTTTCTATTGTTGTGGGGAGCTGCCCTTTTGTCGAGTTTCGGAATCTCCTTTTTCCTCTTTTCCCAAAGCTGGTATGTCGTCAATGTATTAGGTTTAGAAGCTTCCCTTGGAATCCTTTATATCGCTGTAAGTATCCCGCGTGTCTTATTCATGATCATCAGCGGAACCGTCGCGGATCGGTATAGTAAAACGAAAATCATGTTTCTATCAGACTTCATTCGCGGATTACTTTTAATCGGGCTTGTCGCATGGTTTTTGTTCGGTGGAATCACATTATGGACCTTCGTTACTTTCGCTTTTTTCTTCGGTATTTTAGATGCGTTTTTCTGGGCGGCGGAGAGTGCGGTCATACCGTCTATTGTTCATAAGGAAAACTTGACGCGTGGAAATTCGGTCATTCAAATGACGAACCAGACATCGTTCATACTAGCTCCTATGCTTGCAGGAATAATCATCGCTTTCGGTAATTATGAAGTTGTATTTGCAACAACAGCTGTTATGTTGATCATTGCAAGTTCCCTCATTTTCCTTATGCGTGTTCCTGAAGGAAAGGATGAAGATGGGGAGGAGAAGGAATTTTGGGAAACGTTCAAGGAAGGCCTGCTTTACGTCAAACAATCGCGGGTGCTGCTCATCATTGTTCTGACCACTGTTTTCTTGAATTTATTTTTGGTCGGCCCGATGACGATGGGGCTTCCTTTGTTCGTAAAAAATATTTTGGATGGAACGTCGGTTGACTTCAGTTTGTTAGAAGCGGGATTAGCTGGTGGAATGCTGGTAGGGTCCGTCGTTATCGGAGTATTGAACTTGAAGAAAAATCGCTGCAAAGTGGCTCTCCTTTCTTTAATATTTACAGGTATCGCTTTTGCCGGCTTAAGCTTCACCACTGAGATATGGATGAGCATACTGGCACTTGGAATTTTCGGTATTTCTTTATCTGTAACCAATATCCCTTTCATTGCCTTTGTTCAAAGTTTAATAGAAGAAAAAATGCTCGGGCGTGTGATGGGACTTATTTCGTTAGCATCGATGGGGCTGATTCCAGTCAGTTATTTATTGACTTCGGGGGTTTTGGCCCTCGGTATTTCGATCGATCATATTATGGCCGTCGTTGGTACTCTTGTCTCACTCTACGCTGCCTTTATCTATTTGAAATTCAAAGAACTCAGGGAAATCGATTGATCTATTTGATATGACCATAAAAAAAGCCCCCGGGCACGATAGAGAGTTTCAGGCATACCACTAATTACCGGAGGGGACTTCCATTATTGATTTTATATCATGGTTGGGATAATCATTTTGACTTCTTGTACCAACCCTTTTCCTTGAATCGGGAGATGGCTTCGATGCGGTTCGTTACTTCTAATTTTTCCAAAATAACAGATATATAATTTCGTACCGTGCCAGGAGTGATGTATAAGGTCTGGGAAATGTCTTTGGTATTCTTGCCATCCGCCATCAGTTGGATAACTTCCTGTTCGCGTTCTGTGAGCGGGTTTTGCTCTGTAAAAGCGAGGTCGACAAGTTCTGGGTCAAAAATCCTTTGGCCATCAATGATCTTTTTAATGGCTGTCGCCAGATCTTCACTCGGGCTGTCTTTCAGCAAATAGCCGCTTACACCAGCTTTCCGGGCACGATCGAAATAGCCGGAACGGGCAAAAGTGGTTAAAATGATGACTTTACAAGGTTGGTCATACAACTCTTCAGCAGCGTCCAGTCCATCTTTGACGGGCATTTCGATATCCATGATGCAGATGTCAGGTTCCAGCTTCCTTACGAGGTCGCAAGCTTCCTGGCCGTTGTTCGCTTTGCCTACAACTTCCATGCCTTCCTCTAAATCGAGCAGGGCTCCAAGTGCTCCTAATAACATCCGCTGGTCTTCAGCAATGACAATCCGAATCATGCCGGACCCTCCTTTTCTTTATTTTTAATTACATTCGGAACATGCAGTCGCAATATTGTTCCATTTTTTGATTCAATTTCAAGAGTGCCGTTGACAAACTCCAGGCGTTCACGCATTCCTTGCAGCCCATGACCTTGAAACGGCTCGACCGAGGCTGGGATTCCTTTTCCATCATCTTCAACAATAATAAGGATTTCAGTAGGAAGCGGGTTGATGACGACCCTGCACTTTGTAGCTCCACTGTGTTTGACGATATTCGTAGCGGCTTCTTTCAGACACATGCTCAGGACATTCTCAACGAGCAGCGGTGTGTTTTTCAAATGAGGATCCCCTTCGTATTCAAACGTCATTTCTGCTGCCTCAATGATCTGCTGTACACGGACAAGCTCGTCTTCTAGCTTCGTCCCCCTCATATTCGATACCATCTCCCGGACTTCCTTCAAAGCCGTGCGGGCTGTTGTACGAATATCATCGACCTCTTGCATGGCTTTCTCCGGTTTAACCGTAATCAGCTTGTTTGCTAAATCACTTTTCAATCCAATCATCGAAAGTTTCTGCCCGAGGGTGTCATGCAGATCACGGGCGATTCGTTCGCGTTCTTCGATGACCATCAGTTGAGAGATTCGTTCATTGGCATCCTCTAATTCGCCTTCAAGCTTATGCTGCTGATTACGATAACGGATGGTGAACGGCAGCAGAATTACTCCGATGACCGCAATGATAATAAAAGGTAAGTTCGGAAAAAGGGATTCGATTTGATAGATGAACGTTGTCGTGATTGCGATCAAAGTCGTTGCTAGGTGTACAATGTATAACGATAAAAATCCGCCCAGATGTTTGATATTTCCGATGAAAAACGCCAGGAACAAGGCGAAATAAATATATCCGAATAAAACGGTCATGACGAGGCTGATCGCCATTTCAATACTTACCCATAAGTATGTGAGACGGCTGTTCGACATGAAGGATAAACGGTAAGCAAGGAAAAAGATAAGTGTCATTAGAACTCCGAACAACATTTCATACATCGAAGAAGATCGGAAAATGAAGAAAAATGGCAACACACAAAAAATAATCCACACATAAGTGCTGAGACCTGTATTCTTCGGGATGATATGGTACCAGTTCTGCATCGGGAACCTCCTTGTCACATTAATTCAAGCATATACGAAAAATGCCAGTGTTGTCATCTTCTCTTTGAGCAGAGGGAAAAACAGCTCTGGAAGGCCTGAATGAAAGAAAGAAGTCCATTCATCTGAATGGACTTCTCACATTACTGATCGTCTTGTAAGCTTGGCTGTTTATTCAGCATGGAAGAGCGTTGTTTTTTCAACAATGGCTTCACTTCTTTAAAGGATATGAACGTTTTATTTGCCTTGTCATAAAGGCGGAATCGGATCGACTGAAGGCTCGTGCCAAGAGTGATCGTTGTTGCATGTTGAAGCGGCGGTGTTTCTTCGTGTGCTTTCTCTAACATATAATTCGGGACGCGCGGACTCAAGTGATGGACGTGGTGGAAACCGATATTACCGGAAACCCACTGTAACACTTTAGGTAGTTTATAATACGAGCTACCATCTACAGCTGCTTTGACAAAGTCCCATTCGGATTCATCTTCAAAATAAGAATCCTCAAATTGGTGCTGGACGTAGAATAACCAGATGCCGAGCATGCCAGAGACATAGAGAACAGGGAGCTGGATGATCAAGAAAGCCTGCCAGCCAATCGCCCATATAAGCAAACCGTAGATGACGGCGATGGATGTGTTCGTCAAATATGTGTTCATACGTTCTTTGCGTTTCGCGCCTTTACGGTTGAAACGGTTGGATACTAGGAACAAGTAGATAGGTCCAAGGCCGAACATGACAATCGGATTTCTGTAAAAACGATAGGCGAAGCGTTCTTTAAGAGAAGCATTCAAATACTCGTCCACAGTCATGACCCATATATCTCCTGTGCCGCGTTTATCCAGGTTCCCACTTGTTGCGTGGTGGATATTGTGGCTTCTCTTCCATTTGTCAAAAGGGAAGAGGGTCAGAATTCCGGCGATTGTTCCTATAATCCTGTTTGCTTTACTGCTTTTCAAAAAGGATTGGTGTGTACAATCGTGGAATATGATGAAAACCCGAATGACGAATCCACCTGCGATTATAGCAATCGGAAGCGCCAGCCAGACAGATATGGATAAGCTTGCGTAAGCTAAGGTCCATAATAGAACAAAGGGTACGAGTGTATTGATAAGCTGGCGAACGCCTGCGGATGTATCTGGTTTCGCAAAGCTGGATACGCTTTTTTTCAGCTCTTTTTGTTTCTCTTTATTCATAAAAACGACTCCTTCACGTTTGGTCATAACCTTATGATAGGTTAAAAACAATGTTTTTATAAGACACAAACGTCAGTATCTTCATATGACACTTGTCATGGGTGTCTGTCTATTCTTGGGAGGTGAACAGGGAAAGGAAGCTTTAAAATTAAAAGGACGGAGTGGCCACCCTTTTAATGCAGAGATAAGACCACTGTTAAGAAATCGCTTACATTATGCTATAATAGAAGTAAGAAATCAATTCTCTATTAATGGAGGGTTTCCCTATGACCAAACGAATTCTCGTTGCGTACGATGGGAGTGACTTGAGTAAAGAAGCGGTATGGGAAGCTAGGAATCAGGCGTGTGAAACTCCAAAAAGGGAGATACACATCGTATCCGTTGTCAAACCGACTGGCCCCATGACAAATGCTGTAGTTTCACGAAGTATCGGGGATGAAATGGCAGAGAAGTTCCGTTCAGAAATGGATGCTTTGAAAGAACAGATGGTTTCACCTGAGGTGGATGTCGTCAGTGAAGTACTCGTTAGTAAAGTAGAAGGAAATCCTGGTGTCAGTATCTGTGAATATGCGGATGAGCAAGCAGTGGACTTGATCATCGTCGGGAGCCGCGGCCTTGGTAATGTGAAGAAACTGTTCTTAGGGAGTGTGAGCAATAACGTCGTCCAGAATGCCACCTGCCCTGTTTTAGTCATGAAATAAAGAAAAACGAAAGCCTGAAGGCAAATCCCTTCAGGCTTTCGTTTTTTTATTGGGCGGAGACTTTATTGGTTCTTCTTTTGGTTCTTCCTCAGGTCATCCAAATTCTGG
Source organism: Halobacillus sp. H74 (assembly GCF_052246715.1). Classification (NCBI taxonomy): domain Bacteria; kingdom Bacillati; phylum Bacillota; class Bacilli; order Caryophanales; family Bacillaceae; genus Halobacillus; species Halobacillus sp. H74. The sequence continues at coordinate 442,626 of NZ_JBQQCI010000001.1, read as the reverse complement.
ATGACCTGAGGAAGAACCATGTTTTCCCATTAATTCCTTACGCTAAACGGGGGCTTTAGTCTTTTGTGTTTAAACCCTAAAACTAGGGGGTTATCTTTGTGTTTGGCGCACGTTGTCGAATGGAAGCGCTATCCGTTATAATTTTCTTAACAGTTAAAAAACAAATTTTCCATTCCACCTAAAGCAGACCCACATGGTTATCGATAGGAGAATGATGAAAGGGTGTGGTGATCTTGGAAGCCATCAGTAAGAACTTTTTCTTATACCTTTCTAACAACAAGATGTTAGATCGCTTTGCTAAGCGTTTCGGCAGTAGATTTGGGGCTGACAAGATAGTAGGGGGAGAGACGTTCTCCCAGGCAATTCCGTTAATACAGCAATTGAACCATGAGGGACTTGAAGTAACTGTTGACCATTTAGGTGAATTTGTAGACTCTGAAGCAGAGGCCAGGGATCGTGCGGGAGAATGTATCCGCAGCATCCAGCAGATAGCGAGCAATCAGTTGAAGTCAGAAGTATCACTGAAATTGACTTCTCTTGGATTGGATATCAGTCATGAGCTCGTAATGGAAAATATGGCGCTCATCTTAAGAGAAGCCCAGAAGCACAACATTACAATCACCATTGATATGGAAGACTCCTCAAGGTGCGGGGCCACTCTAGACATTTATAAAGCATTGAAGAAAGATCATCCGAATCTGGGGACGGTCATTCAATCATACCTTTACCGTTCAGATGAAGACCTGGATGAACTGGATCCTTATGATCCATATTTACGCCTCGTCAAAGGGGCCTATAAGGAATCTGGAAAAGTTGCTTTTCCGGAGAAAAACCTTGTCGACGATAACTTGAAACATCTGATTAAGAAAAACTTGTTGAATGGAAATTATACAGCCATCGCAAGTCACGATGATGCCATCGTCGATTATACGAAGCAATTGGTAAAAGAACATGATATTCCGACTGACCGCTTTGAGTTCCAAATGCTCTACGGCATGAGGACTCAAATGCAGCAGGATCTCCTCAATGAAGGATATACCGTTCGCGTTTACTTGCCATATGGCGAAGACTGGTACGGCTATTTCATGAGACGTCTAGCCGAAAGACCAGCGAATATCGCATTTGCAGTCAGAGGAATTTTCAACTAATCATTATTTCCAAAATCAGAAAGGGGAATTTATTATGGTACAGCCTTATAAACATGAACCATTCACAGATTTCACAGTAGAAGAAAATAAGAAAGCTTTCGAAGAAGCATTGAAGCAAGTGAAAGAAGAATTGGGTCAACATCATGACCTTCTGATTAATGGAGAACGCATCCGTACAGATAATCAAATTACGTCCACGAACCCTGCCAATACAAAACAAGTGGTAGGTACGGTTTCCAAAGCGAATCAAGAATTAGCTGAAAAAGCAGTCCAATCCGCTTCTGAAGCGTTCAAAGACTGGAGAAAATGGGATCCACGCGCTCGAGCTGAATTGCTTTTCCGTGCGGCTCATATCATCCGTCGCCGTAAACACGAGTTCTCTGCTTACCTTGTATATGAAGTAGGGAAGCCTTGGAAAGAGGCGGATGCGGATACAGCAGAAGCGATCGATTTCCTTGAATATTATGGTCGTCAAATGATTGAGTTGAAAGATGGCAAACCAGTGGAAAGCCGTCCAGGCGAACAAAACCGTTACATCTATACGTCTACAGGGGTCGCTGTTGTCATCCCGCCTTGGAACTTGGCATTTGCAATCATGGCTGGAACAGCGATTGCTCCATTGGTTACAGGAAGCACTGTAGTTATGAAGCCAGCTAGTAACAGTCCTGTCATCGCTGCTAAATTCGTAGAAGTATTAGAAGAAGCAGGCCTTCCGAAAGGTGTCTTGAACTTTGTACCAGGAAGCGGGGGAGAAGTTGGAGACTATCTCGTCGACCATCCGAAAACAGCGCTTATTTCCTTTACAGGATCCCGCGATGTAGGTACACGCATCATCAAACGTGCTGCAGAAATTCAAGAAGGTCAAAACCACTTGAAGCAAGTCATTGCTGAAATGGGTGGTAAAGATACCGTAGTCGTCGATAAAGAAGCGAACATCGAAACAGCGGTAGATGCCATCATCGTATCTGCTTTCGGATTCTCAGGACAGAAGTGTTCTTCCGGATCCCGTGCAGTTGTCCACGAGGATGTTTACGATGAAGTGTTGGAAAAAGTGAAAGAGCGTACTGAAAAGCTTACCGTTGGAAACGCTTCTGAAGAGAATGTCTATATGGGACCTGTCGTCGATCAAGGCGCTTATGATAAAATCATGAGCTATATGGAAGTTGGTAAAGAAGAAGGTCGTCTTGTCACAGGCGGAAAAGGTGACGATTCCAAAGGTTATTTCATTGAGCCTACAGTATTTGCGGATCTTGATCCAAATTCCCGTATGCAGCAAGAGGAAATCTTCGGACCAGTTGTCTGCTTCACAAAAGCGAAGAACTTCGATGAAGCTCTCGAAATTGCCAACAACACAGAATATGGTCTAACAGGTGCGGTCATCTCTGATAATCGCGATCATCTGGAACAGGCGAAATATGACTTCCATGTCGGTAACTTGTACTTCAACCGTAACTGTACAGGTGCTATCGTAGGCTACCAGCCGTTCGGCGGATTCAAGATGTCTGGTACTGACTCCAAAGCGGGTGGCCCAGATTACTTGGCCTTGCACATGCAAGCGAAAACAATCTCCGAAATGTTTTAAATCAATGCCTGAGGCTCCCCCAAACTCTTGGGGGAGCTTTTTTAATAGAATCAAAAAATGGAATCCATATAGGGGGGTAAAGTGTGTGCTACCCCTTTTAAATAGGTAGCCCTTCGCGATATAAGCAGTCCATTTACGTGGGGGAAGCCCGCCCAACTGCAATGTTCTGCTTATGCGTGTCAGGTCTGTCAACCTCTCGACACACTTTCAATATATCCAGCTCCAGTGGACAGACACTCGAGGTCTTAAGTCCAATGTCTGCGTGAAGAAAACCGCTTCACTCCGAAATTGTTCTTAAGCTTGTCGTATCTCCCCGTCCACTTACGCATTTAAATTATATATTTCTTTTTCTTTCTATGACAAACCGATATAATGGAGGGTAACGAATTATGACATTCAGCCTACTCGGAAAGGTTAGGGTTCCTATGGAAGTAAAAGAATTGATCCTTCAGGCGGAGGACATCCATAAAGCGACAGAGCTGATCAGTTCTAAGTTGAAGAAGCCTGTCATCATAGAGAATAAAAACTTTGAATTGGTATCCTATAGTTCTTCTTTTGATGATTTCGACCAAACCCAGCAAAAGACAATCCTTTCGAAGAAGTGTCCGATTTTCATCATCGATCGGTTGAAGAAAGAAGGGATTGTGCAACGTTTGGAACAGCATCCTGAGCCGATTCGTGTCCATCCCATCGAGGACCTCGGGTTCCACCAGCGCGTGGTGATTGCAGCGAAGCATCTCGGTCATACAATGGGTTACGTCTGGGTGCAGGAAGCTGATCATTTGTTGGATGCAGAGGAAATGGAGTTCTTAGAAGAGATTACGCCGCATCTCGGAAAGTTGATTTATGATCAATTCATGAAGGTGAATGCCAAGGAAGGTCGTAAAGAGGAACTGCTCTGGCAATTGCTTCATCACGAGTATGGCAGTGAGAGTCAATTCCGTCACGATGCGTCACTGGCTAAACTCCAAATTCCTAAGCGTTTTTCAGTCATGGTCTTTTCAGTGACGGCACCCCAGTATAAATACATGCTCGACTACTTGGAAAACACGGTGAATCGTTTTCGGACCGATAAAAAACTCTACTACTTGAAAACAGAATTCCAGCTCATCATGGTCATTGAAGGCAGGGAAAATGAGAGCTTCTCTTCAAGAAATATTGCTAGAGATCTGATTGATGAAGTGAAGTGCGAAACGGGAGAAGAAGCGTTTTATCACTTTTTAATTGGTTTAGGGAAAGAGTATAAAAAGCTGTACAACATGAGAAAAAGTTTCCTCGAAGCTTTGGAAGTGATCGAAACCGCCAACTTCATCAGCCCTCGCCCAGAGTCAATGCCCAGGGAATTCGCCAATCTCGGAATATACAGATACTTGGCTGCCCTGTATGAAAAGAACAGTTCTGAAGACTACTATAGTGAAGATCTTCTGACACTGATCAAGAATGACTCTGATAAACAGACAGAACTTTTGCTTACACTGGAAGCCTATTTGGCAAATAATGGGAAGGGGAAGCAGACAGCGAACGAGTTGTTTATCCACCCCAACACGTTGAATTACCGGATTAAACAAATCCAGGAGCTGACGAACATCAATTTCTCTGACTTTAATATGAAAGCTTATTTGTACACAGAGTTGTTGCTGTTGAATAATGTAGAGAACTACTATCAACGATATAAATCAGCCTTACAAAAATAATCTGAAGGAGAGGTGTCTTTTTTAAAGGCGACTCTCCTCTTTTTTAACTGAGGAATTTGACATTCTCCTCTGAAAAGCTTTATTTATTGGGAAAGGAAGTTTATAAAAGGAGGGAAGACCAATGGATGAACAAAAGTTGATTCAACAGCACCTGGCTAATGAAAGGACGTACCTGGCATGGATCCGGACTAGCATCGCTCTTGTAGGGGTAGGTTTCCTTGCAACCACTGTCCACATGACAGCATTACCGGATGCAGGGGATATGGGCAATAAACTGGCCATTCTCGTCAGTATTGTGTCTTTATTCCTCGGCATCATGACGATTGTCGGGGCAACGATTAATTATTACCAAACACGAAAAAATATCAACGAAAGCCGTTTTGCTTCATCCCATCGCATCATTGCTTATATGACTACAGTCGCTTTATTGTTAGTCGTTTTAGTCTCTGCTTATCTCCTGTTTGTTTAATCCTGCTTATACATAATAAAGACCCTCGTTGAAACGAAACAACGAGGGTCTTACTTTCCTAGGCAGCAGATTCTTCATCAGGACGTGATTGACCGATGAAGAAGGCCATGATGAAACCTGCGACGGCAATGAATCCTGCAACAAGGAAGGAAATATTGACGCCGTGAATGAGCCCGGGCACCCCTTCAGAAGGAATGGTCTGACTCGTCATGACTGAGACAAGCAATGCAGTGCCTACTGCTCCTGATACTTGGCGCATCGTATTGTTCATCGCTGTTCCATGGGGCATAAGGTGTGCTGGCAGCTGATTCAGTCCAGCTGTCGTTACGGGCATCATCACCATGGAAATTCCGAACATCCGGACACAGTTTACCAAGGCAAGGTAAGTGAAAGTAGTCGAAGGATTCAAATTCGTAAACATGAATGTAGAAATGACAAGTAATGAAAGGCCGGTGATAGCGAGCCATTTTGCTCCGAATTTATCAAAGAGTCGACCGGTGATCGGGTTCATGATCCCCATTAAAAGGGCTCCGGGGAGGAGCATGAGTCCCGATTCAAATGCAGTGAAACCGAGCATGTCCTGCATGAGAATAGGCAGGATGACGGCCCCGCCGATCATGGCGATGAATACAATCATGCCAAGGGCAGTAGTTAAAGTGAATGTCTTATATTTGAAGATCCTGAATTCGAGTATCGGTTTTTCCAATTTCATTTGTCTTGTTATGAACAGGGTCAATGTAACCGCTCCGACAAGGAGTGAAATAAGCACTTCAGGACTCGTAAAGCTTCCATTCCCCGCCACACTGAATCCGTAAAGAATTCCACCAAATCCGAAGGTGGATAAAATGATTGAAATCGGATCCACTTTAGGAAAAGTCTGTTTGGTTACATTTTTTAAAATGAAATAAGCAACGATGATATCTATTATGGCAATTGGTAAAATGACGAAAAATAAACTTCTCCAAGGAAATTGCTCGACAAGCCAGCCGGAAAGTGTCGGCCCGATCGCTGGTGCGAAGGCAATGACCAACCCGAACATCCCCATAGCAGCCCCTCTTTTCTCTATTGGAAAGACGAGGAAAAGGATCGTTTGCATTAAAGGCAGGATAATGCCGGCGCCGGAAGCTTGTAAAACTCTTCCCGCAAGCAGTACCGAAAAGTTCGGAGCTAACCCGCAGACGAGTGTTCCTGCTGCGAATAAGCCGAGAGCTGTCATGAATAATTTTCTGGTGGTAAACCTTTCAATTAAAAATGCTGTAATCGGAATCATGATGCCGTTGACTAACATGAAAATGGACTGCAGCCACTGGGCTGTGTTGGCATCTAGATTCAAATCGGCCATTATATGTGGCAGCGCTGTTGCTAATAGTGTTTGGTTCAAAATCGCAACAAAGGCCCCTGAGATCAGTACGATCATCAAAGGGACCCGATTTATGGATGGTTCTTGCTCTGACATGAATACCCCTTCTTTCTAATACTTAGGTCGCTAATCATTAATATTAACATAAGACTTGAGATCGCATCACCCGTTTTGCTTTCTATATTTTATAAACACTCCACAAAGATTAGTTGGCTAATGAAAAGAGACTAAGGAAGCTTCATTCCGTAGTCTCTCTAATTAAATATTTTTTTACATTAAGCTTTTCTTTTTTCTGTTTTGTTGATGACGGATGTACCGACAAGGTCACCGGTGACGTTAAGTGCTGTCGCTCCCATTCCGACGAATACATCTACTGCGGCCAGTAATGCAACAGCTTCCATCGGCAAACCTACTTGGGAGAATACAGTGGCAATCATAATGATCCCTGCTCCTGGAACGCCTGCTGTACCGACTGAGGCAAGTGTGCCGACAATGACTACCTGCAGAATGGCAGCAAAACTCAGCGGATCACCAACGACGTTTGCAGCAAATACAGCAGAAACCGCAATACGGATCGCTGCACCATCCATGTTAATGGTCGCCCCGAGTGGCAAACTGAAACCGTAGAGATTTTTTTTCAAACCGAGGGCTTGTGCTGCGTTTAAAGTTACCGGCAGAGTACCTGAACTGCTCTGTGTAACAAAAGCAGTAATCATAGGTGTGCGGGCTTCTTTGAAAAAGGACAAAGGACGCTGTTTGGTAACTAACAGGACAAGAATGTAAAGAGCGAGCTGTATGAGCAGACCGACATAAAGGACTAAAATGAATGTTCCTAAAGATCCGAGGGTTTCCGCCCCTTGTGTGCCGACAATCTCAGCTACGATGGCTAAGATTCCGATGGGGACATATTGCAAAATCCCTTTCATGACGGTTAGGGTCGCTTCGTTCAACCCTTCAATCCCTTTGTAAAGACTATTACCTATTTCATTGTAAGCCGATGAAGAACGTAAATGGGAAATGGCTATCCCGAATACGAGTGCTGTGAAAATAATGCCTAGCAAGTTCATTTCAGTAAAAGCTGTTAGAATATTATCAGGTACAATATTCAACAGGACACTTGTGACTCCAGGGTTTTCAGGTACTTCGACACTTTCATTACCATCTAATGTCATTCCAGTCCCTGGGTTCAATAGTGAAGCGACTGTTACGCCTACAATAATGGCAAGAGCCGAGGTACCCAGATAATAAAGGAACACTTTCCCTCCCATACGACCTAAACCACCAACACTCGTCTGGTTGACGCCTACAATTAACGTGAGAAGGATTAACGGAACAATGATGAATTTCAATAGCCGCATCAATAAATCGCCGAACGGTGCAAGTACGGTAGCTCCCTCCCCAAAAATCAAACCGATGAGGACACCTATGATTAAGGCGACGGTAATTTTTTTGATTAAAGAAGTTTCGAGATACCCCTTCCAAATCTTATTCATATACAGCCTCCTTACTTTTTGTTTCTTGCAATTATAACTAACCCATTAATCCTGATCTATTTACTTATGATTACTGATATAAGATAAAGGAAGGAGACGTTTGATGTCAATGTGAATGCTTGGGATGTGATCTTCTCCTCTTCCATAGACTTTACTTATCCTTCTCCATTACCCGCTGAATTGAGAAAGTATGATCGGCCATAATAGTGAAAGTTTTTTTAAAAAGACGATTCATACATGAAAAACGCCTGCCTTTTAATAAAGACAGACGTTTGGTGTCAGCTTGAGGAGCCTTTTCCTTTTCCAAAGTAAAAGAGTCCTGAGAGGATTCCTACAGCTGTCATAGCTGCTGCAAGAATCAAGCTCGGCCATGGACCGAATTGGGCGATAAATGGAACGGACAATGCTGTCACAAAACCTCCGCCCAGGAATGGTTCATAGAACAATTGCTTGTATCCGAATGCTTCAAAAGCAGGGGATTCATTATCAGGATCCACTACCCGCATCAATAGAAGACCAGTGGCTGTGACACCCATGGATTGGCCGAAGTCTCCAATGCCTCGTTCAAACCAGTAGTTCGGGATGAAGCGTGGGGCCAGGACGAGGAAGCCGAATAGGTTCCATGCGATGCCGACTGCAGCCAGGAGTAAGAATGGAACGAGATATTCACCGATCACGTCCAGGGAGACCGTAGCAATAGCGGTTAGAATCAACACATCAAGTGCCAATCCTTGAATCCGATTGATCATGCGTCGGTCAACCAGATTGTATTTGTCCTTTTTGTCAAAAACGATTTGAAGCAGAATACCGCCAAGCATTGCAACAGGGAATAGCGGAATGTATTCCATGAAATCAGAATTGATGGTGATCGCTTCAAGAGCAATCAACCCTTGGAGAATCCCCCAGCCTATTAAAATAGCCAACATGACAATCGCGAGGTGGAAGGATAAAGGTTCGATCGATTCTGGGCGCAGCGTCATTTTTCCAGCCGGTTCACGGTTTTGATATTCCATGACCCCGCGTTTTCTTAAATTAGAAAAGTCATCCACATCTTCAATGACCTTCGTCTTTTTATTTCGTACTCCCCAGTTAATCAGGATGATACCGAAGATCACCCCGGAAAGCACACCTACCGTCGCTAGCCCGATCGCTAAATCGAAGGCTTCTGAGAAACCGAGTTCTTCGAAAGTGCTGGCCATTCCAGCAGCTGTTCCGTGTCCACCTTCGAATGCAACTTCAATCAAGGCACCGGCCATGGGAGGTAAATCGAAAAAAGGTGTCAGGATTAATAAGACAAGTAAAAGACCGACAACATACTGTCCCCAGCCGATAGCCCAGCCAAAGGCGAGCTGTGGACCTGCATAATTCCATATGTCCTTCAACTTAGGAATGGTCGCTCCCAGGAACAAGCAGGCAAACACAATGTTGATCATTAATCCGGGCAAGGAAGACCAGACTTCCGTAATGTTTTCCGTCATTACTCCGTTGGCTAAGGAGTTATCGTCAGAGAAAAACTTCCCTAACACCTGTGGTCCTAACAATAATGCGATAAAGCCTCCGATGATGGAGGATGGTAAAAATAAATTTTGCAGCAGTGTCGATTTGACACGGATGATTTTCCCGACCAATAAGAATACACCAATATATAATAAGGCAAAGCCGATTTGGTTTGGAGTCATCTTTCCACCTCTTTCATTTATATAAATAGTAAAATTGCAGTATTTAATATCTAAGAACATTTCCTCTAATTGCTGGATTTAAAACCACTTTTTAAATGGAAATTATGGTGGGTAATCAAAGAATGGATAAGGGATAGTAAGGCTGAGATGAGTGGTTATTTGGAGGGGTTTGTGAAACGATGACCTTTTTCCCGACTGGTTGCTAAAGAGAATCGGCCATATATTTTCATGTATAATGTTCTGTTGTTTTTTGCAAACTAACCATGTAAGACATTGTCCTACACGAGGTGAAAATGATGAGTAAAAAAGACAAAAAGCCAAATCGTCAATTCAAAGAAACAAAGAACAAAGGCGAGCATAGAAACGGCCGTCTGGCTCAATTTAAAAATCATAGTACAGAATTCGGCGCAGAACCGAATGAGTATATTGATCGCGAGCGTTTATAAAAATCGCTCCGCCTCATAACAAAGTGTCTGTCCTTTATGAAGGGCAGGCACTTTTATTCATTCCTTACCCTTAAGAGTATTTCCCAAAAGTCGATATAAAGGCTAGAGCTAATTATAACTGGAAGATACTTAGGGGGATGAAATATGGGTTTATTTGCGACAAAGAAAAGAGAAAAAGAAGAAGCGGCACTGGGGGAAGGTTTAGTTGGTAAAATCCAAGTAGAGTCAGGATCAGATCTTGAAAAACAGTTTGAAATGATTCATTTGACGGCAGATGATTTGGCCATCTTAAAGTCCTTACAGCCCCTCGTCAGTAGTCATATCGATGAAGTAGTGCGTCAGTTTTATGCAAACTTGGAAAGTGAACCATCTTTGGAGCACATCATCAACCACCATAGTTCAGTAGAACGTTTGCAGAAGACGCTGTCCGTACATATTCAGGAAATGTTCAATGGGGTGATTGATGCGTCTTTCATCGAAAAACGAAAGCGGATTGCAAAAGTACACTTGAACATCGGCTTGAAACCGAAGTGGTACATGTGTGCATTCCAGGATCTATTGCTTTCTTTCATGAATATTTATCAACAGGAGCTGAGTGAAGCCCACTTCAGTCAAGCGATTCGCGCAACAACGAAGATCCTCAGCATTGAACAACAACTGGTGTTGGATATGTTCGAGGAAGAAGCGGAACAATTAAGGGAAGAGGAAATTGAAAAACGACGGGAAGCCTACCGCAGGGTCGATCAAATGTCTGAAGAAGTAGCTGCAGTATCTCAACAGGCCAGTGCTTCCACTGAACAATTGACCGAGCAGACAGAGAAGATTGTAGAGGATTCTAAAAATGGGTCCCAGGTGGCTCAACAAGTTGAACAACAATCATTAGAAGGAAAAGAAAGATTGGAAATTCAGCAAAAACAGATGAATGAAATTCAAAAAAATATTAAAGAGATCTCGGATGATATGGAAAAATTGAAACACGTCGCCGAGGAAATCAGTAAAATTGTTACAATCGTTTCGTCCATTGCCGAACAGACAAATCTGCTTTCCTTGAATGCTTCCATCGAGGCAGCAAGAGCCGGGGAACACGGAGCAGGGTTCACAGTGGTGGCAAATGAAGTCCGAAAACTGTCCGAGCAGACGCAGAATTCTGTAGCAGAAGTATCTGATTTAATCACTTCGACAAGTGGGCAAATCCATAGTGTTTCCAGCAATGTCGGAAGCATTAATGAAATGATTTCAGAAGGAACCGAGAGTATGAATCAAATCAATCACTTCTTTACAGAAATCGTAACCGCTATGGGCCAGAACAAGTCATATAACGCCGGGATTGAAGGAGAACTTGAACAATTCGCCCATGTAATCCAGGAAATCAACGGAGCTGTATCCAAAGTGGCTTCTTCTTCTCAACGTTTGACAGAACTGACGGAGTGACCCATAGAAATAGGTCGTTCACCTAAGTAAATTCCCACGCAGTTGCTGAAAAATGTAAAGAACAAGCAAATAACATACTAAAATACAGGATTTTCAGGACTATAAAGAACAAACAAAACGCTTGGAATAATAGATCCAAGCGTTTTGTTGTTTATTCCTTTGTTATACTAAAGACGCCGTTTGTATTAAGTAATCTTCTTCACAAACGCCCCCTTTTATCCTTTATTTATGTACAGTAATGTTACACATATATAGAAATCACAATAAATATCAAAAGTATGAAACACAATTCACTCATAATGCATGTTGGGGGGGAGATTAATGAATATTGCATCTATGATAGATTGGATAGAGACAGGCTGAAAAGTAAATTCTCGTTAGATGAACTTGCCAATGATATGGGATATTCCCCTTATTATTGTTCATTTAAATTTCACCAATTAACAGGTTTGAATATTAGGCGGTATATTCGTCTTAGAAGGTTGTACTTGTCTACAGAAGATTTAGGAAGCGGGAGGAGGATCATTGATATTGCTTTTGATTATCATTATTCTTCACAAGAAGCATTCAGCAGGGCGTTTAAGAACGTTTTCGGCATAAGGCCTGGAGAATATCAACTCACTAAAACGCCTGTTCAATCATTTAACAAACTCTCTATACATAATAAAGGGGAATGGTGCGGAATGGGTTTTTCACGAGAAATGAGGGTTAATCAAATACAAAGCGAAACCAGTGATTTTTCTGATGAACATGTACTGAATATTGTGAATGGTCAGGTTTTGTATGATGAGTTTAAAAATAACAAAATCATGGGGGATTCAGATTACGCTCCTTTTAATGAAGCTATGTGTGTAAATGCCACTACCAGGAAGATATTCAATGAGGAATTCATCAAAACAAGAGCTGCGGGGCACCATGTACTAGTTGAAGATTATATCAATAAGGTGATCGCCCCTTTAAATGAACTCTTTAATAACACATATAAATATATCATTTTGTGGTTCGGCGAAGATATGTTTTGTCAAATGAACCTTCTTACTCTTCTTGGTTACCTTGAACAATCCGAATACAGGGGGAAAGTTTTCTTGAATAGCTTTAGAGAAGATGAATTTAAGGTAACACAAACAGAACTTGAGTTAGGTAATTATTTTACAGTATATGATGACGTCCTATTAAACCAGCAAAAAACGTCCGTAAAAGTAATTCCCGTTATGTACCAGGCCATAGATCTATACTTAATGATGCTTGAAGATGATAATCCAGTAATGAGGTATATCAAGAAAAATAACAACTTAGTGACATCTGAATTAATTAAAAGGTTAATTGATGTTTTTCCAACATTAGGATATGGAGATGTGCAATATAAAAAACTTATTAGTAAAGTTGAATAAGCCCCCTCTTTCCTCATATGGGATCGGTTTTGTTGCTTTGCTTGGAGAAATGGGGTCTTGGAAATAGCTCGCTTTCCGCCGAGAAGACGGCAAGCCTCCTCGAGCTAAAAGCGAGGCTATTGAAAAACCCTTTTTAATCTTGAGAAGCTGTTGAAGTTTGTTGTTGCTTCTCACGAATCGCTTGTCGGTGGATGCTTGCCGCGGGCACGGCCTCAGCTAACTTGGTCAAGAAGATCACTTGACCAAGTGGATCTTCGGCTCGCGCTGTTCCCGCAGGCGTCACCACCGAACGCTCATCGTGGAATCAACAGAGGCCAATCTAAAAAGAGTGATTTCCTTTGATTATAAAAGAAGATCACTTTCCGTGTACAAGGGGCGGTGGCGATATTCACCGTTAATATCAATACGAATACTAAAGCTCATGGAGAAGGAAGATTCCTATAAAGAAGCCGAGTTAAATGATAAAATTGTCCAACTCGACTACTTTATTTGATGCATAACTCAAAAAGTTGAAGTTCTTCAGAGGCCACCTAAAAGCTCTCCTGGATCTCGCCAGTTCCCCGCAGGAAAACAAATTGTTTCAAAGCCACCCCTATCTCTTATTCGATAACGAACCTCCACTATCCCGGAATCAAGTCTTCTATAATACTTCGGTTTTCATTCTTTCTCGAGCCAATCTTTCAATACCACCGCATGGTTGTGCTGCTCATCTTTTGCACCGTACAGAAGAATGACCCTCTGGTTTTCCGCTTTTTCCTTTAGTGCATTTAACAATTCTTGGGCTTCAGGGGACTGGTTTATTTCCTCCAGATATTTCTCCTTAAAACCTTCAAATTTGTCAGCATCGTGGTCGAACCATTTTCTTAAATCTGAACTCGGGGCGATGATTTTCGTCCATTTATCCAGCTGGGCTTTCTCTTTTGAAATACCTCTAGGCCATACGCGGTCGACAAGGACACGATAACCACCTAATATTTTTTCTTCATCATAAATACGTCTTAATAAGACTGACATTTGTATTATCCTCCTGCACGAAGAAGCGCTGCATATTTTTATATGCAGCGCTTCTTTAACAGACTATTTAGCGCTGGTGGTTTATTTCAGCGACTTTCTCACGAGTTTGATCGGTATTTTCTTCATTTGAAGGTTCAGCTAGCTCATCCTTCGCTTCTTTCGCTTTATCTCCCGCTTCCTGCAAGTCTTCTCCCGCATCTTTGGCTGTCGATACGATTTCTTCGGACTCTTCTTTGATATCTTTTGCTTTTTCGGTAATTTCTTTGCCCTGGTTATTGAAGACTTCCTGAACGGTAGCGACAGCTTCGTTTGCCACAGATACGAAATTGCGGACACGTGTAACCAGGTCATCTTTTTTCGCTGATGGATCTTCCTTCACCTCTGAAGCATATCCAGATACAGCGTCCTTGGTAGAACGGGTACCTTCTTTGAGACGCTTTCTTTCACTGGGATCTTTGATGAGAATGAATGCGCCACCGATCAGTGCTCCTGTTAAAATGGCGATCGGTAACTTTTTGTTTCCTCGTTTTTGGTTTTGTGGTGTCGTTTGATTTACATTCTGATTTTGATTTTCCATGGTTAAAATCCCCTTTCAGCTTTTGTTTTTCACAGCTTCCGTTTCGAGTTTGTGTTTGGTGGATTGGATATCCTGGTACTGGGTCATCCCGCATTCATAAAATTCTGCTTTCTTACGGTTGAATTTCATTTTAGTCACAGATGGTTCATAAATCAATGTTCTTGCTATCAGGCCACCTACAATGCCAGCAGACATTCCGATGATCCATTCTGTGTTTTTCATGTTGTCGACCTTTCCAGTTGAACTGATTTCAATGCCTTACGTCTTTGAGAAAGGTAATAAGTCAGGGCGAGAGCACCATAGATACCACGCCAACCTTCTTCGTTGATTTTTTGTTCACCTTCGTGCGTGCTTTGCTTAATGGATGCGGTCATGTCGACAAGCGAGGAGGTCAGTTTCCTGGAGGACTCTCCGATATCACCGACGATGTAAAACAACGGGCTGAGTGCGCGAATCTTCTCGTTGACATCAGCCAGTGTATCATTACTATTGTGCAGTACGCCTGTTGTCTCTTTCATCACAGAGTCCAGCTGATCCGGCAGTTGATCCACTGTTTTACGGACACCGCCAAGAACTTTCGCTAGATTATTCAAGGCTTTGATTAAGAAAATAGACACGATAGCAAAAGCGATTCCGATGATAAGCACACCGATTCCTAGATAATCCATGAGTAAAACCCCACTTTCCTAATTTACTTCTTTCTTTTCCATTTCAAATATAATTCAATCGCAGCATCGCCCCAGCGCATGGCTTTCGCGACATTTTCATCCTTCTCGTGGGAAGCGTGGGCGACACTTTCAGACACACCCTGTAACGAATGGTTGACGTTACCGACGGTGGAGCCGACATTATTCAGTGTTTCAATCAATCCATCGAGTGTTTGCGTTTTGGTTTCGATATCTGCTGCTATGTTGTTTGATTTCTTGAGTAAACTTTCTGATTCTGTGGTGATGCCCTGCATCTGGCCTTCTACTTTTTCTAATGTGTTCGATACGCTCGTCATCGTACTTGAGGCAGCTTTCAAGGTTTTGACGACATAGATGCTGATGAAGGCAAAGGCAATTGCGATAATAAGTAAACTTATTCCTGCTAATGACATGAGTGTTCACCTCTTTATTAAGTCGTTCCTAGGCTATACCACTAAATATTTTTCTCGAAACTATTTTCAAGGATTTTAACAGATGAATAGTTTTCCAATTGTAGGAGGAACTGAAGTGAAGAAGGATGTCTTCTATTAAAGAAGGATCAACACTCTTTAAGAATGAAGGGGTCTGGGATCAGAAAAAAGAAAAGGATCGTGTGAAATTTTTCATCTTTTCAGTGAAAATCCTCGCTTTTTCAGATAGGAATTAGAAATGAGTGGTTTTTCTATATAAATAACGGGGAACACATATTTATGCAAGCGCTTACTTATAAACATTTATATAACAATAAGTCTAAATAATCAATATGTATAAAAATTCGATAAAATACGACAAAACTTTCAGAAAATTTCTAACAATTTTAATTGTAAAAGCTCTGCTGTGATTTTATGATGAATATAGGCGAAAGAAAACGTTCTTACACTTTATATGCGCGTGAGTCTTTCAAATTGAACAAATTTAAAGGGAAGAGGAGTGTTGGTGTGGTTCAAAATACAACATTAGAGCATGATATCTACTTGTTTCATGAAGGGAACCTCCGATATAGTTATCGACTTCTTGGTGCTCATTCTGAAACAAGGGATGGCGTACAAGGCATCCGGTTCGCCGTATGGGCTCCAAACGCTGAGCAGGTAAGCGTAGTGGGCATGTTCAATGAATGGGACGGCAGAGAGAACCCGATGGAGAGAATTAATGAGAACGGGATTTGGATGGCTTTCATTCCAGGGTTGGAGAAAGGGACGATGTACAAGTATGAAATTTTAACTTCCCACGGCCACCTTCGTCTGAAGTCAGATCCTTACGCTTTTTCAAGTGAGCTTCGGCCGGACACCGCATCTGTGGTCTATCCATTAGATGACTATGAGTGGAAAGATGAAGAGTGGATGAAGGATAGAAAAGCCAGAAATCCTTATGAATCACCGATGTCCATCTATGAACTTCATTTAGGCTCTTGGAAATACATAGAGCCCGAAGTTTATTATAACTATCGCGAATATGCAGAGATGGTCATTCCTTATGTCAAAGACCTGGGCTATACCCATATTGAACTTCTGCCTTTGACGGAGCACCCGTTCGACCGTTCGTGGGGGTATCAGGCCACAGGTTACTATTCCGTTACCTCCCGTTATGGCACTCCTGACGATTTTAAATACTTTGTCGACCAGTGTCACAAACATGGGATCGGTGTCATATTGGATTGGGTGCCCGGCCATTTTTGTAAAGATGAGCACGGTTTGAGACGTTTTGACGGAGAAGCCCTCTATGAATATGAGAATCCCAGTAAAGCGGAAAAGACACAATGGGGCACCCTCACATTCGATTTTGCAAGGGAGGAAGTCCAAAGTTTTCTTATCTCCAACGCCATCTATTGGTTAAATGAATACCATCTGGATGGATTGCGGGTGGACGCAGTCGCCAGCATGCTGTATTTGGACTTCGGCAAAAACGATGGGGAATGGGAACTGAATGAATACGGCGGACGGGAGAATCTTGAAGCTGTTTCATTTATTAAGAAAATGAATGAAGCGGTTTTCGACGAATCCCCAGATGTCCTGATGATGGCAGAAGAGTCGACTTCCTGGCCGCTTGTCAGTTCGCCGACATACATCGGTGGTCTCGGATTCAATTATAAATGGAATATGGGATGGATGAATGACATGCTGAAATACATGGAAATGGATCCCATCCACCGCAAACACCATCACAATTTAATTACCTTTTCACTTTTTTATGCTTTTTCAGAGAACTTTGTATTACCGATTTCCCATGATGAAGTCGTTCATGGTAAGAAATCGTTATTGAATAAAATGCCGGGAGATTATTGGCAGAAGTTTGCTAACTTACGAGCATTTCTGGCATATATGTATGCCCATCCCGGGAAGAAACTCATGTTCATGGGAGGTGAATTCGGCCAATTCGATGAGTGGAAAGATTTAGAGGATTTGGATTGGGAGCTGATGGATTATGATTCCCACGCCTCCATATTGGATTACACGAAACAATTGCATCAATTGTATAGAGATATGCCGGCTTTATGGGAGCTCGATCATAAGGAAGAAGGATTCATGTGGATCGACCCTCATAACTACGATCAAAGCATTATTTCCTTTGCTCGCAACAGCCGCACTTCAAATGATCAGCTTATAGTCGTTTGTAACTTCACGCCGGAAGTTTACCACGATTACAAAGTTGGAGTCCCGAAACACGGCTCATACAAGGAAATTTTCTCGAGTGATGCGGAACATTTCGGAGGTTCAGGGCAGATGAACGGTTTGCCTTTGGAAGCAGCAGCCTCTCCATGGCAAGGACAAGATCACCACATAACCATGACGATTCCCCCGCTCGGTGTGAGCTTCTTGAAAAGAACTTCAGTATCCAAGGAGGAAAATCATGAAAAATAAAGAATGCGTAGCGATGCTTCTGGCTGGTGGTCAAGGAACCAGACTGAAGTCACTGACCAAACAAATTGCAAAACCAGCTGTTTATTTTGGCGGGAAATACCGGATCATCGATTTTCCGTTAAGTAATTGTACGAATTCAGGCATCGACACGGTCGGTGTACTGACTCAATATGAGCCTCTCATTCTGAATGATTATATCGGAATCGGGGATACATGGGACCTGGATCGCAAGCACGGAGGAGTTTCAGTGTTGCCGCCATTCATGCAGGCAGAAGGGGGAGGCTGGTACACAGGTACAGCCAATGCCATCCACCGGAATTTGAAATTCCTGAATCAATATGAGCCAGAACACGTGCTTATCTTATCAGGGGACCATATTTACAAAATGGATTACAATGCCATGCTCAATCACCATAAGGAAACAGGGGCAGATGCCACAATCTCTGTCATTGAAGTTCCGTGGGAAGATGCGAACCGGTTTGGCATCATGAACACAGATGAAGAAGGTAGAATTACAGAGTTTGACGAGAAACCTGAATATCCGAAGAGTAATCTCGCGTCAATGGGTGTTTACATTTTCCGTTGGGACGTCCTCAAGCAATATTTGATCGAGGATGCGGAAAAAGAAAATTCTTCTCATGATTTCGGGAAAGATATCATCCCTGCTCTTCTTTACGATTATAAAAAGATGATGGCCTATACATTCGAAGGATATTGGAAAGATGTTGGCACGGTCGAGAGTTTGTGGGGAGCGAATATGGATTTGTTGAAGAAAAATCCAGAGCTGAACTTGAATGATCAAAGGTGGCGCATTTATTCGAAAAACCCTAACCAGCCTCCGCAATATATTGCACCTGCGGCGACGGTGAAGAACGCACTGATCAATGAAGGCTGCCGCATATATGGCACGGTGGACACCTCAATCATCTTTTACGACGTTCACGTTGGTGAATCGTCAGTGGTGAAGGATTCTGTCATTATGCCTGGCGTGAAAATCGGCAAGAACGTGAAGATTCACCGGGCGATCGTCGCTAAAGGAAGTGTGATCGAGGATGGAGCAGTCATTGGTGACCCATCTCCAGACAGTGAAATCACACTTGTAGCGGACGAAGGAAGTGTGCTTGCTACTAGTTTTGCTACCAACTGATAAAGGGAGGATTTTATGGATCGTATAGCTGGAATCATTAATTTGGATCACGAACAAGATATGATGGATGAATTGACCTACTTCCGTTGCGGGGCTGCTGTTCCTTTTGCAGGCCGGTATCGGATGATCGATTTCACCATTTCGAATATGACTAATTCACGAATTGAATCCGTTGCCGTTTTTGCCCGGAGGAAATATCGTTCACTTATGGATCATCTTGAACAGGGCAAGGCATGGGATCTTGATCGCAAACGCGGCGGGTTGTTCATTTTACCACCCGATTGGAATGATCCTACAGACATCTCTAAAGGGGATTTACAACATTTCCACAACAACATAGACTTTATCAACCGCACCCTCGCGGATTACCTGGTGGTGTCGGGGTCTCAAAATATTTGCAATATCAATTTCCAGGATGTACTTCAGGAACATAAAAAAGCTGATGCAGATGTGACGGTCATATATAGTAAAGTGGATGAACTGTATCCAGAGCACCAGCGGGCACATAAGCTGGACATCGACGAAAATAACCGCGTGACTGCCATCCATAATGACCACAGCAGCACGAATGTCTATATGGATATGTATATCATTGAAAAAGATTATATGTACGAGTTGATCGAAAAGTGCATTGCACATGGATGCTCCCACTTCTTTTTGGATGGAATCAAAGCAAAATTGCCGGAGATCAATATTCATGCTTATGAATATACCGGTACACACGCATTGATTAATTCGATTGAGAGCTATTACCGGAACAGCTCCAAATTATTGGATGCGACTGAGCATGACAATCTGTTCAAAGATGAAGCACCAGTATTCACCAAAATTAAGAATGAAGCGCCTTCAAACTATACCGAAACATCGAGTGTGAGGAACACGATGGTAGCGAATGGCTGCGTAATAGAAGGACATGTAGAAGATAGTATCCTCTTCAGGGGCGTCAAAGTAGCTGAAGGAGCAGTCATCAAGAATTCAATCATCATGCAGCGCTGTGAAATAGAAGGGGACGCAGTCCTGGAAAATGTGATCTTGGATAAAGATTGTAACATTTCAAATGGTAAAACGTTGATCGGTGCTCCTGAGAAGCCTTATGTCGTAGCAAAAAGAAGAACAATGTAACACACCAATAAAAGGGACTGTCTAGATTTCAACCCTCTGGCAGTCCCTTTCATGTAATCATCCGTCACAGGATGATGATGGACAATAACTAAGGAGTGGATGGACATGAATGTATTGATGATTGGTTCTGAATGTGCACCTTTTATAAAAACCGGCGGGCTTGCTGATGTATTAGGTTCTCTGCCCCAAGCATTGAAGAAACAGGGAAATGATGTACGTGTCATCCTTCCGAAATATGAAAATATGAGTGATGTCTGGAAAGAACAGCTGACCCATGTAGATGAGCTCAACATCACGCTTGGATGGCGTAACCAATATGCGGGTATTGAATATATAGAATACGAAGGTATCCCTGTGTATTTCATAGATAATGAGTATTACTTCAAACGTTCCAACTTATATGGGTATGACGATGAAGCAGAACGTTTCGTTTTTTTCAACCGGGCCGTGATGGAATGGATCACTTCGATGGAATGGACACCAGACATTCTTCATTGTCACGACTGGCAAACAGGCTTGATTCCGGTGTTTCTACATACCCATTATAAAGAGGTTGAAAAACTTCAAGGTATGAAAACCGTTTTCACCATCCATAATTTGAAGTATCAAGGTGTATTTGCTCAGTCTGTTTTACACGATTTGATGGATTATGATGAAAGCATGATGAGAGACGATGCCTTTGAATTTTTTGGTGACATTAACTTCATGAAAGCCGCCTTGAATTATGCGGATTTTGTCACAACGGTTAGTGAAACCTACGCAAAAGAGATTCAAACTCCTTATTATGGGGAAAACCTAGACGGAGTATTAAGAAAAAGAACAGATGAATTAATCGGAATTGTAAACGGCATTGATGATCAAAACTACAACCCTATGAAAGACGATGCTCTCGCATTCCCATTTCGCAGTTCTTTGATCAAAAAAGCCCAAAATAAAATGTGGCTGCAGGCAGAGGTAGGTTTGCCGGTTAGGAAAGATGTGCCGGTGATTGGCATCGTTTCCAGACTGGTGGAGCAAAAAGGGTTCGATTTGATTGGACGAATAATTGATGAGCTGCTGTACCATGAAGATGTCCAAATCGTCTTGCTTGGTACAGGGGAATATCAATATGAACAGATGCTTCAATGGGCCCAGGACAGACATCCAGAGAAAATGTCTACGAATATCCGCTTCTCAGAACCTTTTTCCCGACAGATTTATGCGGCTAGCGATTTCTTTCTCATGCCCTCCCGTTTTGAACCATGTGGTATCGGTCAGTTGATTGCATTGCGGTATTTGGCTGCACCGATCGTCAGGGAAACAGGGGGACTTGTGGATACGATACAGCCATATAATACAGAGACGGAAGAAGGGAACGGATTTTCGTTCACCCATTACAACGCCCATGACATGCTGTACACCATTCGTCGAGCTATTGAAACCTATCAGGGACCTGCTACATGGCAAAAACTGGTGAAAAATATTTGCAAGAGTAAGTTCACATGGGAGAACTCGGCTGATCAGTACATGGATTTATATCAATCTATGTTCCGTTAGCAGAGGTGACAGGAGGAACCTTAATGGTGATGTTCAGTGACAAAGAGGAATTCAAGTCAGAGTTTAAATCGCAGTTAGAAGAAAAGTTGGGGAAAACCGTAACGACAGCGTCTGATTTCGATACGTATCGAGCTTTAGGCGGGTTAATACGGGAGAAAATCAACAAAAATTGGTTGAAAACCGATCAAGGATACCGGGAGAACAAAAATAAGCAAGTGTACTATTTCTCGATGGAATTTTTGATGGGTCGCCTGCTCGGCAATAATTTATTGAACATGAATGTTTTGTCTCTTGTTGAAGATGGCCTCGATGATCTTGGCTTGTCCCTTTCAGAATTAGAAGAGAAAGAGAGCGACCCTGGACTTGGTAATGGTGGGTTAGGCCGATTAGCTGCATGTTTTCTCGATTCATTGGCTTCCTTGAATTTAGCTGGACATGGGTATGGACTCCGGTATAAATATGGGATGTTCGATCAACATTTCATTGATGGAAAACAGGTGGAGCTTCCTGACTACTGGCTCTCTAAAGAGTTTATCTGGGAAGTCCGCCGTCCGGAAGAGGCGATTGAAGTCCGCTTTGGCGGTCACGTCTCATCTACGAAAGATGAAAATGGAAAACTCCACTTCAAATACGAGGATTATGAGCCCATCAACGCTATTCCTTATGATGTCCCTGTGGTAGGTTACCATAATGAGACAGTCAATACGCTTCGGTTATGGTCAGCTGAACCGACGATTGAAAACACGGTAGCTAAAGCGGAAAAGGAAGGGGAATTTGGACACTTCCTTCAACACAAACGTTCTTTAGAAGCGATCTCAGAGTTTTTATATCCTGATGATTCCACAGCCGAAGGGAAGGAGCTCCGCTTGAAGCAGGAGTATTTCTTAGTATCAGCTGGTGTGCAATCGATTGTGCAATCCTTTGAGACGCTGGGTCTGCCCTGGTCATCATTCCCTGAGAAAGCAGCACTTCATATCAATGATACACATCCGGCCCTTGTCATACCTGAATTGATGAGAATTTTAATGGATGAGAAAGGGGTAGGATGGGAAGAAGCGTGGGAAATCACGCAGAATTCAGTCTCCTACACGAATCATACGACATTGAGTGAAGCATTGGAGTCCTGGCCTGTAGGGCTTGTGCGCTCATTGCTGCCAAGAATTTTCATGATTATCGATGAGATCAATGAACGCTTTTGTCAGGCATTATGGCGCACATATCCAGGAGACTTCGACCGTATCGCAGATCTTGCCATCGTAGCAGATGGGCAGGTGAAGATGGCCCACCTCTCAATTGTAGGCAGCCATAGCATCAACGGTGTAGCAAAGCTTCATACTGAAATACTTAAGAAAAGAGAAATGAAACGTTTTTATGATACATTTCCTGACCGGTTCAACAATAAGACGAATGGCATCACTCATCGCCGCTGGTTGATGCATGCGAACCGCCCGTTGACTTCTGCTATTACAGAAGCGATTGGTGAAGATTGGATCAGGCAGCCGGGTCAGTTAACGAAATTGCTTAACCGAAAAGATGACCTGCCTTTTCTTGATCGACTCCATGATATTAAACAAAAGAATAAAGTAGATTTATCTAATTGGGTGCAAGAGACCCAGGGAATTGCAGTCGATCCTGAATCTATTTTTGACGTCCATATCAAGCGACTCCATGGGTATAAACGCCAGTTGCTTAATGCTCTTCATATTATGCATTTATACAATGAATTGAAATCGGATCCAACACTGGATATCGTGCCGCGGACATTTTTCTTTGGAGCGAAAGCGGCTCCGAGTTATCATTTCGCGAAAAAAGTGATTCAACTGATCAACCGAATCGCAGATGTGATCAATCATGACCCTGATGTGAATGAATATATAAAAGTAGTGTTCTTACCTAATTACTCTGTATCGATAGCGGAACGCATCATTCCTGCGAGTAATGTAAGTGAACAAATATCAATGGCCACGAAAGAAGCGTCAGGCACCGGAAACATGAAGTTCATGATGAATGGAGCTTTAACTCTCGGCACGATGGATGGAGCCAATGTAGAAATTCACGAGCTGGTAGGGGATGACAACCTCTACATTTTCGGTTTAAGGTCCGACGAGGTGTGGGATTATTACCGAAATGGCTCTTATTCATCTAAAGCAGTCTATGAAAATGATCAACGTGTACGTCATACTCTTGATCAGCTGATTCATTATAGTCCATTCTCCAAAGGGGAGACGGAGTTCCAAGAAATCTATGATGCTTTATTGACGTATAATGATGAGTATTTCGTGTTGAAGGACTTTGCAAGCTACCTGCTTGCTCAACAAAAAGTAAGCCAGGACTATCAGAGGAAGCGTCAATGGAATCTGAAAAGTTTAGTGAACATTGCCCAATCCGGGGTCTTCTCAAGTGATCGTACCATCCAGGAATATGCCCGCGATATTTGGGACATTCAACGGGTTACTACGTTGAAGTGAGTTTTTTTAGGAGGGACGGTTCAGTGAGACAAATGGAAATGTATCACAATAGTTTTGAATCTTCATATCGAGAGCCTTTCGGTGCTGCGCCGAGAGGTTCTGCTGTTACGCTTACAATTGATGTACACAATCGTTATCATGTATCACATGTCATCCTTCACTATATATTGGATCGTACGGATGATGAAAAGACGAAAGAGATGGACGTTTGCAGTGAAGAGCATCAACGCACATCTTATGAAACGACGGTCGTAATGCCGGAGACCCCGCAGTTGATTTGGTATTTTTTCGAGGTCATTCTCGAAGACCGCACACTGTTTTACGGACGGGAAAAGAGCTTTGAAAGCGGAGAAGGAAAGGTTTATGATCACATCCCTCCTTCATGGCAGATCACGGTATATGATCCCGCCTACCAAACACCTGATTGGTGGAAAAATGCAACCATGTATCAAATTTTCCCTGATCGATTTTATGCGGCAGGCGATATTGAACCGGAGAAAGCCCCAGAGACCAGCCTCATCCATGCCCATTGGGAAAACGAACCTGTGTATATAAGGAATGAGCGTGGAGAAGTCATACGATGGGACTTTTTCGGAGGCAACTTGAAAGGGATCGAAGAAAAACTGGACCACATTGAGTCATTAGGTGTCACCGTCATCTATTTGAATCCGATCTTTGAGGCGGAGAGTAATCACAGATATGATACTGGTGATTATCACAAAATCGATCCCCTTCTCGGAACGAAAGCGGACTTGGAGAGCCTGATTGAGGCGGCACGTAAAAGAGGGATGGAAATCATGCTTGATGGAGTGTTCAGTCACACTGGAAGCAACAGCATTTATTTCAATAGAGAAGGAAAATACGATTCGCTCGGTGCCTATCAATCTAAGAATTCTTCCTATTACAGTTGGTACACATTCCACCAATATCCCGATGATTATGACGCATGGTGGGGCGTTGGTACATTACCGACATTGAAAAAGGAAAACGAAGACTATCGAAACTTTCTGGTCCATGCAGAAGACAGTGTCATCAAAACCTGGCAAAACTCCGGCATGAAACACTGGAGGTTAGATGTAGCCGATGAATTGACAGATGACTTGATCAGCCAGCTATACCGCCAGCTGAAGAGTAAGGACGAGTCCAGCGTCCTGTTAGGCGAAGTTTGGGAGGATGCCTCTAATAAAACAGCCTACGGCAAGCGGCGGGATTACTTTTTAGGCGGTGTGTTGGACTCTGTCATGAACTACCCGATGCGTAGGATTTTGCTGGAGTTCATAAAAGGGGAAATGGATGCTCCAACCGTCCATCGTCGTCTGATGACCCTAGGTGAACATTACCCGAAGCAGTACTTTTATGCAGTGATGAACATGCTATCCAGCCATGATGTGGAAAGGATCAAAACCATGCTGGATGATTTCCTTCCAGATGATTTGGCAGAAGATGA
The DNA here is from genome assembly GCF_052246715.1 of Halobacillus sp. H74. Classification (NCBI taxonomy): domain Bacteria; kingdom Bacillati; phylum Bacillota; class Bacilli; order Caryophanales; family Bacillaceae; genus Halobacillus; species Halobacillus sp. H74. The sequence continues at coordinate 417,078 of NZ_JBQQCI010000001.1, read as the reverse complement.
AAAAGAAGATCTTATAATCAGACAAATCAAAGCCTTGAGTTTGTGGATTTATACCTTCCCGGGAATCCCCTCCCTCTACTATGGCGATGAAGCAGGATTATCAGGAGGGGCAGACCCTGATAACCGCAAGCCATACCCGTGGGACAAGGAAGATCAAGAACTTTTGAAGTGGTATCGCCAAATCGGCCAATGGCGTAAAGAACACCAGGCCCTTCGAACAGGGAATTGGAAGTCTTTCGCCTACGATGACGACGTGTTCGGATTTGAACGTTGGATAAGAGATGAAGTCGATCATTTCGGGAGTGAAGCCTCTGATGAACAGTTAATCTATTTATTCAATAGAAATCTCCGTAAAAAGAAAGAAGTCAACCTGCCGATCCAAAAAGGGAAATGGCAGCATTTAGAGAATAAGAGAAGAATATTCAATGCCAAGAACAATGTACTGGCAATAGAATTGGCCCCTTGCGAAGGTATGCTATTACGTTTAATGCAATAGGAGGAATCGAGCATGGGATTTTTAGATGGATTAATGGGAAACGCAAGTGAAGTAGATATTGAAAAGCTAGAAAGAGAATTGGAAGAAGTGTTGATTGAAAATGAACAGATTCAAAGCGGGTATAAAGTATTGAGAGACTCTTTCGTTTTCACAGACAAGCGATTAGTGCTGGTGGATAAACAAGGGATGACAGGTAAAAAGGTCGAATATCATTCCATCCCTTATAAAAGCATCACTCATTTCAGTGTAGAAACAGCAGGCAGTTTTGATATGGATTCAGAATTGAAAATCTGGTTATCAGGATCCAATGAACCAATTGGTAAACTATTCAAAAAAGATAGTCCAATTGAAGAAGTTCAACAGACTCTTGCCACATATGTATTATAAATGTTTCACGTGGAACAAAAAGGTGCCAGCAATATATTGCTGGCACCTTTTTTGAGTTAGGAAACTAGTAAATAATCGGTCAAAAGGACACCATAGCTTCAGATATCTAAAAAAAACTTATTCAAGATTCAACACCATGTGGTCTACATCAATATATTTTTTCTTCAGTTTTAATGCTTTCTCCACTAAGAAATGATATCCCATCTCCGTGACCTCTATAATGTTTTTAAGTCGCCCACCATCCTGGTCCCTGCTTGTGTGAGTATTGTCATAAACGTGAGGATGGCTTAAGGAAACGGCTAGACTCTCTGGGGCGTTGGAGCTGGACGAGTTGTTTCCTTAGAACCCTATTATGCTTTCCAATCTTAATAGCCCAACTCCATTCTTTCCAATGAATTCCTCCGATCGATATTTGAATTTATTCGTTGAATACGGCATCATAGGAATTAGTAAATTCATTTAAATTTATATGAAAGCGTTACCAAATAGAGGTGTGAACATGAAGCTGGAACTGGCAAATAAACAAACAACAGGGTTGGTCATGACGACAGAAATGCGTCAAGCGATTACAATGCTTCAATTTAACGCCACTGAATTGTGGGAGCATGTGCGAAAGGAAATAGAGGAGAATCCAATTTTGAGAATCGAGGCTCCTCCCTCTTATGGCTCTACCTTTCATCAAAAAGAGTTTGCCTATCATGATCCTATTGATCAAATCGCCCAACAGAGATGCGATTGGAGAGAAGACCTGATTGAGCAAGCGGGTTGGCTTCAAGAAAATGAATCTATGAAACACATTGTTATTTACTTGATTGGAAACTTAGGCGAGAACGGTTTTTTAACCATGTCTGCAGAGGAGATCACGGAGGAACTGGGAATAGGAGTTGAAATCGTTGAAGAAGCACGTCATCTTCTTATCAACTTTGATCCTTACGGCGTCGGTTGTTACAACTTTCAAGAGTATCTTCTGCTGCAAATAGAAAAAAAGTACCCAGACTCAGCCTTCTTGTATGCGTTGGTCAAGGATCATCTGAACCTTTTAGGAGAGCAGGAGTTGCGTCCCATAGCTGAAAAAACAGGAGTAAGTGAAAGGCAAGTAGGAGAAGCCCTCCAATTGATCAAGACTCTTCAGCCCCGGCCGGTTATTGAACGGGCGACGTCCGCATCTACACCTTCTCTTCCAGACTTAATACTTGAAAAAGGAGCAAGTGGATTCCTACTGAGAGATCCATACTCCATCACAAAGCAGATCCGGTGGGACGAGCAGTTGATGGGCATGTACCAAAAATCACAGGATGCTTATGATTATCTCGATGATTGTTATAAACGGGCCCGTTGGCTGATGCAGAGCATTGACCAAAGAAGAGAGACCATCATGCGGGTCGCTGAAGTGATCATAAAGCATCAAAAAGCTTTTTTGAAAGGAGGGTCCTTAAAACCCCTCACTTTAAAGAAGGTTGCTGACACATTGGGCCTGCATGAATCGACAGTCAGCCGAGCGGTATCGTGCAAAGTGATCCGGACTCCGGATGGAAACCACGAACTGAAAAGCTTCTTTCTTACAGGCTACCAATCAAAGCATGGAGAAGAAGTTTCTTCGCAGCAAGTAAAACAACTCCTTCAACAACTGATCAACAGGGAAAATCCATCCCTCCCCCTCTCTGATCAAAAGCTTGCAAATGAATTAAGCCTCCAGCATGCCCTCAGAGTCTCAAGAAGAACTGTGGCAAAATACAGAGAAGCATTGCAGATACCATCTTCCTCAAAGAGAAAAGTGAGCGTCGGTGAACCTCTTCTTTCCTAGTGTCTATGTGCTGATTCCTTATATCCATAGATTAAAACTCATAAAAAAAGGGGATAGACATGTAGACGAAGGTTGAGGAGGTAATCCAGTGATGAAGAAAATTGTGAGTAGTATCAAAGAGCTGGTCGCAGAATTCCAAAAAGACAATGTACCATTACTTGGCGCTGCGCAGGCTTATTATTATTTGCTTTCAATCGTGCCGATGTTGATTTTGCTATTATCCATTCTCCCATATTTGAACATTGATGCTGAGACAGCTATTCAAGCGATGGGCAATGTGATCCCTAGTGATACCGCAGAAGTATTCCGAGAGAATATCGTCGGTGTAGTTGAACAACCGAATGGCGGATTATTGACCCTGGGTATTTTGGGGACATTATGGTCTGCTTCCAATGGGATCAACGCCTTCATTCAGTCAGCTAATGAAGCTTACAATGTGGAAGAAACACGATCATTCATCAAAGTGCGTCTGCTTTCCATCGTGTTAACCCTTGGGATGATCATCGCCATCGTTGTAGCACTCGTCTTGCCAGTGTTTGGTCAAGTGCTGATCGATATGATCAATTTACCGGAACAGACAGCGATTTTATTTCAAATCCTGCGGTGGGGTATCAGTGTGGCAGTGATCGGGCTCGTCTTAATGGCTCTATATCACTTTGCTCCTAATAAAAATATCCCCTTCAAGCATATCCTGCCCGGAGCAATCATTACAGCTGTGCTTTGGCAGTTGATTTCTTTAGCCTTTTCTTTCTATGTAAGTAACTTCGGTAGTTACTCCGCTACTTACGGAAGTCTTGGTGGTGTCATCATCCTGATGCTATGGTTCTTTTTAACTGGCATTATTCTTATGGTAGGTGCTGAAATCAATGTCATCTATCACCGCCGTCACGCCAACGAAAAAACAAAGGCAGCCTAACCCCTTCTCTCGCGGGGCTCGCTCTATCCTGACGACCTTTGTGATATGTGATTCTCTTGTAATCACTTGAGGGAGAACCTGCCCTTTATGAGGTGGATAAACCATACTTTAGCGCTCGGGTAATAGCATTCTCCGCATAAAACCCATATGAACAAAGGTAGTTTTGAGCATCACCGCTTACCAAAGCCTCGAAACTGAGTGTTATGGAAAAGGGAGCGGCAAATGCATGAATGGATTCATAAGGAAAACCCGAACGAATTTCGTTCGGGTTTTCTAGCGAAAAAATTGTATTTGTCCCACCCTCTTTTAAATTCTAATAGTAAAGTAAGGTTTATTAATACTTCGAGAATCCGATCAGGCTTATAAGGAAAGATTATGAGTTTCCAGTAAATCTGTCAGTGTCGGACGTTCATGACCATCTCTTCCTATAATAGGCGTGGCTTTGACCAGGGACTCCAGAACGGCCTCTTCAGCAGCTTCTCCGACAGCCCGAAACGCTTCATCCATGTCTTCTTCGTGGATCATTCTTAGTGTTAATGGTGTATCAGACTTTTCATGAGGAATTTCATTGGCGGTCGAAAAGCCGATGACAACTTCCCCACTTCCGTTTCCTATGATGGACCCGGTTCGGGAAAGTCCAGTGACCGAGCGCTTGAGGATACGGTTCAGCTGACGTTCTGAAACGGGGAGGTCAGTGGCTATGATCACCATTACAGATCCACGGTCCTTTTCATCTTCTTTTGATAAGATCTTTTCTTTCAATTGTTGACCAATCGGATTGCCATCAATCAACAAGTCACTTAACTTCCCGAAGTTCGTAAGGGTAAGGACACCGATCGTAAAATCTCCGGCAGCTAATTCGACGATACGTGAAGCAGATCCAATTCCGCCTTTCATAGAATAGCAGAGCATACCTGTCCCCGCTCCTACACAGCCCTCCTCAAAATCTACAGCAGCATTGTCCAGAGCTTCGGTAATATGCTCTTTTTGTACGGAGCGTTCCCTAATATCATTGAGCCACATATCATTGCATTCACCGATGACAGGGTTGACTGTTCCTGTTTCCCTGCCAATTTCAGGGTTATTTTTCAAAGTATAATCAATAATGGCATCAAAGGCTGCTCCTACTCCGAAAGTATTTGTCAAAACAATCGGCGTTTCTAATGTGCCAAGCTCATTCAGTTGAATGGTTCCTGTCGTTTTTCCGAACCCATTGATGATATGGGAGGAGGCGATTAATTTTTCTCTGAAATGATTCCCCCCATGAGGAAGGATGGCGGTCACACCTGTTTGTTGGCTTCCTTCACTTAATGTGTGATGTCCGACTTTCACTCCTTGTACGTCTGTTAGGTTATTGTTTTTTCCTGTGGGCATGAATCCGATAGTCACCCCATGGTCTCTGATCGATTTGTTCATCATATGTTTTTCCTCCTCCTGGTGGATGTATTCTCAACTTGATTGTCAAAATCCTCCTTCCATTAAGAAATGCATGTTCATACAACCGGGTCATTTTATATGCAGAAATTTCAAATTAATGGAACAAAGGTGGGGGGGGGTAATGAAAGAATTGAAAAAAATTTGCTGAATTTTAGAATTTTCATGGTTGCGCTTACATCGTTTGGATGAATGGATTTGTGAGTTCTGCTAATTGTTTCACTTCTGTGAAAATTCAATTGTCAGCTGGTATGAAGGCGTGAATCCTGCCATTTTTCATGCTATACTAGTAAGAAACTAAAAAGACAGAATTTTTTAATTTTTGCCTGTAACCTACAAGAATAAGTCCGCTAGGGGGAATGAATATGCAAAAACACGGATATCCTGTTCCACAAGGTTTATATCATCCGGAGAATGAGCATGAGGCTTGTGGAATCGGAGTGATTGCCAATATTGATGGAACAAAGAGCCATAGTATTGTTGAAAATGCCATCACCATACTCTGTAATTTAGAGCATCGGGGTGGACAATCTGCTGACGTAAATACAGGGGATGGGGCTGGAATATTAACTCAGATCCCTCATAACTTTTTTGAAAACCAATGTGAAAAAGAAGATATATACCTTCCTGAGGCTGGTGGTTATGGTATCGGGATGATTTTCTTACCGGAAGATCATGACACCAGGATGGAATGTAAGAGAATCTTCGAACGTCTTGTTGAAGAGGAAGGGCAGAAATTCCTTGGATGGCGGACGGTACCTGTCAATGATTCGTTCGTCGGTAAAGATGCGAAAAAGACGAAACCATTTATCCGCCAGGCGTTCGTAGCACCTTCTGAAAATATAAAGAACCAAATGGATTTGGAACGTCGTTTATATATCATACGTAAACGTGCAGAAATCGAGATTGCCGCAATGGATGGATATGATGACTTCTATATCAGTAGTCTTTCAACGAACACGATTGTTTACAAAGGAATGTTGATTCCGGAACAATTGGATTCGTTCTACATTGACCTGAACCATCCGGATTTCAAAACGGCCCTCGCTTTAGTGCATTCCCGTTTTAGTACAAACACCTTCCCGAGCTGGAAACGTTCACACCCGAATCGAATGACAATCCATAATGGGGAATTCAATACGTTGAGAGGTAATGTCAACTGGATGAGAGCCAGACAACAGCTCTGTAACTCCGAGTACTTCAGTGAAGAAGATTTGGAGAAGATTTTGCCGGTCATTGATTCTCAAGGCAGTGACTCCTCCATGTTTGACAACGCGTTTGAGTTCTTGTATTTGTCAGGTCGTTCATTAGCACATACAGCGATGATGATGGTCCCTGAACCATGGTCGAACGATGATACGATTCAGGAAGACAAGAAGAGTTTTTACGAATATCACAGCTGCTTAATGGAACCTTGGGATGGTCCGGCTGCGCTTGCTTATACAAATGGAAAACAGATTGGTGCCTGCCTTGACCGTAATGGTCTGCGTCCAGCTCGCTATTATGTGACAAAAGGCGGGATGATTGTCCTCGGTTCAGAAGTGGGAGCCCTGGATATATTCGCTGATGATATTTTGTACAAGGATCGTTTGCACCCAGGCAAAATGCTGCTGGTGGATCTTGAAGAAGGTAAAATCATTCCTGATGAAGAGATCAAACTGCAGACGGCTCGCGAACACCCATATAAGGAATGGATTGAAAATAATAAATTCGACTTGGAAGACCTTCCGGAGCCGATTTCTGAGCATCCTCCGGTAGAAGGACTCATCCAGCAGCAATTGGCTTTCGGCTATACCACAGAAGAATTGAACAAAATTCTTATGCCTATGGTGACTGATAAAAAGGACCCTGTAGGCTCCATGGGTTACGACTCCCCGTTAGCGGTCTTGTCGAAGAAGCCACAATTGCTTTACAGCTACTTCAAGCAATTGTTCGCCCAAGTGACCAATCCGCCGATCGATGCCATTCGGGAGAAGTTGATTACGATGGTGGAAACGACGATCGGTGCAGAAGGGAATCTAGTCGATCCGCAGCCGGAGAGCTGTCGTCAAATCCGTATAAAATCTCCTGTACTGACGAATCGTCAGCTTGAACAATTGCGCCAGCAGAATGTGGAAGGTTTCAAAGCGCAGACCTTGTCCATATTGTTTGAAGCGAAAGCAAACAAGCTGAAACCTGCTATCGATCGTTTGTTCGAACAAGCCGATCAAGCGATTGAGGATGGGACGACCTTGCTCGTGCTCTCTGACCGTGGAGTCGGTAGAGATTATACGGCTATCCCTTCATTACTTGCCGTATCAGGGCTCCACCATCATTTGATTCGAAAAGGAACACGCACGAAAGTCAGTATTCTTATTGAATCAGGAGAGGCGCGTGAAGTTCATCATTTTGCAACCCTTCTGGGCTATGGAGCAGAGGGAATCAACCCTTATCTCGCTTATGAGTCGTTAAAAGACTTGGATGAGCGTGGACTGATAGAAGTCGATTCTCATGAACAAGCCGTAGAGACTTATGTGAAATCTGCTACAGATGGAATAATCAAAGTGCTGTCAAAAATGGGAATCTCGACGATTCAGAGTTACCGGGGAGCTCAGATTTTCGAAGCCGTCGGTATCCATAAAGATGTCATCGACCTTTATTTCACTCGAACAGCTTCACGTCTCGGTGGTATCGGTTTAGATATTATAGAAAAAGAGGCATTGATGCGTCATGAAACAGCATTCGATGAGCAGCGCGGTTCACAAAATACACTCGAAGCAGGGGACGATTTCCAATATCGTGAAAATGGGGAGGATCATCAATACAACCCGCAGACGATTGCAACATTGCAACACGCCTGCCGTGCGAATGACTATGATTTATTCAAGCAGTATTCACAGATGCTGACAGATGAAAATAACAACCTGCAATCCCTTCGAGGCCTTTTATCATTCAAGAAGCGACCTTCGATTCCAGTGGAAGAAGTGGAATCGGTGGAAGATATTTGTAAGAGGTTCAAAACAGGGGCCATGTCTTATGGATCTATCAGTGAAGAAGCCCATGAGGCCCTAGCCGTCGCCATGAACAGACTTGGTGGTCGAAGCAACTCCGGGGAAGGCGGGGAGAACCCGAGCCGCTTTACTCCTGAGGAAAACGGTGATATGAAGCGCAGTGCAATTAAACAGGTCGCGTCAGGGCGTTTCGGCGTAAATAGTCATTATTTAGTGAATGCAGACGAAATTCAAATTAAAGTCGCTCAAGGTGCGAAGCCTGGAGAAGGCGGACACTTGCCCGGCAAGAAAGTATATCCGTGGATTGCTGAAGTGCGTGGTTCTACTCCTGGTGTTGAATTGATTTCGCCGCCACCACATCACGATATTTATTCAATCGAAGACTTGGCAGAACTGATTTATAACTTGAAAAATGCTAATCCAAAAGCCCGGGTCAGTGTGAAACTCGTTTCAGCTGTCGGTGTTGGAACAATTGCAGCCGGCGTTGCGAAAGGACGTGCAGATCTCGTCCTTATCAGTGGATATGATGGAGGAACTGGAGCTGCACCAAGAACGAGTATCAAACATACCGGTCTGCCATGGGAAATCGGATTAGCAGAAACCCACCAGACGCTCGTCCTCGACCGTTTGCGTGACCGTATCGTTGTAGAAACAGACGGAAAAATGATGACAGGACGCGATGTTGTAGTTGCATCGTTGCTAGGAGCCGAAGAGTATGGCTTTTCCACGGCACCGCTTGTCGTCCTTGGGTGTGTCATGATGCGTGTCTGTCACTTGAACACATGCCCGGTCGGAGTGGCGACCCAGGATCCCGAATTGCGTAAGAAGTTCACTGGTGAAGCAGATCACCTGGAAAATTTCATGCGTTTTATCGCTCAAGAAGCACGTGAATTGATGGCAGAGCTTGGCTTCCGCTCTATCAATGAAATGATTGGACGGACGGATGTATTAGAAACAAACCAAGCCGTCGATCACTGGAAAGCCAAAGGCGTCGACCTATCCGCACTTCTTTACCAGCCGGATGTACCGGATAACTACGGGCGTTTTGCCACAATTAAGCAGGACCATGGTCTGGATAAGACGTTGGATGTCGAAGAATTGATCCCATTGTGCAAGAAAGCTATTGAAAATGGAGAACCGATTGAAAGCACAGGTTCAATCCGTAACATCCACCGGGTGACCGGAACGATTCTAGGCAGTGAAATCACTCGCCGATACGGGGCTGAAGGGCTTCCAGAAGATACAGTGAAACTGACATTTAAAGGTTCAGCTGGTCAAAGTTTCGGTGCTTTCATACCCAAAGGGGTGTCCTTGAGACTTGTAGGAGATGCAAATGATTACGTCGGTAAAGGATTATCAGGTGGTAAAGTCATCGTCCATCCTTCACCTAAGTCAACCTTTGCGCCCGAAGAGAATACCATTATCGGTAACGTTGCTTTCTACGGAGCATCTGACGGAGAAGCTTATATCAATGGCTTGGCTGGTGAACGTTTCTGTGTAAGGAATAGTGGAGCAGAAGTGGTCGTCGAAGGTGTCGGTGATCATGGATGTGAATATATGACAGGTGGTAGAGTAGTCGTTCTTGGTGGAACTGGCCGTAACTTTGCAGCGGGAATGTCCGGAGGCATCGCTTATGTCCTTGACGAGACGGAAAGGCCATTTGAAACGAAATGTAACAAAGAGCTTGTTCATCTCCATCAATTAGAAGATCATCAGGAAATCGAAAAGCTATATAACATGATCAAAAAGCATGTCGCTTATACGAATAGCGTGCTGGGCGAGCGGATTTTAGCGGACTGGGAGACCTATGTTTCTAAGTTTGTCAAAGTGATCCCTAGAGATTACTTGGCGATGGAGAAACGCATCCAAAGGTTGAAAGATGATGGTTTAGAGAAGTTCGATGCGGAAATGACCGCATTTGATGAACGTAACAAACCGGTAGCAACAGTTAAATAATGAAGAAGGGGGAGATCTGATGGGAAAGTCTACTGGATTCATGGAGTATGAGCGTCAATCTATACCTGAACGCGATCCTTCAACACGAACAAAAGATTGGGAAGATTACACGCTTCCCCTCTCAGAAGAAGAGGTCCAAAAGCAAGGAGCCCGCTGCATGGACTGCGGCGTTCCTACTTGCCATTCAGGAATGGAGGTCAATGGGATGACAACGGGGTGCCCCGTTTATCACCTTATTCCTGAATGGAACGATCTCGTTTACAGAGGTCAATGGAAGGAAGCTTTAGAAAAAGAACATGAAATGAATAACTTTCCGGAATTCACAGGTTTCGCCTGCCCTGCCCCATGTGAAGGTGCATGTGTATTAGGCATCAATGAACCTCCTGTAGCGATCAGAAGCGTGGAGCGTTCGATTATTGAGAAAGGGTTCGACGAAGGCTGGGTCAAACCGGAACCACCTGCCTACCGGACAGGAAGAAGCGTGGCTGTCGTAGGTTCAGGACCAGCTGGTCTGGCTGCAGCCGCCCAATTGAACAAAGCCGGACACTGGGTTACCGTGTATGAGCGCAACGACCGTGTTGGGGGTCTGTTGACTTATGGCATACCGGAAATGAAACTTCCTTACAATATCGTGGAGCGACGGGTGAACATTTTGAAAGAAGAAGGCATCCGTTTCCTTACAAATACAGAAGTGGGGAGAGACTACCCTGTTTCTCGATTGAATGAAGAATATGATACGGTAATCCTTTGTGGCGGAGCAACCACGCCTCGTAATCTGGAAGTCCAGGGCCGCAATTTGAAGGGCATCCACTATGCAATGGATTTCCTCCATGCGAATACAAAGAGTCTTCTTGATTCAGGTCATGAAGATGACAACTATATCAGTGCTAAAGATAAGAACGTGATCGTTATCGGTGGTGGAGACACAGGTACAGACTGTATGTCCACATCCATGCGTCACGAATGTAAGAGCCTTGTTCAATTTGATATTTACGATAAAAAAGGGTCAACACGCGACAATGAAACAAATCCATGGCCGCAATACCCGATTATCCATCGGATGGAGTACGGCCAGAAAGAAGCGGAAGCAAGGTTCGGTAAAGACCCTCGTGCCTACGCAGTCATGACGAAAAAGTTCGTCGGTGACGAAAAAAACCGTATCAAAGAAGTACACACGATTGATGTCGCGCTTTCTTATGATGAAAAAGGCAACAAAGTCCGTACAGAAATCCCGGGTACGGAAAAGGTCTGGGAAGCAGATCTTGTTCTACTTGCAATTGGTTTCAGTGGGCCTGAGCAAGACTTAATTGAAAAATTGGGTGTTGAAACGACTGTCCGTTCGAATATAGCTGCACAATATGGAAAGTACACGACTAATGTCGAGGGCGTATTTGCAGCAGGAGATATGCGCCGCGGCCAAAGCTTGATCGTGTGGGCGATCAACGAAGGCCGTGAAGTTGCACGAGAATGTGATCGTTATATGATGGGCAGTACTCAGCTCCCGTAAACTCAAATTGCTAAAATAGGGTGGAGTTTCAGCGCCAGCCTGATTAATCGAGTGGAAAATCTTTGCGATTTTCCACTCGGTTTTTTGTTTGGAATAATAGAATATATAATTTTGCTTCTGAAGTTCCTCTGCGTCTCTTGTGGAAAGAAATGTTCTGCCATTTTCCACTAAATATCGGGGGACATGGCACTTCCCCCTTTTGTCCTTAAATTTTCTTCCAAGTCCATCCTCTGAAGAGTTTATTTTGTCGAATGCCTGGGTACATAAATTGTAATGTTTATTTTTTACTTAATATTCTAAAGTTCAGATTCAGAGGAGGAGCTCAATGAGTAAGGACAAGTCAAAGAAAGATGAGCAACTGGAGCAGTACCGAGTGGATGACACTGACAAACATACGACAACGAACCAGGGATTGAAAGTGTCCGAAGATGAATTTTCCCTGAAAGCAGGGGAAAGAGGTCCGACGTTGATGGAGGACTTTCATTTTCGTGAAAAAATGACCCACTTTGACCATGAACGTATTCCTGAACGAATCGTCCATGCGCGAGGATTCGCAGCCCACGGTGAATTTGAATTGTACAAATCCTTAGAGAAATATACGAAAGCTGACTTTTTAACAGATACATCAAAGAAGACTTCTACTTTTGTAAGGTTTTCGACCGTGGCGGGTTCCAAAGGTTCATCAGAAACGGTGCGTGATGTCCGCGGTTTCTCTACGAAGTTTTATACAGAAGAAGGGAACTATGATCTTGTTGGAAATAACATCCCGGTCTTTTTCATCCAGGATGCCATCAAATTCCCTGATTTAGTGCATGCGCTGAAACCTGAGCCACATAACGGCATGCCGCAAGCAGCTTCTGCCCACGATACTTTCTGGGATTTCATCGCCAATAACCAGGAATCTGCTCATATGGTGATGTGGGCGATGTCCGATCGTGCGATACCTAGAAGCTTCCGTATGATGGAAGGGTTCGGTGTGCATACGTTCCGTCTCGTTAACGCAGAAGGCAAGTCCCATTTCGTAAAATTCCATTGGAAACCTGTGCTTGGCACCCATTCTCTTGTTTGGGATGAAGCTCAGAAGGTCTCTGGTAAAGATGCGGATTTCCACCGTGGAGATTTGTATAACTCGATAGAAGATGGCGACTATCCAGAATATGAACTGGGAATCCAAGTCATTCCGGAAGAAGAAGAGTTCAAATTTGATTTTGACGTGCTCGATCCAACTAAAGTGTGGCCGGAAGAGGACGTCCCGGTAGAAATCGTCGGTAAAATGACCCTGAATAGAAATGTTGATAATGTATTTGCCGAAACAGAACAAGTGGCCTTCCATCCTGGTCATGTAGTTCCTGGTATCGACTTTACAAATGATCCATTATTGCAGGGGCGTTTATTCTCTTATACTGATACACAGCTGATTCGTCTTGGTGGACCGAACTTCCATGAGCTTCCTATTAACCGCCCTGTCTGCCCATTTTTCAATAACCAGCGAGACGGTTATGGCCGTCAGACCATCAACCCTAGTCAAGTGAGTTATCATAAAAACTCACTGGCAGGCAACACACCACAACCTGCCAGAGAAGAAGAAGGCGGATATAAACACTATCAAGAGAAAGTAGAAGGGCACAAAGTCCGTGCCCGCAGTGAAAGCTTCAAAGATCACTTTTCTCAGGCGGCATTGTTCTGGAACAGTATGAGTGATCACGAGAAGGATCACTTGATTCAAGCGTTCAGTTTTGAATTAGGTAAAGTTGAAAGTGTAGCCGTTCGTGAGCAAATCGTCGAGATGTTCTCTAATGTAAGCTTGGAGCTCACTCAAGCCTTTGCCGAAAACATCGGTGTGACACCGCCTAAAAATGGTGGTTCAGATGTAACGAAGTCTTCTCCTGCTCTAAGTCAGGCGAATACCAAACATTCACCGAATACAAGGAAAGTCGGTCTGATTCTGGCTGATGGTTACAATGGAAAAGATGTCCAGGAAAACCTTGATCACTTCGCTTCTCAAGGAATCGCGGTAGAAGTAATCAGTGATAAACAAGGCACAGTGCAAGGGGATGACAACTCCGAAATGACCGTGGATCATACATTCTTGACGACAGACTCTGTATTGTATGATGCTCTATATGCTGTCGGAGGAAAAGAACAGGACAAAGCTTTCAAGAAGAAGGCTTCTTACTTCCTTAATGAAGCTTTCACCCACTTTAAGCCGATTGGTGCTACGCACGAAGGTGTACATTGGCTTAAGGAAAATGAATTGAATGGCAATAGTGGTGTCGTTTCTGGTGAAAATGCAGATGACTTTGCTGGAGAGTTTGTGGAAGCAGTTGCTGCACACCGCCACTGGGATCGTAAAGTCATGTAAATAACTTCAATAAAAACCGGCCTTGCTCTTGCAAGGCCGGTTTTTTGAAGACTTAATTCCAATCTGAAGTGTGAGGAAGGGCTCCGGGAAACAATTCGCTTTCCGTGGGCGTGCGCTGAGGCCGTGCCCGCGGCAAGCATCCACCCACAAGCGATTCGTGAGAAGCAACAACAAACTTTAACAGCTCCTCTCCATTAAAGAGGGTTTTTCATCTGCCTCTGCTTTAGCTCGATGAGGCTTGCTGTCCTCTCCGCGGATAGTGATCCATTTAAGACCCCATTTCTCAACGCATAAGTAACTTTAAACCTATCTTAAAAAATGGAGCAAAGTATAAGGAATAAGAACGATTTATCGAATAGATTGTTTAAATACACGAAACATAAGGGAAAGGAAGAATAAATCAACTAAACAGAGAGGTGATCCCATGATACGTACAATCTTAATGATCATTGGTTTAATCGTCGTGATCGGATTCATTATTTCATTACTATAACTTAAAACGATTTAAACAGCTCACCTCGTCCAAGGGTGAGTTTTTTATTATTGCACTATATGAAACCTCTTCTTTCAAGACGGTTCTGCTTTTATTTTGTATAATGAATGTAAATCAAGTCGAGGAGGCATAACATGAAAGATGCGATTGCATTACATAAAGATGAGTTCCTTGAAGAGCTGAAACAATATTTAAGCATCCCCAGTATCTCCTCTCTATCCAAGTATAAAGAGGATGTACAGCATGCCGCTGAGTGGACGGCAAAGGCATTAACAAGCGCCGGGATGGAGAATGTGGATGTTATCCCAACAGAAGGACATCCAATCGTTTACGGTGATTGGCTGCACGCTGAAGGCAAGCCTACCGTCCTTATTTATGGTCATTATGACGTCCAGCCTGAAGATCCCCTTGATTTATGGGAAACACCACCGTTTGAACCTGTAATTCGTGATGGGAAAATTTTCGCCAGAGGGGCGACAGATGATAAAGGGCAATTATATATACACATCAAGGCTGTCGATTTATTAATGAAGCAAGAGGGAGAATTACCTGTCAACGTGAAGTTTGTCATTGAAGGGGAAGAGGAAATTGCCAGCCCTAACCTCGGCCCTTTTATTAAAGAGAATGAAGAGAAACTTGCTTGTGACGCTGTCGTTATCAGTGATACCTCTTTCATTGAAAAGGGACAACCTGCTATTTGCACGTCGCTGCGTGGTGCACTTGCTATGGAACTTACGGTAAAAACAGCGAATACAGATCTGCACTCAGGAACATATGGAGGAGGCGTGCCGAACTCGATCCACGGACTTGTCCAACTGCTTGATTCGCTGCACATGGAAAACGGTCGTATTGCAGTAGAAGGATTTTACGAGGGTGTACCGGAGCCGACTGAAGAATTGAGGTCAGAAATGGCAGAAATCCCTTTCAATCAAACGAGAACAAAAAAAGATTTGGAACTGGAAGATTTATTCGGTGAGGAAGGTTTTTCATTCCAGGAACGTGTCGGCATCCGGCCAACTCTTGAAATCAATGGCATCACAGGCGGTTTTCAAGGGGAAGGATTGAAAACCATTGTTCCGAAAGAAGCGAGTGCGAAAATCAGCTGCCGTTTAGTCGGCAGCCAGAAACCAGAGGCAGTTTTTGAAGCAATCGAACGTCATATCGAGGCATACAAACCTGTCGGATGCAGGGTCAGCCTGCATCAGTTTATCAAAGCAGATCCGGTAGCAATCGACTCTAAGCACCCACTTATTCAAGCTGCTGCATCCGCTTATGAAGAAGTGTATGATGTGCGGCCATTATTCCCGAAAGAAGGCGGCTCGATTCCAATCGTTGAAGTGTTCGGGCGTGTGCTGAAAGCCCCTGTCGTTCTGATGGGTTTTGGATTACCTACAGAGAACTTACATGCCCCAAATGAACATTTCCACATTGAAAACTTCACGCAAGGCATTGAAACGGTGTGTCAGTATTTCAAGAAAATATAAGAAAAAGCTGAGATCTTCTTAAAGTGGGTCTCAGCTTTTTTGTGAATACATATCTTCAATCACAGACCTTATGAATGGAGCTTTCTTTTCTGTGTACAGAGAGCGGTCTTCTTGATGGGAATGGGCCAGCTGGCGTTTAAGGGCTTCATACTCTTTTGCTTTCTCTGGTTGTGTGCGTAAATAATCACGAAAAGCCAGTTTCTCTGTCCATTCTGTTCCATGGATTTCACAAATATGGAGGTGAAAAGTGCCGTATCCTTTAGGGCCTTTACGAAAAAATTTACGCTCTTTCCATTCTGGCTTGGGTACATATTCATAACCGATGCTGGATAAAGGCTCCAAGTATTCAGAGAATTTATATAGTTCCGGGATGCCCACAAGGATATCAATGATAGGTTTAGCAGTGAGGTTTGGGATGGAAGTGCTGCCGATATGTTCAATCCTTTTCTTATCATCCATCAAAACCTGCCGGATTCTTTTATACTCTTCTTTATAAACCAACGGCCATGCGGGGTCGTAATGATGTAATTGGACACGAGATTTACTCATCATCAACCTCCTCCTTCCAATTCTTTAGGTGCTCCTCACAAGAGAAGCAGATCAGTGTGCGGTCCTCATTTATGACACCTTCCAAAAAACCGTTCTTGCAATAAATATCATCTGCGCAATTCACACATACACCTACCCATTCTTTCATATACGCATCTTCCTTTCACTGAAAAGAGTGTCCTTTGATTTTGTCTTTTTTTGTCAAAAATTGAGAAGGAAGTGTTAGAATAATAGGAAGTGAAACAATTTTCTAGGAGGTCAATAAATGGAACGATTACAATCAAGACCAAAATCATTCGGAGAAGTATTGGATACTACGTTCAGTATATCAAAAAAACACTTTGCACCATTATTTCTCATTTTATTAATACTTCTGGGACCGCTCTACATCTTGAATTATTTATTTATGGCATTAAGTGGCGTAAGTATTTTCGGAAGGCAGACAGATGGCGGTTTCGGTGAAGGGATCATGGATAATTTGGATACAGCAGCAGCGACACAGGAGATTGTCGGTTCAAACATGGGTCCAGGCGGAGAAATCCTTTATATGCTGCTATCTTCGGTCCTTGCTCTCGTTGTCTACCCGATGGCTCAGGCTTCAATCATTGTAGCGACAAGTAAGGTGCTGAAAGGCGAGGAGTGGGGAAAAAAACAAGCTGTAAAAGGGGCCTTCTCAAGGTTCTGGCCGCTTGTCGGCAGCTCTGCACTTCTTGGACTGATTTTAGGCGGTAGCTTCTTCATTGGTTTTTTGATTCTCGGCATTAGTGGCGGCATGAGTTTCGCTACTGCAGGGGCAGGTCATGGACTCTTTATGTCCATCATTCTTGCGGTCCTGCTTTTAGCTGCTCTGGCTTTCCTGGCGACAAAGTGGAGTATGTTCTTCGCATCTGTCGTCTTTCAAAAAGTAGCCCCAGGGCTCTCAAAAAGCTGGCAGCTGACAAAAGGGCGTTTCTGGTCGACACTTGGTCTGTTCGTCGTGTTCTTTATCATCATCATGCTTCTTACATCGATTATTGAAGGTCTATCCGTGTTTTTACTCGGAGGAAGCATTCTTGGAAGAATTGTGACCGATGTGTCTACAGTAATTACGACACTTTTCCTCATGGTAGGATATACGGTCATGTACTTTGACTTGAAAACAAGAAATGAAGCGGATGACTTGGAAGAGATGGTTGCTTCTTATAAAGAGTCGTAATCGACCGAAGACTTAGTCCAGATGGTAGGTGAATTCAGTGTATTCTTCCAATGAGGATAAAGAGCAGTTGAGAGAAATTCTTGAACAACAAGAATACCAGGCTTATGAACAAGACTCATCCCGTTTCACTGATCGTTTGCTTGATGTCATCGCTGACTGGCTGATGGAAGCATTCAATACCTTTTTTCCGAATTGGGAAGTAACAGAGTGATTGATTTGCCTGGTTTAGGAAATAGCAAAGGTATTGATGGGAAAATCACTTCAGTGCATCTAGCAAACTGGGTAAAAGAGTATATGGAACAAAATCATATAGAAAAGGCTGATTTAATAGGTCATTCCTTAGGTGAGGCCATATTATTATCCTTTGCGGTTCATTACCCTGACAAAGTGAATAAACTGGTTTTGCTAGACCAGGGACACAAACCATTTCCTAGAATCCCGAAGTCAGAATTCGGGCCATTCGCTTATATATTTCCGCTAATAAATGTATGTGTAAAGATATTCAGAAAACCTTTTTTGATTAAATTGGCGCCTTTATTTATTCAGGGTAATGAACAGGAGGTAGACTTTGAAGATGATGTGAAGCGCTTTTGTGAACGTATGGGTATTGAAGAAAATGAATATGTCAGGATGGCAATAAAACAACAAGCTGAATTCTCTGTGGAAGGTTTAAATCTAATGTTTGGGTACTATAATCTTAATCTTCCCAAACTGTTAAAGTCGATAAAGGTTCCAACTTATTTAATCTATGGAACATTTGAAAATATCAATGAAAAAGAGCACAGACATACTGAGCACTACATACAAAAATTAAAGAGACATAGTCTTCCAATCACATATCATCAAGTAAATGGCGGTCATTATGTCCATTGGAATAAAGAATTTTCATTGTACGATTTGTTAGAGTTCTTAACAAATACTTCTTAAGATAACAGGTATTGAAAATGTCTCGATTTTGAGCCAAGTCTTGGAAGTCTTCAATGGAAATGATATTAAATGCAATGAGCCCTTCCTTAACAGTTACTGGTTGTTACTTTCAACCGGCTTTGACTATTACATATCGTTCCTTACCCAAGATCTTCAGTCATAGACTGAACCTTAGTTGAATCGTTTACTTGGGCAGCTAAAAGGGAAAACTTTTATAGTTATTATAGACCAAGGAGGCCAATCATGGAGACAATGGAAGAACTGAAAAAACGATTACGGAAAATGACTATAAAAGAGATCTTCGACCATTACGAAGGAGAAATACTCGGACTTGACCATCACAAACGTTCCCTTAAATACAATAAAATGTTGAAGAACCCATTCCAATTTTTCAGGGGAAGCGCCTATCTGTTCTATTACGATGTTTCCAGGATGCCGATTACCTATCATACACCTGAAGATAAACCGACGTGGATTCAGGGGGACTTGCATTTCGATAATTTCGGAGGTTTACAAAACGAACAAGGCGAGATGGTGTTCGACTCGAACGACTTTGATGAAGGCTATCTAGGTTCTTACCTGTACGATGTGTGCCGTATGACAACGTCGATCGGGCTGTACGCGGAGCAGCTCGAATACGGAGAAGAGGATCAGGAGGCTTTTATTGACACTTATTTACGTGCCTATCATCATCAGCTTGGGGAATTCGTAGAGCGCGGCGGGGATCCCTCCACCCTTTTGTTTAAGAAAGACAATACGGGCGGACCGGTGGCAAACACACTGGGAAACCTCGAAAACCGGGAAGTGACAGAAAAGTTGAATCAGATGACTAAGGTAGAGGATGGAGAGCGGCACTTTAAAATAGAAGGGCAGCTCGAGCGGTTATCCGAGGAGGAAAGGCAAGGACTTGAAGAAGCCTGGCCGAAGTATATCCAGTCATTAAACGAAAATAAAGACTCATCAGGAGATTACTTTGCTATTAAGGATGCTGTGAAGCTGGAGGGCGCCGGGACTGGATCCATTGGACTGATGCGTTTCTTCATTCTGGTGGAAGGATCTGGCGAGGGGCATACGGATGATGTGATCCTTGAGGCAAAGGAAGCCCGTTATCCAGCGACAGGGCATTACTTTTCTTATGATGACCTGTTTCAA
The DNA here is from genome assembly GCF_052246715.1 of Halobacillus sp. H74. NCBI lineage: Bacteria > Bacillati > Bacillota > Bacilli > Caryophanales > Bacillaceae > Halobacillus > Halobacillus sp. H74. The sequence continues at coordinate 397,426 of NZ_JBQQCI010000001.1, read as the reverse complement.
TCCGAAGAGGGTCTGCACCATGGCCGCCGGGTGATTCAGACTCAGAAGGCTATGCACTATCTGCAGGATCCTTATCTTGGCTTCTTTTCGATTGGCGATCATCACTTTTATGTGAGGGAGTCGACTGCTTTTGAAGAAGAGGTGGACCCGGAACAGCTGCTTGATAGAGACAGCATGCTTGCGACCGTGGAAACGATGGGGAAAGTAACAGCGAAAATTCACGCGCGGGCAGATTCCGATGTGGATGCTTCTCTTCCACATGAAAGTGAAGTCGAAATTCTGAAAGCGATCGGCAATCTGGACCGATTCGTGGACGATCTTACCCGGCTGGGAATGTTCTATAAGCACCGGGTAGAGGAGGATTTTCAGTTGTTCACTGAGTGGCTGGAAGAAGAGTTCCAAAAAAGGGAAGAGTAACAGAAGGAGGACGGTCCACTTCGGGCGGTCCTTTTTTATAAGGTCATCGTACGTCAGACTGGAGACAGAAATCAAAATTACTGTTGATGATATAATAGAAAAACAATTAATTAAAACACCTAACAAAGGAGGGTGTAACATGACCAAACATAGGATCTATACAATGAGTGTCGCAAGTGTCTATCCCCATTATGTTACGAAGGCGGAAAAAAAGGGGCGGACGAAAACAGAAGTCGATGAAATCATCCGTTGGTTGACAGGATATACCCAGGAAGAGATGGAAACTCAATTGGAAAAACAGACAGACTTTGAGACCTTCTTTGCGGAATCTCCCCGAATGAATCCTTCGCGGAACATGATTAAAGGGGTGATCTGCGGTGTACGGGTGGAAGATATTGAAGAACCAACAATGCAGGAAATTCGCTATTTGGATAAGATGATCGATGAGTTAGCAAAAGGAAAAGCGATGGAGAAGATTTTACGTAAATAATATAATTTGGACCTGACCCTCACTAATCTGATGCTTATAGTGCAACAGGGGTCAGGCCTGATAAAGAATTCATTAAGCTTCATTGTATGATTAAGGTAAACTAAAAAGGTTTAATTAATCTATCTTACCTTAAAGGTAGACGGGAATCCTTTCATTCTCTTGGGATTATTCACCCAACCGCAGCATTCCTTTGAAAGTTTTGGCATATTGATCGGTAGCAATAATCGCATCAGCCACTTCTTCAGCAGTTACTGAAAAAGCCTGGTGGATAGTTTCTCCGTCGGCTGTTGCTGTGTCGGCTACTTTGAGAATATCTTCTTTGGAGACATCTTTCAGTTTTATATCTTCCAGGGTGATTGGTAGATCAAGGCTTGTATATAATGCCATATATTGTTCCATTACTTCTTGAGAATGTTCTTCCATTGTTAATTGAACAAGGGTGCCGAAAGCTACTTTCTCTCCATGTGTGAGGTGGTGGATGTCACCTTCCAGCGCGGTGAAGCCATTATGAATAGCGTGGGCAGCACCTAGTCCGCCACTTTCAAAGCCAAGACCGCTGAGAAGAGTGTTTGCTTCAATCACATTTTCAAGAGCAGGTGTTACTACTCCTCGTTCGTTCGATTGATAAGCAAGTAATGCATAATCAAATAGTACTTCTTCACATTTTTCTGCTATCGCCTGGGCAGCGAGTGTTGTTTGTCCTCCTGCCATCGTATTACCGCTATTGTTCACAACACTTTTCACCTCTACGAATGTAGCGAGTGCATCGGCAATACCGGAAGCTAAGAACCGCGGAGGAGCTTCTGCAATGATTTTGGAATCCAGCAATACAAAATCTGGATTCTTGTCATAGAAACGATAGGATTCAAACACGCCTTCATCTGAATAAACAACGGAAAGCGCGCTGGTAGGTGCGTCTGTAGAAGCCGTTGTTGGAATGATTACCGTGTAACCTTGAACTTCATCAGAAACTGCTTTTGCAGTATCCAGCGTTTTTCCTCCCCCAACACCAATGACAATGGAAGCTTCTGTCTCTTTTGCTATATCAGCAATTCGAGCCATTTCTGATGGAGAAGCTTCGCCATTGAATACCACATTCTTCGTATTGATGTTTGCTTCGTTCAGATAAGATACGACATCATCGCCTGCAATTTTCCATACGGTTTCGTCTGCAATGACAACAGCAGTCTCACCAATACCTTCTAAATGTTGTCCAATCTTATGGACAGCGTTTCTTCCTTGGACATATTTTGCCGGGCTTATATATACACGTTCTTTCATTTTTAATTCATTCCTTTCATGTTCTATTATGGTTGTACTTTTCCCTCGTGTTTAGGAATGTTAAACAAATAGGAACAAAAAAGAGAGATTCCCTGTTTTAAAGCTCTTTCAGATTTTATGATTTTCTTTTTTTCATCGCTTTTAATAGATAGCCGCCTTTAAACTTGCGTGGCTCATAAGAAATGATAAAGGCATTAGGGTCGTATTCTTCAATTATTCTAGTCACCTTCTCTTCCAAGATTCTTTTTGTCAGAATCTGAAGTTGATAACGGGCACCATCTTTCCCCATTCCTTCGAATACAGTTACGCCGTACCCATTGTTACGAAGAGTCCAGACAAGTTCAGTATTATTATTCATTAAGTTGACAGTAAGAGTTGTATATCCAATAGCCAATTTATTTTCAATATAATTCCCTAGAAATATCCCTGCTGCAAACCCTAAGGCATAGACAAGCATCTCTGGAATACTTTGTTCGCCGCTTAGGACGATGGATAAACCGAACACATAAATCAATGCTTCTATAAATCCGAAAATAGCAGCAAATACACTCATGTTTTTAACGACAAAAATGATACGAAGCGATAAGGTCGGCACTAAAATGATTTGTAATAAGAAAATTAATAGGATATTCGCCATTTGAAAACCTTCTTTCTGAAGTGAGTAGTTCTTTCTATGAATCCCTTATATATTTAAAAAAATATTAAACTAATCTACGGCTTTTTTCTTATAAAGCAGTAAGGTTCCAATCCGGCTGTAAATCTGTTTAGAGGTAAAATATTCCCGTACTTTTCCAACAATAAACTGGATGATGGATAGGCTCTCAGGATTAACTTCTTAACATACGCAATAGCTCAGTGAACATAGTTTGTGATAAATCAAGGGAAGGGAGGTGCGCAAATGAATAGCTGTAAGTTTGATGAATTTATTAAGATTGCACAAAAACTAAATGATATTGATGTCATTCCGTTGTTAATGGGATCGGTTGGGCTGGAAGTCATTACAGGTGAAAGTTGGAATGCAGAAGACATAGACATCCATGTACCTGGGGATAAGAGAGGCTGGGAAGTACCGCCTGAATTGTCTATACATAACTGGATGGATATAGTGAAACTCATGAACTTAATGGGATATAAGTTAATTGATTTACATGAACATGAGTTTTCAAAAGGAGGGTTATCTGTTGAGTTTGGTATTATTGACACATTACCGACTTTTGCGGGAGTGCAATTGAAAGATTTAGAAATGCAGCAACAGGGCAGCGTCAAGTATTATTTACTGAACCATGAACAATATTTATGTGTATATGAAGGTTCTTCAAAAGATAGTTATCGAGCAGATCAAAACAATCATAAAGATTTAAGAAAAATAGATTTTTTGAAAAAAACAGGAAGTAAGGACTGAATTGCTCCTGTTTTATTTGTGCTAACAAATACTTGCTTCCGAATTCAATGGGAGTTAAAAAGGAAAAACCAGCTGAGCTAAGTGCTCAGCTGGTTTCTTGGTTTAATTTATGTAGTTGTATTCAAAGAATCATAGATGTATTGCTTTAATCAATAAACTGTGTTAAATTTAGTTATTGACTTCTTTTTATTTAAAATAAAATATAAATCATCTCTTTTATAATTATAATACAAATTTACCCTGGAGTCAAACCCAAATTCTTGTCTTTTAAGGAGTGGTTGATCTGAACAAAGAAATGCGGAAAGAGCAAGCATATTTGGATAATGTGATGGAAACCATTGCAAAGCAAATAAACGAGGTTGAAGCAGATACTGAAAAGCGCAAAGAAGATGTTATCAATATCCGCAGGCATTTTTGGGATGATTTGAAAATTAATATGGATACGTTCGATGATTACCTTGAGACGATTATCGGGATGAGACAACAGGCACAGGATTTGTCAGTAAGCCAGGGCACGCATAGGCATGCTTTTAATAGGCTTTCAAGGCTTAAACGGATTGAGAAGGTCCCATATTTCGGACGGATAGATTTCGCTGAAGAGGGGACCGATGATACGGAGCAGATCCATATCGGCGTTTCTATGCTTACTGATGAAACAAACGAAAACATTCTTATCTATGATTGGAGAGCTCCCATTTCAAGTGTTTATTATGACTATCCTCCTGGCCCGGCGGAATATTCTACACCTGGTGGGATCATCCGGGGAGACCTTGAAAAGAAATTGCAGTATAACATCAGCAATGGTGTGATTGAATCAATGTTCGATACTAGTCTTACTATCGGAGACGAGATTCTGCAGGGAGTGCTTGGCAAAGGGTCTAATAAATATATGCATAGTATCGTAGCAACTATTCAAAGGGAACAAAATAAAATAATCCGCAACGTTCGTGGAAGTCTTTTAATTGTCCAGGGGGCTGCGGGGAGTGGCAAAACCTCAGCTGCTCTCCAGAGAATTGCTTATATTCTTTATAAGTACCGGGAAACTTTGAAGGCAAATCAAATCATTTTATTTTCACCTAACAACATGTTCAGCAGCTATGTATCACATGTATTACCAGAACTTGGCGAAGAGAATATGCAGCAGGAAACCTTTCAAGATTATCTGGAATACAGGCTGGGCAAGTCATTCAATGTGGAGGACCCTTATGACCAGCTGGAATATTTACTTAATGCTGCTGATGATCCTTTTTATAAAACTAGAAAAGCCAGTATTCAACTTAAAGCTTCATCCAGCTTCTTTGAAGCGATCAACAGGTATAGAGAATCATTAGAGACTTCTGGCATGATATTTAAAGGTATAAAGTTCCGTGGGCATACGCTCATCTCATCGAAACAAATCACCGAAATTTTTTATAGTAAAGATACATCACTTCGATTTCTTAATAGAATTGAGAAGTTGAAAGAGTGGTTAATCAGGGAGATTGATAAGATTGAAAAAACGGAGCTGAGTAAGCCCTGGGTCCAAGGAGAAATCGAGTTACTCAGTAAAGAAGAGCTTCAGAAGGTTTATACTCAATTAGAGAAAACAGAAGAATTTAATGAAGATTCCTTTAATTTCTATGAAAAACAGCACAAGGTTCTTGCCCGGATGATCGTACGCAGGAAGTTGAAGCCTTTACGCAAAAGGGTAGAAGCTCTTCAGTTTATTAATATTAAAAGATTATACAAGCAGCTATTTGAAAATTCTATGAGCACCAAGTTATGGAATGAGGGAGAGGTTCCTGACGGATGGGGAGAGGTATGCGTTCTGACAAGGAAAATGCTTGAGGAAGGCAGTCTTTTTCAAGAGGATGCTACCCCGTATTTGCTGCTGAAGGAACTTATTCAAGGTTTCCAGTCAAATACTGCTATTAAACATGTACTTGTAGATGAAGCACAGGACTATTCTGTCTTTCAATTCGAGTTTTTAAAAAGGTTATTTCCTGCTGCCAGGATGACCGTCCTGGGTGACTTTAACCAGGCGATATTCGCTCACGCGGATAATTTTGAGGATTTCCATGCTCTTACCAGCTTATATGGGCAAAGTGAAACGGAAAGTATCGTATTAGACCGCAGTTACAGATCTACCAGGCAAATTATTGATTTTACACGTCAACTTATTCCTGAAGGGGAGCAAATCAAAGCTTTTGACCGGGAGGGAGAGAAACCGGCACTCACCAAGCTGGCGGACCATGCTGAATTACACGAAGAAATCATAGCTGAAATCGAGTACTTGCAAAACAGTGGAGACCATACGATCGCTGTGATTTGTAAAACAGCTGCAGAAAGTTCATCTGCCTATCAAGCTCTTCGTGCCGTAAGAGATCTTAAGCTTGTTAAGAAGAACACGGGGGAGTACCAACAAGGGGTTATAGTCATTCCTGCTTATCTGGCAAAAGGGATCGAATTTGATGCTGTCATCATTTATGATGCCTCAAATCAGGTTTATGGAGAGGAAAATTTGCGCCGATTGTTTTATACGGCGTGTACCAGAGCGATGCATCACTTGCAAATATATAGTGTAGGCGAGCCGAGTTACTTTTTAGATAACGTTGGAGCTGAAGAATTATTGGAAACTGAGGGTTAAGAATGTCGTGCAGGGACGGCTATTTCTACAGGGCGCTTATTCAGAAGAGGCGACAAAGAGAGTGGCACGCAAAACTTAATGAGTAACATCCATTGGAAATCGTGGAACGCGAGAATTAAAACTCGTCCTTAGGCTTTGGTCTGTGGGCGGGTTTTTTTAATGTTTTGTGATTTTCCCTGGGAGAACAAATTATGATATTCATCATGTGAAATACCTGATGTTCATGACTAAAATACTTGCTCCGACCTCAGTAAACTTAAGGTATAAATTTAAATGAGGTGACTTTAAATGAAAAAAAGTTTAATTGTCGGGATGACTATCGGAATTTTGTGCGGTGCAGCAGCCCTGATCACAGAGTATATGATCGGTTGGGTAACTGGCCTCTGGTTCGAGGAATTAAATTTTGTCTCAATTATGCTATCCAGCCTTCTTGTGAATTTAGCCGGTGCCTTTATTTTTAAAAGGCTGGACCGGAAAACATCGAGAGCCTTTTTGTATTATGGATTGGTTGTTGCCGGCGTCACTGGCCTTCTCACAATAAATGTTATCGTAAACCCACCACAGGAGCAATTCGGCGTCGCAGATCATCCAGTCCATATCGTTGTAGCTCTCCTTTCATTCTGGCTGATTCCGAAATGGATGAGAAAAGAAAAGCCGGTCTTGCAGGAAAATCCACAGGCAAAGGTAAATTAATGGTTAAGGAGTATTTGCAGAATTTTGGGAGGATAAAAGGAGGATATCAAAAATGAAACGCTCAACAACTATGCTGATGGCAGCTCTTATCCTTCCAGGAATCTATTCATTATTCGGTCCCTATAATTGGGCGTGGGCTGGAAGTTTAGGGTTGTTTATCCTATTGGCCGCCTGTTATTGGCTAAGCATCAAGTATCACTCGTCAAGAAAGCTTTTCATTTCCATTCAAGTGGGAATCGCAGCTGTCATCGGTGCCTTATATTCACCCTGGAATCTTGTGCTTGGATTTTACCCTGCGATGGTGGCTGGGATTTTTCTGTCGCAGAAATCTATCCGGGTTTTCACAGGACTGGCAAGTGTCAGCTTTGCTGCTTCGGTATTTTTTTATTATGAAATGCAGCAACAGGAATGGCAGTTTTATTGGGTACCACTTGTCATCACCGTTCTGTTTCTCCCTTTTGTAGTGAAAATATATCACAGATCAATGATCATGAACCAAGAACTGAAGGTCGCCAACGAAGAGATTACCTACTTGATAAAAAATGAAGAGCGCCAAAGGATTTCAAGGGATCTGCATGATTCTGTCGGTCATACGCTCTCATTGATAACGTTGAAAAGTGAACTTATGGAAAGGCTCATACGGGAACATCCCGAAGAAGCGATCGAAGAAGCAAATGCAATTCAGGAGATTTCACGCTCCGTCTTACTTCAAGTCCGGCAGCTCATCAGCGATATGCAGTCAGTAGATATCGAGGAAGAGCTAGAGCATGCAGTAGATGTTTTTAGTTGGGCGGACATCGCTTTTCATCGGAAGATCGATTGTGCGTTTGAAAAGATCCCCCCCATCACGAGAAATATCCTCGGCATGTGCCTACGGGAATGTATCACAAACGTTTTAAAACACAGTGGAGCAAAAACGTGTACAGTAACTCTTCATGGCAACGGCCGGGAGTATATTCTGATAATAGAAGATGATGGAAAAGGGATGTCGCTTCACAACGAACATCAAAAGAATTTCGGAAGTGGAATTGTGGGTATGAAAGAGCGTCTCCTGTTAATTGGCGGGACGTTGCACATTGATTCCGCAGAAGGGACAGATGTAACGATTACTGTGCCGAAAATGGGATAAGGAGGGGTGTTGGATGAGAATCGTCATTGCAGAAGACCAGGGGATGCTGCGTGGAGCGATCAGTCGATTGCTGGGTATGGAGAAGGATATTCAAGTGGTCGGTGAAGCTGCTAACGGCGAAGAGGCTGTCGAAATCATTCAGAGATTACAACCTGATATTGCTATACTGGATATTGAAATGCCTCATTTAAGCGGCCTGGAGGTAGCGGAGCACCTTCAAAAAAGCAACTCTACCTGCCTGGTCGCGATAGTCACTACATTTGCAAGGAGCGGCTATCTTCAAAAAGCAGTCAAAGCAGGGGCTCGAGGCTATTTATTAAAAGACACCCCTGTATCACATCTGGCTGAATCATTAAGAAAAATATATAGCGGTCAAAGGGTGTTCAGTCCTCAACTGACTTTTTCATTTATAGAGGAAACGAATCCGCTGACCAAGCGTGAAATAGAAATATTACAATGCCTCAAAAGAGGAGACTCGGTCAAAGACATGAACCAGTCCCTCTACTTATCTGAAGGAACGATACGTAATTATATATCAGAGATTATTCAAAAGCTTGAGGCAAAAAACCGGATTGAGGCTGTCACAATCGCCGAGGAAAAAGGTTGGTTGTGAACAAACTCTAAATACTTGGTAGGAGATGAGTAGATGAAAGCATTATTCTTTTTGTACGAAGGGTATGTGGATTGGGAAATCAGCCCTTTATCGTATATGTTAAATATCTCAGGTGTTGAAGTTGAAACGGTGGCATTATGTGAGGAAGTCACTCACAAGGGAAATTTCAGAGTGAAGGCAGATATGGGAATTGAAGCATGTGACCCTGCTGACTACGAAATTTTGATTATACCAGGTGGTGAACCGGCACCCTTTGATAAAGAGGAACGATTATTGAATCTTATAAAAAGTTTTGATGAACAAGGTAAAATAATCGCAGCCATTTGCGGAGGGCCAACCTTCCTGGCAGCGGCAGATGTTCTTCGTGAAAGAAAATATTCAACATCCATTGACGACGATCCTGAGTATTTCAGCTATTTCAATGAAGATAACATGAGTGAAAGTGATGTAACGGTAAGCGAAAATATAATTACCGCTGAAGGAAATGCTTATATTGAATTTGCTATTGCTGTTGGAAAAGTGTTGAACATATTTGAAGACAGGGAAGACGAATTAGAAACGGTCCTGTTCTTTAAGAATCAGTTAAGAGGATAATGGCAGGGAGCAGGGAAAAAGAATTCTCCACTAGAAAACTCGAACTCGTTCGGGTTTTCTTAATGAAGCCATAAATGCATACGCCGCTCCGGCAACATACTTGAGGCCACTGAAAAACACTTTTCAATCTAGAGGAACTGTTAAAGTTTGTTGTTGCTTCTCACGAATCGCTTGTCGGTGGATGCTTGCCGCGGGCACGGCCTCAGCTAACTTGGTCAAGAAGATCACTTGACCAAGTGGATCTTCGACTCGTGCTTTTCCCGCAGGCGTCACCACCGAACGCTCATCGTGGAATCAACGAGGCCTATCTAAAAAGAGTGATTTTCTTTGGTTTATATATGTCTCATCGAAGTAAAGAAGCCGAGTTGAACGATAAAATCGTCCTGCCCGGCCTTTTTTGATGTATAACTCAGAAAGTTGCAGTTCTTCAGTAGCCTCAATATACTTCACTTTCAGCGGAGATGGCCATCTTCCGGGGGCTTTCGCTCGTGCTGTTCCCCTCAGGAGGAGTCTACGTATGTTGCCTACGCTCCAATTGATCCATTCTACTTTATTGTTCGTCTTTTCCAGTCCCAGTTATCGTTTTGTCCCAATCTCCTGATTTAATTCCTTTTTTTTATAATAATGAAAGCCACACAGAACCATTACCAATTGGCTCTGTTTTTTTAATTCGAGCTCATATACATCATCAAGATCCATTAACTCACCACCATCAAAAATAGATGGAGTTGATTTCCCACCGATAGCTATTAGAGCTAAGACAAGACTGTTTTCATCAATCAGCTGTTGTCTTAATAAAGGCGCCGTTGATACCACCTCCGCCGCTCAGACCCAATCTTTTGAATCCCATCTATAGACGAAAATACATTTAAGACTACTTCTGATCGATTCATTTTCACCCCTTCTCATTTCGGTTATTTATAATTATGGAGGATGCGGAAAATTTTCGTCAGTTTTTTTCTGAAAAAGGTCCTTAAACATAAAATGTTGGGAACGTCGATCATGGCTATTAGTCGTTAAGGTAGTACCAACTTTTTTCATATTTGAGATTTAATGAATCGGCAAATGTAAATGAAAATTCTATAAATGCTGAACCTCTTGCTGTTATCACGTATTCATCAACAACGATCGGGGAATTCATATAACTTTCTTCCTTAAATGTACCTAAGAATGTTCTTTGTTCTGCTGTTAATCCTGTGGTGTATTTCTTACCATCCAGTACGCCACTGATGGACAATAAATAAGGAGCGCTGGAAATTGCAGCAATGATTTTGTTTTGATCATTCATTTTATTTATGAAGGAAGCAAGGGCATCGTGGTTGATCAGGTGTGCAAAATCATCGACCCCAGGAAGGACAATACTATCTAATCTATTTATATCTATCTCACTAATATTTGCTTCAGGTATGCAAGGTAAACCTGAATCGCCCCTAACCACTTGATCGTCTAAACCAATATAAATAGCTTGTTCTCTTCCTTGCTTTAATACGGATAATAGAACCGATAATTCATACTCACTAAATCTAGGGTAAAGTAATATTCCTGTATAAGTGATTTTATCCATTCCTTTCCACCTTCATTTCTAATTGCTTTTTTCACGGTCTAGGTAATTATAAAATTCCAGCCTGTAAGTTTCATGTGTTTCGTGAGTCCCATCCGGCTCCTCGCTTACTCCGCGTAACCTTGGCCCCACACGAGACGGGGCGTCCGGTGTTGCAAGTAGCCGAACTTCACCTTGCCCTTTGCTGTGGCAAAGAGCTTCACGACTGGGTTTGGGCGATCAAGGCGCTTCCGATTTTGATGTAGATAACCACAATGCCAGGGCTATCATTATTCCCCCGGTAATACGATCTAAATTTTGTTTTACTCTCCCGCTTAACCCGATGGTTTTAAGTTTGCCTCCTATTGTTGCATATATAGTCGCACAAATGAATTCAATCAATATATAAACTGCACCTACCACGAGGATTTGTCCCCCGGCAGCCACTGTGTCTGAGGATATGAATTGGGGAAGGAAGACAGTGAACAATATCAAAGCCTTAGGGTTTGCGGCAGCCACCATGAACTCTTGCTTCGCATAATGCCAAGCACTTCTTGAGCCCCCCTGTTTCTCACTGCCACTCATTTGTTCATCTTCGTACTCTTTTTTACTGGATAAGGTCGTTTTTATACCGAGCCAGCCCAAATAGAGGACACCTGCCCATTTAATAATAGTAAAGATCAGGGTGGAAGTCTGAAGAATTGCATGAAGTCCTAAAGAGACGGCAATCACCATTAATGCAAAAGCGGTAAATCTCCCTGTGACCGCTATGATAGCTGTTGTTGCTCCTTTTCTTAAACCATTCCTAAGAGAAAGGATCTGATTTGCTCCAGGTACGGAAGCCATGAGAAATGCTGCAGGTATAAGAGAAGCCCACTGAATACCGGAGAGTAGATGGTTAAATTCAAAGGCTGTATTGTTCATACTAACCACAAATAATGTGAACAAAAGTATGAAAACCGGTATATAAATGTATTTTCTTTTCATAAAATCCCTCCTGCTTTTTCTTTAAAGATAACACAGAGGACAGGTTATTGATGGTGCTCCTCCCTTATTGAAAATCTTTCACTCTCCTTTGCCGTTGAAATCCACCTTGTATTCATCCCATATCCATTTTTTTGAAGAGGAGGAATCAGGGGTATTTGTAAGGAATTATCGATATTTAAGAGAATTTGCAAAAATATATTTACAACAGTCGAAAATTTGGTATTATATATAAGGATTTACTGATTTATAAAGAATATAAATGGGAAAGGAGATCAAGCTTATGCTTACATCTCTGTATTTGATGTCTCTGACTGTTTTGCTTACGTTTCTAGTATTATATGCGATTGACAACATCGTCAGCCGTTTCAAAAAGATCAATAACCATACCATTCAGCCAGAGCAAGTCCCTGCCGAAGTTGAATTCAGCCACCATACTTTTAAATAAACCGTAATTGCATCAGAGTGGTCCTGGTCTTCCAGGGCTGCTTTTTTTATTTGCCCCATCCTATGCTGCAAGAGAGAATGGGCCATCACCACTTGCTTTGTCGGAGGATGGTCTGGGAGTTTTGCACGTTTATTCGTTATAGAGGAATACAAAATTCCAGTGCTGTGACTAAGCCAGTATCTTGGATGCCGGTTGCTTCAAACATCCTGAAAACTGCATACCAGAATCATGCTTAAGTTGGTCGGCATGATTCTGGTATGCAGTTTTGTTAAGATTCGATAAGAGTGTTGAGCGTTTTGTTAGGGTAGGGAATGTGGTAAAATAGATATGTTTACATACAAGAAGATTATCGCAGTAAAGCGATCCAAATAAAATTTTCAGTGAAAGTATTACATTTTTGAGGGAAAAGGGGATTTTTCATGGAAAACAAAGCGGTTGTTCTAGGGGCGAACTATTATATAGGACTCAGTACGATCAGGTGTTTAGGGATTCATGACGTCCATGTGGCAGCTGTCGATTATGCGTGGGAAGACTCTTATGGGTTAGAGTCCAAGTATTGTTCGGAAGCCTTGATCGGGTCTCATTATAAAGAAGATCCAGAAGGTTTAGTCACCTTTCTGATCGATTATGCAAAGAAACAAGACAGCCCACCCGTGCTTATTCCGACGGCAGACCCATATGTGGAATTCGTTGATGATCATTTGCCTGAATTACGGGAACATTTCCTTATTCCTCAACAAGAGCAAGGACTATATACTAAAATAATGGACAAAGGTACTCTGCATACGCTCGCTTCAGAGCATGGAGTGGCTGTGCCGGAAACCGTAAATGTGGATGATGAAAATTTCATTCAAAAGGTTGAAAGTGAAATTCAATACCCTTGTTTAGTCAAACCGGTCGATTCCCCGGCATTTGTGGCTAAATTCAGAAGCAAGCTCTTCAAAGTTCATACTCAAGAAGAGTTATTGGAAAAAGTGAATCAAGCGAAAGAAGCGGATATAGAGGTCATCGTCCAAAGGATCATTCCTGGTTTTGATGATCATATGTACACCTTTGATGCTTATTTAGATCAAGATTCAAAGGTTACACACTGGGTCACATGCCAGAAACTCCGCCAATTCCCAGTCAATTATGGAGCTTCTGTGTACACTCAACAAAAATATGTGCCAGAGTTATTTGAACTTGGCGCTAAGTTCCTTGAAGGTATTCAATATAAAGGCTTTGCTGAAATCGAATTTAAAAAAGACGCCGAAACAGGACGCTACTATTTAATCGAAATCAATGTAAGAATTACAAACTTGAATCACTTGCTGCAAAAAACAGGGATCAACATTCCTTATATCACTTACCGTGAACTTACAGGGAATCCGTTAGATCCTAAAGCAGTGAAAGAGGATATGAATCTTGTTTTTTGGTATGCATACGAAGATTTGTTAGCTGTTAGAGAGTATATCAAAACGGGACAACTCTCACCTCAAAAGGTCATCAAATCTTATTTCCGCCCGAAAGCCCATGCGATTTGGGATCCGAAAGACCCGAAACCAGCTGTTGCATTCGGCAAGAAATTGGCAGGCTTAGTAGTAGGGAAAGTCACTGGACGAAGCTGACAGTTTGCAGAGATGAGGACTGGAATATCTCCGTTAGACCGCAGAAAATGCTAACCAATAGACGAAATAGTATGATTGAAGAAGCTAAGGACGGAATAGGGTTAAATCAATTGCAGGGAAGGTAGATGAGAATGGTCAAATTAACAGAATTACTAGCATCCATACATGTATTAGAAGCATGGAACGATAAGGATCTAGATATCCACGGGCTTGCTTACAACTCAAGAAATGTAAGGCAAGGGGATGTGTTCGTCTGCATAAAAGGGTTTAAAACAGACGGACATGCTTATATTGCTGAAGCAGTGGAAAATGGAGCTGCAGCGATTGTAGTGGAGGACTACCAGGAAGGTTGGGATAATCTTCCACAGTACCGCGTTTCAGACAGCCGTCAATCATTGGCAGCTATGAGTGATGCTTACTATAACCATCCTTCCCAATCCCTGAAAACAATTGGGATTACGGCTACTAATGGTAAAACAACTACATCTTTCATGACAGATGCCATTCTAGAAGAACATAACCTGAAAACAGGCTTGATCGGGACGGTTTTGGTCAAGTATGGCAATTATTCAGAGCCTACAAAGTTGACGACACCTGAATCGCTGGACCTGCATCATTATTTCGCCCGGATGAGGGATCAGGACGTCTCTCATGTCACAATGGAAGTTTCCTCTTCAGCTTTAGACTTAAGTCGTGTCGGCAGTGTGGACTTTGATATTGTGACCTTGAACAATATCAGTCGCGAACACATCGACCTTCACGGTTCATTTGAAGAATATTTCAATAGCAAAGCAAGCCTGATCAGAAATGCCGGGGCTGATAAATGGGCGATTTTGAATTTGGATGATGCCTACTCCGCTTCATTGATTGAAGAAACGAAAGCCAAGTTACTCACCTTTAGTGTGGAGACTGGAGACGGTGATCTCATTTGTAAAGACTTGGATCTTTCTACAGGACGGGCGAAATTCAAAGTGGAAATTCGCAAACCATTTGAGGCGGGGAACACCGCATATGAGCCTCAGGAATTTACCATTGAACTCTCAACGCCTGGCTACCATTCCGTTTATAATTCAATGGTCGCCATTGCTGCGGGCCTTTTGAATGAGGTGCCGATCCAGACTATTCAAAAAGGGTTGAAGGGTTTCGGGGGAGTCGAACGCCGGTTCGAAATGGTCTTTGAAGATGACTTCAAAATCCTTGATGACCACTTTGCCAACTATGGAAATATCAATGTGACATTGAGTACCCTTGAACAAATGGATTATGCTAACCTGAAGCTGGTTTATGCTATCCGCGGCAGTCGTGGAGTCACAGTGAACAGGGAGAACGCCAAGGCAATTGTCGAGTGGGCACCGAAGCTTGGTCTTACAGAAGTGATTGCAACTGTCAGTCATTCCCATGTATCTGAAAAAGATGCCGTAAAAGAAGAAGAACTGCGGGTTTTCCAGGAAATGATGGGAGAGGCTGGCATTCGTGTCGATCTGTATAAGGAATTAGATGATGCGATCCATCATGCCTTATCTGAAGTTGAAAAAGAGGACGTCGTCTTGTTAGCCGGATGCCAGGGGATGGACCCCGGTGCCCAAATCGCGCTTGAACAGTTGAACAAAACGAGACCGGAAATGGATGAAGAAAAGCTTTTCAAGCCATTGAAAAACAGAGTGGCGGGAATACTATAATACATCTATAGAATAGGGTTCGGGTCTTTTGTAAGGAGGCAGAACATGAATGACAAAATAATCGGCATACTTGGAGGTATGGGACCTGAAGCTACAGCCGAGTGTTACTTGAAAATTATCCGGGCGACAAAAGCGAATAAAGACCAGGAGCATTACCGCGTCATTATTGACAGTAATGCTAAAATCCCTGACCGCACAGAAGCTATTTCAGGTAGAGGGGAAAATCCAGTGCCCCAAATGGTGGATGCAGCTAAAAATCTCGAGAAATTGGACGTGGATGTAGCGTGCATCCCATGTATGACAGCTCATTTCTTTATAGAGGAAGTCCAAAAAGCAATTTCTTTCCCGCTGTTGAATGCTTTTCTGGAACTGAAAAAATTCATATCGGATTATTATCCAGGCGCCACTAAAATTGGAGTTCTAGCGACGACAGGAACGCTTGAAACCGGTTTGTTCCAAAAGTATTTTGACCACTTAGAAGTCATCCATCCCACACCAATCACTCAAAATGAAAAAGTGATGAGAGCGATTTACGGGGAAGATGGGATTAAAAGTGGGAACACGGAAGGTGCACCACTCGAATTGTTGAAAGGAGCCTCTCAGGAGCTGCTAGACAATGGGGCTGAAGTGATTATTTCAGGGTGTACAGAAATCGGCTTAGTATTGAAGCCATCCCACCTTCCTGTACCGTTGATCGATCCTATGGAAGTTGTGGCAAACGTCGTTGTGAAAGAATCTGTTTATCAGCAGTCATGAAAAGTGATGGAGCATCCTATATTTTAGAGAAGGATATTCTCTTTGAAGGGGTGCTCACCGAATGGCAGAAAATGAATTTGAGCAATTTTTGTCAGAATCATTCCGAGAAGGCGTATATTTCAGGGAGCTCAGGTTATCTGAAAAAGAAGTGCTTAGTTTGAAGGAGCATTACCCGCAGGCTTCTATACAAAAAACAAGTGAAGTAAATGATGCATTCAGTAAGTCCTGGTATGAAATCAATCTGATGCCGATCGAGAAAAAATCTGAAACGCTTGAATCCATCCGTCATGAAAATACACGTTTAAAACGCGAACTGGAATCATTAAGAAAATTAAAGAAGTGAAATAGTACAGGAAAAACACGAGACAATTCTATGAGAGTTGTCTTATTTTTTATGTTAAATATAGGTCATAAATCATGGGTTCAAAGTCATCGTTGCATTAGTGGCTATTATGCATTGTCGAATGGTGTTGTGGCAATGTCACTGATGTGTAAAGGTTTGAAACACAAATGTAATAATAATTTGTCTTTATTTAGCGAATATCTTTGATATAATGAATAGGGTAAATGAAGCATACGACTTAGACTACATATAGTGACAACATAGATTAACAAAATGAGTGTTTAGTAGGAAGTGATATAAATTGTTTGATAGGCATCACCGCAACTTATCATCTTTTGGTATTATGGCTGCCGTCCGAAGAAATATGAAGAAAAAAGATTTGGTACGAGATGTATGGGGTGACCAGTCATATGAAGCTTAAAACATTTGGTCGCCACGGAAAAGAAGGCCTTAAAAACATGACCAGAAACCGTTGGATGACATTTGCGTCTATATCCGCTGTAACGGTTACGTTGTTACTGGTCGGTGTTTTTGCAACTTTGCTTCTGAATTTAAATGACATCGGTACTCAAATAGAAGAAGATGTCGAAGTGCGTGTCTTCATTGATATCACAGCAGAAGATACATCACGGGAACAATTGAAAGAAGAAATAGAGAATCTATCAGAAGTCGGTAGTGTAGAGTTTCAATCAAAAGAAGAAGGATTGGATCAGCTCATCAACAGCTTAGGCGAAGAGGGCAAAGCATTTGAATCCTTAAAAGATGAAAACCCACTGAATGATGTTTTCATTGTTAAAACAGAACAGCCGGAAGATACCATCCCTGTCGCTAAGAAGATTGAAGACTTTGAAAGTGTAGAAAAAGTCGAATATGCAGAACAAACGGTTGAACGTTTATTCAATGTCATGGATGTAGCCAGAAATGTCGGATTAGCCATTATTGCCGGCCTTTTATTCACAGCTATGTTCCTTATAGCCAACACAATCAGAATTACAATCGTAGCTCGTAAGAAAGAAATTGAAGTGATGAAGATGGTAGGGGCGACCAACTGGTTTATCCGTTGGCCATTCCTCGTGGAAGGAGTTTTAATTGGAATTTTGGGTTCACTTGTTCCGATTGCTTTGGTCATCTTTGGATATGACTACGTCCACACGGAAATTACAACACGGTACCCAACATTATTCATTGATATTTTGCCAGTTTATCCATTCGTATTCAAAGTTTCGGCACTCTTGATTCTGATGGGGATTACAATCGGACTTTGGGGAAGCTTCACATCAATTCGCAAGTATTTGAAAGTATAAATCTATGAAACTATTACTATTACACAGGTAAGGATTCGGGGGAGGAAAAGAGTTTGAACTTGAAAGTATTAATTGCCGTTCTGACCATTAGCCTAGTTTTAACTGGGTTGCCAACCAGTTTCAATCCGGTATCAGCTGAATCAAATGAAGAGAAATTACAGGAAAATAAACAGAAACAATCTGAAATAGAGCAGGAAAAGCAGAAAAAACAAAAAGAAATTGAAGAACTTAGAGATAGTCAAGAGAAGGTAAATGCTGAAATCGAACGCTTGGACAAGCAAGTAATGGAAGCGATGAACAAAATTGAAACAAAAGAAAATGAAATCGCTAAAACAAAAGAAAATATAGAGGAGCTGAAAAGTGAAATCGCAGAGCTTGAAAAAAGGATTGCTGAGCGGGATGAGCTTTTAAAGGATCGTGTGAAATCGATGTACCAAAATGGAGGAGCCGTTGATTATCTCGACGTCCTTATGGGCGCGGAGAGTTTTGGTAACTTCTTAGAAAGGGTCATGAGCCTCAATACAATTGCTGAGAAAGATAAAGAGATCCTTGAACAGCATAAAGCTGATAAAGAGGCTGTTGAAAGCAAGAAAGCAGAAGTTGAGGAAGAACTCGCTTCTCTGGAGGAAAAATTGAACGAACTAGAGTCATTGAAGCAGAAATTAGACAGTAAAAAACAAGAGAAAAGTAATTTGATGAGCAGTCTGGCAAAGAAAGAGGAGAATGCTCATAATCATGTGATGGAAATTGAAGAGGAGCAGGAAACTTTAGCTGCTCAAGAAGCTGCAATCCAGAAAGAAATTGAACGTCAGCGTAAAGCTGAAGAAGAAGCAAGGAAGAAAGCTGCAGCTGAAAAAGCAGCTAGAGAAAAGGCTGCTGCAGAGAAAGCTGCTGCCAGCAAGTCCTCCAGCTCTTCCAGTTCTAATTCAAGCAGCAGCGCTAGTGCAAGTACTTCTTCTAGTCAGTCATCATCAAACAGTGGCGCATTGTTCAGCTGGCCTGCTAACGCTTCGACGTCCTCTGAGTATAATCCTAACCGGATTCACCCGATCACTGGGAAACGCAGTTTACATTCCGGTATCGACTTATCAGGAGGCGGAACAATTCCAATTCGGGCCGCAGCAGATGGCACAGTCATCCGTGCTAACTATTCTTCCAGTTATGGTAACGTAGTTTTCATTACTCACCAGATTAATGGACAGACATTCACGACGGTGTATGCTCACATGAGAAGTACCCCAGCGGTTTCCGCAGGACAATCCGTTTCTGAAGGAGACTTCCTTGGAAACATGGGTAGTACCGGCGCTTCAACTGGTCAGCACTTACATTTTGAAATTCATGAAGGTTCTTGGAATGGCAGTCGTTCAAACTCTGTGAACCCACGTAAATATTTGCCTTGATTTTAAAAGGATTGCACATTTTGAATGTGCAATCCTTTTTTACTTTTAGGATGATACCTTATATGAATAGTCACCGCCTCAATTCAGACCTGGTAAAATAAGGACTTTATCCCTCTTTTTTTATTTGATTTATAATTTTAAAAAGACAGATGTTATAATAAGGTAATACATTCCTTTTTAATACAGACTCCAAGAAACAGTTTTCTTAGAACGAATTCTTATTGAGGAGGCAGAAAATGAGTGAAATGAAGCTAATTCCGTACCGGACAGACGCAATAATTGATTCAACAGCAGAAATCCCTAAAGGCGTACAGATGGTAGAAGCTCAAGAGTTATGGCAGGAAACGAATCAAGGGGAGGGGAGTGTCGTTGCAATTATCGATACAGGGTGCCAGTTAGACCACCCCGATTTGGAAGACCGTATCATTGACGGAAAAAATTTCACTAATGATTATCAGGGAGATCGTGAGAATTATAATGATAATAACGGCCATGGAACCCATGTAGCAGGTACGATAGCTGCTATTGAAAATGGGGAAGGCGTTGTGGGCGTTGCTCCTAAATCCAAAATTTTAGTACTGAAAGTCTTATCTGAAAACGGTTCTGGAGAGTATCGATGGATTATCGACGCTGTTGATTTCGCTTTACAATGGCGTGGTCCGAACGGGGAAAAGGTAAGGGTCATTTCGATGTCTCTCGGAGGACCTGATGAATCACAGGAGCTCCATACTTCCATCAAAGCGGCGATTGACCAGAGAGTATCCGTAGTATGTGCGGCCGGAAATGAAGGGGATGGGCGGGAAAATACTTCGGAATACGCCTATCCAGGAGCTTATAATGAGGTTATCCAGGTTGGTGCAGTGGACGATAAGCGAAGTCTTGCTGATTTTACAAATACAAATGATCAAATTGATTTAGTTGCCCCGGGGGTAAGTGTCCTTTCTACTTATCTGGAAGGAAAGTATGCGAGGTTAACAGGAACTTCAATGGCTACCCCTCACGTATCTGGAGGTTTAGCCCTCCTTATCCCTCTTGTGGAAAAACAGTTTCAGAGGTCCATGTCAGAGGCGGAAATATACTCGCAGTTAATCAAACGCACAACCCCATTGGGGTATTCAAAGGCAGCTGAAGGCAATGGTTTGATGACTTTAGCGCTAATGAATAAATTAGAGGAGTTATTCAGCACCTATACCAGCCATTAGTGTTGGTATGTTTAACCCTGGATGTTCATACATTCAGGGTTTTTTGCTGTTTGTAATTTCTAAAGGGCTTCATATACATGAATAGCACGGTTTCCCTTCATACATATGGCGCATGAATGCATTCTTCACAGTTTTTTTGTTTCTCTTAGTTCCTCTATCATCTCCTATCCCGTCAAAACCTCACCTGCCCAAGTTACTTTGTTATCCTCTTCGAAGGTTTTATTCAGTTTAATCCGTACTTACAGGGAACTTGTTCTTTTTCTTAATAGTCATCAATCACCTAACAAATTTAACTCAGTCCGCAACTTTGAATCCTGACACAATACTCAGTCCGTGTTTTTGTGTCGAATATAAGGGATTCATATTCCTACATAGCATGTATACAATAATGAAAACATGTAAACAAAATGTAACTTAAATGTTTTCATTATTGTATGCATGTACACAAAATTGAGTGCATGTTGCTAAATAGGTATGTGTGCAGATTTGAAAGCATGTATTCAAAATTGTAAACTTGCAAGCGTTTTTGAACACGTAAAAAGGCGCATTGACTATTTACTGAATGTTTAATAGATTTAAGTTAAGGTGAGGTCAAATCTAGTAACTAAAAAGGAGAGCTGTTCAATGACGAAATCTAGAATTGCAGCTGTTGATGTTGGTAATGACGCGGTGAAAGCGAACTTTGGAAAATTAGAGTCATCTTTATACATCCCAAACGTTGTGGCGAGAGATTTAGAAGATCGCCCAGTAATTGGAATAGAAGATTTAGACGATAAAGATCCACTCGATAATCTACATATTCGAGTGCACTCCCCTGCTTTAAGAGAAAACAATGCCATCTATCGTGTGGGTAATTTAGCAACGAAAACAACAAACTCCACAGAGTTGGATCCCGGAAGCTATAAATCCGAAGAGGATCAAACATTGATCATGTTGTTTGCTGCACTGGCTATGGATGCGGTAGAAGGCAGAGATGCACAATCATTCAAAAACAATGTAGTAGAATCGAATTATACATTAGGTACAGGTTTACCTTTACGTGAAGTGAAGGAAGGCAAAGACGTTGGCTATCGCTCTCAATTATTAGGGTCAGTACACCAGGTGGAATTTTTGGTGACACCTAAGTATCAGGGAATGAAAGTTAATCTGAAATTTGATGAAGTGAAGGTCTATCCAGAAGGGTTTGCTGCGTATGTGAACTTGGTTATGGATAATGATTTGAATATCATCAATAAAGAATTGGTCGATAAACAAATACTGATTCAAGACATTGGCGGCCTCTCTACGGATATCGCTGTCATTCGTAATCGCAATGTAGATGACGATAAAGCGCAAGGCTTCAACCTAGGTGTAGCTGAATCCCTTGAGATGATTCGTGAGGAAATTTTGACGAAGCATGGTGTAGAGTTGGACAGCCGTCGCGATGTGGTGGATATCATCACCCGTAAAAATGATCGTCACCATATTATGGTTAAAGGTAGTCGTACAAACGTCCATGACATTACTGACCGGATTTTGCTGGAACTTGCTAAAAAACAATACCGTTATTTGAGAAATGTATGGCAGAAGAACTCTCAGTCTGAAATTTGCTACTTTGTCGGTGGCGGGTCCGCAGTACTGAAAGAGTATATTAAAACACTGAACAACAAATTGGATGGTTTTAATATTGAATTCTTTGAAGATGAAGAAGAAAGCATTTGGATGATGGCGAATGCCTATTACAAACTTATTTCTGACTTTATCCGTAAAAACTCCAAAGAACCTGCCAAGGACAATAAAAAAGAAGAACAAAAAGCCGGATCCTCTAAATAAGGTGAGATAATGAGTCAATCCAGGAAAAGTGTGGAGAGGGGACAATCGATTACGTTCCGGGTCCCCTCGGACACACCTGATCATTTATTAAGACAATTATCCGATCTCAAAGAAGCGGAACGAAGGAATTTTTCTAGCAAGATCGCTCAATTTGTCCTTGAGGGTGTGAATGAATCTTTTTCAAAAGATAAGGAAACAGTGACGATCCCTTTACCTAAGCCTTTGACAAAAGAACAAAGAAATTGGATTAAGCATGAACATTCAGAAGCCTTGATAGGGAGTATTCTTTATCAACTTATGATGGATCCGATGCGTGCCACAACGCTTCTCGCTTCATTGAACAGCAATGCCTATGACATTGAGGATGCTCTTTATTTGCAAGAAGAGTCAGCAGCAAGTGAAGAGGAAGAAAAAAGGGAATCGGTGGAACAAAAACAGTTGTTACCAGAAACTCCTGTCGAAATCCAGGACGATGACCTTGCTGACATGGATTTGGACAGTCTCCAGGAAGATCTTAAAGAGAATAAGAATGCTAATGTTGAAGAAGAAGATGACGAAGATTTACTTGGTGATTTTCTATCCAGCATGAATAAGTGAAGATAAGCCCCTCAAGTATACGGAGAGGGCTTATTTTTTGTATGACTTGCAAATGCACTTACAGTTTTTTGAAACTTGTCAGGGAGTGGAACGTATAGTTTTAGGAAAAGGGGGTTGGACGGATTGGGTGTGGTGTTAGAGGCAATAGATTGCAGTGTTGATATTAGTGGCGAGCGTATATTGGCGGATCTTTCATTTAAAGTGCATAAGGGTGAAATGCTGGCCCTTGTCGGCCACAATGGAGCAGGGAAATCGACATTAATCAAGGCTATGATTGGCACTCGCGAAAAATCTTCGGGAAAATTCACCATTTGTTCGATCGACCAGGATGCCCAGTTCAAGGAATATAAAGAAAAATTTGCTTACATACCTGAAGAACCTCTTTTATTAAGTGAACTGACCGTTGCTCACCATTTTAAACTTTATCAGAAAAGCTATCATATCCCTGATGAGCTATTTGAGAAGAGAGTAAAAGTATATACCGAAGCTTTTGAACTTGAGGACAAAATGAATGATTACCCGGAGGCTTTATCGAAAGGGATGAGGCAGAAGGTTCAAACGATCTGTGCCCTTTTGCCTGAGGTTCCTCTATTATTCATCGACGAGCCCTTCATGGGGCTGGACATATATGCTGGGAACTTCCTTGAAAAAGAATTGAGGCAAAGGGGTGAAGAGGGGGTAAGTATTGTTCTGACCACCCATCAATTGGACAAAGTCAGAAGCCTGGCAGACAGTTTCATCATGCTTGCAAATGGCAGAATATCTGCATCAGGCTCCGTGGAATCCTTCGACACCTTAGAGCGCAGGGATACACAATGAATGATTCGAAGACAATTTCCATTTACTATTGGATAAGAAAAAAACGTTGGAAAAAGAAAAAACAACTCTACCAAGCATCGTTCCACTTAGTTTTTGACTATGTAGTGTTTTTTTATATGGCTGTATTCTCGATTATCTTTTTAATTATGATCTATGATTGGATTCAACGCTTCCTTCCAACATTAATAGGATGGGAAGCGCCGATCCTCGAATGGGGAATGCTAATTCCTTTTCTTTTACTTGTGAAGGCCTGTATGAACTCTTTTGCAGATCCAGGACTGCGCTTCACCTCTTCCGAATTGCAATTAAGTATCCTTCCACACTCAAGGAAATCTTTACTTAAATATTTGGTTTTAGAAAAACAACTTGTCCATAGTTTCGTGCTTTTATTAACAGCGCTTACTTTAGGGTTATTGACGCCGCTGTCTTTGGCGGTCGTACTCTTTATCGCATTCCATTATATTCTATTGCTGCCGCTAGCTATGACTGTGCAATGGAAGTTGTTCTCCCAAAGCATATGGTTCAACTTTTCTGCCCTTTTATTATCAGGCGGGTTGCTTGCTTTTTTAAGATTGAGCGGCCAGGATTACCTTTGGCTGGGAGCTATCTTCATCCTCCTCTTAATCATGTTCTTATTTAAATCAAGGAAGAAAATCATGGATGTCTCATGGATGAAGATAGTTGAAATCAATGATGCCAGAGTTTGGAATATGATGCTGATCAGTAAAATGACGAATGTTACAATTAAGCCTCCCAAACGGTATGGTTTCTTCCAAAATTATGTAAGAAACAGGAGGAAATCAGAGCCATCCATAAAAACGGTCAGGATATATGAACGAATCTGGATAGGGCAGTTGCAGAGCTCATTCAGCTATATATGGAAAACGGTAGTAGTTGGAATGGCTCTTTTACTTGTCCTTCCATGGCAAGTAGAGTGGGTGATTTTAGTGACATTACCCATCTCTGTTTTTGTTTATGTGGAAATGGCTGCAAGTATTTTTGAGGATTTTTTCCATGGGGAGAACATATTCCGAACCATTCCGACCGAGGAGGATCTGTGTGTTAAAGGCTATTTAAAATGGGCGCGTATCGGGCTGATTCCATATTCGATTGCTTTTATCGTATCCGGAGTGCTATTGACCATGACCTGGTGGGTTCTTGTCATTCAACTCATTTGTATCACGATATGGGTGTTGTTTGATTTGCGCACTAAGGTGAATGAAAGAATGAAGTCAGTAAATAAAGAGCCCTTTTTCTTTAGTGAATGGAGGCGGATGACTGGATATATACTGGTTTCTTTAGGGTTGTATCATCCAATTTTCATGCTTGGGATAATTGTGCTTATAAGGTGGGAATGGCTTTATGGATTTTCCAAAAGAAATTAAAGCTTTGAGTACAGCATGGGGGAGGAACTGTTCATTTTCTGATAGGTGTGTATAGCCGGCACCACCAATAAATCGTACAAAAAAGCCCTCTGCGCTATCAGAGGGTTAATTCATACGGTTATGTTCGGCAAAGGCTACGAAGGATCTTTCATCCTCAATCAACCCGCACGCTCCACATTGAACTTTCTTTTCAGGCCCTTTGTAAGCCATATGGAAAGGGTCCATGTTTTCCATCGAATAGCCAGCATCAACTTCTCCGGTCGTCGGATTCATCTTTACTGCTTTAGGTTGCTGTTCAATTACATTGAAACGCGATCGATTCGTTTTACAATTCGGACAAAGATATGGTTGCACATCATTCACCTCCGGTTTTACGTTTCCCGACTTTCCCAAATTTATGAATGGGATATGATCTTAAGACACATATCCGGTGAAAATCAGGAAATGCCCTAATATCCGTAGGGGGACGGGTGGGATCATTAATGCTAGCTTTCAAATGAATGAGGTTATTCATAACACTTTATGGGTGGGCGGACATTTCCATATTACTGTAGGCACACGAGTGGCCATGACCTTTTTCGGACTCACCTTTTGGCTGGTCCCATATTTGACTGGCCGTAAGTTTACAAAGTCACTTCGGAAATTAGCCTTTATTCAAATCATTACCTGGTCAATTGGGATGCTGCTCATGAGTACAGCCCAACATGTTCTCGGTTTATTAGGAGCCCCGAGGAGGACTGCCTATACAGGGTACGCCCATGATCATGCACTTGCCTGGTTTGATGGGGTGTTATCCAATCATGTGACGATGGCTGTCGGCGGTTCCATCCTTTTCTTGTCTGCATCTTTGTTGGTTTTCATCGTCATTCAATTATGGTGGCTTGCCCCTGAAGCGGACGAACAGACAAAGGAGAGTTTCCCGGTCGCTTATAGTGATGCATCAGCGACTCCGAGGTTCCTCGAAAACTGGAAGTTGTGGATCGGTGTCGCTTTTGTACTCATTGCCATTGCGTACACCATTCCGCTGGCCGACATGATTTAACATGCACCCCCAGGATCTGGCCGTTTTCAAACATGGTAAAGGTGGAGATCATCTATGACTTTTTCATTTGCTTTTACGCTATCATTCATCCTAGTATTCATTGTACTTACTACGATTCTTGTAGAACTCCAAACAGAAGAAGAATAAGAAAACGGCCGGATAAAATATTCCGGCCGTTTTCTTATTCTATTTCCGGGGAAATAAAAGAAGGAGAATCCTTCATTTTTGGTGCTTACTTTGATTTTTGTCGAAAAAGTGAGAATCGAGTAATTTTATCTATGATTACAAAAAATGTAATGCCGGCAGTCTATAAATCTCATTCCATTGCGTCTGAATGGCGACGCCACTATGGGAGACATGGCTTTCAAATAGGTCTGTAGTTTCATTTTTTTATTGCAACTCATTGATACAAGCGTTAAAAATGTGTCAGAGTTTTTAAAGTATTACTTGAGTGGTACAAAAAGATGTTCAAATAGGGTAGAATAGGGTAATGTAAATTTAACGGAGGTTTTACAATGTTTACAAAGAATAAATATTTTAATAAAAAAACTGGATTAAAACTATTAGTCTATGCCGTTGTCATAGGTATGTTCTGGCTGAAAATGTCTTATATACAAAGTAACATCTTTTCTTTGAATGTAGAAAATGCTAATGAAGCTAGCATTCTGGCATTCAACCCATTGAGCAGTATCTTCCTGATCTTTGGTCTCGGGATTTTGCTCGGTGGGCGCAGAGGAATGTTCGTATCCTATATACTGGGCTCTCTTCTTCTGTATGTAAACATTCTTTTTTACCGCGAGTATAGCGATTTCATTACAATACCTATGTTGAATCAAGTTGCGAACTTAGCAGACTTGGGTGGAAGTATCGGCACAATTCTTAATTATTCCGATATTCTTCTATTCGTCGATGTCCTTATTGCTGCTTTCCTACTGTTTTATTTGAAACCTTCGCGCTTTCAATCATTCAAACCTAAGCGAAGAGAAGGTATCATTTTAGCGATTGTGGCGATTCCTCTATTCATCGTCAACTTACAGTGGGCGGAAACAGAACGGACGGATTTATTGGAGCGTACTTTTGATCGTAACATGCTTGTTAAATACATTGGTGTAATCAACTATCATGTATATGATGCAGTACTCCAAGGTAAAACTGAAATGAAAAAGACTCTTGCTGATAGTAACGAACTTGTTCCTGCCATTAACTATTTGAATGAAAATAAAAAGAAAGACAGTAACCATCTAGAAGGGGTGGCAGAAGGGAAGAACGTAATTGCCATTTCTCTGGAGAGTACCCAGACCTTCGTGGTAGATAATACCCTTCATGGCGAAGAATTGACTCCTTATTTCAATGATTTGAAAGAAGAAGGTGCCTATTTCGATAATTTCTATCACCAAGTCAAACAAGGACGTACCTCTGACTCTGAATTTCTACTAGCGAATTCCTTGTATCCATTGAACAGAGGTGCTGTTTTCTTTACACACTCTGGTAATGAATACGAAGCACTGCCAAGTTTGTTAAGTGAAAATGGGTACTTCACAAATGTGATGCATGCCAATGACAAAACATTTTGGAACAGGAATGTTATGTATGATTCCCTTGGATATGATGATTTCATCTCGAAGGAAGATTACGAAGTGACTCAGGAAAAATCTCATGGCTGGGGTTATTTGGATGAGTACTTCTTTGAAGATTCCCTGAACAAGATGAAAGATATGGATAAACCATTTTTCTCAAAAATGATTACATTGACGAATCATTATCCATTTACACTTCCTGAAGAAAAGAAATATATTGAAGAGGGCGAAACCAGCAGTGGTACATTAAACCGCTATTTCCAAACGATTCGCTATCAGGATGAAGCTTTAAAACAATTCGTAGAAAACTTCAAGGACTCTAAACTCTATGATAATACTATTCTTGTGATTTATGGTGACCACTTCGGTATTTCAGAGAATCACAAAGAAGCTATGGGTGAATATTTAGGTAAAGATATTAATGACTTTGAGCAATTCCAATTACAGCGTGTACCTTTACTGATTTATGGTAAAGGAATTGAACCACAAGAGAATCACACAGTGGGTGGCCAAATCGACCTCCGCCCGACATTGACGAATTTGTTGGGAATAGAAGATGAAAATCCTATCCAATTCGGTAATGACTTGATGGACAAAGACCGACGAGAGTTAATGATCACCCGTGATGGTGACTTTGCAAATGAGGAATACGTCGGGATTCAGGGTGCATGTTACGATAGAGAAACAGGGAATCCTGTTGAAGATGGTGCTTGTGAGGAAGGTTTCGATGCCGCACAAGAGGAGTTGGAAATCTCAGACTCCATCATCTATGGTGACTTACTACGTTATTTAGATGAAACAGAAATGGTGAATTCAGAAGAACAACAAGCGTCTTCCGAAGAAAAAGGCAGCGTTCAGCCTTAATATAAGCGAAAGAAGCACTTCAATTAGCAAATGAATTGGAGTGCTTCTTTTTTAATTAAAATAAGGGTGGAGCACAAGGGGCATGTAAAGGAAACCTTGTATTTCATTCATGATGTACTCACTCTTTTGATATTAGTGTGTCAAGGGAGCCTTGGGATAGCACGCCTATTCCCACCCGTACAATCTTCCAGAACGGGTAATAATGAAAAAGCAGGAAACCGATAATAGATTCCTTGCTCGTATGGTTTAAAATATATCTGACCACACTTTGATGGTGGTTCCTAAAATGAGAAGAGCCAAAATCATTTGAAGCACTTTCGTATTCACCTTTTTACCAGCGATCGCTCCAAGAGGGGCAGCAATCAGGCTGGCCACAACCATAATGGCTGCTGGGAAGTATTCCACTTGCCCTGTTGTTACCTTTCCTACTGTTGCACCAATCGAAGAAATCAATGTGATTGCTAATGATGATGCAATTGTCATTCTTGTCGGGATTTTTAAAACAACAAGCATGATAGGGACAAGCAGGAACGCGCCGGCAGCGCCTACGATTCCGGCCCCAATCCCAACGATTAATGCTAAGGAAGCCGCTAACCAGCGATTGAATTCCACCTTGTCCAATGCTTGATCGTCAATTCCTTTTTTCGGGATGAACATCATAACCGTAGCAATCAAGGCAAGAATACCATAAACAATATTAATGCCATCTTCACTCATGAGTCCAGAACCAAAGCCCCCAACAAAGCTGCCGATTAAAATACTAACTCCCATGTAGAGGATAAGGGATTTATTTAAATATCCACCTTTGCGGTATGCCCACACCCCTCCGATGGTAGCGAAGAAAACCTGCACGGCACTTATTCCGGATACCTCATGGGCCGTGAAAGCTGTGAAACCTACCATTGATGGGATATAAAGAAGCAAAGGGTACTTAACTATCGAACCCCCGATTCCGAGCATTCCTGAAATGTAAGAACCGATAAAACCAATAAGAAAAATGGTGATAATTAATCCGATTTCCATAACAATGTCGACCTCCTTAAAAAAGGGAACCTCGAGCGGTTCCCTTTTTTTATAATAATGTTAACTACCTGCCTGCACCTGAAATTATTCGCCTTTTTGAATCCAGAACTTGAATACGCCGTTATCTTCTTCGTGTTGCAAAAGTTCGTGGCCGCCTGATTTCGCCCATGCCGTCAAGTCACTCTTAGCTCCTTGGTCTGTCGCTTGAATCTCAAGAACCTCGCCGGTTTCGATCTCTTTCATTGCTTTCTTAGTTTTTACAATGGGCATTGGGCAAGCTAACCCTTTTGCATCTAATACTTTAGTTACGTTCATAATTAAATACCTCCAAAGAAAGTTTGTTTAGAAGCACCCGTATGAACGGGTGCATTCCGTATTGATTCATTTAACTGCGCAACGGTTCGGGCCGACTTCCATTTCACGTTGTTCCTCGCTATCTGGCGTGAGTTTACCCATGTTCGTTTCGCGGATTTCTTTGTATGCATTTGGTTGTGGTGGCAAGTTTTCTGTCACCATTTTTCTGAATTCATCCTGATCTTCAATGTTCAAGCCATGGTTTTTTGCATACACAGAAGCTAACTTCGCTGCAACCGTACCATCTTCATTCAACTCATCCATGATCATGAAGTGAGCTGGAAGGACAATCAAATCATCTGAGAGTTTTTTATAGCGTGTATAAAGAGTTTCTCTCAAATCCATCACCCAGTCGTCCGCTTTTCCAGCCAGGTCTGGGCGGCCGATAGAATCGATGAACAGGATATCCCCTGTCATCAAGTATTGATTATCCACGACGAATGAAGTGGAGCCTTTCGTGTGTCCTGGGGAATACAATGCTTGAATATCAATGTTGGTATTGCCTACAGTTACTTGATCACCATCACGCAATGGTTGATAGTCAAAAATGACTTCACCTGCATCTTCAGGTGGCAGCCAGTAAGTAGCACCTGTCTGCTCGGCAATTTTGATCCCACCTGAAATATGGTCGGCGTGCAAGTGTGTGTCAAAGACATTGGTAATCTCTACATCCAATTCTTTTGCAAAATCCATATAGATGTCTGTCATCCGGGTGGAATCGATGATAGCAGCTTCCCCGTTTGATACGACCATATAGGATAGACAGCCCTTACCGATACGGACGAATTGATAGAGTGCTCCGCCATCATTCAAGTCGTTGATTTTGATTGGCTCAAGATGTTCACTCCAGGCTTTCATACCGCCTTCTAGTGAGTAGACTGTCAGTCCTTCTTCAATCAACATTTCAGCAACCATTTGAGATGAGCCACCTTTGGCACACACGACGACAACATCTTTGTCTTTTGGCAGTTGGTCCAATATTTCTTCTACACCGTCAAGAAGATCGAAGTAAGGAACGTTCAAGTAAGAAAAGCTCTCGCTTTCAATCTTCCAGTCTTGATAAGCATCTTCTGTTCGCACATCTAAAACAAACAACTCTTCCTTGTTCAAAACTTTATCCGTTATTTCTTTAACCGTCATGTTTTTCACAGTCATGCATTTTACCCCCTAAGGTATTATTTTTCTTAAAAAAATTATTGATTAAGAGATTTTGTTTCTCCAGACCATCCACTCATGCCTGGAACTACATTATAAACATTTTCAAACCCTTTATCCGTGAGTTTCTGGGCAGCAAGGTCACTACGGCTGCCTGTACGGCATACAACGTAGACGTTCTTTGTTCGATCGAGTTCTTCTATTCGTTCATCCAACTCACCAAGAGGGATGGAATGGGCTTCAGGAATGTGTTCAAACGCATATTCGGCAGTTTCACGCACATCTAACAAAAGCGAGTCTTCTCCTAAGCGTACTGTCTCCAAATCTTCATTGCTGACCACGTTCGGATGCTCCTTATCTTGTTCTTCTTCGTCACTTGCTTTACGCACATAGTGTTTAAGAACATCGTCTTCCTCTATCGTGCCCAAGTACTGGTGCCCAGAGCTTTTTGCCCATGCCTGCAGGTCTGCTTTCGATCCTTTATCTGTCGCCTGGATTTCCAGTACTTGACCAGCTTCAAGGTCTTTGATCGTTTTCTTCGTTTTCACGATTGGCATGGGGCAAGCTAACCCTTTTGCATCTAAGGTAAAATCTGTTTTCAGTTCCATTATTAGATTCCTCCTATAACCCATCAGGGTATGATTTTATTTAAAATTATTCGGTTGGACCTTCCCAACTCATCATGCCGCCTTCCATATTTGTCACATCGAATCCTTTTTCTTCAAGGATTTGGGTGGCACGTCCGCTGCGGCCACCGGATCGGCATATCATGATATAAGGGGTGGCTTGATCTAGTTCACCAGAACGTTCTTCAACAGACCCTAATGGAATATGTTTGGCCCCTGGAATTTTCCCTTCTGCTACTTCATCACCTTCCCGTACATCGATCATATTCAAAGTTATTCCTTGTGATAGTTGATTTTCTACGTCTTTAGCTGTTAATGTTTTCATCATTTTTCTCTCCTTTTAAATAAACAGGTTCACATTGCCGTCTTCAGCATCTGCTAAATAAGCGGCCACACCTGCATATTCGATTTCATCAAGCAGCTCTTCTTTTTGTAAACCTAACAGGTCCATCGTCATTGTACACGCTACAAGGTTTATTTCTTGTTCCTGCGCCATATCAATGAGGTCTGGAAGAGGCACTGCATTGTGTTTTTTCATGACATCCTTAATCATTGTAGGACCGAAGCCAGCGAAATTCATTTTTGAGATGCCCATTTTATTTGCACCTCGTGGCATCATTTTCCCGAACATTTTTTCCACAAAATTTTTCTTCACCGTAATGTTTTCATCCTTGCGTAGAGCATTCAGGCCCCAAAAGGTGTGAAAAATAGTTACCTCATGGTCGTAGGCGGCGGCTCCGTTAGCGATGATGTAAGCGGCCATCGCTTTGTCATAATCACCGCTGAATAAAATGATATTTGTCTTTTTTGTTTCTGACATGTTCATCCTCCTTGCTAAATAGTTATACAGGTATGGGTATATTAAATGGTCAAAAAATTATCTGCTCTTGACTAGTAATTGAACAGCTTCGTTTATTGAATTCTCCTTATTTTCTTGATCGGCGGATTCGTGGATACACTCCACAAGGTTGGAGCTCACTACATGCCCGATTGTGCGATCAATTGCTGTTCTGGAAGCAGAAAGCTGTGTGATGACATCTTTGCAGTCTTTATTTTCTTCCATCATTTTTAATACGCCCCGCAACTGACCTTCCAGGCGCTTTACTCTGTTTTTCGTGGCGTCATTATATTCCATTGGAAATGAGCCTCCCATGTGAAATTTTTCTGTCGCTTGTGAACAGTACACCACACATATTATACCCCTATAGGTATATTGTCAACACCCGTGCACGTATTTTTTCGGATAATGAACGAATCGGCGTGAAAAGCTAAGAGTGAGGTGATTGTACTGTGGATGTGTGGATGGATACATTAAAAGTCATTGGGAGGATTGTAACAATCTTGCCATTACTGTTAGGCGTGGGAATTTTTATGGGGAAACGTTCAATAGGAGAATTACCGGTCTTCGATTTTCTTGTAGTCCTTGTTCTGGGCTCTGTAGTAGGTGCGGACATTGCCGACCCTAAAATCAACCATATTCATACCGTTACCGCTATTATCATGATTGCGCTATTGCAGAAGTTCATCATCAGGATCAAATTGAAAAATCCTCATATCGGTAATATGCTGACTTTTGAGCCCACTGTTGTGGTTTATGAAGGTGAGATGATTGATAAGAATTTAAAACGCATCCACTATTCTATTGATAATATCACCCAAATGTTAAGGGAGAATGAGGTCTTTCATATATCAGATGTTGAACTTGCCATCGTAGAACCTAATGGCCAATTATCCGTTAAGTTAAATCGGGAGAACGAGGGAGTCACCCGTGGGGACATGGGTATTTTAATTGGGGGCGGGGGTTATGATATACCGATCATTTTAGATGGAATACTTCAAGAGGACCTGCTTAAACGTCTGGACCGGAATGAAGAATGGGTGAGCGCTGAGCTTGGCGACCATCAAGTTTCAGATGTTTTTTATGGGGCTGTCACTAATGAAGGTGAATTGTATTTTTCATTGAAAGGAAAAGATGCAGATTCACTGCCGCCTATCGAGCATTAAATAGAACGCAAACTGTTTGATGACCCACCATATGCTTAAGAACATGAGTATAAAAATTGATTTTCTTCATGGAATGGATGAACTTTTGGGGGATGGCCCAATCCCGCACTAACAGCCGAACCCATATAAAAGCCGCGAAATCGGAGTCCACTGAAGAACTGCAACTTTCTGAGTTATGCATCAAAGAAAGGCCGGCCAGTACGATTTTATGGTTCAACTCGGCTTCTTTATTTCGATAAGACATATATAAATCAAAGAAAATCACTTTTTTCAGATAGGCCTCGTTGCTTCCACGAGGAGCGTTCGGTGGTGACGCCTGCGGGAACAGCGCGAGCCGAAGATCCACTTGGTCAAGTGATCTTCTTGACCAAGTTAGCTGAGGCCGTGCCCGCGGCAAGCATCCACCGACAAGCGATGCGTGAGAAGCAACGACAAACATTAACAGCTCCTCTGGAGTGAGAAGGCTTTTTCAGTGGCCACCGAAATCACGGCTTTTATAAATGGTTCATACACTTTGATCCATGCATTGAATCAGTCGTTGCTCAATATCATCCGCCATAGCCTGAATATTGTCATCTTCCACCATTTGCGTCAAAGCTGTAGGTTTCGGCATCCCGATTTTTGTTTTCCCCTCATCTTCGTATACAACCATCTTACAAGGAAGGAAATACCCGGCCAGTACATTTTCGTTCAATACTCGCTGTGCTTCTTTCGGATTACATACTTCAAGTACTTTGAATTCTTTTTCAAACTCCAAACCTTTTTCATTCAGTTTATCTTTGATGTCGAATGTCCATAAAACACCGAATTGTTTATCTTTCAAACGATTCTCGAGACTTTCTACAGCCTCCTCAAGACTTTTGTTTGTTTCAACTGTGTAATGGAACATGGAATACCTCCTTGAAGTTTGTTTCACAATTATACATACCCTCGCAGGTATAAAATTAATCATCTGAATTAGAATTGTTTACGAATTTGGAAAAAACTTTTTTTACTGAATGGGAAGAGTAGGACCCTTGAATCTGATCGCAAAGAATCATTAAAAGAGGTTGAGTTTTCCAAGGACATCAAGAACAAACGTTGAAGTACTGTAATTGTTGATTATTCGAACGTGAAATAAAGATGTGATTATCAACTTGAACCAGCTGCATCGTATCTTTTTATCTTCGTCGGAAATAATAGCAGTCTTTTGCAGATAGATATATCGGTTTCGTTGTGTAGGGGCTTCCCTTGTATTAGAATGTATAGAGTAGAAGAGAGGGCGTGAAATCAATGACAGAAAATATTAAATTAATTGCTTTGGATCTTGATGGCACTTTAGTTAATCCAGAAGGAAGTGTTTCCGAAGCCAATAAAGCAGCAGTAAAGAAAGCGAAAGATCTGGGAATTCATGTAGTATTGAGTACAGGACGCTCCTTATCCCGTTGTCAGAATATCGCAGAGTCACTAGGCAAATCTTCTTATATTGTGACCATCAACGGTGGGGAAATCTATGATCATGAATTTAACCTTGTAGAACAAAACAAATTAGAGCAACAACATATAGAGCGTCTTTGGGAATTAAAACAGGAACATGCCCTTTACTTCTGGACATCAACCGTGCAAGGCATCTATAACAGCCAGGAGCCTTTCGATCAAGAGTTAGCAGAATATGACTGGTTGAAATTCGGTTTTGACATCGAAGACGATGAAATACGTCAGGTTATCCTTGATGAATTGAATGCAAATGATGCTCTTGAAATCACTAATTCCAGCCCGACAAATATTGAAGTGAATCCTGTCGGGGTAAACAAGGCAGCCGCTCTTTTGAAAGTATGTGGTTGGTTAGAATTAAATATGGATGAAGTGATGGCTGTCGGTGATAGTATGAACGATATGGCGATGATCAAGGAAGCAGGTTTAGGTGTCGCCATGGGCAATGCCCAGGATGCTTTGAAAAAGGAAGCTGCTTTTGTGACAGCTTCGAACGCTGAAGACGGTGTCGCATTTGCCATTGAAAAAGTAATTGGATGATTCCATGCCAGTCCTGACACAGGGCTGGTTTTTTATTTTATGATCATTCAGGGGATATATGGATATTGTGAATGTTCCATGCCAGCGAAAACCTCATCCCCTTTGCCGTTGGATATGTTTGTCGAAACACATCAAAAAACAATCTTTTGTAAGCGTTTTCCTAGATGGGGAGGAAATACCCATCTGTAAAGAGAAATATGATGAAGTAGCCGATTAGTCTATTGGGGAGGGCGAACATGAAAGCTGCCTACATAACAAATGAACATGAAATGCTGAGGAAATCATTAAAGAAATTTTTAGATAAGGAAGCTTATCCCTTTTATGAAGATTGGGAAAAACAAGGTGAGATTCCACGTGCTTTTTGGAAAAAGCTTGGTGATCAGGGTTTTTTGTGTCCCTGGTTAGAGGAATCCTACGGAGGGTTTGAAGCGGACTTCGGTTATTCCGTTATCATCAATGAAGAACTTGAGAAGGTAGGGACAGGTCTGATTGGAATCGGATTGCACAACGACATTGTAGTCCCTTACCTGCATGCTTATGGAACAGAAAGTCAGAAGGAGAAATGGCTTCCTCAATGCGCATCAGGGGAGATCGTCACGGCAATTGCTATGACTGAACCTGGGGCAGGATCAGATTTGGCGGGGATAAGGACAACCGCTCACAAAAAAGATGGTCGATATAT
Source organism: Halobacillus sp. H74 (assembly GCF_052246715.1). Classification (NCBI taxonomy): domain Bacteria; kingdom Bacillati; phylum Bacillota; class Bacilli; order Caryophanales; family Bacillaceae; genus Halobacillus; species Halobacillus sp. H74. The sequence continues at coordinate 360,965 of NZ_JBQQCI010000001.1, read as the reverse complement.
ATTGAATGGGGAGAAGACCTTCATTACTAATGGCATTCATGCAGATTTGATCGTGGTCGTTTGCAAAACGAACCAGAATGCTTCACCTCCTCACAAAGGAATCAGTTTAATCATCGTAGAGGGAGGGAGCCCTGGTTTTTCAAGAGGGAGGAAACTAGATAAAATAGGCCTCCACAGCCAGGATACATCTGAATTAATCTTTGAGGACGCGGAAGTTCCTGCTGAGAATTTGTTAGGTGATGAAGGAGATGGATTCTACTATTTGATGAATCAATTACAACAGGAACGTTTGATTGTCGGCATTGGAGCCATTACAGCATGTGAACGTATGCTTGAGCTTACCATCGCTTATGTCAAACAAAGGACAGCTTTTGGAAAAACGGTTGCTTCTTTTCAAAATACCCAATTCAAATTAGCAGAACTTCATACAGAAGTGGAAATTGGAAGGACATTTTTAAATCGAACCATTGAAGCCCATATGAAGGGGGAAGATGTGGTGAAAGAAGTGTCGATGTCCAAATGGTGGACGACTGATTTAGTTAAGAAAGTAGCCATGGAATGTTTGCACCTTCATGGAGGCTATGGCTATATAGAAGAATATGAAATCGCCAGGCGTTTCCGTGACGCCCCGGTGACGGCGATATATGCTGGTTCCAACGAAATCATGAAAACGATCATAGCCAAAAAGATGGACTTAGTGTAGGAGGAATATCAAATGTATGAAGTGGTCATAGTAGAAGCTGTTCGTACGCCGGTCGGTAAGAGGAATGGAGCATTGAGTCATATCCGACCTGATGTTTTATTTGCGGATGTTCTTAAAGAGTTAGTAGAACGCACCTCTCTTGACCCAAGTGAAGTGGAGGATGTAATTGCTGGATGTGTGAGCCAGGTCGGTGAACAAGCAGGTGATATTGCCCGGCTTGCTGCATTGACAGGAGGATTCCCGATAGAAGTTCCTGGTGTCACCCTCGACCGCCAATGTGGATCAAGTCAGCAAGCGATTCATTTTGGATCACAAGCGATTGCTTGTGGGGATATGGATGTTGTTATCGCAGGCGGTGTTGAAAGTATGTCCCGGGTGCCTATGTTCTCCAATATGAAAGGGACATCTTTTAACGAGAAGCTGACAGACAGATTTGAAATGATTAATCAAGGTCATTCCGCTGAGAGAATTGCGGATAAGTGGGGACTGACTAGGGAAGCAATGGACAATTATGCCGCTGAGAGCCACGGACGTGCTTTAAAAGCAGTAAAAGAGGGTCGGTTTGAAAAGGAAATGATGGCGGTCGATGCTGGTGGAGAGATAGGTATTGTGCATAAAGATGAAGGGCCGAGGCCGGGTACCTCATCCGAAACGCTTGCTTCACTCAATCCTGTTTTCCAGGAGGATGGAAAAGTAACGGCAGGGAACGCAAGCCAAATCAGTGATGGGGCTGCGGCTGTTTTGTTAATGTCCCGTCAGAAGACAGAGGCTTTAGGCTTGAAGCCAAGGTTCAGAATCGTCGCCCGTGCTGTCATAGGGTCTGATCCTACTTTAATGCTGACCGGGCCTGTACCTGCTACATATAAGGTCCTTCAAAAAGCCGGTATAAGTATAGAAGATGTCGATTTATTCGAGGTGAACGAGGCATTCGCTTCTGTTCCGTTGTTTTGGATGAAGGAAACAGGTGTCGATCCTTCTAAATTAAATGTTAATGGAGGGGCCATTGCTTTAGGTCACCCTCTCGGAGCGACAGGCGCTAAACTGATGACCACATTAGTTCACGAATTGGAAAGGACTGGTAAACGCTTCGGATTACAGGCCATTTGTGAAGGACACGGAATGGCAAATGCTACAATCATTGAACGACTGGAGGGGTGAAGATGGATATAAAACATGTTGTAGCTGTGGTAACCGGGGGAGCATCAGGACTCGGGGAAGCAACTGTACGTCAAATAGTCGGCAGGGGAGGCCGCGCCGTCATTGTCGATCGTGATGACACGAAAGGTGTGCAGCTTTCTGCAGAGTTAGGCGCAGGGGTACTTTTCGTGCAGGCGGATGTAACATCCGCAAATGATATTAATCGCATGCTCGATCAAGCGATAGAGTCCTTTGGGCATATCAATGCTGTAGTTAATTGTGCTGGGATTGTGATAGGAGAGAAAGTCGCTGGGAGAGATGGTCCGCATGAGCTGGATACTTTTTCAAAAGTGTTGGAGGTCAATGTGATGGGTACTTTCAACGTTATCCGCCTTGCTGCTGAGAGGATGAAGGCTAACGAACCGATGGATACTGGAGAGCAAGGAGTAATCATCAATACAGCTTCAATCGCTGCGTTCGACGGTCAAATCGGCCAGGCCGCTTACAGCGCGTCGAAAGGAGGAGTGGTTGCCATGACTTTACCTATTTCACGCGAACTTGCCCGTCATGGGATACGGGTGATGACTATCGCCCCGGGGGTATTCGAAACACCGATGTTCCAACAGTTGCCGGAAGAAGCAAGAGAGGCGTTAGGTAGTCAGACCCCTTTTCCCAAGCGGTTAGGGCAGCCGCAGGAATATGCGAAGTTAGCTTTAAGCATTTTAGATAATCCTATGCTTAATGGGGAGGTGATCCGCCTGGACGGAGCCATACGAATGCAAGCGAAGTAAGGGCGTCAGGGAGGAGTCAGCTGTTTTCGTTTTGCAACAAGGGGAAGTTTGAAGCTTATCGGGTGTCGATGTGGTCGCGGTTTTCAAAATCAAACATTAAAAAGGAGTCGATGAAAGATGGGACCAACATTACGGGGTATGTTTGAACAGACGGTAGCCAAACATTCGAATAAAGAAGGTTTAGTCGATTTGCGATTAGGGACGAGGTGGACATTCAGCGAGTGGGATGATGAAGTCAATCGCGTGGCTAATGCACTAAGAGCTTCCGGCGTAGAAAAAGGAGATAAAGTTTCCACAATATTGTTCAACACCTCTGAGTTTGCTACCACTCTTTTTGCCTGCATGAAAATCGGTGCCATTTTCAACCCGATCAACTTCCGGCTTATGGAAAAAGAAATTCAATTCATACTCCAGGACGCCGATCCAAAAGTTGTCCTGTTCGAGAAAGCGACTTCGCTCCAGGTGGTTTCAGTAGCGAAAGAGATGACAGGGGTGGAATTCTGGTCCATCGATGAGGAGGACCTTCCATATGCGTTGAATTATAATGAACGTATCAGTGGGGTGACAAGTGAGCGGCCGGTGTGTGAGCTGGATGAAAATGATCCTTATGCAATCATGTACACTTCGGGCACAACCGGTTTGCCGAAGGGGGTCATTCATACTCATAGAGATATGATCGATCAAGCCTTGATCATGACGGCATGCTTGAGGCTGGAAGAGAATGATCGTGGGCTTACCGTCGCACCGATTTTCCACTGTGCTGAATTGCATTGTGCCTTTTTTCCTCGTGTCATGATCGGGGCTGCAAATGTATTGCTGCACCACTTCGATGCGCCTAAAGTGATAGAAACAGTAAAACAGGAACAGATCACCTCTTTCTTTGCTGCTCCGACCATGTGGAATATGATGCTACAGGAAGATTTTTCGAAAGAAGATTTCCAAACGTTAAGACAAGGGCTTTACGGAGGAGCTCCAATGGCCCCAGCGTTAACGATGCAGCTGCATGATGCCTTGGGGGTACAGCTGCTGCAAGCATATGGAATGACCGAAATGGGTCCTGCAATTACAGCATTGACCGAAGAGGAGCAAATCACGAAAGCTGGATCAGCTGGAAGAGCTCTATTGAACCATGAGGTCCGTGTTGTCAGGACAAATGAACATGGACCAGCGGAGCCTGAAGAGATATGTAAGCCTGATGAACTTGGGGAAATCATAGTCAGAGGACCTAGTATGATGAAATCCTATTACAACAGGCCGGAAGCGACAGAAGAAGCCCTTTATAAAGGGTGGTACCACACTGGTGATATAGGCTCCTTCGATAAAGATGGTTACCTCTGGGTAAGTGATCGCGTAAAAGATATGATTATATCAGGTGGAGAGAACATATATTCAAGAGAAGTGGAAGATGTACTGTTTGACCATCCAAAAGTTATAGATGCTGCTGTCGTGGGAGAACCAGATGAAATGTGGGGAGAGCGGGTAGTCGCCTTTATCGTCAAAAAAGCAGCCGATTTAACAGAGCAGGAATTAGACGAGTTTTGTACTTCGGGGAGTCGATTAGCCCGATACAAGCGACCAAGGCGTTATGAATTTGTAGATGAACTGCCTAGAAACGCGAGTGGGAAATTACAGAAATTCAAATTGAGAGAGCGGAGTACGACGCTCTCTGAATAATAGCAAAAGGGTGCCTTCACTCAGAAGGCACCCTTTTTTTATCGGGAATATTCATTCTCAAGTATGGTATTTATTTCCCGGGCAATTTTCGACATGGTTATTGAATTAATTTTTTAAGTTTTGATACGGGTTGTTTGTCCCTCGCGTTTTCATACTCACGGAAGGGGCACCCTTTTTGATGAACTCTTTCAATAATCGAATGGATGTTGAACGTTTCAGGTGTCAAACACTCTTTTACTTCTGACCAGTACAACGGGGCTGCCACAGAAGCACGATCCGTTGCACGTGTAGAGTAGGGAGCAATAATCGTTTTCCCTTCGGCATGTTGGACGTAATCAATATAAAGACGCCCCCCTCTATTCTTCTTCAGTCTCTCGGTAGTAAAAAGTTCTGGTTCCTGGTTAACAAGTAAAGCGGCGAGTGCCTCTGTGATTTGCCGTGTTTCTTCGTAACTGAAATCTCCTTCCTTTATCGGTATATGAATCTGCATTCCTTTATTACCAGAGGTTTTGATAAAGCTGACCACTTCAAGTTCATCAAGGACGTGTTTGAGTAACCGGGAAGCTGTGACAGCTAGATGGAAGTGGTCCCGATCGGGCGGGTCCAGATCCAGAACGATTTCATCCGGAGAGGCCGCTCCTGCTTTTTCAAATGGGATATGAAACTCAAGGGCTCCTTGATTCGCCAGCCATACGAGCGAGGAAAGGTTATTACACATCATGAATTTCTCCGCGTTTTCTGTCCATTCCTTCAAAAAACCCGGCGCATGATCGGGGTAGTGTTTTTGAAAAAAAGATTCTTGATCAATCCCATCAGGATAGCGGATAAGCGTAAGTTTCTTATTGCTGATGAATGGGAGGATGTAAGGAGCAACCTTTCTTATATATAGTAAATAATCTTCTTTTGTCACCTCAGGCCAAAGTTTTTTAGATGTGTGGGTAGGTTCAAAATCGTCTGGAAAAATGGCCAGGTCCCATTCCAGCTTTTCAGATGTGCATTCTGCGGGGGAAAGATCAAAACGGAACTGGTGGAAGTAAGGCTCACGTAAGTCCCCACCTTGAGCATTCAAACAGTGAATGTCTACACAGATGCTTGGTTCCAAATGCCATTTCCCCTTTTTCTTATACCCCTTGTCTTTGAAAAAGTTGCGCAGGGTTTTTGATTCCTCTCCAGATAATCCGTGCTTGAAACGTCCCAGTAATTCCTTTGTCTGATTATTTTCGGTGGCTGCATCATAATAACCGTTCTCAGGATCGTAGCTGATCAAGAAGCCGGAAACGGACCGCCATTGCTTCCACTTCAACCAATGTTGGACTCTTTCACCGGGTCGATAAGAGCTGGAGATTGATTTAGCTGCAATTCCTTCTGCGAGGTGAAGAAGTGCTTTCTCCTGGATTTCCTCGTGGTTTGTGAAAGTTTCAATTTCCCTGATGTGTGGATGGCTGATTTCCTCAAGTACCGTCCTGAGTCGCTGTTTTCTGTTTGAAAGGGGGGACTTCAAATCTTCAAGGATGTCGAAAGCAAGCAGCGTAGCTGGGCGTTCTGCCGCGTGTCTTTGAATTTTCTCTTTGTTCCTTATCCGGCCTCTTATCTGTAAGAGGGGGAAGTTCGCCTGATAGAGTGTATTCAGTATGACGATTTCCCCATCAATTTTAAGCGGGAGACATGACTCGGGGAATTTCCAATTGGTGATTTCGGGAAAATGAGCACTTAAATCCTTCCCGTTACGACTCCAGAGCTTAATGTCAGATGGAGTAACTTCCAGTATTGCCCGGAATCCATCGTATTTCATTTCATAGATCCATTCTTTTCCCTTGGGAAGTTCGGCAGTAGAGGAGAGTAACATGGGTTTCATAACGTTTTTCCTCCTTAGAACGCGTTTTTTTTAGTTTGTCCAAGTGAAATGGAACATATTTTATGAGATCCGTGAAAAACTAGAGAAAAAGGAGTGTCCGCTATGCACACCATGTGGAAGGGTACGATCAGTTTTGGCCTTGTCAACATACCAGTGAAGCTACACGCTGCTACCGAAAATAAAGACATTAAGCTCCGTCAGCTTCATCAAGAATGCAACTCCCCTGTGGAGTATAAAAAGCGCTGTCCGGTATGTGATCGGGAAATCGAAAGTGAAGAAATCGTCAAAGCTTATGAATATGCAAAAAATAAGTTTGTTGTGTTAGACGACGAAGACCTGGAAGAATTGAAGAAAGAACAGGCAGATAAAGCAGTGGAGATCCTCGACTTTGTTAAATTAGAAGAAATCGATCCCATTTACTTTGAACGCAGTTACTATATTTCACCGAGTGAAGGCGGATCCAAAGCGTATGGGCTGTTACGTCAAGCGTTAGGAGATACAGGGAAAATCGGGGTCGCCAAAATCATCATACGATCAAAGGAACAATTGGCGATTGTCCGTGTCTATGAAAACACTCTTCTTATGGAGACTATCCATTTTCCTGATGAAGTACGCCACGTTCAGGATGTACCTAACGTCCCGGAAGAAGCAGAATTGAGTAAAAAAGAATTGAGCACAGCTGTCACTTTGATCGATCAATTGACAGCAGAGTTCGACCCTGAGAAATATAAAGATGAATACAGAACAGCTTTACTGGATTTGATTGAAGCTAAGAAAAATAATGAGGAAGTTACGACAGCGAAAGATAAGCCAAAGCCAGACAACGTGACAGATCTCATGGATGCGCTTGAGAAATCGTTAGAAAAAACTAAAGGAAACAAAAAGAAGAAAACAACCAAACGGAAAACGACAACTTCCGGCAAAAAGAAATCCTCATAAACCCTTCAATGGTGCGGTTTGTCGAATGAATCAACTGTATTTTCTTTAGTGAATGTAGTATAATAGAAGGTAGAAGCAGATGGTTCGGAGGTATGTGGATGAGTGACCGTACAGAAGAACAAGCCGAACATTTGATGCGTTCAGCAAAAGCATCAATGGCGATTGAAGGGTTTAGTTTAAACCGAAAACAAGAGTCATTAGTGAAGAAATGTCTCACAGGAGCTATTTCACATAAAGAATTCATCAAGCGGGCTCTGGAATTGTCTCGCCATGCCTGAGTCCAGGTATGGGAGTGAATCCTCCCGCTATTGTTATGCCGGAACGAACGTATTGATTAACCACTATGATATTTTGGATGACAAACAACTGGCGTCGATGGAGGCTCTCGTTACGACTCGACGTCTCTCAGAACTTCAAGAAAGGCCGATTGAAGGAGACTTCGATTTACGTCATCTCCAGAGAATCCACGCCTATCTTTTTAAGGATTTATATCCATTTGCTGGAGAGATAAGATCTGAAAACATAGTCAAGGATGGTTTTTCGTTTGCTCAAGCCCGATTTATTCCCTTAGCGTCTAAACCACTTTTCCAGCAGCTGATGATAGAAGACTGGGAACATATGGATCAAAAGATGCTGGCAGGTAAATTGACCTATTATATGGCAGAAATCAATGTCCTGCATCCTTTTCGTGAAGGGAATGGGAGGAGTTTGCGTGAATTCATCCGATGCATAGCTATAGAAGCTGGGTACATTTTAGACTGGGCGGTTGTACCGAAAGAAAGGGTCTTCGAAGTGAGTATAGAATCAGTTAGGCACTCAGGCGAATTATACAAAGTCATCTACCAATCTTTATCACCGAAAAAGGATTCCTCCAGCTAAATTGAAGCTGGAGTTTTTATTTTGCTCCATAGGAGGTGCATTCAAAGAACGGAGGATGTATTTTATGTATGTATCGGATAGTCAGGGTTTTTACTTTGATTTGCTTTCACATCCTAGGTGATAATTAACAGGAAGAAGAGTAGTCTGTGCCTTATGCAATAAATTGCAGTCAATCAAGGGGGATCTATAAATACGATGTGTGGAATCTTCGTTTCAGAAGGAGAAATAAGTTCAGAACAAATGGATGAGGTATTACAATTGCTTCACCACCGTGGGCCTGACGAGGGGAAAGCTGTCGTATCAGGGCGGGTACATCTCGGACACCGCCGGCTTTCAATTATTGGGTTGGATGATGGTATCCAGCCCATTCATAATCAAAGGAAGGACCGCTGGATCGTCTGTAACGGCGAAATTTACAACTATGCTGCTATTAAAGAAAAACTGGCAGAAGATGTCTCATTCTTAACGAAATCAGATAGTGAAGTCGCATTGAAATTGGTAGAGCACCAGGGGCCGGAAGCCATCGGTCAATTAGATGGGATGTTCGCCTTTTTCATCGCGGATGAGCAAAATGACAGTTTCGTTGTGGCACGTGACACATTAGGCATCAAGCCACTATACTATGGAACTGATAAAGAAGGAAACTATGTTTTCTCATCGGAGTTGAAAGCGATCGAAGCGTTTGTAGAAGAAGCGTCCGAATTTCCTCACGGGCACTATTTCACGCCAGAGGAAGGGTTTGTCTGCTACCGGAAAATAGAAGCTCCTGCTAATGAATTTTCGCAAACGCATCTGGAAGAAGTATTTGATTCTATTCAAAGTACGATGATTCATGCTGTCGAAAAGAGGTTGCTCGCAGACGTGGAAGTGGGCGTTTTGCTCAGTGGAGGACTGGACAGTAGTTTGATTGCTGCCATTGCTGCACAGAAACAGCAAGGAGACAAGCCGTTAAAATCTTTCTGTGTCGGTGCAGAAGGCAGTGCGGACGTTATGAACGCCAGAATAGTGGCGGAAGCGATCGGGACGGACCATTATGAATACATTTATACCGAAGAAGAATTGATCGAAGCGGTCTCTGATGTCATTTATCATTTGGAATCCTATGAGCCTTCACTTGTGAGAAGTGCAATTCCGAATTATTTTGTCTCTAAATTGGCAGCAGAACATGTGAAGGTCATTTTATCTGGAGAAGGAGCAGATGAATTGTTCGCTGGTTATGCTTACATGGAAAAATTCCAAGAGACAGCAGCCTTGAACAAAGAAATCATTCGTATTCTGAATACCCTTCACAATGTCAATTTGCAACGTGCAGATCGAATGAGTATGGCCCACTCGATAGAGCTCCGTGTACCATTCCTGGATTTGGAAGTCGTGGAAAACGCATTGCAGATTCCGGCTGCTTTGAAGGTTCATCAAAAAGATCGTATGGAAAAATGGTTACTGAGAAAAGCCTTTGATGGCACGTTGCCAGAAGAAGTACTTTGGCGTAAGAAAGCAGAATTCTCCGAAGGTAGCGGAGCGTTGGATTTACTCGACATGCACGCTGAAAACACGATTTCAGATCAAAAGTTCAATCAAGTGAAAGAAGAAGCCCCGGTAGAGATTCGCTCTAAACAAGAGATGTTTTATTACCAGATCTTCCGTAAGCATTTCCCTAAAGAAAAGATGCTGAACAATGTGGGGAAATGGGCAACAGCATAAAGGTAGCAAAACCGATGTCTTCAGACATCGGTTTTTCTTTTTTCTTTAATTAAAGGTACTTTTTCAACTATAATGGAATGTAACATTATTGAATTCTGAAGAATCTGAATTATATCTTATGACTTAGGAATAAAGGGGGAATGGTAAAGTGGAGGACCGACTCGTTCCTTTCAGAGATGTATGGAAAGCGAAAAAACGGATAAAGTCGATCATTGAAACAACGCCACTCGTCTATTCTGAACATCTATCTGCATGTACGGGAGTGGAGGTGTTTCTTAAACTTGAGCAGAACCACCCGACAGGAGCCTTCAAATTACGGGGGGCTGCAAACAAAATTTTATCCTTGCCTGAAGAAGAGAAAAATACAGGAGTGACGACATTCTCAACGGGTAACCACGGCATAGCAGTGGCTTATGTTGCCAAAGAACTTGGAATCCCTTGTACGGTTTGTATTTCCAATCGAGTGCCTAGTGCTAAGGTGGACCGTCTGAAGAGATTAGGAGCGACTGTAGAAATCGTCGGAAAGAGTCAAGACGATGCAGAGACCCGATGCATCCAGTTAGAGAAAGAGGAGGGAATGACAGTTATCAAACCGTTTGATGACAAAGACATTATTGCAGGTCAGGGGACCATCGGGCTTGAGATCATGGAACAATGCCCGGAAGTAGAAGAGGTCATCATCCCTTTATCAGGAGGTGGTTTGTTGTCCGGTGTCGGTTTATCAATGAAATCGGTGGATCCCTCCATTCGAATTACTGGGGTAACGATGGAAAAGGGGGCTGTCATGCAAGAAAGTTTAAGAAAAGGTCATCCAGTCATCCTCGAAGAAGAAGATACACTGGCTGATAGTCTGCTGGGAGGAATCGGCACAGGGAATCTATTCACTTTTCCTATGACTAGAAAATATATGAATAAAGGCGTACTTGTCTCGGAAGCACAAATAAGAGAAGGATTATTATTTTTACTAGAACATCATAAAATGGTTGTAGAAGGAGCAGCGGCTACAGGGGTTGGTCTTTTACTCAGTGAAGACTATCAACCTGAGAGTCATGTAGTACTTGTTGTCAGTGGTAATAACATCGATCATGAAACAATGACTGGACTTATTACAAGGGTTTAAACAGGGGGAGGGGCTTCTATGGAAGTGACGGTCGATGATGTTTTAGGTCTTCCCGTCTTTAAACAGGCGAAGGTGCAGACGCCATGTCTTAACAGGCAGGTCGAATGGATTTCTGTGATCGAAACACCTGTAGAAAATTTTGTGCGGAACAATGAATTTGTTTTGAGTACGGGTGTAGGGTGTGCGGGCGATATTCTGGCATTAGAAGAGTATGTCATGGATGTTATAAAGGCTGATGCTTCGGCATTGGCTTTTGCTACAGGGCGATATATTTATAAGATTCCAGACAGGATTATCCAACTGGCTGAAGAGCATTCCCTTGCCCTGATCGAGATCCCCTGGGAAGTCAGGTTCGGAGATATAGTGCAGGAAGTCCTCCACCTCATCAGCAGGGAGAGACAGACAGAACAACAAAAGGCGGAAGAAATACGGCAGGAATTGATTAACTGCGTTTTGAATGGCAAGGGACTTCAGGAGATCACCACCATTTTGTACACGAACACGAATATTCCTACAGCGATAAGTGATCATAATAAGCAAATAAGGGCGAACCAGCACTTTGATCGCTATTTCATCGATGTATTGAACGGCCGCGAAGAAGAGCAAAGTGTATTGGTGACAACGGACGTCGCCAGTGACCACCCCCTTGTCCATTATATTGAGACCTATCGGATCGGTGAACACGATTGTCACCAGTTGACGATTTTATCGAATTATAAGAAACAAGGCTACCTTTTATTCAAACCTGAGGAGGGCCAAAAATTATCGTGGGTCGTTCTGAATATTCTTGAACACGCTTTGACCGCATGTGCTCTTTACTTCGTGAAAGAAAATGCGATTGAAATGACTGAAATCCGCCTGAAAGATAATTTTCTTCTTGAACTGGCCAAGAAAGATGTCCAGATGGATAAAGCACTCTTATCAAAGGCTCAATTGTTAGGATATGATTTAGAAAAACCTTATATATGCCTGGTCGGTCACATCCGTTTCGTGCAGCCTGTAGACGACCATATCGGCTCTCCCACTCACTCGGTTCAATCCTCTTCGATGCATAGCCGGAATTACTATATCCAAAAAGAAGTGACCCACGCGGGTGATGTTTTAGAAAGGCTGACGATGACAACATTTGAGGAAGGCGAGGTCATTGTTTATTTAGAAGCGGACCAGCCAAATTTTGAAGAAACCACCAATCAGTTTCTCGACCTTATTGAACGAAGGCTTCACGAGTTGTTAGCAGGAATTACCATCAATTGGGGGATTAGTTGTCACAAAGGGGGATACCGCACGTTTCATCAGAGCTATGAAGAAGCGGTGACGGCTTTGAAGATTGGAAGACAGCAGCATGAAGAAGGGGAGCGGACATTTTTCAGTGACACCAGGATGAATAGACTTCTCATGGCTCTCTCCCATGAAAAGGAAATCGGGAATATTGTGCATGACACATTAAAACAACTGATTGATTATGATCAAAAAAGGCAAACCGAATTGATCCACACCTTTATGATCTACAATAAATACAACAGCAATGTGAGCCAGACGGCGAGGGCGCTGAATTTGCATAGACAGTCGCTGCTTCATCGTCTCCGTAACATTGAGCATTTGACGGGTTTATCCCTGTTGGATGCAGATGACCTCTTTTTGCTGGAATTAAGTGTAAGGTTATGGCTATTGAAAAAGGTGGAGACATAGAGCGCTTCTAAAAAAGGAGGCGCTCTATTTTTTGTCCTCGACGATTTCCTTCAGTTTATCATCATTTTCCCCGCGTCTATGGAGTTTGACCGTCCATTTATCAGAATCTACATCGAATGCCAGCATTTCAACTACAAGGATATCCTCGGTGGATCGGATTTCAGACAAGGCTGTTGATAGGGCTTCTGATGCTTTGAGATCGGCTCCTTCCACCTCACTCATTTCGAGCTCTTGAACTTTCTCGGCTTTCGCCTGTTCAGGAAAAGACTCTAAAATTTCTCCGTCTATCCAAACTTCCACTTGTTTTCCTACCCATGGGTCACTGGAAACTCCAGAGACCCACATCGCCCGTCCTTCCTGAGTGGTCTCTTCATTCATTGAGGTGACAACTAAAATTCTGTCCTCCTCTTGTTCCATGACAAATCCACTCATGTCCGGGGCAGGTGCTTCTTTTTCATCTGCTGGGTCATATTCTTGAGAACTGGATTCTTGAGTTCCACAGCTGGCAACGAGAAAGGAGAAACTGACCAGCAAACCAATCATCCACCAATTTTTCATGAAGATCGCTCCTTTACTTTGTTATTACATGGACGTTTCTTTCATAAAAAAGTTTCACATGACAGATAAATCCGAATTTGTTATGATGAATACCAACCAAGCGAATAATTCTATTAAACTACTAGGGGAGCCTGAATTGGCTGAGAGGAAAGCGAAAAAGCTTTCTGACTCTTACGAACCTGATCTGGTTAATACCAGCGGAGGGAAGTAGTCAGACGATTTATATATCGACTGTCTTCATTCCAAGTCAGGTCCTTCTAGGGATCTGGCTTTTTTGTTTCTCCTCATAAGAAAGGAGGTATACATGCAGCATACACGCCTACTTACTACAATGGCCGTGTTCATAGCCATAGGCACGCTTGGTGCTCAATTCCTATGGTTTCCTGCCGGTGTGGCTAAAGCATATCCTGTCCAGCACGCTGTTAACGTGATGGCTGCGGTGACACTGGGACCTCTCCCTGCTGTCGGCATCGCTTTTTGCATTGGTATTTTAAGGTTTTTGTTAGGTTTAGGTACGATACTGGCTTTTCCGGGCGGTATGGTAGGGGCCCTTTTTGCGGGTCTATTTTACAAAATGTACAGGAAAAAAGCTTCCGCTATTGTCGGAGAAGTGATAGGAACCGGTGTGATCGGTGCTTTTGTAGCTGTACCAATTGCTCAATTGGTGATGGGCAGCTCGGCGGGTGCCTTTGCTTTTTTACCGTCGTTTCTTGTCAGCAGTATCTCTGGGGCAATGATCGGTTGGTTTGTATTGTCTCGGATAGAAGTTGAAAAATATCTCTTACAACCATAATACACGGAAACTACTAGGGGCGCGAGTACTCGCTGAGAAAAGGATAGATTCCTTTGTCCCTCAACACCTGATCTGGGTCATGCCAGCGGAGGGAAGTAGTCCTCAGGATCCTCAAAACCTCCCTCCTGGTAGCTTCCGAATATATCAAGGAGGCTCACTATGTCATTTACTCAACAATTAAAAAATGAAAATCAAGATGTCCTGGAACAAATTTTTGCTCATTCTTTCGTGCAGGGAATAGGGAAAGGCGATGTTCCTCATGAGTCTATAGCTCATTATATCAAAGCAGACTATGAATATTTGAATGCTTTCATGCATGTATATGGCCTTGCGGTAGCCAAGTCTGCACAGAGAGAAGATATAGAACTTTTCAACGAGCAAATCGGTTTCATTCTTCATAGCGAAGTTCACCCCCATCACAATTTCTGTAATGTGATCGGCGTCGATTATGAGGCATTGCAGGGGTATGAACTTCCACCTACCGCAGATCATTACATCAAGCACATGCTCTATCATGCCCACACAGGGAGCCTTGGAGAAATATTAGCTGCTTTGCTTCCTTGTCCCTGGACGTACCTGGAAATTGGGAACGAATTGATCAGGCAGTATCAGCCAAATGATTCTCACCCCTTTTATACATGGATTAACTTCTATGCAGAAGAGGAAGTAGCAGGATTGACAGGTCAGTTATGTGCACGACTGGATAAGTATGCTGAGCAAGCTTCTGAAATGGAGAAACAGCAGATGAAAACAGCCTTCCGGAAAAGCTGTCAATTGGAATTGGCTTTTTGGGAGATGTCTTACACATGTGAACAATGGCCACTAGAGGAGGCGGTGTCACGATGAAACAGATCCCTTGTGCTTTAACCATTGCTGGAACAGACCCGAGCGGAGGTGCAGGTGTCCAAGCTGATTTGAAAACTTTTCAGGAGCTGAAGGTGTATGGGATGAGTGCGATCACCTCCATTGTTGCCCAAAATACCACGGGGGTGAGGGATGTGCACCATATTCCTGTAGAAATGCTTCGGCAGCAATTGCAATCCGTTTCCGAAGATATGCCGATTCATGCTCTGAAAACAGGAATGATTGCCCAAAAAAATATGATGGAAGCCTTCAAAGAGTGGCTAGAGAAGGTGGATGCATTCTATGTGATGGATCCTGTCATGGTCGCCCAAAGCGGGGATCCTTTAATTGAGTCGGAATCACGTGAGTATCTGAAAAAACAGCTCCTTCCTCTGACAACATTAGTGACCCCGAATATCCCGGAAGCAGAACATTTAACTGGAGAAACGATTGAAACGGAAGAAGATATGAAAATGGCTGCAAAACATATCGTGACGGATTTAGGCGCCGGGGCAGCACTTGTGAAAGGTGGTCATTTGAACGGAAAGGCGATTGATTATTTATTCGATGGGAGCCGCATCCAGTCATTTGAGACAGAACGGATCGATTCTGCAAATACACATGGGACGGGTTGTACGTACTCGGCTGCAATTACGGCTAATTTAAGTCGGGGTCATTCACTAGGGAGAGCAGTGGAAGAAGCTAAATATTATGTAACAGAAGCAATCCGCTATTCCTTCGATTTAGGGAAGGGAAATGGGCCGACCAATCATTTTGCTGTACGCGAGGAGGTATTCAACAAATGGTTGTAAACGTGATCGATCAGGTAAGAGAAGCGCGACCACTGATTCACAATATGACGAACACGGTCGTTATGAATTTCACAGCTAATGGTTTGTTAGCGTTCGGAGGAACACCGATCATGTCACATGCAATGGAAGATGCTCCAGATGTTGCTCGGCAATCCAGTGGATTATTACTCAATATCGGTACATTGACAGAAGATCAGGTCCAGGCGATGATCTCAGCTGGGAAAATAGCCAATGACCAGGGGATACCCGTCGTATTTGATCCAGTAGGTGCAGGTGCGACCCCTTACAGGTCAGAGGTGTGTAAACGCATTTTAAAGCACGTGCGTCCGACAGTCATTAAAGGAAATAGCGGAGAACTTGCTCACCTCGTAGGAATCGATGTAGAAACAAAAGGAGTCGATTCTGTCGGGGAAGCAGATGAAGAAACAATTGTCCGAAAGCTGGAAGAAAAATATCGAACCACAATCCTTTGCACTGGAGCAGTAGATGTTCTTTGTATAGAAGGTGAAATTTATAAAAATCATACGGGCCACCCTATATTGACCCAGGTGACAGGAGCTGGGTGTCTGTTAGGCTCTCTTCTGACGGCTGCTCTTACTGTCGAAGCTTCCAGTATGGAAAAGGGGCTGGCTGTTTTAGAGCATTACGGAAGAGCGGCAGAAAGAGCCGCTAATCAGCCTGGTGTCCACGGCCCAGGCACATTCATCCCTCACTTTATTGATGCTCTCTCCTTCGACCCGGAGGAATTAAGATAATGAAGTACCCAGAACGTTTGAGAAAATATTTAGTGATGGGCAGTCAAGATTGCCTGCGAGACCCTTCCTTTATATTGGAAGAAGCGATCCGGGGCGGGGTTACAGCTTTCCAATTTCGAGAAAAAGGAAAGGGCTCTTTAACAGGGACCGATAAATATCATCTTGGCAGAAAGCTGAGAGATATCTGCTGGAAGCATGAAGTTTTGTTTTTTGTAAATGATGATTTCGATTTGTTCAGGGATTTAGACGCAGATGGAATCCATTTGGGTCAAGAGGACATGCACGTGGAGGAAGTACGCCGTGCCTTTCCTTCTACACTGATCGGTTTGTCCATATCTGACGAACGAGAATTAGAAAAAGGCCCTGTAACACTTGTCGATTATTTAGGAGTGGGTCCTGTTTTCTCAACCTCTACGAAAGAAGATGCCAACCCAGTTGTGGGAACTGATTTGATAGAACATGTGAAAGCTGTTCATCCTCATCTCCCGCTTGTCGGAATCGGCGGGATTAATGAAGAGAATGCACATGAAGTGCTCAGTGCTGGAGCGGATGGTGTAGCTGTCGTGTCCGCAATCACCCAAGCGGAAAACATCAGGAATGCAGTGAAAAGTTTATAACAGATAAAAATCCCCCTAGGCGGCTGCCCCGCTTAGGGGGATTTTCTGTATCAGTCCTGCTGGCAAGTAGCAGATGGGGCGGTCAACCAGGTCTTTATTTTAGGTGGAAACCATGGAGAGGTGCCCCGTTGTAAAAAAACTTCCCTTTGGAAAAAATGATTTTATCATCCCTTCGACTGCAATTCCTCTCCAGGATTTAATATCGGAATTTCGATATTCACAGTATCAGGGTATTTGATCCCTGCCCCGGTATTTAACACGACAACATGGTCGTCAGCATTGATCCAATTTGTTTCGCGTAATTTCCTGGCTGCCAGAAAGGCTGCTGCTCCTTCAGGACACACAAAAGCTCCTTCTTTTTGAGCGATTCGTTTTTGTTCGTCGAGGAGGGAGGCATCGTCAACTGCAATCGCACAACCTTCTGTTTCATAAAGGGCGTCGAGCACAAGAAAATCTCCAAGAGCTTTTGGAACATTGATACCGAAAGCGATTGTTTCTGAATTTTCCCAGAAGGAAGAGCTTCTGAGACCCTGGTTCCATGCTTCAACAATCGGTGCGCATCCTTCCGATTGGACAGCGACAAGTCTAGGCATCTTGTCCGACTTGATCCATCCAAGGCGCTGCAGCTCTTTCAAGGCTTTATAAATGCCGATAAGCCCTACACCGCCACCAGTCGGATATAAAATCACGTCGGGTACTTCCCAACCTAATTGTTCAGCGATTTCTAATCCCATCGTTTTCTTGCCCTCAATCCGGTAAGGTTCTTTAAGTGTAGAGACATCATAAAGACCGTGTTCTTCAACAGCCTTCCCGACAATCCTCCCCGCATCACTGATCAGCCCGTCTACAAGATAAAGGTTTGCTCCTGAAAGGGCACATTCATTTCGTGTGATTTTGGGAGCATCGACCGGCATAACAATCGTTGATTCCAAAGATGCTCGTGCCGCATAGAGTGACCAGGCAGCCCCGGCATTTCCATTTGTCGGCATCGCAAGTTCTTTTACACCGAGCTCTTTAGCTTTTGAAACACCGACGGCAGCCCCGCGAGCTTTAAAGGAACCAGTAGGAATGATTCCTTCATCTTTCATATGTAATTGCCGGATATCCATATCTTCTTGAAGAGTAGGAAGAGGAACGAGCGGGCTCATTCCCTCTCCTAAAGAAGTTTTATAAGCAGGATCTTGGAGGGGCAGAAGTTCGTGGTAGCGCCACAGGTCTGCAGGTCGGTCCCTTAAGTCAGCAGGTGACCATTCCTCAGCCAGGGTTTCAAGGTCATATTCAACTAATAACGGGGAGCCGCATGTACATAAATGTTGAGGTTCAGTGACATTGCAGGTCGTTGAACATTTCGGACAAATTAAGTGAGAAACATAACTGTAATTCATTGATTGCATCCTCCTAGTTAAAGTTATTTGTATCATAACATAGAAGTTTTTAGTTGAAGGTGCTGATACCTACAGGTGTTTTTCTACTTTGTATAGAGGACATCTTCAAAACTTCATACACTTTTTACATTACATTAAAAAAAAAGGTTGAATACAATAAAGGTAATAGTTATTAAAATATTCAGACAAAAGATGGAGGGGATGAGATGGTTCTTCCTTTTGACATTTTAGAGTATCATCAACGCCTGCAGGAGACGAAGAAACGAATGGCTGATAAGGGCATAGAAGTACTGTTGATCACAGATCCCGCTAATATGAATTACCTTTCTGGATATGATGCCTGGTCATTTTATGTACACCAAATGCTGGTGATTATCATAGATGAACCTCAACCGCTTTGGATCGGCCGGTACCAGGACGCTAATGGCGCAAGGGTGACCACGTGGATTTATGAGGAGAACGTAATTGCTTACCCTGATTACTATGTCCATTCGAGTGTGTATCACCCGATGGATTTCGTGGCGGAAATTCTAAATCAGATTGGTCATGGAGGCAGGAGGATAGGTGTTGAAATGGACCAATACTACTTTACAGCTATGGCACTTGAACGGTTGAAGAGAGGATTGCCGAATGCCTCATTTGAAGATGCTACCTTACTCGTCAATGGAGTCAGAATGGTTAAGTCTGATCAAGAAATCGAATACATGAGGCGTGCTGCTAAAATCGCTGACCTGGCAATGACTAAAGGAGTAGAGAGTGTACTTCCAGGTGTTCGTGAATGTGATACAGCTGCAGAGATTTATTATCACATGGTCAAAGGGACATCAGAATATGGGGGAGAGTATCCAGCCATCGTTCCTTTGCTGCCGACAGGGGACCAAACATCCATTCCACACTTAACATGGACAGATCGCCCATTTGTAGACGGGAATGCCGTCATTATTGAACTAGCCGGGTGTTATAAGCGCTATCATGTCCCTCTCGCTAGAACCGTCTCGATCGGTCAGCCGAATGAAAAAATGAAACAGGTGGCACCAGTCGTGCTGGAAGGGATTCAAAATGTCCTCGCCTTTGCTAAGCCTGGTGTGACATGTGGGGAATTGGAGGAAGTTTGGAGAAAGAGCATCAAAAAATATGGATTTGAAAAAGAAGCCCGTCTTGGATATTCGGTCGGTCTGAACTATCCTCCGGATTGGGGCGAGCACACGGCAAGCATTCGTAAAGGTGATTCCACAATTCTGCAGCCTAACATGACCTTCCATCTCATCCCGGCCTTGTGGTTTGATACGGACGGTATTGAAATCAGCGAAACTTTCAAGGTGACAGAAACCGGGTGTGAACGGTTCACCACTTACCCGCAAGAGTTGGTAATCCGGGATCATCTGGACCTTAGTGGACAAATCAGCTGAAGGAGGTTTTTCAAATCCGATTATTTGATCGAAAAGATATAGATAAAGTCATACGTCTTGATACATCTTTAGTCAGCATAATCGAAGACGCTTTTACCGACCTGGTAACGAAACAAACACAAATGCCTCCGATTATGCGTGTGGATGTGCCTGAACACAATGGAGAACTGGATATTAAATCTGCCTATATTGAGGGAGATGACAGTTTTGCTGTCAAACTTTCCTCGGGTTTTTTCAATAATTCTGAATTAGGGCTGCCGAGTGCAAACGGAATGATGATTTTAATCGACAGCCGGACAGGGCGGCCGCTTGCTGTGTTGGCAGATGAGGGTTTACTGACTGAGCTTCGTACGGCTGCTGCTGGAGCAGTTGCTGCTAAGTATTGCAGCTCAGAAAACACTCGGAAAGCTGGGATTATCGGAACTGGAGCTCAAGCGAGGTTACAGCTGAAAGCTCTTGCCTTAGTCCGCCCCATAGAGAGTGCCTTTGTGTATGGACGGAAGACGGATCACGCCCGCAGTTTTAAAGTGGAAATGGAAGAGGAGTTAGGAATTGGTGTGAAGATCTGTAATTCAGTTAAAGAAGTGGTCGAACAAAGTGATGTCGTCGTCACGACCACTCCTTCAAAAACTCCGTTGATCTATTCAGATTGGCTGCACCCTGGTCTGCACATTACCGCAATGGGTTCAGATGCGGAGTACAAACAGGAACTGGACGCCTCTGTGTTAGAAAAAGCAGACCTGGTCGTATGTGATGTGAAAGCCCAATCCATGAGGTTAGGCGAGTTACGATCATGTGGTCAGTCTCCTGTCCTGGAGCAGGCGAGGGAACTTGGATCATTGACGAGCGGCCGTGATGATGGTCGAAAAAGCGAGGATCAAATTACTATATGTGATTTAACGGGGACAGGAGTGCAAGATACCGCCATTGCCCGTCATGTGTATTCATTACTTGTAACTGAGGAGGACGTTATCCATGAAAGAAGCTAAATTTAGCACAAAGTCCATTTGGGCTGGAGAGAAAGAGCAATTGGCTTTTGGAGCTACACAGGTGCCTGTCGTACACAGTGTTTCGTTCGGATATGACGATATGGATGAATGGTACGAAGTGGCGATCGGAAATAAGCCGGGTCACATTTATGGCCGGAATACTAACCCCACCGTTCAAGCATTTGAGGAGAAAATCCGTATTTTAGAAGACGCTGAAGCAGCCACTAGTTTTTCTACGGGGATGGCCGCCATCAGCAATACGCTCAGTACTCTGTTGTTCCCTGGAGATCGCATCGTATCGATCAAGGACACTTACGGGGGGACGAACAAAATTTTCACCGAGTTCCTTCCCAAGCAGCAAGTGGAAGTTGTTTTATGTAATACGGGCGATCATGACGCGATTGAAAGGGAAGTTGCAAAAGGATGTAAAGTGCTTTATTTAGAAACTCCGACCAACCCTACTGTTAAAATTACAGATATCGAACGGATGGCCTGCGCTGGTAAAACTGTAGGAGCTAAAGTGGTCGTCGACAATACATTCGCGACCCCCGTGAACCAAAACCCGTTGAAACTCGGAGCAGACCTTGTCATTCATAGTGCGACTAAATTCCTCGGAGGACACGCGGATGCTTTAGGAGGGTCTGTCTGCGGGGACAAAGAATTGGTGGAGGCGATTTATCACTACAGGGAGATCAATGGAGCGACCTTAGATCCAATGGCAGCTTATTTGTTATTGCGAGGGATGAAGACCTTAAAACTACGTGTCGAACAACAAAACAAAAACGCAGCTGAAATCGCTGAATATTTAAAGACATTTGATATGGTCGAAAGTGTGTATTACCCGGGGTTACCAGAGCACCCACACCACGATATTGCGAAAAAGCAAATGAGCGGGTTCGGGGGAATGCTGAGTTTTGCTGTGAAAGGCGGGGTAGCCACTGTCCGTGATTTGCTGCCGAGGCTTCAATATGCGAACAGAGCAGCTAACTTAGGCTCTGTAGAGACGGTCGTCGGACCATCTAGGACGACAAGTCATGTCGAATGTACACCTGCAGAACGAGCAGCAATGGGGATACCTGAAGGGCTGATCCGATATTCTGCTGGTATAGAGGATATCGATGATTTGAAACAGGATCTTGCTCAAGCGTTTCAATCCATACAAACATATGCGAAGCGGTAATGAAAAAACGGGCTGTGAAAATCAAAAAGGCGGGCTTAGTCACTAGAGCTGAAGCTTTACAGAAACAATTGGTGACCTGGAGAAGGGATTTTCACCAATATCCTGAACTTAGTTTTCAAGAAAAAAGAACGAGTGAAAAGGTTCTCTCAGTACTACAGAATCAAAAAGCATACTCCATTGACTCAGGTGTAGGCGGTTATGGAATCATTGCGACATTGAAGAATGGGGAGGGACCGACGATAGGTTTGCGTGCTGACATGGATGCTTTGCCGATAGGGGAACAGTCTTATCGGCCATGGTCTTCTAAAGCCCCTGGTGTTATGCATGCTTGTGGTCACGATGCCCATACAGCCATCTTAATGGGGGTCAGTCTTCTTCTGGCTGAAGATGCAGCAAAGGATCAATTCAAAGGTACAGTGAAGTTGATTTTTCAACCAGCTGAAGAGAGTTGCGATGAAAACGGAGAGACAGGTGCGCTGAAAATGCTTCATTCAGGCAAACTGGATGATTTAGATGCCGTCCTTGCCCTCCATATGTGTCCATGGCGTCAAACTGGCGAAATTCAGTATCATGATGGTCCGAGTATGGCGAATAATGATGAATTTCACCTGACGATCAAAGGAAGTGGCGGCCATGCCGGTTACCCCCATCATGTTCAGGACCCCATCTGGATGGCTACGTATATCTTACAGGCATTGTATAGCTGCAATGGCCGGAAAGTGGATCCCTTGGAGGTAGGAACAATCAGCGTCGGGCAAATTCATGCGGGTGAAGCGAACAATGTCATTCCACATGAATTGGAAATCAAAGGGACAATGAGGTCTTATACAGATGAGGTCAGAGAAAAACTTATCACTGAAATCCACCGGATAGCCAATATTGTGACCGCTTTAGGGGGAGGTCATGACCTTCGTATTTTTAAAGGAGAGCCCGCCCTTCTCAATGATTCTTCTATTAATGAAATTATCAGAAAATCTGCAGGTTCCATGAAGATTTTTAATGAACCATTCGGTATGGGGAGTGAGGATTTCAGTCATTTCACAAGACAGACACCAGGTGCGATGTTTTTCCTTGGCTGTGCATTAGAAAATGAAAGGAAATTGCATCGTCCGGACTTTGACATTGATGAAGCAGCAATGGTTGATGGAGTCCGGATTTTGATGGAGAGTACTTACCGTTTATTGGAGCGAGGAGGAGAAGAATGACAATAAAAGTAGCATTCATCGGATTCGGTGGTGTCGGGCAGGCGTTGGCAGAAATCTTTATCGAAAAGAAAAAAAAACTTATAAATGCTCATGATATGGACGTTTCAGTTGTAGCTGTTGCTGATTTGATGAAAGGCTCCATTTATCGCCCGGGTGGTCTTGAGGTGAAAACCGTTTTAGAATGTGTCAGGAATGGCGGTTCTGTTGAAACATATCCAGATGACCACCAGACAATAAAAGGATGGAGCAGTATCGAAACAATTGAACGCTGTAATGCAGATGTCATCGTCGAGGTGACATACACGGATGTCCGGACAGGAGAGCCGGCCATCACCCATTGCCATCGAGCATTTGAAAAAGGAAAGAGTGTCATTACGACAAATAAAGGTCCAGTGGCTCTGGCATATAAAGAGCTTACAGAAAAAGCCGAAGCTAACAACGTCTTTTTTGGGTTCGAAGGTACTGTAATGAGCGGGACACCGGCATTACGTCTCCCGGTAGAAACCTTGGCAGGGAACCATATCAAAGAAATCAAAGGCATATTGAATGGGACCACCAACTTTATTCTTACCGAAATGGAAAAAGGTATGGAATACGACAAGGCATTGGAAAAAGCTCAACAGTTAGGTTATGCCGAAGCGGATCCGACCAGTGACGTAGAAGGCTATGATATCCGCTATAAGACAGCGATTCTTTCCAGCCATGTGCTGGGTATGCCGATTTTGCACACAGATGTTTCTTGTGAAGGCATTACTAACTTGACGATGGCCGATGTGAAAGAGGCTCTTAAATATGGAGAAAGATGGAAATTGATCGCCCGGATCATAAACAAAGGGGATACTGTCAAAGCAACGGTTAAGCCTGAGCGAATTCCTATTCAGGACTCTCTGGCAGGTATCTCAGGGGCAACGAATGCGATCGTCTATGAATGCGATCTTTCAGGTCCCATTATGCTTACTGGAGCCGGTGCAGGGCTCAAGGAAACGGGCTTTTCATTACTCATTGATCTGATCCATTATAAAAAGCAACAAACACTTGCCAAAATCTGAGGAGGGCGCATTCTATGCCGACAAAAGTTGAAACGGTAAAGATGTTATTAGGAGGAAACTGGGTGCACAGTGAAGAGACTTTTGAAGTGCGTAATCCTCAAAACGATGAACTGATCGCCTATGTCCCTTCGGCTTCCAGACAAGAAATGCTGATGGCTATTGAAAAAGCTGATCGAACCTTCCGTGCTAATGAACTATGGCCCACCCACGAAAGAATCAGAGTGTTACAGGAAGTTGTCGAATATATGGAGGAAAACAGGGAAGAGTTCGCACGAATCATCGCTTTAGAGAGTAGCAAAACCATCAGGGAAGCTCGTGGAGAAGTGAAGCGTGCAACACAGACGATTCAAATCAGTGCAGAGGAAGCGAGAAGGCTGAAAGGCGAAACGATCAACTTTGATCAGAACGAGGGAAGTGAAAACAGAGTTGGATACTTTCAGCGTTTTCCTGTAGGAGTGATAGGTGCGATTACGCCATTTAACGACCCCTTGAATCTTGTCGCACATAAAATAGGTCCGGCAATCGCAGCTGGCAATGCGATGGTACTCAAACCAGCTTCTGTGACGCCTCTCAGTGCATTAAAATTGGCAGAAGCATTCGTAGAAGCGGGTCTTCCGGAAGGTTACTTGTCTGTCGTAACTGGATCCGGAAGGGAGATAGGGGACACGCTTGTGACCCACCCTGCAGTAAAAATGGTATCGTTTACGGGTGGACCAAAGGCAGGAGAATCCATCACACAAAAAGCAGGAACGAAAAAATTAAGTATGGAACTCGGCTCGAATTCGCCGGTGATTGTCATGGAAGATGCGGATATCAAAAATTCTGTCCAATCCAGTGTTTCTGGTGCATTCTCAGCCGTTGGCCAAAACTGCATCGGTGTTCAGCGGATTTATGTGCATAAGTCCATCTATTCACATTTTCTCGATGCTTTTGTTCAGGAAACTGGTTCGTTAAATGTTGGAGATAAAATGGATGAGTGCACAGATGTCGGCCCGCTGATCAATGAAAACGAAGCTATCCGTGTCGAAAACTGGGTGGAAGAAGCAATCTCCCAAGGGGCTCAAGTGGAAATAGGAGGAAAGCGGGACGGGACGTTTTATTATCCCACTGTATTGACACAGGTTCCGATCACCTCACGCCTTGCGACAGAAGAGATCTTTGGACCTGTCGTCCTAATCGAAACAATCGAAAGTTTGGATGAGGCCATTGATAAAGCCAATGATGTCAATTACGGATTACAGGCCGGCATTTTCACCAATGACTTGAATCAAGCTTTCAAAGCCATCCGGAGAATGGATGTAGGAGGGCTTATGATCAACGATAGCAGTGATTATCGCATTGATGAAATGCCTTTTGGCGGGACGAAGGGTTCAGGCATCGGACGAGAAGGAGTCCGGTATAGTATGGAGGCAATGACTGAACAAAAAGTGGTTTGTTTTAAACTGAATTAACATAAAGTCGAAAAGGGGCGCATTCACGTGCCCTTTTTTGTATTGTAAATGGCTTAAGCTTTTGACAGTGAACAGGCGCGCTTGCGCTCATGAAATACATCACTGAAATGGAACTTCTTCTCAGGGATATTGTCTTCATTCATGCAAATAGTATAAGTGAGGAAAAATTCCGAGGAGGATGGAAGATGAGAAAGAGCTTATTGATCATATTGGCAGCGATCATGATGATTTTTGTGTTAGCTGCTTGTAATACATCTGAAGAAGAGGCTCGTAAAAGCCAACGTAATAATTTGAATGAAGTGAGTTTTGGTCCTGAAGATCAAGGTATACAAAGAAAAGGCCAAAATGCCCAAGACCCGGGAGCCAAAGGGCAGAATCGTTTTGATGCCAATATTCCTTATGAAGGCATGAATCCGAATGGAGCCAACGGTTCTATGCAAGGCCCTTACTTTTTTGATCAAGACGGCCGATACAAAGAGGGGCAACGCGGTCAAGGCCAAGATCAGGGACAAGGTCAAGATCAGGCACAAGCTCCCCAGACGACAGGAGATAAAAAGGGGGACCAGGTCAGTGGTGATTTCCAAAAGAAAGTCATTGAACTGACAAACAACGCCCGTGAGAAGAATGGACTTAACCCCTTGAAAAGCAGTGGAGAAGTAACAGAAGTGGCACAAGAGAAATCGGAAGATATGGCTGAAAACAACTACTTTTCCCATACCTCTCCGACTTATGGAAGTCCTTTTGACATGTTGAAGGAATTCGGTGTGGACTATCGCACAGCTGCTGAAAATATTGCTGCAGGGCAACAGTCACCACAAGAGGTCGTTGATGGCTGGTTGAACAGTCCAGGGCACCGAAAAAATATTATGAACAAGAATTTGACACATATTGGCGTAGGATTTGCTGAAGATGGTAACCAGTGGGTACAAATGTTCATTGGAAAAAAATAAAAAATAACATGGCGCGCGGTTGTTCCGGCGTCCTGTTATTACATAACTTTTTAAAGTAGGGGACGAGTAAGGTGAAAAAGATACTCTTAATGGCCATCATCCTGGCACTCATAATATATCCGGTACAAGCTTTTGCATACAAAGAAAAACGCTTAGTGGCCATAGGAGATTCCATACCTTATGGCTATAACCTTACGAAGGAAAATATAAGTCCGCCTAAGGGATCCTTCCCCTACTTGATCGGTAATAAGAGAAAAATCGAAGTCACTAATATGAGCATCCCCGGCTTAACATCAGGAGAGCTTTTGAAGGCAGTCAAAACGAACGATTTGTTTCGAGAAGCCTTAAACGATGCAGACTATGTGGTCGTTTATATCGGTGGGAATGACTTATTGAACATTGTGAAGAAAAATGGCGGGCTTGACGGTATGAAAATGGAGGAAGCAGCACCTGTCATCAGAGACCTGGTTTACAATGTGTATTCAACTATTTTGGAAATCGATCAAATGACGGATGGAAAGATCCTTGTGTACAATATTTATAACCCATATCCTGCAGCTGGTGATAAATTGAGCACCCCGTTATCTTATATTAACCAACAGTACTCATCACTTATAAAGTTGTTGAAACATTTCACTTCTGTTCACTTGCTCAATGCTTACAAAGCTTACAATGGCCATCCTGAATATATCATTGAAGGAGATGTGCACCCAACTAAAGAAGGTCAAGAAGTACTCGCGAAAATCGCTTTGAAGCACATCAAATAAGTGGTGTATATTTAGTGGGTTTTTTAAAAGACTCATGTATAATAGGAACAAATTAGTAAGACAAGGTGGTAAAAATATGCGTTTCGGAATCATTGGTACGAATACGATTACAGAAAAATTGATCGATGCAGGCAAACAGCATAGCCGTTTTGAATTAAAGGGTGTGTATTCCCGAACAAAAGAAAGAGCCGAAGAGTTCGCCAGCCTCCATGGTATCCCATATACTTTCACAACAATCGAGGCATTAGCAGACAGTGAACATATTGATGCCGTGTACATTGCAAGTCCGAATGCCTTTCATGCAGAACAAGCTTCGGCATTGATGAGAAAAGGAAAGCATGTACTATGCGAGAAACCCATGGCTTCAAACCAGCGGGAGATTGCAACAATGATTGATGTCGCTAAGAACGAGGGTGTCGTTTTGATGGAGGGAATTAAATCCACTATGATGCCTGGATTCTTCAACGTTCAGGAACATTTACATAAGCTTGGCCGCATCAGACGTTATGTAGGAAACTTCTGCAAATATTCCTCCCGTTATGATGCCTATAAGGAGGGGGAGGTACTGAATGCTTTTAAACCATCCCTCTCTAATGGTTCTTTAATGGATCTTGGTATTTATGGGATTTATCCAATGGTTGTGCTGTTCGGCGCACCTAATTCCATCAAAGCAAACGGTGTGTTTTTGGAATCTGGGGTAGATGGGGAAGGCAGTGTGCTGGCAGAGTATGACGATATGGAAGCGGTAATCATGCATTCTAAAATTATTGATTCTCACTCTCCCACAGAAATTCAAGGAGAAAATGGAACGATGATTATTCCGAACATATCAGAACCGAAGGAAATCAAGATCGTTTATCGAGATGGGAAAGAAGAGGATCTGCACGTTAAAGATAACTATCCTGCAATGTTCTATGAGGTCGAAGAATTCATCAAATTGGTGGAGGAAAATAAGGGACAGTCAAAAATCAATTCTTTTTCACATACGCTTATGACAGCAAGAATCATGGAAGAAGCCCGCCAGCAAATCGGGTTGGAGTATGCAGCAGACCGAAAAAGTAGAGAGTAATCGGCGTATAAAGAGGCTTTTTCAATGAGCCTCTTTATATCGGAATTTATTTTTTCTGCTGCTTGTTGTGTCTCCTGGGAAGGTTGAGCATTTCACCGATTGTCATTTTTCACGGTTGATAAGGTCTGCCATTTCACGTTTCGTAGCAGATTGACGCTTATGTTCCATCCCCCAATTGTTCATATTGGTAAGAAATGAGGCCGTTGTTTTGCCATATGGCGTCACCTGATACTCTACCCGAGGGGGGACAGTTTCGTAATCAATTCTTGCGACCAGCCCATCATCCACCAGTTTTTTTAACTCTCTTGCCAAAATACGAGAAGAGATATTACCGTCAATAGCACGGCGGAGTTCATTGAATCTCATATGATCTTCATGGAGAAGTTTCCATAATATGAGACCTTTCCACTTCCCGCATACGACTTCAAGGGTGATATCGATTCCTGTTTTCTGTCCGTCCACCCGTTTCACCTCATCTCTGGTTTGTTTTTTTGTTTTTCCATTGCTTTTTCATACCCTTCCATGATGCCTTGTGCATAAACTTTGTTGAGCACCGTCATAGTTTGGGGAATTACTTGTTCTTCTGTAGTATTCGATACTCGATTCAGCAAGTCCACCAATTCGAGCAATTCCTCTGATATGGGGAAAATCGGTTTAATATTATTCAAAAGTAACACCTTCCTGTTTCGTTCGGGAAATACTATCGTTATTATTCTATTTCGTTTTTCAGCTTACCACAAGTACTTACATATTTGTTATTGTCATCCATCCTATGAGGATCTGGGTAATAGTGAAATACCAATAACTAAGTCCATACATTTGCCGCAGGAGTCCTGGTTGCGATTTTTCAACTATTGGAGAAATCTCTTCCCAGGAATTTTTCTTGTATAATAATAAGGAAGCACAACCGATAGGAGGGGTGTTTATGCTCCGGATACTTACATATACAAAACCCTATAAACGTTCTGCTTTCATCGCATTATTCTTGATGATCATCGAACTTGCTGTAGAACTGACCCAACCGCTGCTTATGGCAAAAATCATCGATGAAGGTGTGTTAGAAGAAGACTTTTCAGTGATTACAATCTGGGGTGGTGTACTCTTAGGACTCTCTTTATTAGCGTTTGCCGCAGGTGTGACGAATTCCTTCTTTGCTGCCGACCTTGGCCAGGGAGTCGGTTTTGACCTGCGCCGGGATTTGTTCAAAAAGGTACAGGACTTTTCAGATAAGCACTTTCAAACCCTATCCACCCCTAGTCTGGTGACACGCATCACAAATGATGTCATTCAAATTCAGAATCTGCTGTTCATGTTTGTACGTATTGGTCTGAGGGCACCTTTGTTCATTGTATTTGCTCTCGTCATGGCTTTTACCATTAATGTGCAGTTAGCTGTGATCCTGGTAGCAGGTGTACCGTTATTCCTGGTCTTTTTATTCTTCATTTTGACCAAAGGTGTAAAGTGGTTCAATCGGGTTCAAAGTAAACTGGACCAACTGAATACGATCATCCGTGAAAACCTGACAGGGATACGTCTGATCAAAGGATTTAACCGGAAAGATCATGAGGAAGCACGATTCCAACAGGTGAATGAATCACTGGTGGAAAAGAATAAAAAGGCTTTGTGGTTCATGGAGGTCGCCATGCCTGTAGTGATGTTGGGAATGAATGTAGTCATTCTCATCCTTCTCTTTTTTGGTGCACAGTTTTTAAGTTTCGGCAATGTGCAGGCGGGAGAAGTTGTTGCCATCATCAACTATGCGACACGTATCTTGTTCACATTCTCTGTGTTCACCTTTTTGATCATGGTCATTTCTCGTGGACATGCTTCTTCAAATAGAATTAAAGAGGTCTTAGACCAGGATACGCCGTCCCAAAATCGTTTACAGGGAAGAAGCAAAACCCTGAAGGGGGCTGTTCATTTTCATAATGTCTCTTTTGAAAGAAATGGGGAACGAATCCTCAGCGACCTTTCCTTTGAAGTTCTGCCAGGGCAAACCTTAGGCATCTTAGGAGAAACAGGTTCTGGTAAAAGTTCTCTCCTTCATCTCATACCCCGTTTATACCAAAAAGATGCAGGCAGACTCTTATTGGACGGGGAAGAAGTGGAAGAATTGGACCTGAAGCAGATTAGAAATCAAATCAGTCTGGTCCCACAGGAAGCCCATCTTTTTTCGGGGAGCGTTGAAGAAAATATCGGCTTGGGAAAAGAGGGGGCCTCGAAAGAAGAGATTATGGAGGCAGCAAAACAATCGCAAATTCATGATTTTATCAATACCTTACCGAAAGGCTACGATACTCAAATCGGTCAAAAGGGCATTGTTTTTTCAGGAGGACAGAAGCAACGGTTATCTATTGCTCGAGCGCTTGTGAGGAAACCGAAAATTCTTATCTTGGATGACAGCACAAGTGCCCTGGATGCGCATACCGAAAAGCGGTTGTTACAAACACTCGAAGATCAGCCCTGCACAGTATTTATAGTAGCTCAGAAAATCAGTTCGCTGCAAGGTGCTGACCAAATTCTGCTTCTTCACCAAGGGAGAATCATCGCGCAGGGGACACATCAAGAATTATTGAAAACGAATACGTATTACCATGATATTTATGAGTCACAGCAAGAAGGGGTGATGTCATGAATGGCCACGGCCGATCGAAAATAAGACATCATCATGGAATAGGGATGAAGACTCCTGATGTTCACAATATCGGTTCAACATTAAAGAGAATCTGGGTGTATATGGCAGACGAAAAGATGAAATTTTCTTTTGTGCTGATCGCTATCGTCAGTAGTTCCGCTTTATCCTTACTCGGACCGTATTTGTTAGGTTTGACTGTGGATCTTGTTATCGCAGAACCTGAGGGAAGTAATCTTCTTACGATGTTGACCTATCTGTTGCTGATTTATGTATTCCATTCTGCTTTTATCTGGCTGCAAAATTACTGGATGATCGACATCGCCCAAAATGCGGTCAAGAAAATGAGATCCCACCTGTTCTCTCATCTTCAGCTGCTTCCAGTGCTCTTTTTTCAAAAGATGCAGCAGGGCGAACTGATGAGCCGACTGACTAATGATATCGAAAATGTCAGTCGAACGTTGAATACTGCTGTAGTCCAGTTTGTCACCAGCTTGTTGACGATTACAGGAACAGTCATTATTATGCTCTGGCTGAGTCCGTTATTGACGATACTCACATTGACCATTGTGCCTGTCATGTATTTTGGAATGAAGTGGATTACAAAACGCACAGGACCATATTTTAAGAAGCAGCAACGTGATTTAGGTGAAGTCAATGGATACGTGGAAGAAATGTTTTCCGGCCAGTCCATTATTAAGATGTTTTCTAGAGAAGAGCACGTGATTAATGACTTCGAGGAAAAGAACGAAGCATTAAGGCATTCTGGTTATTATGCGCAAGTCTATACTGGCTTCATCCCTAAACTGATGAATATGCTGAACAATGTCAGCTTTGCCATCATTGTCGGAGCGGGAGGTCTCCTAGCTTTGAATGGATTTGTCTCCATCGGTATTATTGTGACGTTTACCACTTATTCACGGCAGTTCACACGGCCATTGAATGATTTGGCTAACCAATTCAATATGATTCTATCAGCTGTAGCAGGAGCAGATCGAGTGTTCCAGATCATTGATGAAAAAGAAGAAAAACGGGACGAAGGAGAAGCTGTGGCTGTGAACAGGATGAGGGGCGAGATTGCTTTTAAAAGCGTCGATTTTTCTTATAAAGATGGTCAGAAGACGCTATCCGACATCAATTTTCGTGCAGAACCCGGCCAGACAGTGGCGCTTGTCGGTGCGACCGGGGCGGGAAAAACCACCATCATTTCGTTATTGTCACGCTTCTATGATCCAGAGCGGGGGAATATTTTTATCGATGGACGTGACTCTGAAAAAATTACACGAGACAGCCTTAGAAATCAGATGGGCGTTGTGCTCCAGGATGCAACGATGTTTCATACAACGATTCGAGAAAATATTCGGTATGGACGGTTGGAAGCAGAAGATGAAGAGGTCATCGAAGCGGCTAAATCTGCTCATGCCCATGACTTTATCATAAATCTACCCGAAGGTTACGATACAGTGCTCGATTCAGATGGGAAAGGAGTCAGTCATGGGCAGCGTCAGCTCCTTTCGATTGCCAGGGCTATGATTGCTGCTCCATCCCTTCTTATTCTGGATGAAGCAACCAGTAGTATAGATACAGTGACAGAAATGAAAATAAATGCAGCATTATCAAAATTGATGGAAGGTCGGACCAGCTTTGTAATTGCCCACCGCCTTCATACGATTCGTTCGGCGGATCTCATCTTAGTTTTAGAAGAAGGACGTATCATCGAACGAGGGAATCATCATTCACTCATGGAAAAAGGTGGCTATTACGCAGACTTGATTCAAACCCAGGGCTCGGTTAATCAAGTTTCAGATATAACTTAGCCGCAAAAATGTCTACACCCCCTAGCTGTATTCTTCATACTCTAGGAATAAAGGGGTGAGACGATGTCTCATAATAAAAACTATCCACTGTGGACAGATTTGCCTTACGCAGGGGAGAACCGACCGCCAAGGATTGATTTGGGTGTTGAACCAGATGCCGGTGAGTGGAAAACTTATTTTATTGCACATAGTCGGAGGCACGGTTTTAAGAAGTTAGACGGTCGGCCGATTCGGTTAGCAATCAAAGACCCGAACGCTGTTGATTGGCATGAAGAATTGAAGAAAGTCCAGCATACACTTGCTCATTTAACCGAAGACCAAGTGAAGCTAGCCAGATACTGGGGAGATGGGCCACCTTCTAAGCAGTGGATACCGATTGTCGATCGTCTTATTGACACATACAGTGTGGAAGCACCTCGTGCAGCGCGTATATTAGGTGCTGTATTCAGCGGGATGAATGATGCTTTTGTTGTTTGTTGGTCCTTGAAGTACAAATGGCTCGTTCCAAGGCCTAATCAATTGGATTCAAAATTAGCCACGGTCATTTGCACACCTAAACATCCTTCCTATCCGTCAGGCCATGCGACTATATCTGGAGCGGCAGAGATGATTCTCAGTTACTTTTTCCCGGCTGAAAAAAGAAAGTTGCGTGAGCTGGCAGAGGAAAATGCTAAATCAAGGCTTTATGCAGGTGTCCATTATCCGGTTGATAATGAGGAAGGCCTACGACTCGGAAGGCAGATCGGCCGAATTGTCGTTGAACAGTTGAAGAAAGATCAAATCCAGGGGTCCTCCCTTGACCGACCGTTCACAGAGTATAAGAATGCTGATATTTATCCATCTGATTATTTACAAGCGATCCCTTTCCGCTTCAATCAAAAGTGTGATTCATTACTCTTAGGGGATGAGGAATCTTCCTCCTATACCGAATGGTTGGACCCGAAGTTATTTTTTTAATGTGAGAGCAACTGAAAGCAGTTGCTCTTTTTGTATTGTCTTTAGTAAACGTTGTGGAGCGTTTAATGTGGTGAATTCTTCAACACAAGGGTAGTTATCTAGAAGACATGATTCCGATACTTTAGTGTGAAAAAGGGGCTTCGGGAAACGGTTCGCTTTCCGTGGGGAGTGCGCTAAGCCTCCTCAGGCTACGCCTTCCGGGGTCTTACCTGTCACGCTAATCCCACAGGAGATTCCTGTGGGATGAGAGTGCTTGGTGAGATCCCGGAAGGCGAAAGCCTGAGGAAGCTCACTGCGCCCCAAGGAAAGCGAGTCATTCCCCGTCGACCCCATCCACTTATCAAACATCTCGAAATCAAGTCTTCCTGAGAGAGCTCTTATTAAATGGGAAAAAAGTAGACAAGTTCTATGGGGCGGGTTGCATATACATAATCAAACAAGCTTTAGGGGGGATGGATATGAACGCATGGATTCTTTCAGCAAGAAAAGTCGGACTGATCGTGGGAGCAATCGTAATCGCATTCGCAGCCTACTTTATTGGCAGTTATTTTTGGAAAGGGGCGATGGCAACTTCAACAGCTCCTACGAATGGTGAGGCACGAGTCATCAACTTAGTGACAGGAGAATTTACAGCTGAAACAGCGGACGGTGATAAAATCGAGGCATACCGTTGGGATCCCGGAACGATTTTTGTGGAAAAGGACGAGCCGTTCAAACTGAGTATTTACGGAGTGAATGGCAAAGAACATCCATTTTATATTGAAGGTACAGATGTGAAAGGTGTCGTCCAACAGGGGAAAGAAACGGTTGTAGATTTGCAGTTCAAGGAGGAAGGGATTTACAGGTTGATTTGTACGACTCATGCTGATATTGCTGCTAACGGACCGATGATTGCTTATATTGTCGTAGATTAGTGCCGAAAGGGGGACGAGCGATCGTCTCTTTTTTTTTTGAATTTAAATGGATGGTTAATCGAAATGGTTCAGTCTGTGAAAGTTGATGTGAAAACAGGTTTGCTGCCCGATGGAATGGAAAGATGCCGGCGACTCCTTTAAAATAAACGATAAGTAGAGTAAAAAAAGGAGTTTTAGTCATGGCGAAAAAACAAAGGAAACTTCCTTTATACATCCAAGTGAAAAATAAAATATTTCATCACGTGAGAGAAGGGGAGTGGAAGCCTGGCCAACACGTCCCATCAGAAAATCAGTTGATGAAAGAATATAATGTAAGTCGCACGACAATACGTCAGGCGATCAGAGACCTTGCCCAACAAGGGATCTTGGAAACAAGACGGGGGGCGCCGACAAAAGTCAGGGCCGTTCCTGAAACAGCGGCGGGAAGCCCTGGTGTGTTTCATCACGAACAAGGGTCCGATTTGACAGTCCATTTTTTGCGGGAGGATGTCCTTCAAGACCATCCCTTTGCTAATAAACATTTG
Source organism: Halobacillus sp. H74 (assembly GCF_052246715.1). Classification (NCBI taxonomy): domain Bacteria; kingdom Bacillati; phylum Bacillota; class Bacilli; order Caryophanales; family Bacillaceae; genus Halobacillus; species Halobacillus sp. H74. The sequence continues at coordinate 325,801 of NZ_JBQQCI010000001.1, read as the reverse complement.
CAGCTCAATGAAGGTGACTCCGTCCTGGTCATTGAAAGGTTACGTTTGGCTGACGGCTTGCCTATCGCCTATCAGAGAATGTATTTTCCAATGAAAATCGGAAACTTGTTACAACATGTTTCTAAAGAGGTTTTTGATCTTTTTCCGATCTTGGGGAAACATAATATCCACTACTCCAATATCAAGGAAACAGTCTCTGCCTCAAATGCTAACCGTTATGAAGCCGATATGCTAGGAGTCGTCCCAGGTGAGGCACTGATTCATATTGAACGGACAACTCTGGGTCCTGACTCTCTTCCCATTGAATATAGTCAGATTAAATATCTGCCTCAAGGCTTTCAGTATCGGGTGGAAATCGGAAAATGACACTTCTTGTTGTGATATGATTAATCTTATTGTAACATGTATGGAAGGCAAGCATGACAATAAGAGGAGTGATGAACGTTATGGCTAAAATGAGCAGTATTCGACATGCTAAAACTCAAATTGATCTTGTTCGTATGAGGCAGTACCGTCTCAGCAGGGTTCGTGAGCAGTTGAAGCGATTAGAATACGGAGGAATCGTTATTTTTGACCCTGTCAATCTCCGTTATGCGACAGGAAGTAGGAATATGCAAGTGTTCATGCTAAGAAATCCCGGACGTTATACGTTCATTCCTACAGAAGGTCCTGTCACATTGTTTGACTTTCCAAACTGTGAACATTTATCTGAGGGACTCGAAACGATTGATGAGGTGCGCCCGGCAATCACCTTATCTTACGTAGCATCAGGTGAGAACTTATACGATAATGCGGAGCAGTGGGCTAAGGAAATAGCGGATTTGATGAAGCAGTACTGCGGGGGGAACAAACGACTGGCTATCGATTATGCTCCATCAGTCGGTGCGATTGAACTTGCTAAATTAGGGGTCGAAGTCGTCGATGGTCAAGAACCGGTTGAACATGCACGCAGTATTAAGAATAAGCAGGAAATTGAAGCGATGAAAATTTCCGTCCGTACGGCTGAAGAAGGAATGATCCGTATGCAGGAAGCTCTAAAACCTGGCATAACGGAAAATGAACTTTGGTCTCATTTGCATCAGACGAATATTGCCCAGGGCGGAGACTACGTAGAAACAAGGCTGCTCAGCTCTGGAAGTCGTACAAACCCATGGTTCCAGGAGTGTAGTGACAAAATCATCAATGAAGGTGAACTTGTTTCCTTTGATACGGATATGAATGGTCCTTTCGGTTACTTCACTGATATCAGCAGGACATTTTACTGTGGAGCAGGCGAACCCACCAACGAGCAAAAAAGGCTGTATCAAACAGCTTATGAACAAATACAGTACAATATCGATTTGTTGAAACCAGGGGTGACCTTCCGTGAATACGCAGAAAAAAGCTGGAGGATCCCAGAAGAATTCTTCCCTAACCGTTACTTTACGGTCGCACACGGAACAGGGCTTAGCGGTGAATATCCATACATTGTTTATCCTCAGGACTTTGAAGAAAAGGGGTATGACGGTGTTATCCAGGAAAACATGGTATTATCCGTTGAAAGCTACATCGGCTCTCCCGGTGGGAAAGAAGGCGTAAAACTGGAGGAACAGCTGCTCGTTACATCAGATGGAGTAGAGAACTTCTCCGACTTTCCATTTGAACAAAAATTGTTGAAATAAAGAGACTGGGATAAAAGTGTTTCCCCGCCGGGACATGTTTGTGATAATGCCCCTTTTTTTGGTCTCTTCCTGGAATTCATAAGACGTGTACTGGGATCCTTGATCACTATGAAGGATGACTTCATAACGCTCCATTTGATCCATTCCACTCTATTGTTCGTCTTTTTCATTGGCAGTTATCGTTTTGTACCAATCTCTTTATTATTTAGGGGGAAGGATTTGTGGAAGTTCAAATAGCAGATTTTTTAATAACTGATGCGAATAAGTCTAAGAAAATATGACAGGAGAATATGCCTCCAGGTTTAAACTAAGTCTGTATGGGAAGACCTTTTAATAGGCTGACTGCAAAAAGGAGAGGGTCCCTTTGGAACACAGAATTTCACATGATCAGATGGATAAGACACTGAAGCAGTTAGAGGACGATTATATAAAAGCAGTAAAAGATAATAAGAACATCACAATTGAAGGTTTTGTAGAACAGTTTTTGTACGATTCCTGGAATTATAACTATGAGAATCTCGAGTTGATCCAAGCCGTTCTAAGAAAATACGCGCAAGGTGATATTAACAAAACGATTTTCCAGGGAGCCTTCAACGAAATGACCGATCATCTTCAGGAAAAGTTGAGAGAACTGGATCCTGACCAGCATTATCCGGTGGTACATCAACCTATAGGGGCGTCTATCCTCGTCTCCTGTGTAGATGGAATGATCATTCAATATTTCACGAACGTGTATAGTATCGATGATTTGAATGAAATGACCCCACAAATCAAACAAATGTTATTGAATGCACTTGCAACAAATGAAAGATAACAAACAACCCTTCCTTTATGAATTAGAAGGGGAGGGTGTTTGGGGTTTGTTTTTTTTCTTCTCTCTCGAAGACTTGATAAGAAGTGCGACTCCAACGATGCTCGGGATGAGGAGTCCGTGGGTAAGAGCATAAGAGAACCAGGTTTCACCTACAAATGATTCAAAGTAAGCGACATCAGGATAAGCGATGATAGATAAGACGATTACCCCCATACCGAGTGGTAAGAGTAAAGGACGATGGTCATCCATGGTAAGGAACTGGGCTATGCCGACTGTGCTTGAATAAAAGAGAATGGTCAATTTAAAGAAGATGGTAAGCATCCAAATGATTGCGACAAAAATTTCCACTCCTTCCAAAAAACCAGCAATATTTATTTTTTGCGCCACTTTATAGCTTGGAAAGGTGTTAAGCGCTGTTAAATCACTTCCTAAGATCAAAATACAGAGCAGAGTGATGAGCATTAGAATCGCCCCACCGATGAAAGTTCCGAGAAGCCACGCTTTTCGAGTGGTTTTTTCTTCTTTCACATATGGAATGATCATAAGGAAGGTAACCAACTCGAGAAGTGGTGTTCCAATGACTACCATAGAGGTGCTTAACACCGGTGTGATTCCATTCCCGAAGATAGGCTGTAAGTTTTCCATTTTAATTTGAGGAGAGAGAGAAATAGTGAAGAAAATCAGGAGCAAGACAACCCATGGCATGAACATTTCAGCAGATCTTCCTATCGCTTCAATTCCTAAATAAGCCCCCCAAATTACCACGAGCAAAAAAAGGATGTGGGTGAATTGCAGAGGCGTCTCGGGAATAATCAGAGTCGTCATGAAATCCCCGATATTTCTCAATACGAGAGAGGCGAGAACGTAAAGGAATGAAAGGTAAAAAAACAAAATCACTCGCCCGATCCAATTACCGAAGACGGATATGGTCGCTTGGACAAAGGTTTGTCCTTTCATCAACTTGGCAATTTGATTATAAAAAAAGACAAGTATTACCCCCACAGCAACTGAGAGCGATATCGCTATCCAGGCATCATTCTTCGCCCCGGCAGCCAGAGGGGTAGGGACGATGAGAATGGAACTGCCTACTATGAACAAAATGACTAGGAACATGAATTGACGGGGGCTGATCGTTTGGTTATCCACTTCCTACACCTCTATCCATCATTTGAATTTCACTCAAAACATCTTATAGAAACTTTTGATATAATCAAGCGGGTTCGGTAATGAGAACTCACGGCTTTCTAGAACACTGATTATTGTGAAGAATAACAGGATGATGGTAAAAAACCATAAGTCTTTCTTTTTGTTCTGCTTTTTCAATTTGGGGTATTCCAGAAAAAAGATCAATATGGCAACTGCGATGATGGCTAGCATTGACCACACGTTTTTTCACCTAGCTTTCTTTAGATACAGGTTGCGTTGAGTTTCCTTTTCTGCGGATTTTCACTTTGACTTGAAAGTCGACCTTAAGATCTTTGAATTGATTGTCCCAGTCCTTCTCTACTGTCTTCCAATAGCGGGGGTCAGTACGATTGATGACATTACCAAATCCGAAAATATCGCTTCCGAATTCATCTTGCGCTGTTTTAACAGAAGTCTCCATCAATCTTTTAATTTCTTTTTCTGCTTGTTCATTGATTTTTTGGATGGATTCAGCTTTGCTCAAGTCCAGTGGACAATCTAGTTCCCCAACATCCCCTTCTACATCCAATTCAACGGAAATGGATGGTTGCCCCCCTTTGAACTTAGCTTTTTTGCTGGCTTGAGTCCGGATGACCTCAATATTAGCTACTCCTTCATCTTCACAAGGGTGGGTAATGACAGTGCTTTTCACATTGCCGGTGATATAGTTGTACCCTTGACTAGCATCTTTAGCCAGCCATCCGACTAGTTGGTCTTTTTTGAAAACAGCAAGGTGGTTGATGATTAATTGGGTCGGTGCGTCGATACTTTCAACATTATGCCTAGTAGCCCCTATTTCCGCATCGCCACTAATAAGCAGTCCTGGTAAAACTGGATGGTGGCCTTTACTCCGGATCTGAGAAATCAATACATCGATGGTTACGGCTTTTGAGCTTCCCAAATTGGATTCTACAGATTCGAGAGAACGCATTAATTTATTGGCCGGGATTTTCTCATAGGGAGTGAGGACACTTAATAGTTCTTCCGGACTTGTATTTTTAGCAATAGCTACATAAAAAGCGGTGCGAAATTCGTGGTTTCTATAAAAAATATCAAGGGATGGCATCATGCCTTCTTCTGCCATCGTTTTGCCGATCACAAGCAGCCTCAGCTGTGATAAATACATTTTTCGCGGGGACTTTTCTGTCATGTGGCGAAACGCCTCAAATAAAGAGTCGCCCCTGGATTTATAAATGGATACTGGAGGACGTGTAGTCGGTGCATCCGTCGCAATTTCTGAGGGGTTAATTACTTGGGTCACCAGTTCATATTTTCCGTCCTCCGTTTTGTCGACCCCTAATGCAACCACTATACCAAGCTCGTCCAATTCTTTACTATTCCAACACCCAGTCAGGAGAAGCAGGGAAGTAACGATGATGATGATTCTGGCAGGACTTGTCATTTTCAAAACCATATTTACCTCTCCTTGGAAGTAGAATCAGTTCTTTTTTGATCTTTTTGGGTCATGGAGCTAGGTCGTGACAATAATCCCCAATGCGGGAATCGAACCAAAACATCTTTTTGATCTTTAGGGATGAATGGAGCGAACGGTGACATGTAAGATTTTCCGAACGACTTTAAACTGCACAAATGAAACACAAGGGCAATCATTCCTAAAATGATTCCATATAGACCGAATGTAGCGGCAAGAATCATTAAAGGAAAACGCAAGATCCTTACAGAAATCGCCATGTTATATGAAGGAAACACGAAGCTGCTGATAGCTGTGATTGATACAATAATGACCATCGCAGGAGAGACAAGACCTGCCTGCACAGCTGACTGTCCTAACACAAGGGCCCCAACTATGGAAACAGCAGAACCAACTGGCTTCGGGAGTCGAACCCCTGCTTCTCGGAGAATCTCAAAAGTCAATTCCATCATCATCGCCTCCACAAAGGCAGGGAAAGGAACACCTTCCCTCTGGGCAGCTAAACTGATTAGAAGGGGAGCTGGGATCATTTCATGATGGAAAGTCGTAAAGGCGATGTATAGGGAGGGCATGAACAATGCGATGGAAAAGCAGAATAGTCTCAACAGCCTCACGAGTGTACCGATGTCTGCACGTTGGTAATAGTCTTCGCTGGACTGCATGAAGTTCACAAATAGTGCAGGTACCAGCAAAACGTTTGGTGTTCCATCGATGAGAATGGCCACCCGTCCTTCAAGAATTCCTCCGGCAATAGCGTCCGGCTTTTCCGAATTATAGACCGTGGGAAAAGGGGAGTATTGAGCATCCTGAATGAATTCTTCGATGTAACCACTTTCCAAAACTGCATCTATGTCTATTTGATCCAACCGACGGTTTACATCGTCGATTACTTCCGATTCTGCCAAACCCTCCAAATAAATAACCGCTATATCTGTGTGGGTCTTCTTTCCGATGACCTTGCCCTCGACTCTGAGGCTGGTATCTCTGATTTTCCTTCTTAACAGTGCTGTATTTGTCCGTAATGTTTCTGTGAATGCCTCTTTAGGCCCCCGTATGACGCTTTCGGATGTTGTCTCCTGGACTCCCCTGTCACGCCATCCTTTTGTACTTGCTGATAATGCTTTGGCCTGCTTATCGATCAGTAAGATGGTCTCGCCTGCTAGAAGCTTTTCAAATAGTTTTTTATAATCTTCCACTTCAGCCATCTCGCCAATTGGAAGGGAAGCTTCTTTAATGGATGAATAAAGGTGGTGGCTGTTTTGTCGTTTGGTAGGAATTTCCAGCATCAGAGCTTCCAGAATGAAATTTTGCACTGTGCTTTTGTCTACCAGACCATCCATAAACAGGACGGCAGCTGAAATTTTGTTGATCGTCAATGTACGGATGACCAGGTCAGAACTGTTGCCTAATGAAGTGCGAATATGATCCAGACTTTCATCCAATGATAAATAAAGTGGTTGTGAAGCATTCTTCGATGATTTGCTATTTGATTTTTGCTTCAACGAGATCCCACCTTCAATGGATGCATTTTTGATTAGCATGCTCAAAGGCTGAGAATTTATGAATACATTGAAACAAATTCATCAGCCTCTTATTTTCATGCAAATCTATTTTTACTGGAGATGGTTCCATTTGGATTTCACGTACTTATCGCAGCGAACAAAAAAGCTGCCCGAATAAGGGACAGCTTTTCACTTATCAAAATTTAATACTTTTAATTCAGGAATTAGTCCTTTATGGACTTTCGAAAGATGATCATGTCTATTCCCTTGATTCCATTCTCATAGAAAGTTTCTGGATAAGAAGTGAAAAAATCTTTCTTAATGTCATAAAAACGATACCCAGCCTTTTGGTAAAAAGCTAAATTTTCAATGCTGGAATTTGAAGTCCCTGCAATCATATCTCTAAATCCACGTTCTTTGAACACTTGGGCAGCTTTGTTCAGGACTTGCCTGCCAATTCCTTTTCCTCTGAACGCAGGAGAAAGAGCTAGGTTTTTGATCTCGACTGTTTCTTTGCTGGGGAAAGTGAAAAGAGAGACACCGATTTCAGTACCTTCATAGGAAATCGCATACATCTCTCCTTCATGTATGTATTGATTGATGATCGTTTCATCCTCGTCGGCGAGCAGTAAAAAACTTATATACTGATGCCGGTTGTCGATAGGGATCAGATGCAGTGCTTTCATATTTTCACACCTTCCTTTGCAAAGGCTATTATCGTATAGATGTGGTTATGATAACATAGGACTAGTGTATTGATTTCTGAAATTGTAGTTTTTTCAGAAAAAAAGGAGTAGTGGATGATGAAACAACATGAAAAGATATATGACTTGATCGGAGTAGGGGTCGGGCCTTTCAACTTGAGTTTAGCGGCTCTGCTTGATGAGGTAGAAGAAGTGGAATCATTGTTTTTTGAGCAGAATGAAACCTTTGATTGGCACCCGGGGATGCTGATTGAAGGAACAAAAATGCAAGTGCCCTTCATTGCGGATTTGGTTACGATGGCAGATCCGACGAATAAATATAGTTTTTTGAATTATATCAACAAAAATGAACGCATGTACCAATTTTATTTCCTTCAGCGGCTTGACATCCCAAGACGTGAGTATAATGATTATTGCCAATGGGCCGCTGCTCAATTGAATAGTTGCCAATTCGGTAAACGTGTGACGAACATCCGTCATTATAAAGACAATGAAGAAATGTTTGAAGTGGAAGTGACAGATTTCAAACAGGACGAAGTACATCTCTACCGTTCAAAGAACCTTATCATGGGGACTGGTAGTGTCCCTGTCATGCCTGCATCATTTAGAGATTTACCTTCAGAAGATGTCTTTCACACGGCTGACTTCTTACCTAACCAGGATCGATGTCGCAAGGCTGAATCGATTACAGTTGTGGGATCTGGACAAAGTGCCGCTGAAACCTTCCGGGAATTACTGAAAGAGCAAAGGGACTGCCAATATCGCTTAGATTGGATCACTCGTTCCCCTGGGTTTGAATCTATGGAAGAATCGAAACTGAGCTTGGAGCATTTCTCACCAGACTACGTGGACTATTTTTATCAGTTGCCACAAAAGCGGAAAGATGAAATTTTCGCTACACAAGGTTTATATTATAAAGGCATCAGCAATCATACAATTAACGATATTTACAATCTACTATATGAATATTCAGTAGGCCGGGAAGAGTTGGACGTCGGTTTACAAGTATTGAGCGAAGTTAAAGATGTCCGGCCAAAACAAGAAGGTGGTTATGAACTGGAATGTTACCACAATCAGAAAAAGGAAACCTTCACACATGACACTGATGTCGTCATTGCGGCTACAGGTTACAAACCCTTGGTACCTGATTTTGTCCATCATCTAGCCGATTTCCTAGAATGGGATGATGAAGGCCGTTATAAGGTGACTGCGGATTATCGCCTGGTCAAAAATGAAAAAACGGATAATGAAATATATGTCCATAGCGGAATTTCTCATACTCATGGCGTCGGCTCTACAAACCTCGGTTTATCTATCCACCGGAATAAAGTAATTATCAATCACTTAGTCGGTCGGGAAGTTTATCCGATAAGTGAGAAAAATATTTTCCAATCCTTTACGGTCTGACCTTCTTAATCCGTACATGTTGAGTGAAAACTCATATGTACGGATTTTTTTTGAAAAAAGGAACTTTGAAAGTCACCGTTTACCCTGATGCCTTTTTATCACACCTGTTGAAACTGTGTATAAAACTGTGTATATGTGAATAAAACATACACAATTATGCATGTAATGAGTTATCCACATGTGTATAAGTTCATATTTATCCTGTTTTTTTCCTTCTAGGATATATCCTATCAAACCAACTTATATCAATCTATGATTTTATAAACAAGTAAAATATCAAAGAAGTTGATACTGACTATTGACATCTGAACCATTAGGGTTAATAATATTGTAAATATACAGTTATTATTATAAATATACATAGAGGTGGTTTTAGTTTGAAAGCAGGTATCGTTGGCGCTACAGGATATGGTGGGATAGAGCTTTTTCGAATACTGAACGTTCATCCACAAATAGATGACATCACCTTATATTCCTCTTCACAAGCAGGGGAGTATTTTGAAGATATTTATCCACAGATGCAAAGGGGTCAATCCCATATACTAGCTGATGTGGAACCAGATAAAATGAAAGAAGATCTTGATGTAGTATTTCTGGCAACGCCTGCTGGAGTATCAATTGACCTCACCCCGCAATTGCAAGGTGGTAAAGCAAAAGTGATCGACCTTTCTGGTGATTTGAGATTGAAGGATCAAGCCCTATATAAGCAGTGGTACAAAAAGGAACCTGCAGGAGAAGCGGTATTAGGAGAAGCAGTATATGGACTGCCTGAATGGAATAAGGAAAACATTCAGCAGGCAGATGTGATTGCGAATCCTGGCTGTTTTCCAACAGCCGCATTGCTGGGGGTCGGTCCGATAATCAAAGAAAGACTTGCGAACCCTTCTTCGCTCATCATAGATGCGAAATCCGGGGTTTCAGGTGCAGGGAAAAATCCGAACCGGATTACACACTTTGCTCATGCACAAGAAAACTTTCAAATTTACAAAGTGAATCAACACCAACATATTCCTGAAATTGAACAGCAATTGCAGCAATGGGACGAAGATTCCCAACCAGTGACGTTTTCCACCCATTTGGTTCCGATGACGAAAGGAATCATGGCGACGATCTATCTCCAATTGAATGAAGAAATGACCGTCGAAAAGCTTCAATCTCTTTACGAGTCCTACTATGAGAAAGAGCCTTTTGTCAGGGTAAGGGAGATGGGAAGCTTTCCATGCACGAAAGATGTCTACGGCTCTAACTTCTGTGACATCGGCATAACGCTTGATCCTAGGACAAATAGAGTGACCATTGTAAGCGTGATCGATAACTTGATGAAAGGTGCAGCTAGCCAGGCTGTACAAAATATGAATCTATTATTTCAGGCAGATGAGAGAGCAGGGCTCTCAACATTACCTGTTTATCCTTAAAGGAGAGAGGGAGAGGTGCTTTGATACAAGCGAGCAAATCAAGTGAAATCGAGAAAATAGAAAACGGATCGATTTTGACACCAAAGGGCTATCAGGCTGGTGGCATCCATAGTGGTTTAAGATATCGAAAAAAAGACTTCGGATTACTTATGAGTGAGACTCCCGCTTCTGTCGCAGCGGTCTATACTCAAAGTCATTTTCAAGCCCCGCCCCTCAAAGTCACTCAAGATAGTATTGCCGGAAGGGGGAAAATCCAAAGTGTTGTTATAAATAGTGCTGTGGCAAATGCCTGTACCGGTGAAGAAGGTCTCGCCAATGCTTACAAAATGCGTGAAATGATCGCAGAACGATTCAACCTTCCCGCCGATTACGTGGCTGTAGCTTCTACTGGAGTCATCGGCGAGCAACTCCCGATGGAAAAGATTTCCTATGGATGCAACTCTGTTGAGTTGAGTAAGAATGGGGATAAAGACTTTCAGCAATCTATCCTTACGACGGATACTTGCCAAAAGCACGCCTGTTATCAAGTGCAAATTGATGGCGAAACCGTGACCATTGCCGGAGCAGCTAAAGGCTCTGGTATGATTCACCCAAACATGGCCACTATGCTTGGTTTCATTACTACAGATGCGAACATCGACTCAGAAGACCTGCAGCATGCCCTGGGTCAGTCGATTGATAAGTCATTCAATCAAATCACAGTAGATGGAGAAACCTCTACCAATGATATGGTATTGACACTTGCGAATGGCCAAGCTGGGCATTCACCTTTAAACGAAAAACACTCAGATTGGGAAGCATTCCAGTCAGCACTCCAACTTGTCTGTGAAGACTTGGCAAAACAAATTGCTAAAGATGGAGAAGGAGCTACTAAACTCATCGAAGTCAATGTCACAGGTGCCCGTACCAGTGAAGAAGCCCGGATCATTGCAAAAAAAGTCGTTGGTTCCAATCTCGTTAAGACAGCAGTTTATGGTCTTGATGCTAACTGGGGAAGGATTGTCGGTGCAATCGGACACAGTGAAGCGAAAGTGGATGCAAATGCCTGTGATATTTACTTGGAAGACCAACTCGTTTTCAGCAAAGGGACGGCATGTCCTTTTTCAGAAGAACAGGCAAGTGAAGATTTAGATAATGAAGAAGTCAGAATAGCCATCCATCTCGGAGAAGGAGAAGGTTCAGGTATGGCATGGGGGTGTGACTTGACGTATGACTATGTCAAAATCAATGCCAGCTACCGGTCATAAACCTACCATCGTCATCAAACTTGGCGGGAGTATGATCGATCAGCTTACAGATTCGTTCTACGCCAGTTTCCAGAACATACTTCACCACTACAATTGTATTATTGTCCATGGCGGCGGTCCTGCTATTACTAACCTTTTATCTCGCTTGAACATTGAAGGGGAATTCCATGAAGGGTTACGCAAGACTACACCGGAAACCCTGGAAGTCGTTGAGATGATTCTTGGTGGAAAAGTGGGAGCGCAGATTACAAGTGAATTGACAAAACAAGGAATTGATGCGATAAGTCTGAAAGGGTCGGAAGCTTCCCTGTTAATGTGCACATACATGGATAAAGAGAATTTAGGGCTGGTCGGAAAAGTAGACAAAGTCACTCCGGATATCCTCTTGCACTCTCTTAGATCCGGATATGTACCGGTGGTAGCACCATTTGGAAAAACAGGCGATCTTCAAACCGTAAATATCAATGCAGATGTAGCGGCATCAGCGATTGCAAAAGCTGTTGGGGCAGAGAAGCTGCTGTATGTCACGGATGTACCAGGCATCCTGGTGAATGATGAGATGGTAAGTATGATTACACCGGAGGAAATCGATGTGATGATTGATGCGGGAACCATTTATGGAGGAATGATTCCTAAAGTAAGATCAGCCATGGAAACTTTATCTGATCATCTCGAGGAAGTCTGGATTGTCAGTGGTGAGCAAGCTTTGATGGAAGGGGATAAAATCAAAGGGACTTCAATCAGAGCAAAACGAAAGGAGAGGGTCGAATGAGTTTATTTCCCACATACAATCGTTTTCCACTTACAATCGTTTCGGGTGAAGGAACGAATGTTATAGACGATGAAGGAAAACAATACCTGGATTTTGTTTCAGGGATCGCTGTTTGTAACCTCGGGCACCGACCGCCTGAAGTGCAGCAGGCCCTGCAAAAACAAATGGATCAAGTTTGGCATGTCTCCAACCTTTATCAAATACCTATTCAGGAACAAGCGGCTGAATTGCTGACTGGAGCCACAGATCTCGATTATGCGTTTTTTTGTAATAGTGGAGCTGAAGCGAATGAAGCCGCTATAAAATTAGCACGCAAGCATACAGGAAGAGAGAAGATCATTACATTCAAACAATCGTTCCACGGTCGGACTTTTGCTACGATGAGCGCCACAGGGCAAGAGAAAATCCAGGAAGGATTCGGAACGTTGCTGCCGACTTTTGAGTATTTTCCCTATAATGATGTGAAAGCCATAGAGGAAGTCCATGATGGTCATGTGGCTGCTATTATGGTTGAAGTGATCCAGGGAGAAGGGGGAGTCATCCCTGCTTCAGCAGAGTTTTTGAGAACAGTTGAGGAAAAATGCCGTGAACTAGGAGCACTGCTCATTATCGATGAGGTACAAACAGGAATTGGGCGTACCGGTCAAGTTTTCGCCTATCAGCATCATGGCTTAGACCCTGATATCGTCACTTCTGCAAAAGGATTGGGGAGTGGTTTTCCGGTGGGGGCTATGATTGGTAGGTCTGAGCTGGTGGAAGCATTCAGTGCAGGGTCTCACGGGTCGACCTTTGGAGGGAACCCTCTCGCATCCGCAGCTGTAAAAGCAACCCTGGAGAAAGTCTTTACTGTCTCTTTTTTGGAAAAGGTAGAACAAAAGGGGACATATTTCAAGGAGGAATTAGAAGCGAATCTTGCTTCTTTGGAGTACGTCAAGGATATCCGCGGGCAAGGATTGATGCTCGGAATTGAAGTTCAATCTGAAGCCATACAACTTGTCCATTCTTTAAGAGAAAAAGGTTTATTGGCCGTTATTGCCGGTCCGAATGTTTTGCGGCTGTTACCGCCATTAACGGTAACAGAAGCAGAAATCGACCAAGCTGTTCTGTTGATTACTGAAGTGATCCATCAACAACAGAAGGATCTCCAGAACGTCTGAAAAATAGATAGGCGGTGAAATTCACAATACGTGATGAACACCGCCTTTTATAGGAATTAAATGTATAAAAATACAACAAGTATAATAAATATTCATTTTGTGGGGTGATGTTATGAAAGCACGTCTTTGTTTGCAAGATGGAAAATCATACGAGGGTTTCACATCAAAAGGTTATAAAAATGCCATACAAGGTGAAATCGTGTTTTTTACTGGGATGACAGGTTATCAAGAAGTGTTGACAGATCCGTCCTACCGGGGCCAGATTGTCGTCTTCACTTATCCTTTAATAGGGAATTACGGCATAAATCTTGAGGATGCGGAAAGTAAGGAGGTCCAAGTGAATGGGGTGGTCATGTTCCATTGCGCGGGTGTAGCCTCCCACTATCAATCAGTGCAATCACTCGGAGATTATTTAGATGAGCGTGGAGTGCCTTTTTTAACAGGTGTAGATACAAGGGAAGTCACCAAAGAAATCCGGACAGGTGGTACACGGCAAGCGATCCTCACCCAGAATGATGATTATGAATTTTTGCCGCCTGAATCCCGTCAAATCGACCAGGTGAAGGGAGCAAAGATAGAAACCCACGGGGAGGGTCTTATCCATATCGGACTTATTGATTTTGGTTGGAAAAAGTCGATTTTACAGAAGCTTTTGGAGTACGACGTCCGTGTCTCGGTGATTCCATATTCTGAAATAACCCAGGTGGATGATCTTAAACTTGATGCTGTCGTTCTCTCGAATGGTCCAGGGGATCCAAAAGATGTAAGTAATAAATTACCGGCCATCAAAAAAATGCTGGATGTTTATCCTACCTTCGGGATTTGTATGGGCCATCAGGTCATAGCTCTCGCTTACGGGGCAGATACGATTAAACTCGCTTTTGGGCACAGGGGAGCCAACCATCCAGTTAAAGATGTAGTGACAGGGAAAGTCTTTTTATCATCTCAAAATCACAATTACGTGGTGGATGAAGCAAGTTTAATTGAAACCCCGTTAGCAAAGAGATTTTATAACGTCAATGATGATTCAATCGAGGGGTTGATGCACGAAACCAAACGGATCATGAGTGTCCAATTTCATCCTGAGGCGAATCCTGGACCAGAGGATGCGGAATGGCTGTTCGACGACTTTCTGCAACTAGTGAAAAAGAAAGAGGTGAAGGCATATGTCTAATAAAATACTTGTGGTTGGCTCGGGTCCCATCATGATCGGGCAGGCGGCAGAGTTTGATTACTCCGGCACGCAGGGATGCCTCGCTTTGAAGGAAGAAGGGTATGAAGTCGTCCTGGTCAATAACAATCCGGCCACCATTATGACTGATTACGATGTGGCGGATGTGGTTTATTGTGAACCACTGACAGTGAAAAGCTTAGCCGCGATCATTGAGAAAGAAAAGCCGGAATCATTACTTGCTGGATTAGGCGGCCAGACGGCCTTGAATTTAGCTGTTGAGTTAGAGAAGGAGGGGGTACTGGATCAGTTTGGTGTGAAGTTGTTAGGTACAAGTGTCCGCTCTATTCAACAGGGAGAAGACAGAGAGTTATTCCGGGAGCTGATGAATGAACTTGAACAACCAGTTCCAGAAAGTGAAGTCATAACCACTTTTCAACAAGCAAAAGATTTCGTCGAGCGCGTAGGTTACCCGATCATCAGCCGTCCTGCTTATACATTAGGGGGACGTGGAGGCGGTATCGTCCATGAAGAGGAAGAGCTGGAAGAACTGATATCGACAGGGTTGAAATCCAGCCCGATCCACCAGGTCATCGTTGAGAAGAGCATCGCAGGGTTCAAAGAAATTGAGTATGAAATCATGCGTGATCATAACGGTACGTGTATTTCTGTATGTAACATGGAGAATTTTGATCCTGTGGGTGTCCACACGGGAGACTCCATCGTCGTCGCACCTTCCCAAACGTTGTCAGATAAAGACTATCAAATGTTACGCACGGCCGCTTTTAAAATTGTTTCAGCATTGGAAGTGATCGGTGGATGTAATGTCCAGTTCGCGCTGGATCCTGCCAGTCGTCAATATTATGTAATTGAGGTCAACCCGCGAGTCAGTCGTTCGTCAGCACTCGCATCCAAGGCAACAGGTTATCCAATCGCAAAGATGGCAACTAAAGTCGCCTTGGGTCATCCACTTGATCAATTAGAAAATCCGCTGACAGGTCACACATATGCAAGTTTTGAACCGGCACTCGATTATGTTGTCGTCAAATTTCCACGCTGGCCGTTTGATAAATTTTCAGAAGCTGACCGTAAATTGGGAACAAAAATGAGGGCGACGGGAGAGGTTATGGCAATCGACCGGACGTTAGAGGGGGCTTTTCAAAAAGCTGTTCATTCATTGGATACCACGATTCCAATTATCACTGATGAATGGTTCCATTTGAAAACACCGACCGATTTACGTTACTTCGCTATTCTCAACCTTTTGCGTAATGGCATAGATCCAACAGCCATCCATGCAGAGACGTCTATCGATTTGCTTTTCTTACATGTGTTGAAGAATCTTGTAGACATGGAAAAAGTGTTGCATGGAAATTCAGTGGAAAGCTTGACTGAAGAGTTGATGCAGAAAGCAAAATTGTATGGTTTCTCAGATGGGCAAATGGCCGACTTGATGGAGACAGCAGAGAAGGAAATTAAAGAGAAGAGAAAAGAGTTAGAGGTTACTTGTAAATTCAAACTGGTCGATACGTGTGCAGCGGAATTTGAGGCGGCTACGAATTATGTATACAGCACGTATGCAGGCACGAATGAAATCGAACCTTTAGCTGGAGAGAAGAAAGCTTTGATCATAGGTTCAGGTCCTATCCGTATCGGACAGGGAGTGGAATTTGACTATAGCGCAGTCAAAGCCATTGAAAGCTTGCGTAAGTTGGGATGGACGACAATCATGATCAACAATAACCCGGAAACCGTAAGCACAGATTACGAAACTGCTGATCGTTTGTATTTTGAACCGATTCAGACGGAAATTATCTCTGCCATCGTGGACCATGAAAACATAGACTTGGTTTTCACTCAATTTGGTGGGCAAACAGCGATTAATTTAGCTGAAGACTTAGAACGGGAAGGAGTCCCGCTAGCTGGTATTTCTACAAAAGTACTGGATGAACTTGAAGATCGAGACAAGTTTTATGAAGCATTGAAAGATCTTGGAATACCTCATGTCGAAGGTACGACTTGTCATACGAAAATGGAAGCATGGTCTGCAGCGGAACAATACAATTTCCCTCTCCTTTTACGTCCTTCGTATGTCATTGGCGGGCAAGGAATGGTAAAAGTTAATGATCAGGAAGAATTGAAACATGCGTTGGATAAAGCGGAGAAACGTCATTATCCAATTGTGCTCGACTCTTTTATGCAAGGAATTGAAATGGAAGTCGACATCGTTGCAGATGGAAAAGGGATTTATCTCCCGGAAGTGATCGAACATATCGAACCGGCAGGTGTGCATTCAGGCGATAGTATGGCCATCTTTCCATCCACGCTGTCCCTGGAGATTAAAGAAACGATTCGAGGATACAGTGAAATGATTATCCAACACTTCCATTACAAAGGTATCATGAACATTCAGTTCTTATGGGTCGATAACCGAGTGTATGTACTCGAAGTTAACCCGCGGGCTAGTCGTACTGTACCGATTGTGAGCAAAGTTTCGAATGTAGCGATGATCGATTTAGCGATACGCTGCCTCGTTAATGATTCAACATTGCATCTTTCCCAACTGCTTCCACCCTCGATAACGGAAGTAGCAGTTAAATATCCATTGTTTTCTTCATATGCGCTGGCTGAACTGGATCATAAGCTAGGGCCGAATATGAAATCGACGGGGGAAGGGATGTGTTTAGGCCATACGGTAGAGGAAGCTTTGCGAAAAGTTTTCTTAGAAATGCCGGATGTGCATCAAGAAAAAAATGTCTGCTTTATAGACCAGCCTGGTTATGAAACACTCTCTTCTACAAGTCTTCCTTTTAATGAATGGTTGAAGACGGAAGAGGCTGCATTGTATGTCAATAATCAGGAATCAGAAAAAGACCAGACGCGTAGAATTCAGGCCTTGAAACATGGCATTACAGTCATGAGTGAAAATAAGACGTTTGATGCTTACTTACAATCTCTTACTTGTTTAAACACCCAACCAATCCCGCTTCCAGGGAGTATTCGTGAAGGAGTGCGTCCGTAATGAATCTAATAGAGCAAATACATTCAACAGGGAATTCTATGCAAGGGAAACATGTCCTCACATGGCTTGATTATACCCAATCTGAAATCTCCCGATTATTAGCGCAAGCACAATATGTGAAAGAGAACCCCTATACGCAATCATTGAAAGGTAAGAACCTGGGGATGATCTTCGAGAAGTCTTCCACACGAACTCGGGTTTCTTTTGAAGTAGGGATGGTGCAGATGGGAGGGCATGCTCTTTATTTGAATTCCAGAGACATTCAGATCGGCCGTGGGGAGACGATTGCTGATACCGCTCAAGTCCTTTCAGGGTATGTGGATGCCCTTATGTTTCGGACCACTTCTCATGAAAAGCTGAAAGAACTTGCCGAACACGCCTCGGTTCCTGTTATCAATGGACTATGCGACATTTATCACCCTTGCCAGGCGCTAGCAGATATTTTTACAATATTGGAATTGAAAGGGCGCCTGGAGGGGCTGAAAATTGTATATATTGGTGATGGAAACAATGTAGCCCACTCCTTGATGATCCTTTCAGCAATGATGGGGATGGAAGTGGTCATCTCCACACCGGAAGGGTACGAACCCGATGGAGAAATTACGGGTAAAGCACAAGCAATAGCGAAGACTTATGGCGGTGCGGTTCTGCTGGAGGCTGATCCGAAAAAAGCCGTTGAGGGGGCCGATGTCATTTATACGGATGTATGGACGAGTATGGGACAAGAATCGGAAACTTCTGTGCGCCTCAAGGCTTTCAATGGATATCAAGTGAATCAATCTCTCCTGGAAGCAGCTGAAGCTGATGCAGTTTTCTTACATTGTCTGCCAGCTCACCGAGGGGAAGAGGTCACAGCAGAAGTGATTGATGGCAAACAATCCGCAGTTTTCCAACAGGCAGAAAATCGTATGCACGTCCAAAAGGCGATTTTGCAGGCAACCATTGGATGGTGATAAATTGAGAGCATATTTTAGGTGAATAAGACATTATGATATAGGAATGGATATCTCCATAGCCAGGGTTATCCTAAAAAGATAGTCGAAAAGCTACGAATAACATCGAACGCTAAATTCTTGAAAGGGAAATATGATTGAATGTGGAAGTAGTTAGGGAGAGTGATCAAAATTTAAAGGAGTGGCCATGTAATGAGTGAGCAAATGACAACGGCTGTGGAGCCGAAAGTCGTGAAGAAGTCCAACTTCAAGGTAGTCGGTGTCTATTGTACAACGATGATGGACGAACGAGATGTAAAAATCCCACGCTTGATGGAACAGTTTCATACGATGAAGTTGCCAAAAGTGAGGAATCGTATACACGCACCTCACTCGATCGGAATGTTTGTCGATCCTCCGAATTGGAATGAAATGACTGATGCTTTTCATTGGATTGCTGGTGTAGAAGTGGATAGTTTTGAAAAAATCCCGCAAGATATGATTACGAAGACCGTTCCTGCTCACACTTATGCTGTACTCGAATATGATCCCTCCCAACATGATTTCAATCCTTATCCCTACCTGCACAAGTGGATTACGGAAAAGGGTTATGAACAGATTGAAGGTTTCGGCTTTGAGGAATACCATCCTTACACAGGGGCTGAAACCCGTTATAAACTTTACCTTCCCATTAAGTAAAAAGTATTACTTCAGAATATGGTTTTATTGCAGGCGCTATCTTTGAAAGCAATATAGATACGGGAAAAGAGCAAGGAGGAATAGAGTTATCCTCCTTGCTCTTTCGGTGTTTAGATCTTATAAGTTACCATTTTTTGATCCTCTGCGCCGCGCGCCTCATCGTTTGTCCAGCCATTCGATGTCTCGGCCACACACGATGCGGGTTATGAATGCAAAACTTTATAAAAAGAAGGAAAGCCCAAAATAGATGATAGCTGCCACCCCAGCAGCAATCAAAGCGGGTTTCAGCTTGAATTTTGCATACTTGATCGGGTTTAAATTTAAGATTCCCGCTGTCGTATTCGTATCATCACTCAGTGGGGAGGCGAAAGCTCCAAAGGTTCCGCTGGCGAAAACGGCTCCAATCACCATCGGGAGCGAACTTCCTGCTACGGTAGCGATAGAAATACCCACAGGCA
The DNA here is from genome assembly GCF_052246715.1 of Halobacillus sp. H74. NCBI lineage: Bacteria > Bacillati > Bacillota > Bacilli > Caryophanales > Bacillaceae > Halobacillus > Halobacillus sp. H74. The sequence continues at coordinate 306,223 of NZ_JBQQCI010000001.1, read as the reverse complement.
TAAGGATCCCCCAAGTCCCCCATGAAGATCCGATAAAGTAAGACAATCCGCAACCGATGACAAAAATAATGACAGCCACGAACCCAGCTGGAATCCAGCCGAATGAGGAAGAAATTGTATCCGCGAACTCCAAGGCTTCCGATCCACTACTCAGCCCCCAAACCATCGCTAACAGCAAGATGACACCCATCATTTCATTTCCACCGTCAATCAAGGTGTTCATCATTTTTCTCAATGGCTCTGATCGAAACTTCAAATAAATGACGAACAGAACAAGAGTCAATACGACGGCCAACACCATAGCATCTAATACATTCGCATTAATCAAGGCACTAAACCCTGTTTGGCCATCTCTTACGCCGACCATATACATGAGCAGGAAAGTGAGTACGATGACACTGATCAATGGAATAATCAGGTGCAACGGTTGAGCGGGAAGGTTTTTCGTCACAGCTGGATGACAGTCTTCCCATTGATCGTCATCCTCCCGCTTTTCTTGGTCCATGTTTTCGGCATCTGTGGCCGGCTTTTTATTTTTATGGAAAAAGCTTAAATAAAATCCAACTGCGAGCATGGAAAAAGCAAAGAAATTGAAAGGGATGCTGCTGATATATAAGGAATAAGCATCCCCGTCCGCATTCGCCTGCTGAAGAGAAAGTTCAATGACAGAAGTCATGTAACCTACAAATGCTGTAGCTACAGGAATCAATACCACAAGAGGAGAGGCTGTCGTCTCAATGACAAAACCCAGCTCTTGTTTCGTCATGGGGATGTTTTTTCGCATCGCTTTCATGACTGGTCCGATAGTTACAATCCGAAAGCTGGGGGCACTGAAAGTTCCTAAAGAGGACAACCACGTCAAAATGAATGCACCACGCTTGTGATCGATGCGTTCCGTCGCCTCTTTCACAAACCCCTTAATCCCACCTGACATTTTTACGATACCGATCAAAGCGGAGAAGGCATACAGGAACAGGATGATTTTTAAATTATTCTCATCAGTCATGCCTTCTATTATGAATCCTAAAGCAGTCATCATTCCCCCGAGCCAATGAGGATCGATGATATATCCTGCTACCACTACCGCAAAAAGCAGGCTTGGAATCACTTGTTTGGTCCAAATGGCAGAAATGATGACGACAATGAAAGGAACAACAGAAATCCATCCCATAAATATGTACCTCGCTTTATTTTTGCTGCTTTTAGCATGTGTGGATTTGGACAAGATATTCTTAGGCTGAGAAAAAGGGAGTTGCGTCTTTGGTAACGGATATACATTTTAGAGTAGTGTATAGAGGAGAGGATCGCATGTCTTTTTTGAATAGAAAATTCAAGTAATCCAAACAAGCGGGCCCTTTTTGCTAAGAAATGTTAAACATTTGTTGATGTAGGAATAAGGCAATAATTTCATTATTTATAAAGTTTCGTTAGTGGCTGACGTACTGAAAAAAAAGTCCATGACGGTGATGTCCAAAGTGGGCGGGGCTTCAGACCTTTATTTGGCACGGTTTTTCTGAAAATGTCGACCGCTTGCAAAGGAAAACAAGTCGATCGTGCTGCATTTGCGGATATGGTGGAAGCAGCCTTGGATGGCATCAAACAAAGAGGCAAAGCAGAAGCCGGCGAGAAGACGATGATCGACGTCTGATCCCCCGTATTGGCTGCTATGAAGGAAAACCCGGAGTGGAAAGTGGACGAGATCAAAGAGCTGCTGCAACAAGTGGTTGGTGGGGTGCCGATTGAATCGGCTGGAGGAAGCGAAGGTGCAGGTATTGGCACAAGCTTTGAAAAGATTCAGAGTGCGATCGAGCAAGTGGATGCTAATGGAGCGCTGGTGTTTTATGATCTGGGCAGTGCCAAGATGAATGCTGAAATGGCAATCGAAATGCTGGAGTCAGAAAATGTTCGCCTTGTCTCCTATCCGATTGTGGAAGGTGCGTATTTGGCAGCGGGAATCTAGTATGGATCAATCGCTGGATGAAATCTTAGCGTCACTAGAAAAAGAGTCTGGCAGTAAATAAAGAAAAGCCGTGCTTTCTTATAGAAGGAAAGCACGGCTTTTTTGTATGGATCATGACGTGAAAGTCAAATGGCAACATCTTCTTTAGATTTCTCCCGACTTTCTGTTTTGACATCCTTTCTGCTGGCTTCAAGGTAAGCACTTGGTTCTACCAAGAACCAACAGGCGAGAAAGCAAAGAAAAGAAGAAGCGGCAATGAAAATAAAAAATAAAGCTGGATTCAAGAAACCGAGAATGGCAAGAAACAAGACGGCCCCTACATTTCCATAAGCCCCTACCATCCCTGCTACTTGGCCAGTCACCCTTTTCTTCACGAGCGGGACCATTGAAAATACCGCGCCTTCGCCTGCTTGTACAAAGAAAGAACAAGTCATGGTCAAGGCGATGGCTGCGAAGATCGGCCAGCTGGATGCGATCTGAGACATTCCGATATAGGCAACAGATAAACAAACCATAAGAATCAGTAACGTTTTTTTACGACCGAATTTATCACTGAGCCATCCTCCTCCCGGTCGGGCGACGAGGTTCATGAACGCAAAGGAGCTCGCTACCATCCCTGCCTGGGCAACACTGATGCTGAAGGTTTCTTCAAAAAACATAGGAAGCATGGAAATCACGGCTAATTCCGAACCGAACGTCGTGGCGTAAGCGAAATCTAAAATGGCAACCTGTTTAAATGAATATTGGTCTTTCTTTGGGACACCTGCTTTTAATGATTCCCTGTTGACACTCCAAATTTTATAGACATTATACATATAAGTGAGTGCGAGGATGATATAAATGACGCTTGCCACGAATGTTGAGATGAGAGAGGTATGACTCAGCTGCCATGTGATCAGAGCAAGTGCAGCATACAACGGAACCGACATAAGGATGAGACCGAACATGCTTTTGTAACTGGTAATTTCCATAGCCCCGTTTCGCTTGGGTTTTTTATATTCTTTTCCTTCTGGTGTATTTTCCACAGATCGATAGTAAAATAATGCATAAATGATACATAACACACCGGTAAGAGCGATGGCATAACGCCACCCGTTTTCTCCGCCGATAAGAAGTGCAATGGTTGGAAGTGTGAATGCAGCTGCTGCAGAGCCGAAATTTCCCCAGCCTCCATAAACGCCTTCAGCAAGTCCCAGCTGCCGAGGAGGAAACCACTCGGATACCATCCGGATCCCGATGACGAACCCTGCACCTACGACCGAAAGCAAAGCCCTTGCAATGAAAAGCTGCCAGAACGAATTCGCTAAAGCGAACCAAAAACAAGGAATACTCATCACCAAAAGTAAGACGGTATACACATTTTTTGGACCGAACCGGTCAACGAGCATACCGATAATAATCCTTGCAGGGATGGTGAGTGCTACGTTGATCGAAAGCAGGACACCGATTTCTTCTTTAGAAAGCTGCAGAGCCTCCCGTATAGTTGAAACAAATGGTGCCATGTTGAACCAGACGAAGAAACTTAAAAAGAACGCGAACGTTGTCATAAATAAAATCCGCTTATTACCCTTGTACATGGTGTTTTCTTCTCCCATAACCAAGCCTCCATATCTTATTGATTAATCCGATTATTTCAAATATTTAAATTTTGTCACGTTACATGTCAGATTTTATGACATTGATTTGAAGGGAATCGTACACATGTTCAAGGAGATAAACCTTTTTGTTTAAACAATGAAAGGGCTTTAATAAATGGAGAGAATTTTTTCAAAAAATTCCCTTCAAACCAGTTTGTAGATGAAGAGTGAATATCTTTAAATAAGACTGTTTTGTCAGTTTTTCTTACACACTGAATGACAAGTTAAACCCCTCATGCTAGTCTGTTGTATATTGCACAGTGATTTATATAAATTCTGGGGGTTTTATTATGGTTAAACGGAAGCTGGTGGTCGTCGGAAATGGAATGGCAGGTGTTCGCTGCGTTGAAAACATCCTCCGTGAAGGTCCAGACGCTTTTGATATCACTATTTTTGGCCGGGAGCCTCATGGGAACTATAGCCGGATCATGCTTTCGTCTGTATTACAGGGATCGACTTCCTTTAAAGAGATCATGCTCAACCCCTACATCTGGTATGAAGAGAATGGGATTACTCTTTATACAGGTGAAATGGTTACTCAGATCGATAAGGAAAATAAGTGCGTGGAAACAGATTTGGGGAGGGAGGTTGAGTTTGACAAGTTAATCATGGCCACGGGTTCTTCTCCGTTCGTTTTGCCATTGGCGGGGGTGGAGAAAGAGGGCGTGATCTCCTTCCGTACGATTGAAGATTGTCAACGTATGATCGAAACAGCTGATCACTACAAAAAAGCTGTCGTCATAGGCGGAGGGCTTTTAGGGCTCGAAGCCGCAAGAGGACTGCTGAATTTAGGGATGGAAGTGGACGTTGTACACCGGTCTGAATACATCATGCAGAGACAATTGGACGAACAGGCTTCTCTGATGCTTCAAAAAGAACTGGAAAGCCAAGGGATGCGTTTTCTTCTTAACATAGTTTCTCATGAAGTGCTAGGAGAAGAACGGGTAGAAGGGCTTCGGTTCGATGATGGAACGGAAGTAGAGACGGATCTTGTTGTCATGGCAGTAGGGATCAAGCCGAATAGTCAATTGGCCAAAGATAGTGGGGTGGAGACGAACCGAGGAATTCTTGTGAATGATTTTCTGGAAACGAATACTCCTGATCTATACGCGATCGGGGAGTGTGCCGAACACGAAGGCATCGTTTATGGATTGGTGCAGCCGCTTTATGAACAAGGAGAGGTGCTTGCCCGTCATTTGTGCGGCAAGAAGGTTTCAGGTTACCGCGGTTCTGTTCTTTCTACTCAATTGAAGATTTCTGGAGTCGATGTTTTTTCCGTCGGTCAGTTCACACCTGATCGAACCACGGAAGGGATTCATTATCAAAATGACATTGAAGGAGTTTATAAAAAAGTCGTGTTCCGAGGGAATAAAGCCGTCGGGGCCGTCCTTTTCGGGGATACTCGCCTAGGGCCGAAATTATTGGATACGATCGTGAAAGAAAAGGTGGTCTCTGATCAGGATAAGGCTTCCTTGCTGGACTCGTTGGATCCGGGAAATTCTCCTATGGCTAAATTACCTTTGACCGACAATGTCTGTACCTGTAATGGGGTTTCCAAAGAATCGATCATCGCAGCTGTCCAACAAGAAAACTTGAAAACGGTGGATGAGGTGAAAACGTGTACGAAAGCCTCTAGTTCTTGTGGAGGTTGTAAGCCTTCTGTAGCCGAACTCTTAGATTACATCTCCAGTGACCATTTTAATGAAGAAGTAAAAGATGAATCCTTATGTGCCTGCACCTCCCTATCCGAAGATGAAGTCGTAGAACAAATCCAGCTGAAAGAGTTAGCCACACGGGAGGGAATCATGGACGAGTTAGAATGGAATACGGAAAAGGGGTGCTCCGATTGCCGCCCTGCATTGAACTATTACCTACAAATGATCCACCCATGGTTTGAAAACAATGAGGAGGCTCTCTATCTCAATGAGAAGATGAATGCAGCGCTTCAAAGTGATGGTACATACGTGGTCACTCCACAAATTCATGGTGGGATCCCAAATATCGAGCAGCTGAATAAAATGACGTATGTAGCTAACAAATACTCTTCTATTGAACTTGCGATTTCGCGTAGTCAGCGTATTCATTTTTTGGGTGTGAAAAAGAAGGACCTTTCTAGGGTTTGGGCGGATTTGGACATGCCTCTGGTCGTGCCGGGGGTAAATAAAGTCTCCCCTATCCAAACGAGTATCGGAGAGGACCAGTGCCCATGCACGAAACAGTATCCGTTTGATTTGATCCGAAGCCTGGAGCAAAGAACAGAGCTTTTACAAACCCCATATCGACTAAACATAGAAATTTCTCTTTGCTTTCACAATGGAGCAGAGGCTACCACCAAAGATATAGGGAGCATCAAAGTTTCCGGTGGATGGGAAATTTATGTCGGCGGGAGCAGTGCCAAAAATGTCCGGGAAGGGCAATTGTTATGTGTCGTTCATTCGGACGAAGAAGCGCTGCAGTTCATGGCAGGTTTTATTCAATATTACCGGGAGTCTGCCAGGTACAGAGAGCGAACGTGGCAATGGCTGGATCGAGTCGGCCTTGTTCATGTAAGGGAAGTGTTATTCAATGAAGAAATCCGCGGTGATTTTCTCGAGAGGATGAATGTGGACAGCACTCAGCGAAATGACACATTGGTGAACATGTAATTGTGCACAATAGTTGCCAGGAGATGACTAAGGTGAAGGAGGAGACCACGTGACCGAGTTGATGCTGAAGTACTTCCGCGATAAGCAGAGACAAGTGCAATCCGAAAAAGTCTACGATACGCAATGTCCATTCTGTAGTATGCAATGTAAGATGCAGTTGATTGAGCAGAAAGACGTATCGAGGACGACTTACAAAACAGTCGGCAAAGATAACCCCACATCTCAGGGACGGCTGTGTGTGAAAGGGATGAATGCTCACCAGCACGCCCTCCACAGGGAGAGGATCAAGCAGCCATTGTTGAAGGTGGACGGTGAGTTCAAGGCGATTGCATGGAAGGAAGCTTTGGACCATATCCGTCATAACTTTGAGGAAATACAAGAAACAGATGGTTCTGATGGACTCTCAGTGTATGGCAGTGCCTCGCTCACCAATGAAGAAGCTTATCTTTTAGGTAAGTTCGCCCGCGTGGTGCTAAGGACAAAATACATCGATTATAACGGCCGCTTATGTATGGCTTCTGCGGCAACGGCGGCTAATCAGTCTTTTGGCGTGGACAGAGGCTTTGCGAACAGTTTGCAGGAAGTTCCTCATACAAAATGCATCATGCTTGCGGGGACAAACATCGCCGAGTGCCAGCCTACCATCATGCCCTATTTCGAAAAGGCGAAGGAAAACGGGGCCTACATCATCGCGATCGACCCACGTGAGACCGCCACGACAAAAATAGCAGACTTGCATTTGAAAAATAAACCAGGGTCGGATGCCTCTCTCGCCAACGGACTGCTTAAAATCATGATCGAGGAAAATTACATAGACGAAGCGTTCATACAGAAGCGTGTGAACGGCTTTGAAGAAGTGGCACATCATCTGTCTTCCGTCGATTTGGATGAAGTTGCAGAACTTACAGGACTATTAAAAGAACATCTCTATCAAGCAGCCAGCATATTCGGTCAAGAGGATTCAGGGATGATTTTTACAGCAAGGGGTGTCGAGCAGCAAACAGACGGAACGGCAGCCGTTCGCGGATTCTTAAATATTCTCCTTGCTACAGGAAAGATCGGAAAACCTTATTCGGGATATGGTGCTGTTACTGGACAAGGGAATGGTCAAGGAGCGAGGGAACATGGTCAAAAAGCGGATCAGCTGCCAGGTTATCGTTCCATCGAAAATAAAGAAGATCGAAAGTACGTGTCGGAGGTGTGGGGCATCCAAGAAGAAGACTTGCCGGGGGAAGGGGTTTCCGCATATGAAATGTTCGAAAAAATAGAGGAGGGAACAATCACCGGCATGTTTCTGATGTGTTCTAATCCAGTCGTTTCTAACCCGAATGCGAACTTTGTGAAAAATGCCTTGAAGAAGTTGAAGTTTTTCGTAGCTGTGGATTTGTTTATTTCTGAAACTGCAGAAATGGCCGATTTAATCCTTCCCGCCTCCTCTTATTTAGAGGACGAAGGCACAATGACCAACATTGAGGGGAGGGTTGTGCTGAGAGAGGCCAGCCGTCCGATTCCCGGAGAAGGGAAGCATGACTGGCAGATCATTTGCGAAATGGCGGAAGTGCTCGGAAAAGGTGAATACTTTCCCTATTCTGAAGCGGAAGACATTTTTAATGAATTAAGGCTCGCCACTAAAGGCGGAAAGGCCGATTACTATGGCATCACCTATGAAAAGATTCGACGGCAAAATGGAGTCTTATGGCCGTGCCCGGATAAGGATCATGAAGGGACAGAGAGGTTATTTGAACATGATTTCGCCCATTCAGATGGAAAAGGGAAAATGGCTGTAGTTGAAAATGTGCCTAAAGTGAAAAAGGATCAAACAAGTGACGACTATCCACTAACCTTGACCACTGGCCGGGTGATGTCCCATTATCTTTCGGGCGAACAGACGAGGAGAAGTTCTTCGTTAGCCGCACGGAATATTGAATCCTTCATTGAAATCCATCCAAAAACAGGAAGGGAATATGGTTTGGAAGATCGTATGCTGGTTAAGGTCGAGTCCGCCCAGGGGCACATTGTGGTGCGTAGCAAGTGGAACGAGGAAATAAGGAAAGATACGGTATTCGTTCCTTTTCATTGGGCTGGCAAGCAAAATGTCAATCGCTTAGTTTCAAATAAATTAGACCCTGATTGCCGTATGCCGGGGTTTAAAGTGGTCGCTGTCAACGTAAGTCCTTACTTGAATTAAGAGGATGTCAAAAAGAGGAGTCTATCTCAATGGTAGCCTTCTCTTTTTTTAGGCTATGTTAAACGTCTTTGTTGATTTTCCATTAAAGAGTTATTCAATTATCTAGCAGATTTCGAGATGTGTGTAGTTATGTTTCCGTTGCCTTGGATGGAAAAAGAGGTCCGGGAAATTACTCGCTTTCGGTGGACATGCGCTGAGCTCCCTCGGACTTCGTCCTCCGGGCTCTCACCTATCATCTCCAGTTCCCCCTTATTCAAAGCGATCGAAGAACTCATATGAGAAATTAAAAGTCCTCTATGAGGCGGTGAAATGCTCCATCAATATGGGTAAAACTCTCTGTACATTGGAGACTCATTCAGATAGCCCCCACGGAATGAAAAAGAAACGGCGCTCCAATTGTAATGATCACTAACAGTAAATGTGACTTTTCGTTTATCATGATGAAACGTTTATTTTTAAAAAACGTACCCTAAAGGGAGATTCCTTTAGGGTTATCTGGATATCCTTCATTATCCATGGTGGTTTATTTTTATTGAGTCTAACGCGGAACCTTGATGTATAACATTGCCTCTTTTTATATGGAAAATAAAAGAAAGTGCTTACATGAAAAAGCATGTGAGGTTTTCTGACATTAAAGTTGAACAAGCTTGTACCTCCACATACAATGAACATACACTTAATTTTCTAAAAATTACAACTACTTGGAGGGTTCTGCTGCATGGCAAAACAAAAGCTAGTTCTTATAGGAAATGGTATGGCAGGTGTGAGAGCCGTTGAAGAAGTATTGAAATTATCTCCGGATCAATTTGAGATTACCGTATTCGGGAGTGAACCATATCCAAATTACAATCGAATCGAATTGTCTAAAGTTTTACAGGGAGATACAAAAATTGACGATATCACTCTAAATAGCTGGGAATGGTACGAAGATAACGGTATCCTTCTCTATCCAGGAGAAACCGTAACAGCCATCGATAAGGATAATCAACGAGTCTATACAGACAAGGATCGTCAAGTGGATTACGATAAATTGATCATGGCTACAGGGTCTGTTCCCTTCATGCTTCCTCTGCCAGGAGCTGACAAAGAAGGAGTGACCGCGTTTCGTGACATCAAAGATTGTGAAAAAATGATGGAATGCGCAAACGATTATAAGAAAGCCGTGGTCATCGGCGGCGGCCTTCTCGGTTTAGAAGCGGCCAGAGGATTGCTGAATCTGGGGATGGACGTGGCTGTGGTACATATAGCTGATTACTTGATGGAAAGGCAGCTGGATAAGACGGCAGGGAAGATGCTGCAAAGAGAATTAGAAGAGCAAGGAATGAATTTTCTTTTAGAGAAGCATTCCGCTGAGATTATTGGAGATGACCGAGTCGAAGGCCTCAAGTTTAAAGATGGAGAAGTAATTGAAGCGGACTTAGTCGTTATGGCAGTGGGAATCAAACCTAACGTCAGCCTGGCTAAAGAAACCGAAATCCCTGTCAACCGGGGGATTCTTGTGAACGATCATTTGGAGACAGAAATTCCGAATATTTTTGCTGTCGGGGAGTGTGCCGAGCACAGGGAAATGGTGTACGGCTTAGTCGCTCCGTTGTATCAGCAAGGGCAAGAAATGGCACGAAGAATGTGTGAGTTGGACGGTAAAGGGTATCAGGGATCCGTGCTATCCACGCAATTGAAAGTGTCAGGGGTTGACGTTTTTTCTACCGGAAAAATCAATGAAGATGAAGAAACGAAATCTATTAAAGTGTTTGATGATTGGAACGGGGTTTATCAAAAAGTCCTTATTGACGACGGGAAAATAACTGGAGCCGTTCTATTCGGAGATACGAAAGATGGAAACCGGCTGTTATCGCTGATCAATAAAGGGGCTGCGATCGAAGAATACATGGAAACTGATGGAGGTGGTTCTGATTTGGTCGCCGACATGCCAGATGAAGAAATCATCTGTGGATGTAATGGAGTGACGAAGGGGACGATTGTAGAAGCCATAAACAGTCAGGGACTTGCCACCGTAGAACAGGTGAAGGGCTGTACGAATGCTTCAAGGTCATGTGGGGGATGTAAATCACTCGTATCTGAGCTTTTAGAACATACCTTAGGAGATCAATTCGATCAGTTCCAGAAAGAATCGATTTGTGCCTGCACGACATTATCCAAGGATGAAGTGGTCGAAGAAATCAAAGAGAAAGGTCTTACTCATACAAGAGAAGTGATGAATGTGCTGGGATGGAAGTCGGAGGAAGGCTGCTCCAAGTGTAAACCTGCCTTGAACTATTACTTAGGAATGCTCAATCCTAAAGAGTATGAAGATGAAAAAGAATCCCGTTTCGTGAATGAGCGCCTTCATGCCAATATACAGAACGACGGTACCTATTCTGTTGTTCCTCGTATGTACGGTGGCGTAACGAACGCCACGGATTTAAGAAAAATCGCTGATGTGGCGGATAAATACGAAGTGAAATTGATTAAAGTCACCGGCGGCCAGCGCCTCGATCTGCTGGGTGTGCAGAAAGAAGACTTGCCACGTATTTGGTCCGAACTTGACATGCCGTCAGGGTCTGCCTATGCCAAAGGCCTAAGGACGGTAAAAACTTGTGTAGGCGCTGACTTCTGCCGATTCGGGACCCAGGATTCTATTGGCTTAGGCGTACAACTGGAGAAGAAATTCGAGGGGCTCAACACTCCGCATAAAGTGAAAATGAGTGTGTCTGCTTGTCCGAGAAACTGTGCCGAGGGATCAGTGAAAGACTTAGGCGTTGTAGGACTTGATGGCGAGTTTGAGATCTATGTGGGAGGTAACGGTGGTACGCACATGAGGAAAGCCGAGCTGTTATGCAAGGTGAAGACAGAAGAAGAAGTCTTAGATACCTCGGCCGCCTTTTTACAATATTACAGAGAAGATGCTACCTATCTTGAACGTACATCAGCCTGGGTTGAAAGAGTAGGCCTGGATAAGATTAAAGCCGTTCTCGGTGATAAGAAAACGTTCATCGACTTGAATCATCGTATGGAAGAAGCGTTGTCCGTTCTGCAGGAACCTTGGAAGGAAGCGTTGGAAGATCAGACGATATTGAAAGATCTTTACCAAACGGTAAAAGTTCCATAAGATATTACGAATCCTAAGGAGGCTTTTCGATGGAAACTGTATTAAATGAAGTTTTTGTAGCCCGCATAGAGGATCTGCCTGACAAGATCGGAAAAACGACCGTCATTGGAGATTTGGAATTAGCCATTTTCAAACTCGACGATGGCAGGATCCACGCGATAGAAAACAGGTGCCCGCATAAAGGAGGCGTGCTTGCGGAAGGAATGGTGAGTGGTGAACATGTCTTTTGTCCGATGCACGACTGGAAAATCAGTGTGAGGGATGGGAAGGTGCAGGAGCCTGATGAGGGATGTGTGCAAACGTTCGAGGTTTCAGTCAAAGATGGCGGCGTTTATGTCCTGCTGCCACAATGATTTGCCCAGTTGCTGATAAGAAGGAACAAACCTAAGGAGGAGCCATATGTCAAAGGTGTACCTAGTTGGAGCAGGACCAGGAGACCCGGATTTAATCACAGTAAAGGCTTTGAAATGCATTCAAAAAGCCGACGTCATCCTATATGACCGGTTAGTGAATGAACAATTACTGAAAGAAGCAAAACCTGGCGTAGACTTTGTGTTTTGCGGGAAACACCCGAAGTTTCATATCTTGAAACAGGAAACGATCAACCATTTATTAGTCAAATACGCTAAGGAAGGAAAAACCGTCACCCGTTTAAAGGGAGGAGATCCTTTTGTATTCGGCCGAGGTGCTGAGGAAGCAGAGGAATTGGCCAAGCATGGAATTTCTTTTGACATCGTACCGGGGATCACCTCTGGGATTGCGGCTCCTGCTTATGCCGGGATCCCCATCACCCATCGGGATATGGGCAGCTCTTTTGCTGTCATTGCGGGCCATCGTTGTAAAGGAAAGTACAAGGAAGTGGATTGGGAGAGTTTAGCTAAAGGGGTTGATACATTGGCCATCTATATGGGAATCACTAACCTGCCCTATATCTGCGATCAACTCCTAAGTAACGAAAAGAAAAAGGATACGCCAGTAGCGATCATCCAGCAAGGGACGACTGAAGATCAAAGGGTAGTGACGGGTACGCTTGGGAATATTGTAGATGTCGTCGAAAAGTCGAAGATTTCGAATCCTGCGATGATTGTAGTGGGAGAAGTCGTGCGTTTCCGCAGCCGTCTCCACCAGTTGAATCTATTAAACGAGGATCCAGTCGAGTTGGAAGCTTTGGAAGCTTAAAAAAGGATTTATTTTATATAATATATAAAAAGAAGCCAGGCCAGTATGCTGTACGAAGTGCCCAGCATGGAACTGATATGCGTTATCATTATTCGTTCATTGAAACGAGCGAAGGGACTAGGGTGGACTTCAAAGGAGAACTTTACACAGAAGGGCTTCGAAACAAACTGATGAAACCCCTGGTTAAGAAAATCATCAAAAAAGAAGACCAGGACCACTTAGAGCACATGAAGAAGTTTATCGAAACTTCTGCTTAATGATGGTATAATGAAAGATAAGCTATGGATCATGTATGAAAGGTCTCTCGTCCATCCAATATGGGAAGAGGCCTATTTTTTTTAGATAAAACAAGAGCAATTTTCAATTAAGAAAGGACCGATACAAACATGAATGACTTTGACCAACCATGGTTCTCTGACCTCATCCCTACCTCTAAACAAGCATGGGAGACCGCTGGTTTCGATACATTGACGAAAGTACAAGAGAAAGCCATCCCCTTTATATTAAATGGCGGGGACGTTCTGGCGGAAGCACCGACGGGGAGCGGAAAGACGCTTGCATATTTACTTCCTCTTCTTCAAAGGGTGGACCCGAACCAAAAGCATACACAAATTTTGATCATGGCCTCCTCTCATGAACTAGTCATGCAGATTCATCAAGAGGTACTCACCTGGACAAAAGGAAGTGGAATAACAAGCACCACATTGATAGGTGGAGCTAATGTTAAACGTCAGATCGACAAACTGAAGAAAAAACCGAATATCATCATAGGCACACCCGGGCGCATCTATGAGTTGATAGAGAAAAAGAAATTGAAGTCACATGAAATTAAAAGTGTCGTCATGGATGAAGCGGATCAGCTGCTTGTCCCGGAACATATCAATACCGTGGAAAGTGTGCTGAAAACGACGATGAAGGATACCCAGATCCTTCTATTTTCTGCAACATTGCCAGACGAAGTCATTGACCTTGCTCAGGATTTCATGGATGAAGAAGCGGAAGTCATCCGTGTAACCGAAGAGTTGAAAAAGCCTGATGTCACGCACACGTATATTGTATGTGAAGATCGGGACAAAATAGAGACGCTGCGTAAACTGGCCCGGATGGACGGTTTCATAGGACTTGGGTTCATGCAGGATATCGCGAAGTTGAATATTATGGCTGAGAAGTTAACCTATCAAAACCTGGATATCGGCTTGCTGCACAGTGATGCAAATAAAGAGCAGCGTGCAAAAGCAATAAAAGAATTCAGAAAAGGTGAATACCCTCTGTTATTAGCGACAGATGTAGCTGCCAGGGGGTTGGATATTAAGGAAATCAACTGTATCGTCAATTTAGACGTACCTAAGGATATGACATCATATATCCATCGCGCCGGAAGAACAGGACGCATCGGTTCTGCGGAAGGTACGGTCGTTTCCCTGGTAAATCCAGTGGAAGAAAAAAGGTTGAAAAAGTTTGCGCGGGATTTAGAATTGACTTTACACCAGAAGAAGATGTCTAAAGGACGCTTGCAGGACACACATCGCTGAGATGTCATGGCTTGCGTTTGGAAAGGGACCGTGGAATACTGGAGATAAGAAATAACATCCAGCCAGAATGAGGAGAGTACGAGTATGATCAAAAAATTTATTCTCTTTCTAGTGGCGTTGAGTGGCATCATCATCTTAGCGACACCAGTATCTGCCCAGGATTTATGGAAAGAAGGTCCAAAGGCTTCATACGAAAAAGTGACCCAGCACATCCAGGGGTGGGTGGATAATACAGATATACAAAAGGAATTCCAGAATTGGACAACAGATCTAGAATCCTTTTTCGAGTTTTTTGAACAGATTGAATGGAAGTATCCCGATGAACAAATAGAAGAAGAAAAAGAAGCACCAGAGCAAGAGTCAGAGGCTTCAAGCGAGACTCCAAGCGAGGCGCCGGCCACTGAGGGTTCGCTGGGAGATTATCAACCTGGTGACTTCGAACGGGAAGTTGTTACCTTAGTCAACAAGGAAAGGGCAAAGCATGATTTGGAGCCGCTTCAAATTCATAATCGTCTCAGCGGACTGGCGAATGTGAAGTCTCAAGATATGGCAGACAACAGCTATTTCAGTCATACCTCCCCGACCTATGGTTCTCCGTTTGATATGATGGATGAATTCAATTTCCGCTACCGGACAGCAGGAGAAAATATCGCTGCAGGTCAACGCACTCCAGAACAAGTGGTTGAAGGTTGGATGAATAGTGAGGGGCACCGTGCAAATATCCTTCATGAAGATTTCACTCATATCGGAGTGGGCTATATCGAAGGTGCTGGTCCTTACCATACCTATTGGACACAACTGTTCATGAAACCGAGATAAAAGCAGCCCCTGAATAGATTACAGAAGAGCAGGGCACCCATCATAGGGTTGCCCTGCTCTTTGTCTTGCCTGGAGAATGGGGGGGGAGTTTTTTAAGATTAAGAAGCAATAGACGGGCGAGGTTTAGGTCGAAACAATATCGTCCTTCCAGCTAATGGAGGTTTAATTACTTCGATTTAGTAATATGCTAGCAAGACTATGCACTTAAGTCTACTAATGAAGATCTTAAAGGTGATATTTCCTATAAAATGAAAAAGTTAAGAAAAATAAGAAAATTCATTGCTGCAAATGGAATTTATTGCTAGGATAATGTTATAATTTTGAGGTTACATTCAATATTTTCTAGTACTTTTATCTCACATAAATAAAAGAAAGAAGTGGCATTCATGGACGGCATTCAAACCTTAATTAAGAGTCAATCTTTATTAGAAAACGTGTTTGTGCACATGAGTGATGGTATTGCACTCATTAAACAAAAGAATGAATCATTCACATTCACCTATATGAATCCTAGTATGAGACAGAAATACGGGGAGCTCTTCGGGATGAATATTTCTGACCTCCATGAAAATACAAATCAGTTCCACTTGGTGAAAGCTTTGAAAAGGGCAGGCAGATTTCCTGGGCAGGTGTTGTGGAACTCTGAACGAGCACAATCCCCCTTTCAAGAAAACCACTACATACAATATGTTGAAGATCGTACATACTTACTTTTCATTAAAGATGAACCAATATCTGCTCTAGGCTTGCTGCATCGAAAAGAGCAAGAGTTGAAGGAAAGCGAAAGTCGTTACCAATCATTAGTGGAGACATCCCCCGACTCTGTCTTTGTCCATGACGAGGAGGATAGAATCATTTATGTGAATAAAGCAGGAATCAAGCTGTTAGGGGCCACACAGAAGTCCGAGCTTCATGGTCAGGATATAAAGGCTTTTGTTAATGATGAGAGAGCGGATAAGGTGAGGGAAAGGCTAGCGACATTATTTTCAGGAGAAATGGTTAAAGGACGATAACACGGAAGTTGATCAAATTAGACGGCTCTGTCATCGATGTTGAGATGCATGGGGGACTGGTCAAGTATCACCAGGTCCAGGCTGTGCAGACGATCTGTCGCAACATATCTGAGCGTATAGCACAGCACAACGCGTTAGAGAAGCTGGCCTATTATGATCAATTGACGAAAGTTCCCAATAGGCGCTACTTTTTTGATAAGTTGAAAGATGAATTGGAGAGAGTAGAAAAGACGAATTCTTTCCTCGCTCTTCTTTTCATTGATATGGATAATTTCAAACAAATCAATGATCGATATGGTCACCAAGTTGGGGATGAGGTCCTTGTCATTTTTACAAAACGTGTGGAACAAGGGTTGAGAAACTCGGATTTTCTCTCAAGATTGGGGGGCGATGAGTTTGTTATTTTATTATCGGACCTTACTTCGGTGGCCCAACCACAGCAGGTCGCTGACAGGATGATGGAGCGGATTTCAGAACCTATTCTTTTGCGGGGATATACAATCTCGATCAGTGTTTCGATGGGCATATCCATTTATCCTGAACACGGGACATCCCAGGGGGACTTAATGAGCAAAGCAGACCATGCCCTTTACGAAGCTAAAGAAAAAGGACGTAATTGTGTCTCTATTTATAAACAAGAGTGACTGCTGGGGAAGGAGATGTAGCGTTATGGAAATGAATGAACTGCATCACTTAGATGCTGTCGATCTACTAGAACTGCTGCAAGGAAAAGAATTGAAAGTAGAAGAAATTGTCCAACATTACAGAGCCGTTATGAAACGTAAGAATCCTGATTTGAACGCTGTCGTTCATTTTATCGATGATGAACCAGTCCATAAGCAAGGATTATTTCAGGGTCTGCCTTTTTTAATTAAAGATTTGAATGCAGTAAAAGGGTACCCACTTTCTTACGGGTCGAAGGTTATGGAAGGTTTTGAAGCGACTTGGGATGATGAAATTGTAAAACGTTTCAAACGTGGTGGATTGACTTTTATAGGGAAATCGAACACACCAGAATTCGGTTTTACTCCTGCGACAGAGTCCGTACATTTGGGGTATACGAAAAACCCATGGAACACGGAATATTCACCAGGAGGTTCGAGTGGGGGAGCCGCAGCTGCAGTAGCATCGGGTATGGTTCCATTTGCGCATGCAAGTGATGGAGGCGGGTCCATCAGAATTCCAGCTTCCAATTGCGGCTTGTTCGGATTAAAACCAACCAGAGGTAGAACACCGTTTTCCATGAGGTTGAATAGTTTAGCTGTCAGCCACGGAGTCACGAAATCAGTGAGAGATAGTGCGGCATTGCTGGATGTTCTTGAAGGCCCCCAAATAGGTGACCTCTACGCTACACCTCCCAGTGGAGCCCCCTATTCCTCAATAAATCATGAGGCTCTCTCACCATTGAGAATCGCATACTTAGCTGAGTTTGGTGAAATTATGGAGATTGACCGGGACGTTCAGCAGGCTATTCGTGAAACGGCCCAATTATGCGAGTCTCTCGGTCACAATGTTGAAATCGCATACCCTGATTTTGATCTTCATCGGTTCATGGAGGCTTTTGTTGTTGTTTGGGTCGTTGGAGGGGCTTTAGCAGTCAAAGAAGCTGCTGGAATGAATGGTAAGGATCCGAACGTAGAAAACTTGGAAAAGATGTTATTCACCCTGATTGAGAAAGCATCAAGGTATTCCGCCATGGAATATGAACAAGCGCGTCTGATCCTGGCAACCGAAAGTGTGAAGTTCCATCAATTTTTCGAGAAATACGACGTCCTGCTGCATCCCGTCAACTCTAAGTCAGCTTTACCTCTTGGCTTTTATGATGGAGAAGATAAAACAATCGATGAGATTTTAGCAGTTTCCGCCCAATATGCTCACCTGACCCCTGTAGCAAATGTTACAGGTCAGCCTGCGATGAGTGTTCCTCTTTTCTGGAATGATAACAATCTGCCCATCGGTTCTCATTTTACGGGCAGGTTCGGAGATGAGCGCACATTGCTTAAATTAGCGGCACAGTTGGAAGAAGCGAAACCATGGCACCAACGATATGATGATTTATTGAAGGAGTAAGGAAACTAGCGATAGTTTCCTTACTCTTTTCTATTGTGCAAAATTCTTGAAGAAAGACAAATGCGAAAGAGCCATTGCACCGCCTTTTCTTCACCCCTCCATATGATTTAAAGTAAGGGGTCTGCGCCTCAAATCACTCCCACTATAGATCTTTTTGGCAGCTACTTCATTCCGTTTTTAGGTAAAGGTATCTACATTTGTTCTTCCCCTTGTTGAAAGATCCCTCTTCGCGTCAATTCCATCTCTGTTTGCAAACCGAATTTTCTCCATATAAAGGATTCCATATAATGATGAATTCCAATTGAGAATTTAAATAGTAACTAATATTACGTTATAGCGTAATATTTATTGATTTTAAACGTAATTAATATTACTATTAAAAGTAATGGGAGGGATTAAATGGAATCTATACATTTGAATGTAGCATTGTTACGAAGACGTGTTCCTAATCTGACCAAGTCTGCACGCACAGTTGGACTGAGACCTGCAACTGTCTCAAATCTGTGCAATGGAAAAATATCATTGGGACGAACCGAAGTGCGGACCCTTGTGGCGTTAGCTTCTTTAGCGGAATGTAGTTTGGATGAACTGATTATAAGAGGGGAGAGGTTTGAAATGATTGAAACAGGGATAAAGGTGATTGACTTATTTGCTCCGTTAGCTAAAGGAGGAACTGCCGGCCTGGTGGCACGACCAGGAATGGGCCAGCTTGTTGTTCTTGCAGAGATCTTTCATCGCCTCAATAAGAGGAAATTTAAAATCGCTTTTCTTCAACCGGAAGGCGACCACCCCGAAATCAGTGATATCACAGAACTTGTAGATTTTAATTGCCTCTCAATCTCTGAGGTTGAGGAAAAAGTTATTCATATTGGAAAAAACACAGATGTGATTTTTGTTGCTGATCGCTCTCATGTGATAGATGGAACGATTTACAGGCTCCAAGAAAAATGGGCTGATCTCCCATCTGTCACCACGTTTTTAGTTGACCTGAAAGGGGAAGCAATCGATAAAGATTTACCATACGGTCCTTTAGAAACATTGTGGCAGTTCGATATGGAATTATCCGCACATCATTTGTATCCAGCCATCCACCCTTTGCACTCGACCTCCACTGTGCTGGAAGGTGCGAATCTTGAGCAAAATCACTTTTACACACAACAAAAAGCCCAAAAATTATTACGCCGGTATCGAGAATTGAAATCAATAGTAAGAGTGAGCGGGGTGGAAACTTTATCTGAAATAGACACTCAAATCTATCAGCGAGGAGAGAAGCTGGAAAACTATCTCACTCAACCTCTCTTTGTAGCTGAAGCTTTTACAGGAGTGGAAGGGGTACATGTACAACTAGAACAAGTGCTTGTTGATGTACGTAAATTGATCGAAGGAGTTTACGACCATAAAGACAAAGAAGACTTTGCTATGGTGGGGAGAATTTCTGGATGATGTGGTTTTCTTTTTGAAGAGAATCACTTTGGAAAATATAATAAAAATAACTATATAAAAATATTAATAAAAAAACGTTTACACTGGAAAATGAAGTTTTATCCTTGAAAGTGTGGGGAATCTCTTGAAAATGTTTGGGAACTATTTAAGATTCAGGAGGTTTTCCACATGTCTAAGGGAAAAAGTATACATGCATTAATTATTCTTATGTTTACCCAATTCATTTCGGGTGGTGTCACAAATACAAAGGGAATTGTCCTTGACCAGGTGGAGAACGATTTAGGCTTGGACATGGGCCAGTTCGGTCTTGTCGTTTTCATTTTCCAACTTGGATTCACGCTCGCCAGCGTGATCATTGGTTACTATACGGATAAAAAGGGCTTGCGTACGATGACGATCATCGGTTCGATCATTATGGGACTTGGGTTTCTAGGTACAGGTCTTGCACCGAATATCATGTTCTTCCTCGGTTTTTATATGATCGTCGGTTTCGGTCTTGGCGCTCTCGGTGTAGCCTCGAATGCCATAGTACCAGCTGCCTATCCACAAAAACAAAATCAAATGTTCAACTTTGCGATGGGAGTGTATGGTTTAGGGATGGTGCTGTTCCCTCAACTCCTGAACTTTATGTTCCAATTCGCTTCTTGGCGTTATTTTTATATAGGAATTGCTGCTACTCTTATTGCAGTCATCATTTATATTACAAGTGTCGCTTTTCCTTCTGGTAAAGCAGAGAAAATCGATCTTAAAGCTTTTATTCCAATGTTGAAAGATGCTCAATTTGTATTCTTACTGGTCTTTTTAGTATTTCAAGTTTCTGCAGAAGTCTCTTTTACGAATTTCTTTCCCACCTATTTGAAGTCCCTTGATTTGGGCGGGATTTCAAAACAAGCAAAAGAAGACATGGTTGCTACGATACTTTCTGTCTTTTCCATCTTTTTCATGGTTGGACGTCTAGGTGTCGCTTACTTGACGAATTGGATCAATGAACGGATCATTTTGATCACATTCTCCGCAGGTTCGTTGATTATAGTAGGAGTAAGTTTTCTTGTAGCTGAAAGCTTTCCGTATTTATTCGCAGGTGCAGGTTTATTCTTTTCAGCGCTCTTCCCGACAGCGACAGCTTTCGGTACACAGCTATCTAAAACAAGTGGTTCTGCTCTCGGATTAATTTACATTGCAGCAGGTCTAGGAGGCGGTATAGCCGGTTACATTATCGGTGTCGCTTCTGAAATCTTCGGTATGGCCGGCGGTTTCAGTATTGTTCTTATTTTCTTGCTGCTCATGTTGATTACCTCATTCTTCATGAATAGTCAAAAGTCTACTCAAGCGAGCAGTTGACCTTAAACTCCGTCGATTAATTCGGCGGAGATTTTTCATTCTAGGATTTATAAAAAAGTTCCGGTGAAATTAACCCCTCCCGAAGGAAATAAAGTCTAAGCTTTGAGGTTATATAATTCCTTTGAATCCTGTAAAATTTTAGAGGAAGGGAGTATGGGCATGAAAAGAATATTAATACTGATAACAGTATCCATTTTATTTATTACAGGATGTGTCAACAAGGAGGACACTGATGAGCAGAAAGTGGGTAATGAGGCAGGCAGTGAATTGGAAGGTTATTGGGAAGGGACGATTGATGTACCGAACCAACCTTTAAATATCAATATAGAATTCAATAAAGAAGAAGAATGGAGTGGAACCATCAGCATTCCTGTCCAGAATGTCGATCGTTTTTCCTTATCGGAGATAGATGTGAATGGAGGAAAAGTGAGCTTTCAAATGCCTGTACCTGGTCAGTCCATCCGTTTTGATGGAACGATGGGAGAGGATAAATTAAATGGGACATTCAATCAAGCTGGGCAGAGCTTTCCTTTTTCTTTGAAAAAAAGTGACGAAATAAAGGAAGAGACAGGGAAAGAGGATTTTCTTTCTATTGAAACACCTACAGGAACCCTGTACGGTGAATTGCTTTTGCCAGAAGGGAAGGAGTCTGCACCCGTCGCTCTAATCATCCCGGGCTCAGGCCCCACGGATCGTAATGGGAATTCACAAAGCTCGCCAGGAAAGAACGATAGCCTTAAATTGTTAGCAGAAGGTTTAGCCGCACAAGGGATTGCCTCTGTTCGTTATGATAAACGTGGTGCCGGAAAGAATACTGAGGCCGTTGTAGAAGAAAAAGAGATGCGGTTTGATATTTTTATTGATGATGCTAAAAATTGGCTGGAACTGCTGGAAAGTGATAAACGATTCACTGATATTGCGGTTATCGGTCATAGTCAAGGATCGCTTGTCGGTATGATGGCAGCAGGACCAGAGACCACAGAGGCTTTCATATCAATAGCTGGAGCTGGAAGACCGATCGATAGAGTTCTTGAAAAACAGTTAGAACAGAGCTTATCGGAAGATCTGCTTAGTGAAAGTCGAGCACTGCTTGAAAACTTGAGAAGTGGGAAAGAGGTTTCAGAAGTAAGTGAGCCCTTGATGGGGTTGTTTGCACCTGACGTCCAGCCGTTTCTCCGTTCATGGATGGCCTATGATCCATCAGAACAACTGCAGGAATTGAATGTTCCGACATTACTTATTAATGGGGGCCATGACCTTCAAGTCCCTGTTGAAGATGCAAAGCTGATGAACGAAGCCAGCGCTAATAAATCGGAAATATTAATCATTGAGGACATGAACCATGTATTGAAGCAAGCACCTGAAAATAGAGAAGAAAACTTATCCACCTATACTGATCCTGATTTA
Source organism: Halobacillus sp. H74 (assembly GCF_052246715.1). NCBI lineage: Bacteria > Bacillati > Bacillota > Bacilli > Caryophanales > Bacillaceae > Halobacillus > Halobacillus sp. H74. Next base: position 283,880 of record NZ_JBQQCI010000001.1, on the reverse strand, counting down.
CCCTTGGCTGAAGGGTTGGTAGAGGGCATCATCGACTTTTTAGCTGAAAACAACTTTAATTAATAAAAAAACAGTTTCGGATATTTATCCGAAACTGTTTTCTGTTTGCTCATTCAATTAACGGCGAATCTTTTGTAATAGACGTAGAATTTCAATATATAGCCAAACGAGGGTCACAATCAGACCGAAGGCTCCATACCATTCCATGTGTTTCGGGGCTCCGCGATTCACCCCTTGTTCAATGAAATCGAAGTCCAGGACCAGGTTCAAGGCAGCGATTGCTACGATGAAAATACTAATACCGATTCCGATCGGTCCGCTTGAGTGCAGGTAAGGGACCTGCATACCAAAAAAGTTCATGACGAAGTTGATCAGGTAGACGACGAAAATGCCCAATGTAGCGGAAACGACCATTAATCGGAAGTTTTTAGTCACTTTAATGACTCTTGTTGCATAGAGGAAGAGAAGAACGCCCATTACCGCTAAAGTCAGGCTGACTGCCTGAATAACGATTCCTGAGTAAGATCCTTCCAGAAATGCTGAAATCCCTCCAATGAAAAAGCCTTCCAATGCTGCATAAATGGGGGCTGTAACTGGCGCAGCTTTAGGGAAGAAGGCTGTGATTAGAGCGAAAATCAATCCGCCGATTGCTCCGATCAGCATCATCATTGTGACGTTGACCCCTTGTGAGTACTGATACCAAGTATAGAGTGCTGTCCCTAGAAGGAACAGGAATAATAGCGTTATTTTAGCTACTGTGCCGCCAAGAGTCATGGTTTGATCTTGACCAGAAGAGCGTTGAAATGTGTTATTTTTAAGTACCGGGTTTCCTGATCTCATTATTTCACTCCTAAAAAAAGACCTGTTTCATTTATTACCCTGTAAAGGGGTGATTAACACACTTCTCCTCTAGTGAGCATACCACTTGTATAATTTCTTAGGACGGCCGATCTTTTGGTGACTGACCACTTGTTTGACCTTTCCTTCATCAAGGAGATGCATTAAATATCGATACACGGTCGGATATGCAAGACCTATTTCTTTTGATATTACATCAACAGGGTAGGCTTCGCGGTTTTCCTGTAAGAAACTTGCTATGGAATGGAGTGTACCTTTGCTGATTCCTTTTGCTGTGAATATGTCTTCATCTTCCTCTTGCGCATGCTTCATGTTGGCGATTTGCGCATGTAACTTGATACGGGAAATCAAATCAGGTGCTTTTACCGGCTTCAAAGCAAAATCGGTAGCTCCTTCTTCTAAAAATCGATCAGCTACTTCTTGTCTTTCATCAACGGTCAACACTAAGAGCGGGATAACCGAGTTGTGTTTTCGTATTTCCCGTACCGTTTGTAAGCCGTCCATCTCAGGCATATGGTAATCAACGAGAATGACGTCATAGGAACCTTTTAAAAACTTGTCTACACCTTCACGACCATTGGCAGCAGTGTCAGACTCCCACTGTGCATGCTTGCAGAACTCTGTCAGCATGTAACGCAGAGATTCATCATTATCCATGATCAGTATTTTCATCTTTTACTCTCTCCTTCGGTAAATGGATCCAGAATGTCGTTCCAATCCCTTGTTCACTTTCAATGGAAAGCTCGGCTCCATGTTCTTTGACGACATTTTTTACAAATGTCAGGCCCACCCCTGGGTGTGATTTTGTGCTGTATCCAGCGTTCCATATTTTATCGATGTTGTCTTGGCTGATGCCATGTCCATTATCTTTGACTCCAATCAGAATACCCTCATGAGCGACTTTTGTAGCGATGGTCACTCTGGCTTCTTTTTTCCCTTCCACAGCATCACTCGCATTATCAATCAAGTTGACGAGCGCTCGGGTCATACGGATTTTGTTGATGAAAATCTCGATATGCTCTGATGCTTCAAGGTCGAAAGCATAAATTGTTGCTGAGTCTGATAGTTTATTGGCACGTACATATTCGATGAACGTTTTCAGTGTACACCAGTTCTTTTTTTCGTGATATAGGATTTCTGATACCATATCGCTCGTGGCTTGGATGGAAGACGAAATCTTATTGGTATATTGAAGTATTTCCTGGTCGTTTGTTTTCATCTGAATCAGTGAATTTAACCCTTCCATTAAAGAAAGGGGGGTCTTCAAATCATGGACAAGATGAAGAGCCTCCCTTCCGGATCGTGATTCCACCATGTCCAAACGGGCAATATCGAGATCCTGTCTCATTCGTGTTTTTTGTTCAGAAACGGTCAAATAAATTGCCAACACCGTAGCATTAATGATGAATACAGCAAAAAAGACAAGGCTGTAAAAACTCAACGTACTGCCGAAACCTAGCTGCGAGGCAATTGTTTTGACTTCCATTGAAATTTCTCCCCCACCGAAACCGAAGGCAGTTAAGAACAAAACAGTGTCTAACCATTGGAATCCAAACAGTAATTGAGCAAGTATGAACGATTTAAATACAGGGCGGAGCTGTCCTTTACCTAAGAAATGAAGCACCGCTATGGAAAGTAATAGGAATAAGGCGGGACCGCCAAAATGATAATTGATAGAATTATACCCATTGATGATCGCATAGACAAGGGGGATGACGGTTAAGGGGATAGCAACCTTTAACCATGAATACCCGAGACGGGCCCCAAGTTCATCTCCAAGTAGTAGAGCCCCTAAGTAATGGGGGAGTGCCCGGACCGTATTTAACATGATAAGTCCGAAGGCAGCCATCATAAGTGTACTACCTGAAGGGGAAGCTTGTAGTTTTTCTATGATGGAGGCAAGACCTGATCGTTCCACGCTCAACCAAAGGGGCATGGTGATTCCAGTGAGGATGAGAGCTATTTTGATCCAAAAACTCTTAGCGCGTAATATCGTTCTAACCATTGTATTCACCCCCAACGACGTACTTCTTTCTATTTATTCTAATATAAGCGGGCATTTTTTTCGATGCTTTTTTACTTTGAAGCGTTACCATAATAATTTTTCAGTTATCCACCCTATGGCATTCCGGAAAAGGAATAGTATAATGGACATATATTTATTTCAGGATGAAAGGTGTCCACTTTTTATGATCGTAATCATCGATAACTATGATTCATTCACCTACAATTTATTTCAATATTTCAAGCAGATGGATACAGAGGTCATGGTAAAAAGAAATGACGAAGTGACCTCAGCCCAGATCCAAAGTATGAATCCGGATCTGATTGTTTTGTCTCCGGGTCCAGGTGAGCCTTCAGAATCCGGGGTTTCGGAAGAAGTTCTCCAGACATTCGGGAAGTGTACGCCGGTATTGGGAATTTGCTTAGGCTATCAATTGATTGTTAAACATTTTGGCGGGGAGATAGAAAAAGGGGGAAGACCGATGCATGGGAAAGTGACAAGCATGACACATGATGGTCAAGCGATTTTCTGCCATTTGCCCCGACAAGTGAATGTAACTCGCTACCACTCCCTCCAAGTGAACCCGGCTTCAATGCCAGAAGAACTTGAAGTAACCGCTGTATCGGAGGACGGGGTGATCATGGGGGTCCGGCATCGTCATTATCCTATTGAAGGCATTCAGTTTCACCCCGAATCGATTCTTACAGATTATGGGTTTGAAATGCTTTGTAATATGCTGAAACAAGCTATTCGTTTCCGTGAAAGCCAGAAAGAAGGGGTGACTGTATGAAGGAGTCACCATACCTTATCTATGATTTTGCGGACGATTCAGGAAAACCGAATACAAAAGTGTTTAAAGCTCCTGTTCAGATTCTTTCAACAGATAAGGTGAATGAGGTTCAAGGAGTCTTTGAAGAAGTAGAAAAAGCCCTCGATCAAGGGTATTATGTCGCCGGTTACGTTTCCTATGAAGCAGCACCTGCCTTTGACCGATCATTAGTTGTCCACACTAATTCAAAATGGCCGCTAGTGTGGTTTGGGGTTTTCCATGGTTACGAATCTGCCCCTGCTGTTTCTGGGGACCATCCCTTTGAAGTGTCCTCCTGGAAAATGAGAGGAGACTTTAATGCTTATAAACACGGGATGAAACGGATTAAGCGTGGGATTGAGCTAGGCGATACTTATCAGGTGAATTATACCACGAGAATGGAAGCTGACTTTGCTGGTGATGATTACTCATTCTATAGAAAGCTTGTCAGAAATCAACAATCTTCCTATAGCGCTTATTTGAATATGGGTGAACGGCGAATATTATCGGCTTCTCCTGAATTGTTTTTCCGAATCAATAAAAACAAGATTACGACTAAGCCTATGAAAGGGACAGCCGAACGCGGGCGTTTCTCTCAGGAGGATGTAAACCAGAAGAAACACCTTACTTCTTCAAATAAGGAAAGATCGGAAAATTTAATGATTGTAGATTTATTGCGAAATGATTTGGGTAGAATCGCTGTACCCGGCTCGGTACGTGTTCCGCGCTTGTTTGAAGTGGAGACTTATCCTACCGTCCATCAAATGACTTCTACGGTAGAGGCTGTCCTCCCCGAAAGTTTTGTGATGTTTGAATTGTTCGGAGCATTATTTCCTTGTGGTTCTATTACTGGAGCGCCTAAGGTCAGGACGATGAAGTATATCAAAGATCTTGAGGATTCCCCGCGAGAAGCATACTGTGGAGCAATCGGCTATATGACACCGAATCATGAAGCCGTCTTTAATGTTCCGATACGCACTGTCATGATAGATGAAACTAAAGGCAAAGCGACTTATGGTACAGGCGGAGGAGTCACATGGGATTCGACATCAGAAGGTGAGTTTGAAGAGTTAAAGACAAAGACGAGACTTTTGACGGAAGACAGGCCTCGTTTTGAATTGTTAGAAACAATGAAGGTTCAAAATGGAGTGATTCCACTTTTGCCCTATCATATAAATCGTTTGATGCAATCTGCTGATTATTTTGCGTTTCCAGTGGAAAGAGACAAGCTTCTGGAAGAGTGTGAAAAAGTGGTTGAAGAAAATCCGGCAGGGCTCCATAAGGTACGTATGTTAGTGGGGGAATCAGGAGATTGTAAAATCGAAACAAAGCCGATTGAATCGCAATCTCCCATTGTTGAGTGTTCCCTCGCAACAACACCGGTGGATGAGCGGAACCCCTTTTTATTCCATAAAACGACACACAGACAAGTCTATAATCAACATAAGCGACATGGAACAGATGCGACCTTGTTGTGGAATTCAAAAGGTCAACTGACTGAATTCACGATAGCCAACCTGGTTGTTAAAGTGAATGATGAATATTACACGCCCCCTGTCGAATGTGGGTTATTGGCAGGAACCTTCAGGGAAAAGTTGTTAGAAGGCGGAGTGATTGAAGAAAAAGTCATCCATAAAGAAGAATTGAGTCAATGTAAGGAAATTTGGATGATTAATGGAGTCAGGGGTTGGGTGGAAGTCAACTTAACTGAATAATAAAGTTTGAAGAAGGAGTGTTATTAATGAAACATATTGTTTTTTACGATGCTCAGTGTCCATTTTGCTTTTATGTGAAAAAAACGTTTCGTCAATTTGATTGGTTGAATCAAATAAAATGGGTTTCTGTCCAGGAAGTAGAGAAAAGCGGAAAGTACCCCTATTTAGAAGGTCGCAATACATTGGATGAGATTCATATGCTTACAAAAGAAGGAGAAATCAAGCAAGGATTCCGTACGATTCAAAAGCTGTTGCTCGTCTTGCCTCTTTTTTCTATGTTCGGGGTATTGCTATCGTTACCGGGATTTCATTTAATCGGTTCGCCGCTTTACAGGTGGTTCTCTGACCATCGTCACCAATGGTTCGGTCGTTACGATCTGCCTAGATACGCCTGATAAAGGTCTCCTCGATGAGAAGGCTTTATTTTAACTATACTTGTAAACGGGGGATGAAGTGGTAAACTATCTTCGTGATTATCTAAAGATTATTCAGATCTCTCTCACGGATATGCTGATCACTTTTGATGATTTCTAAATCGATCTTCCGCTGCTCTAACTCGATCTCTTTTTCTCTTAATTCAAAGTTCTTTTTCTTTTCGTAACCGTAGTAGATAAGAGAAAAAACGACGATCAAAGTAACATAAAACATAGGTGAACCCTCCATACTGTTGCCGTGATTTACTAGAATTATATCATTAATTATTGGGTTTAGTTACAAAAATTGGCTGTAGAATGAAATTCATTCTACAGCCAATTACTCAGTTGGGGGACGGTTCAGAAACTTTGACTAATTGTTTTCCGATGTTCTTACCTTCAAATAATCCAAAGAATGCATCAGGAATGGTTTGGAATCCTTCCTGAACGGTCTCCTCGTAGGTGAGTTTTCCTTCTTTCAGCCATTTTGATAAGTAGTTAAATCCTTCGTTGAAACGAGTTTGGTAATCTCCGACAGTGAATCCTTTTATAAGAGCACTAGATTTAATCAAGTGCATCTGCATGCGTGGGCCCTGGTCGTTCGGAACGTTGTAAGAAGCAATGGCGCCGCATTGGGCAATTCTCGCGTATTTATTCAATAAAGGGTATACACGGTCTGAAATGTCTCCGCCCACATTATCAAAGTATACATCGATTCCATCAGGGCAGGCATTTGCTAAGGCATCAGCCATGTTTTCTTTCTTATAATTGATTACTTCATCTACACCGAGCTCATTCATCAAATAAGATGTTTTTTCATCGGATCCAGCAATTCCGACTACGTGACATCCAACAATTTTTCCGATTTGGACGACGGTGGAACCGACTGCTCCTGCTGCACCAGAAACGACTAGTGTTTCGCCTTTTTGAGGCTGACCGATGTCCATCAATCCAAAGTAGGCAGTCAATCCAGGCATACCGAGGATTCCTAAAGAAGTTGTAACAGGGCCGAGGCTTGGGTCAACTTTTCTGACACTGTCTGCCTTTACGAGTGTATATTCTCTCCATGGTAGCATAGCTGTAACAATGTCTCCTTGATTGAGTGAATCATCCTTTGATTGGACAACTTCAGCGACGACGCCACCTTCCATCGGTTCATTCAATTGGAAAGGAGCGATATATGATTCAGCATCGCTCATACGTCCTCGCATATAAGGGTCCACAGAAACATAAAGCAGCTTCACGAGTGCTTCCCCCTGTTGAGGTTCGGGTTGTTCTGTTTCTACAACCTTTAAATGTTCATGAGATGGAGCAGCTTCTGGTCTTTTGATCAATTGTATTTCACGGTTCATACTTTCAACACTCCCTTTCTCTTAATATCTTAACTCGAGAAATGCTCGGATGGAAACTAAAAGAGTCTGCATTTCCATATTTCGTAAAATGAGATACTATGGAATGAGTAGCTTTATTGCGTGAGAGAAATGAAAAGGTAGGAGGGAAGGTAGTGAAATCGAAAGAAGAATTATATGAGGCTGTGAAATTCGTGGAAGGTGAGAACTCTGTCACAATCGAGGAAACTCATAATTTAACTTCAACAGAGTTAGTAAAACTAACAGATAGTGTTATTGAGCATCCCAACTATAAAAACTTGAAGTCCTTGACGATTTTACTGAATGACTCTTTCCCTGACGAAGTAGAAAGGCATTTATATAACCGTAACTTCAAGTGCCATGATGAGCTGCTTTTCGTGAAGAAAGATTTTAAAAATCTTGAACAAACATCTCCAGTGTTTACCCTTAAATCGTTAAGGGAGGTTACGTTTGATCATTTCAAGTCAATTTGGGAACGTGCGATGAAAGGATCATTGAATGCACCCTCTTTATTAGATATGGACGAGCAGATGAGGGGGGTAGAGAAAGAACTTGGGTCAACTTACATCGATACATGTATCCTGGCATTTGAAGGGGAGCGGGCGATTGGAGTTATTATGCCCCATATAGAACCTGGCACTGAGGCAGAAGGAAGGATTTTTTACTTTGGCCTTGTGCCTGAAGCCCGTGGTAAAAGAAAGGCTGTCCAGTTATATAAACAGGGATTGGATTTATTGAATAAACAGTTTGGGGCTACATATAGTATCGGTGCCACCAGTAAGAATAACAAGCCGATGTTAAGAGTGTTTGAGGAGACAGGATTTGAGATTACTGAAAGGGTGAAAGTGTATAAACGATCCCATAGGAGTCTGAAATCATGAAATTAAATACGGTCGTAAAGGGGAAGGGGGACGCCAGTTGTGTGGTGTTTCTGCCTTCTTAGAATAGAAAATGTAAGTGAAGAATGAGATATAACTCTCCTTTAATCATTTTAAATCATAAAATTATTTGATAACGAAAAAAAGGACCCTCACAGGTCCTTTTTTTATCTAGATCTTTTCTGATGCTTTAAGTTCCTGATACTCTTCATCTGAAAAAGCACGTGAACGAGTTAGGAATCGCTTTCCTTCAACCCCTTCTAGAGAAAACATTCCTCCACGGCCGTCCACCACGTCAATAATCAGTTGAGTATGCTTCCAATAGTCATACTGTCTTTTGTTGATATAAAAAGGGGTGTCCCCGATTTCACCAAGTAAAACGTCCTGACTACCTATCATGAGGTCGCCCTCTTCGTAGCACATCGGTGAACTTCCGTCACAACAGCCCCCCGATTGGTGAAACATAAGTGAACCATGTTTTTCTTTTAATTTTTCAATCAAAGCTATCGCGTCCTCTGTCGCTCTTACACGTTCAACCATTTCTTTCAGCTCCTTTCTTGAAACTGACAAGTGAAAGAGGCTGGCAGCATCGTCAATTAAAAGAATCCTAGTTTCTGAGGGCTATAGCTGACTAACATGTTTTTGGTTTGCTGATAATGACTAAGCATCATCTTGTGATTCTCTCGACCGACACCGGACATTTTGTATCCTCCAAAGGCAGCATGAGCCGGGTAGGCATGGTAACAGTTTGTCCATACACGACCAGCCTCGATGCCTCTTCCGAAACGATAGGCTGTGTTCATATCACGTGTCCATACGCCAGCGCCTAAGCCATATAACGTGTCATTAGCAATTTGCATAGCTTCTTCAGAGTCTTTGAATGTTGTAACAGAAAGAACAGGTCCGAAGATTTCTTCCTGGAAGATTCTCATGTCATTGTTCCCTTTGAAAACAGTGGGTTGTACATAATAACCATCTTTGAGATCGCCATCCATTTGATTGCGCTCTCCTCCGACCAGGCACTCAGCTCCTTCATCTTTTCCAATTTCTAAATAGGATAAGATTTTTTCCAATTGCTCTGAGGAAGCTTGGGCTCCCATCATTACTTCAGGGTCTAGTGGGTTGCCTGTTTTAATTTCCTTGATACGCTTAATAGCACGGTCCATAAATTCATCGTAAATGGATTCATGGATAAGCGCACGGGAAGGACAAGTACAAACTTCCCCTTGGTTTAATGCGAACATGACCATGCCTTCTATTGTTTTATCAAGGAAATCATCATCTTCACGCATGACATCCTCAAAGAAAATATTTGGTGATTTACCACCAAGCTCTAATGTCACAGGAATGATATTTTGAGAGGCATATTGCATGATCATACGCCCAGTCGTGGTTTCACCTGTGAAAGCGACTTTATTGATTCTAGGGCTTTGAGCTAGGGGTTTTCCTGCTTCCAAACCAAATCCATTAACGATATTCAATACACCTGGTGGTAACAGATCTTCAATCATTTCAATCAGATATAGGATGGATGCAGGAGTTTGTTCTGCAGGTTTCAAAACAATAGCATTTCCCGCAGCTAGGGCAGGCGCCATTTTCCAAGTCGCCATCAATATCGGGAAATTCCAAGGAATGATTTGTCCAACGACACCTAATGGTTCATGGAAATGGTAGGCGACGGTATCATTATCAATCTCACCGATGCTGCCTTCCTGAGAACGAATGACAGAAGCGAAATAGCGGAAATGATCGATAGCTAATGGGATGTCTGCGTTCAACGTTTCCCTCACAGCTTTGCCATTTTCCCATGTTTCGGCTATTGCTAGTTTTTCCAAGTTTTCTTCCATTCGATCGGCGATGCGGTTCAGGATCAGGGAGCGTTCAGTTACTGATGTTTCTCCCCATGCATCTTTTGCCTGGTGGGCAGCGTCAAGAGCAAGTTCTACATCTTCTTCAGTTGAACGTGCCACCTTGCAAAAATTTTGTCCAGTGACAGGTGTCACATTGTCAAAGTATTGACCTTTGACAGGTGCTGTCCATTCTCCGCCTATAAAGTTGTCGTATCGTTCCTTGAAATTCACTTCAGAACCTGCTGTGTTCGGGTTAGCATATACCATTAATTCATCCTCCTAATTAATGTTCATTTAAATGCGTAAACGCTTACAAAAACACCTATGTAAGTTCATACGCTTTATTTGAAGTTATCATTTTAACAGAAAATTGTCAATTTACAGAAAAGTATGGCAGGATTTTTGGTACGATCAAACACTGATCATTGTTATAATAGAGGTATTCATAAGTAAAGGAGCACGAAAAATGACAACAAACAGAGTACTGCTTGTAGATGGTATGGCGCTTTTATTTCGCGCATTCTATGCTACAGCAATGAGCAATTATTATATGATTAATAGTAAAGGTATGCCGACGAATGCAGTATATGGGATGGTGAAGCATTTGTTCACAGCCATTGAAACTTATCAGCCGACCCACGTGATCTGCTGCTGGGATATGGGAAGCAAAACATTCCGTAATGATTTGTTTCCTGAGTATAAGGCCAATCGAGGTGGTCCGCCGGAAGAATTGATTCCACAATTCGACTTAGCAAAGGAAGTTATTGAATCATTAGACATACCGAATGTGGGTCAAGTAGGGTATGAAGCTGATGATTGTATGGGAACCTTAAGTCGTATTTATAGTGAACATTCACAGGTCTATCTTTTGACTGGAGATCAGGATCTACTGCAACTCCTTCAACCAAACGTAAATGTCGTATTATTGAAAAAAGGGTACGGGAATTATTTAGAATATCATGAAGGTTCATTTCTGGAAGAGAAAGGGATTACACCTAAACAGATGGTTGATTTAAAGGCATTGATGGGCGATTCCAGCGATAATTACCCTGGAGTCAAAGGAATCGGAGAAAAGACAGCTTTGAAACTGTTGATGAAATATGAAACGATTGAAGGGATTCTGGAAAACCTTGAGGAACTGACGAAAGGACAGCGTACGAAAATCGAACAAGATTTAGATATGCTTCATATGTCCCGAAAACTTGCAGCGATTCATTGTGAAGCAGGTGTGGATTGCTCATTAGAAAAAGCACTGTTTTATATCAATGATGAAAAAATGGGAGCTAAGTTTGATGAACTGGAGTTCAAAAACTGGGAAAAGAATATCGTAAGGATGTAAAAAGTCGGAAGCACGTGTGCTTCCGACTTTCAGTTTTCCAAAACCTATTTGAATTCCAGCGCTGGCAGCCATTTTGCCATATGCTGTTTGATTTCTTTATGGAGGGTCTCTAACTCCGGTATGACATCATTCCCCGCCTTGCTCATCGGTATGACCTTGAAATTCGTCCCCGCCTCATTATTATCCAAAGGATCATAATCGACGACAGTAGGAATGAACACGGGCCTTTCTATATTTACTTGGTCTTTATCATCTTCGAGCACTACTTCAAACTGGATAATCCCCCCGATTCTCCGATAGGTATCTTCCTGGGCGGAAATAAAATTACCTAATGAATAGATGACAAGCCCTTCATGACCGTTCTTTCCCTTCAATTTCTCGATTGGCTGCAGTACGTGAGGATGGTGACCAAGAATAACGTCTGCCCCAACATTGACCATCATTTGGGCCAGCATTTTTTGAGATTGGTTCGGCATTCTTTCATACTCTTTTCCAAAGTGTATGCTTACGACAACAGCATCTGCTTTCCCCTTAGCTTTCTTAATATTTTTCCGAATCATATCAAGGTCGATTATATTCACCAGATAATCTTTCCCCTCGGGTACAGGAATACCATTGGTCCCATATGTATAGCTTAAGAAGGCTACACTGATCCCTGCTTCTGTTTCAATAACCCTGATCGTCTCTTGGTCCTTCTTATTTTCGTATGCACCCATATAGATCATAGAAATTTCTTTCCAGTAGGAGATGGCATTGCGGATCGCTGTTTCCCCACGGTCAAGAGTGTGGTTGTTCGCCAGTGACACGATATCGATACCTATATCCTTTAAAGCATCCCCCATTTCATATGGACTATTGAAAAATGGATAACCGGATAACTTGATTTCTTCACCGCCGATCATTGTTTCCTGATTGGCGACAGCAATGGTGGTTTCTTCGGTATATTCCTTCACATTCTCAAACATTGAAGTGAAGGAATAGCCCGATTCTGTTTTGGCATCCTCATAGACAGGCTTGTGAATCAATAAGTCACCGATTGCGGAAATTGTGATGCTTTTTTTGTAAGACGGCTCCGCTTTTTTCATTGTATGCCGCTCAGAATTCCCATGAGTGCGGCCAGTCCGGTCGGTTTCCTGCTGAGAGGTACAACCAGTAATAACTAACAAAGCAACAGTGAGCAATAGGGCTATTTTGATGTTTGGCATAAACCAACTCTATCCCTTCCTATAAAAACTTTGTTGAATTTCGGTATTGATTTTTTTAAGTACCCTTATCTTGAAACCTCAGTACCTAACAAGTGCTTTTTATTGCCATCATCCCCAAAAATGAAAGATTCTACTATAAGTAACGCATTACCTCAATAATACAAATCCAAAGTTATATACCTTTTGTTTATATTGCAGCAAATCATCTTTTTTAATCAGAACCTAGTTAGATTGATCCATAACGATAAAGTAGCGCAAGAAAGTTTTTGTAAGATCGTTGAGACAAAAAAAGTAGGTTATCTTCGTAATTAACGACCATATCGACTCGTACGGGGATACTTCCTATGGCTGTCGACGTAGTTCAAATAACCCAGAAAAACCATTGGATCATATAGTACATCAATTCGTAAAAGAGAAACTGGAAATAATTGAAAGAGGAACGAGAAAGCTTTTTGAGAATGAACATTCAGAGCTGAAAAACCTGAAGAACGGGGATACCCCCGGAAAATTCTAAATAAAGCCCATGGCTTAAGCCTTGGGCTTTATTTAGAATTTTTTCATTGGCTGCTAACTGTATTTATCCAAGTTTTCTCTTCAGCATTAAAAGTCGGAAGCACATGTGCCTCCGACTTTTTTATAATAGGTCTTTTTTTTGGGTATCTTTATAGTTATTAGCTTCTTTGTAATACATTGCAGCCTTTTTATACATGCGCTTTTCATAATATAGGTTTCCTAACATTTCTACAAACTCTTTATAATCCTTGTATTCATTTAACTTTCGAAAGCTAGGAATGATCTCGTTTTCCAAGGTCTTAATGAAATCTTCATTTAAAGTGCTATCAGATATCATGTGTCTAAGAATGTGAAATTTGTGCTTATATTTGAGTAAGTCGTGCTTCTCTGATTCTTTTTCACCGACTTTGATATACTCCCAGCAAAGAGATATGTCTCCGCTATGATAGCAAGTAAGAGCAAGGAGATAAATTGTACTAGAAGTAAACATTGATTCCTCTGTATCAATTACATACGCTTTTTTTAAGAAATCGAAAGCCTCGTCATATTTTTCTTGGTTAATATAATTAATCCCTAGGTTATGATAAATACGACGCTTCTCAATAGAAGAGAGGTGATACTTAGCTACCTTTAAAACCTTCAAGAGGTACTCTTCAGCAATTAGGTGTGCACCAAGAGAGTTGTAATTAATAGCTATGATGATGTAGGAATCGACCATGCGTGAATAATATAAGGTGCTTTTGTACCCCTCAAGGGCAAGGAAAGCGTAGTGAGTGGATTCAACAAATGATCTAGTTTTAGAGTAAGCCAATGCTAGGTGAAAGGGAACTTCAGTGTCATCTAATGGTAACATACCCATTATTCTTTTCGCCTCTAGAAAGTGGTGTAGAGCTTCGCGTAAGTTAGATAAAAATAAATGATGGACGCCTACTGTTTTATAATAGAAAAACTGAAATTCATTAGAGGCGTCATGAAATGTGTCATTCAATTTCTTTAATATTTCTTGTTGTATTGGTTTTTTTTCAAGAGTCATTAAATGGCGAGCTTCTATAATTTTGAAAAGATTGACAAGATTAATGTTCTTATTGTCCTCAAAAGCAAGCTGGCATTTCTCATAGAGCTCTCTCATCAATGGAAAATCCCTCATTTGAGCTGCTTCATGCCAATCGAGAAGGTCTTGATACATTTGCTCATCAAAATCCTGATTGATGTCTGTTAACTTTATTTTCAAACGCTCGCCAAGTAGGCGGTAGATTTCATCACTGGCGTTAATCGTATTATGTTCAATTTTACTTAAGTAGGATACGGAACAAATGCCTGATGCAAGATCTTCTAAGGTCATATTCTTAAATTTGCGGTGTTGCTTGATTAATGAGCCTTTCATATTCACTACTCCTTTAAAGCGCCAAGTATACACATTATAGCAAAATCTGATTGGGAGCAAGATTTTTCTTGATTATATGGATATGTGTGGAAATACTTTAATGGAAAAAAGCCCAGCCCTTCATTAAGAAAAGGCTGGGCTGCATTATATAAAAGGGGGAGGTTCATTTTGATTTATTGTGGCTGTTTTTTGTCTTTATAAAGTTTTTAAAGCTTCCTCAATTTGTGTGTCTCCAGTAATTAATTCAAATGTTTTATGGTAAGCATTCTGTTCCTGGAGGGCAGCGATCATCGTTTTGGCAACATCTGCGCGAGGGATGGTTCCTCTGTCGACTGTTTCACCGACTTGAATTTTACTAGTACCTTCCTCGTGGGTCAGTCCACCAGGGCGGACAACTGTATAATCAAGCTCAGTTGTTTTCAGATATTCATCTGCTTCGCCTTTCATTTTCAAGTAATGTCCAAGCTCTTCTGGACCTCTACTAGGGTCTCCTGCTGCGATAGCACTTAGCATGACAAACTTTTTAATGCCAAGGTTTTCTGTGGCTTTTGCAAGGTTGATCGCACCATCACGGTCGACGGCTTCTGTTTGTTCTGGTCCCGTACTGGAACCGGATCCAGCTGCAAACATTACAGCGTCCATCCCTTTCACAGCATAACCCACGTCTTGCTGGGTGACGTCTGCTAAGATAGGGGTACCACCCAACTCTTCGATTTTAGCTTTTTGTTCTTCTTTTCGTATTAAGCCAAATGGTTCATGACCATCTTCTTTTAAATATTGGATAAGCAAACGACCGGTATGTCCATTCGCTCCTGCGACAAGTACTTTCATCTTTCACCACGACTCCTTCCATGTAATGTCTCTCCATCCTCTATTTAGCCACTTTAGGAAGGATTCAAACATAAGCCTTTTAGTGTTAAGTGGAAAAGCACAATTCCTGGTAGTTGCAACGCGCGCAAACTCTAGGATCTTCCTGCATAGGGAATTGCTCAATCGGAAGCGGCTGGTTTTTACTGGCATCTTCTAAGAATGACCTCATCTGTTCCATACTAATTTGGTAGAGGTGTTGGACATTAATTAAATCCTGTTCAGTCAATTGATGTTCAACATGAGTGCCATCAACCAAATATTCATTTCGGATGATAATGTCATCAAGAGAATGAATATTGTGTTTCTGTTTTAAATAAAGGGCGTACAAGGCAAGCTGATTTCGGTCCTCATCTGATGACTTACCTGTCTTCCAATCTACAATCACCCATTTGTTACGTTTCAAATTTTTATAAACGAGGTCCATGACGATGAAAATCTTTATCCCGTCCGTTTTCATGAATCGGAAAGTTTCAGATTCTATGAATTTCATATTTTCTTTATTCAATACATCTGAAAAAGTTTTGCTGGCAAAAAAGTTTTTCACCGTCGTGTTAAGTCGGTCTGTGATTTTGCTGATTTTTCCCTCTGGGAGTGTGTTTGTTTGGCTATAATAGATTTCGTGAAGCATCGTATAATGTTTTGGGCGGTTCTGCCAAAGGTGTTCTTTTTTTGTAGACTCGATAAACCCTCTGTTCAGATGATGGCGCACCTCATCTGTAAACGCTCCTTCATCCAAAATCGGATGGTTTTTCAAAGTTTTTTGGATGGTTTGGTAAATGAGGTCGTGGACAATGCTTCCGAAAAGCATTTCCAAGTTTGTGATCTTTTTTAAGCGGTAAGTCTGCCGGGCTAATGTATCAGCCTGGTTCAACCACCCGTTATGGGAAACATAATAGTCATAAGCGTATTTCCGTAAACATGTCAGCATCGTTTTGTGTCGGGATAATGACCAGGAGAGGTCTGGATATGGTTTAATTTCAAACATTCTCAACACATCCTTCGTTATGTACAGTAAAGATCAGATGAAAGTGTCTTCGTGGTATGGTTCGTCTTTCAACAAGTACTGACCTAACTGGATTTTATAGTTGATAACCGTAATTCCTTCGGCTTGTAGAGATATTTTTTGAATTTCTGCTAGTGATTCATCTTTAATACTAATCTGCCCTTGAGCGTTTAGAACCCTGTGCCAAGGAAGTTTGTGCTTACGACTCATTGTGTGAAGTATTCGAGCTACTTGTCTAGCGGCTCTTGGATTGCCTGCCCATTGTGCAACTTGGCCATATGTCATGACTTTTCCGGGCGGGATATTTTTTATTATTTGGATGGTTTTCTGGGTGAAAGGCTTCATTAAAGTTATCTCCTTCTTCTTTATTTTAACTTATTCGTGATAGGGGATAATAGCAAACTGTTTATTAATTCTGATACAATTTATTTAGAAAGAATAGAGGGGGTCCATTCATGATGAGCATATCAAAGGTTTTGACGATTGCTGGTTCTGCCTCACAGGGAAGTGCCGGCATTCAAGCTGACTTGAAGACTTTTCAAGAATTCGACGTATATGGAATGAGTGCCATTACAGCTATTGTGGCTAATAATAGTAAGACAGGACAGGGTATTTTCACACAACCGATCGAGTCGATCGAGGCTCAAGTATACGCTTCACTGGAGCATGTGGGTGTAGACGCTTTAAAGACGGGTATGCTTTTCACTAAAGATATCATCGAACGTATAGCATCTCTTATTCAGGAGTCAGAAGTACCTCACGTAGTGGTAGACCCTGTAATGATCGGGAAAATGGGCTCTCAACTGCTCCGTGATGAAGCTATTGAGAGTTTGAAGAGGGACTTGATGCCTCTCGCGACGGTCATCACCCCTAATTTGCATGAAGCAGCCCGCATATTAGACTGTCCCGTGCCTGAAACCCCAGAGGACATGAAAGCAGTGGCCAGGGATTTATATCATTTAGGTCCTTCGTATATATTAGTGAAAGGAGGGGCACTGGACGACTACCCTGCTGTCGATATTCTTTACGATGGGAATAGCATTGTTGAATTGGAATCTGAACGTGTCGCTACCATCCATACGAGTGGTGCAGGATGTACTTACTCAGCAGCCATTGCAGCTGAACTGGCAAAAGGAAGCTCTGTGGAGGAAGCGATACATCGTGCGAAGTCTTTCGTGACGAGTGCAATCCGCTATGCGATATCATTCGATCGCGGGATTGGTTCGACTTATCATGCTGCCCACAGAACACATGAATAAAGTAATCCCTTAAACATTCTAATCCACAAAGCTGGCATTCTTCAATGAAACCTCCCATATCTTGAATGCTCAGTTTCGAGACTTTCGTATGAGGAGATGGTGGATGGGAAAACGGATCATCCAGCTCCACCGCCCAGACACTCGCGTCATAAGCAGAACATTAATGGAATGAAAAAGCACATTCCTTTGATGTTCTGCTTATGCCAGTCGTGTCTACCAGGGCGATTCCGCATTTGAACACTTTCCGTGGGCATGTGCTGAGCTTCCTCAGGCTTCGCCTTTCGGAATCTCACCGATCATGTTCACCCCACAGGAGTCTCACCGTTTTCCCAGCGCACTAAAGTATGATTTGTCCACCCAAGGGGAGGTTCTCCCTCTAGTGATTTCGAGAAACTAATATCGCTAGGGTCGTAGGGGAAGGGGAAATCTCCCGCGGGAGAAGGATCTAGGTGAGACCCCGTAGTGAGTGTCAACGACCGAGGAAGCTTGCCAGTTCCCTCGCAGGAAAGAGACCTCTTCCCCGAAGCCCCTTAATTCCCACAAAAATCTCGAAATCAGGTCTGCAAGATAACTGCCATTTTATCGAATAATCCAGCACTGGAAATATCCATCTATACTTAAAATAGCTTTATTATAAGGGGAGGATCGAGTATGGAAAGCAGCACACATTTGTTTTTGTTCGGATCTAGTCCGCCATTTACTCCACAGCTCGCCTCAAAATTTGAGAATGCTCTGGAGCAGCCTGCGGTTACAGTACTGTATATAGAAAGGGAAGGATCCGTCGATTATTTGCCTAAATACACCAGTGGAATGAAAGTAGAAGCTGACCATTTTCCGTTAAAACCTCACTATAGTGAACAGGAGCTCAACCGTTTAAGAGAAAGCGGAGGAGTAATAATTGGCGGTGGAGACACGTTGGCTTATCACGATTACATCATCGAAACAGATTTGGCAAATATTTTACAGGATAAATTTCAGCAGGGACAGCCAATAGCCGGTTTTTCTGCGGGGGCGCTAATTCTACCAGAATATTGTGTGATTTCTCCTGAGGATCATCCAGAGAGGATTCAAGTGGTGAGGACGGGAATAGGGCTTTTAAAGGGTGTGGTTATTTCTGCACATTTTTTAGAATGGAACGAACATAAAAATTTAGAAGCGGCACTCAAGCGAACTGGAATTCATAAAGGTTACGGGATAGCTGAAGGGGGAGGCATTTATTTGAAAGATCAACACCTTGTAGGTGTGGAAGGCTTCTTACATATTGAGCATCAAAAATAGCCCCCTTTCCTATAGAAAGGGGGGAAGGTTTATCCATTAACTTTGTCGTATTTATCAATTTGTTTTTTACGTTCGACATCCCAACGGTTCTCAGGATGCTCTTTACATTCTGCTGTACATGCGGCATGGTGTGATTCTTCGCATTCTCTGCAACATACATATTGACGATTGCATACTGGGTTGCTGCAGTTGATCATGCGGTCTTCCGGTTTGCCACAATGCTCGCATTGAGCAATCACTTTCTCTTCAACCTGGTTGACCGGAACTGCGATACGTTCATCGAATACGTACATTTTACCATCGAAAAGTTCGCCTTTAACTTCGGGGTCTTTCCCATAAGTTGTGATGCCGCCCTCAAGCTGGTAGACATCTTCGACACCATTTTTCTTCAGGATCCCTGTCAATTTCTCGCAACGGATTCCTCCTGTGCAATAGGTCAGAACCTTTTTGTCTTTCCATTGGTCGGCATTTTCAGCAACCCACTCAGGAAATTCACGTGAATGGTTCACAGCAGGTTGAATAGCATTACGGAAGTGTCCGATCCTATATTCATATTCGTTACGTCCATCAATGACGATCGTGTCATCATCTTTTAACAGTTCATTGAACTCTTTAGGCTTCAAGTGCTTTCCACCGAAACTTTTCGGATCAATATCGTCGTTTTCAATACTCCAGTTTACAAGTTCAGGTTTGACTCGGCAATGCATTTTCTTAAAAGCATGGCCCTCATGTTCGTCGATCTTGAAGTGGATATCAGCAAAACGCTTATCAGAACGTACATATTCCATATATTCTTCAACTTGCTCAACTGTACCTGAAACAGTTCCGTTAATCCCTTCGTGAGAAACGATGATTCTTCCTTTCAAGCCAAGGCTTTTACAGAATTCTAAGTGGTTAGTGCAATATTCTTCATAATCAGGAAGGTCGGTATACTTATAATACAACAGAACTCGATAATCATTTGAGCTCATAAGTGATTCCTCCTATATTTATATCTATATCAGTTATTTATAACAGAAATGTCCATAGTTCATCATATTTAATTTTACAAGAAAAATCAAATGTCATTTTTTTGAACATCTGCTAGGTGTTTAATCTTTCGTGAGTAAATGAAAAGAGTCGTCCATGATGCAACCATCAAAATAATTAAAGTACCGAAGGGAAGCTTGAAATTTACTGCTGTGTAGGGCTGTGAACTTATTTCCAGCAAAATACCGGCAAGCACAGAACCGGTAGCGCTCCCTATAAAGTGGGTTTGTTGTTTTAATCCTATCCCAGCACCGATTTGATTATTCGGCAAGATTTTTGAGATTTCATTTGTAGAACTGGAAGATAGGCTGGAAAAACCAAAACTTGTGAACATATAAGCGACCATGATCATATAAGGATTGACTCCGGCTAAGAAGAAAAAAACCAATGCAGAGATCATCAATAAAATCTGGGATAAGAGCAGCACTTTGATATTTCCATATGAATCGATCAACCGTCCGACGTAAATAGCGGCGACAGCAGATAGGATGGCACCTGGGAAAATAATGAAACCAATGGCTGCCGCTCCGCGTCCGTATACTTGTTCAAGCATAATCGGCATCAAAAAAAGTATCGCAAAGTGGAGAGTGAAACCGATATAACTCATGAACACTATTCTGCGGTAATGGCTATTCAACACTAGTTCGGGTTGAATGAAAGGTGCTTTTGTTCTGTTTATCCGCCACCATAATAAAGCAGCAGATAACAAGCCCCCGAGCAAGTAAAAATGTGTGAATGTTGAAATATATAAAAGAAACAAAGTAGCACTCGTACCGGATAATATTGCTCCAATGACATCGAAGCTTCCACGTTCTGCTTGTTCTAAAGGCATAAACTTATACAGAACAGGGAGGACGCCGAATACCATGAAGGTCACGATGAATAAAAAGTTCCAATTCAAATAATCTGTAATCAATCCACCCACGACAGGTCCTAGCCCGAATCCCAGAGATGTCGCAGAGGCAATAAGAGCATAAGCACTCCCACGTCTGGTCATAGGAATGTACCTCCCGGCGAAAACCATAGACAGGCCTGGGATCGACGCTGCCCCTGCAGCTTGGCATAAGCGGGAAATGAGCAGCCATAGGTAGCTGTCGGCAAAGAAACCGATAAATGACGATAAGCTGAAAATTGAAATCCCGATGGTTAACAAAGTTCGAATTGGGAGATAGTCTGATAATCTAGTAAAAGTGATTGTGAAAATTGCCAAAACAATCGAGTAACCTGACACTATCCAGGCTCCCTCAGAAGGTTGTAAGGAGAATTCACTTAATATATTTGGTAAAGCGATATTGAACATCGTCGTATTCATAACAACAATCAAAATTGATGCGCTCAAGATGAACACCGTTCGAAAGTGTTCATTTGAAGGACGAGACATAGATTTCATATAAGTCCCCCTCCTTATTCAAAGGAATTATTCGTTAGACACCCGAAATACTATACCACAACTTTCCATGATAGAAAAATGGCTGAAAAATTTGGCAATGTAAAAAGCCTCCCTTCATTGAGTCAATAAAGGGAGGCCTTTGTGGGTTTCTATTAAAGTGATTTTCCTGCATGAATAAAAACAGCCTATAACACAGTAGCTCCGAGTGAATTCTCAAAGTGAGAAATTGCCCAATCATGACCGGTAGGGTTGAAACTTGCAACTCCATCACGATGAATAGTGAGCTTATAGCCAAGGTTATAAGCATCCACCGCAGTATGAAGAACACAGATATCTGTGCAGACTCCGGCAATGTGGAGGTCGGTAATCCTTCTTTGTCTGAGCATCAAATCCAAGTCAGTACCTGCAAAAGCGCTGTATCGCGTTTTATCCATGTAAGATAAATTGGACTTCATTTGGTATTCTTCGTAAAGACTCTGCAGGGAACCAAAGAGCTTACGCCCCTCTGTCCCTCTAATGTTGTGGGGAGGGAACAAATCGGTTTCTGGATGGAATGGATCTCCTTCTTGGTGCGCGTCGACACCGAAAACGACAAAATCTTCGCTTTTTAAAAATTGCTCAGTGAGGCTGGTTACATACCCCTCAAGCGCTTGTGCAGGTAGACCGCATGTTAATGCACCGTTTTCAGAAACAAAATCATTTGTGTAATCAATAATAATCAAGGCACGTTTCATAAGATTCCTCCAGATGGTCTTTACACATATTTTAACAGAAAAGGGAGGAATTATTCATTAATAGCTGGGAACTTGTTTGGCGGCAGGTTCGTTTTTCTGCATAGTGATCAACATCAATCCTCCGCAAAGAAATAAGAGACCACTGGTGACAAAAAAGACCATAGAAAAGCCATATGCGCCAGCAATCATACCGCCCATCGCAGGGCCGATAATGTTGCCGAGAAAACGAATGCTGGTATTATATCCCAGAACTTCTCCTTGCATAGCAATAGGTGCTTCCTGTCTGATATAAGCAGTCCGTACGGGGATGATTCCTCCAATAGATACTCCAAGTAAAAAGCGTAAGAAGACCAGTTGCCATATATTCGTAACGAAGGCAGCAGGGAAATAAACCAGCCCTGCCATAAAAAGTAAGAAAACTAGAATTTTAATATAGCCTAATTTATCAGCAATTCTTCCCCAGCGTTTTGCCATCATCAAATTACCAAGACCCGCAGCTGAAAAAGCGATTCCGGAGAATAAGGCAAGGTTTTCCGCCCCATGTAACTCTCCTACAAACAAGGATAAAATCGGCTGGATACTGAAGTGAGCGATTTGTACAAATAAGGAAACTATCATCACCATCAGCAGGACTGGGTGTTTGATTATATGTGAGAGAACTTCTTTTGTTTGGTAACTCGCTTTTTCGTCAACATTATCATTTTCAATTCGTTGTTCTTGAATACCATAATAAACGATGATGGCAGATAAACAAATAGTGATGGAAACGAATTGAAAAGTGATCGCATATCCGATCGAATCGGCAATCCAACCTCCCAGCATCGGCCCTAGCAGACTTCCAGTGATGCTCCCTGTTTGTAAAGTCCCCAAAACCTGTCCAGCGATATTTTTCGGCGTTTGGGTAGAGATGAGTGCCTGGGACATGGGAATGAAACCGGTGAAAACTCCCATGAATAACCGGAGTATGAATAATTGCCATACAGTCGTTACGAACCCCATCAGAAGTACAGATAAGGCGAGTCCTGCAGCTGAAATGATGAGGATTTTTTTCCTGCCGTACTTATCCCCGATTTTCCCCCATACAGGAGAACAGATGAAGGCAGAAACGAACGTAATTCCGAAAACCCACCCTGACCATGTTTGGACGAACTCATCTGAGAAGTTGCCAAGCTCTTCTATATAGAGAGAAATAAAAGGTAAAACCATAGTTATGCTCCCTGCTATGAAGAAGTTAGCAAACCACATGATCCATAAATTTTTTCTGGATTGTATTTCATTGTCCAGGATAAAAATCCCTTCTTCCTATATATTTCGACACTCTAAATATATATCATAACCTCGTCTGCGCTCAAACCTTTTTGCTTATATTACCGATTTAGTTTTTATCGTTTGTCACTTATTGCGTTTTTAATTGAGAGGGAAGGGAATTCCAACTATATTAACAAAATGATAACGGTTGCAAAACTTGTATATACAGATTATAATCTAAATTAGTTCATGTATATACAAGTAGTTTGTTATGTAAGCGGTTAAGCAGGAAGTGTTTTTGGATTTGGAAATGAAAAGCCAGGTCATCTTAACGAATAGTGATGCCTTTGAAATGCAAGCGAGTCACTGGAGCATCTGTAATTGGTTAAGGTACAGTCCCGATGATGACTGTGAATAAAACTAAATCACCCAGGGAGGTATGGAAATGAATCACAGAAAGCAAGCCGAGCAAATATTAGAAGCTATCGGTGGAAAGGAAAACTTGTCTGCTGCGACACATTGTGTCACTCGACTTCGATTAGCATTGCACGATGAAGGAATTGTTGATCAGGAAAAGTTGAATAATATTGATGCCGTAAAAGGCGCATTTTCTACTAATGGTCAATTTCAAATCGTCGTAGGTCAAGGTACTGTCGATAAAGTTTATAAGGAACTCGTCGACCTGGCTGGAGTCGGCGAATCATCAAAAGAGGAAGTGAAAGAAGCTTCCAAACAAAAAATGAATCCACTACAACGTGCCATCAAAACATTAGCTGACATCTTTATACCGATTTTACCTGCGATTGTAACGGCTGGTCTCTTATTAGGGATTAATAATATCCTTACAGCGACCGGTATTTTCTGGGATGACCAATCCATCATTGATGTGTATCCGCAATGGTCAGGGATAGCTAATATGATTATCATCATCGCGAACACCGCCTTCGTATTCTTACCTGGTCTCATAGGGTGGTCGGCCGTTAAAAAATTCGGTGGCAGCCCGATACTGGGTATTGTTATTGGTTTAGTTCTTGTTCACCCTGACTTGTTGAATGCATGGTCTTATGGTGAAGCTGTTAAAGAAGGAACCGTGCCGACATGGGATTTATTCGGTATGACAGTTGAGAAGATCGGTTATCAAGGACAAGTGTTACCTGTTCTGGTTGCATCATACTTATTGACGAAAATCGAACTGTTTTTACGCAAGCGTATTCCGGATAGTATTCAACTCTTATTTGTAGGACCAATAGCTTTGCTGGTAACTGGTTTCTTGACCTTCATCATAATCGGTCCTGTCACATTCGCCATTGGTAACTGGATTACAGATGGTCTTGTCGCTACATTCGATATGTTCGCATGGCTAGGTGGTCTGATTTATGGTGGCCTTTATGGTGTGCTGGTTATTACAGGTATGCACCATACTTTCCTCGCTGTAGATATTCAACTGGTCGGTAGTACTGGTACGACCTTCTTATGGCCAATGCTTGCTTTGTCCAACATCGCCCAAGGTTCAGCGGCGTTTGCAATCTGGGCTGCTTCTAAAGATGACAAATTAAAAGGTTTGGGATTGTCCTCTGGTATTTCAGCGTGGTTAGGGATTACAGAGCCGGCCTTGTTCGGTGTAAACCTTCGTTTTAAATATCCGTTTATAATCGCAATCAGTTCGTCTGCCATTGCAGGGCTATACATTTCTGCTCAAGGTGTATTGGCTAATTCCATTGGTGTCGGGGGCGTACCCGGGATTTTCTCTATTGTCACGGATTACTGGTTAGATTTCATCATCGGCATGGCCATTGTCATCATCCTGCCATCTGTCGGAACCTACCTTTATGCAAAGCGCAAAAAAGACGTATAATTACTTGAAACGGTGGTGCTACTACAATGATTGAACAACCTTGGTGGAAAAAAGCTGTCGTTTATCAGATCTATCCGAAAAGCTTTAATGATACGACCGGAAGTGGAGTCGGTGATATCCAGGGTATCATCGAAAAGCTGGACTATTTGAATGAACTCGGGGTTGATGTTCTATGGCTGACCCCGATGTACAAGTCCCCACAGAACGACAATGGGTATGATATTAGTGATTACTATGACATTCATGATGAGTATGGCACCATGGAGGACTTTGAACGTTTATTAAAGGAAACTCATGAACGTGGAATGAAATTAATCATGGATATCGTGGTCAATCACACTTCGACAGATCATAAGTGGTTTCAGGAATCTCGGAAATCCAAGGATAACCCCTATCGTGACTATTACATTTGGCGGGACCCTGTCAATGGAGAGGAACCTACGAACTGGAAGTCAAAATTTGGGGGGAGCGCTTGGAAATACGATGATATTACGGGGCAATATTACTTGCACCTATTCGATGTCACCCAAGCAGATTTAAATTGGGAAAATAAAAAAGTCCGTGAAGATATTTATGAAATGATGCGCTTTTGGGCGATTAAAGGAGTTGACGGGTTCCGGCTGGATGTCATCAACCTCATTTCTAAAAATCAAAAGTTCCCGAATGACGATGGAAGTGTCGCACCAGGAGACGGACGTAAATTTTACACAGATGGGCCAAGAGTCCACGAGTATATGCAGGAAATGAACCTGGCTGTATTTAAACCTTATGATTTGATGACTGTAGGAGAAATGTCTTCCACGACCATCGATCACTGTGTGAAGTACACAGCTCCTGATCGAGATGAGTTGAGCATGACTTTCAACTTTCATCATTTGAAAGTCGATTACCCAAATGGGAATAAGTGGACTGTCGCTGACTTCGATTTCCATCAATTGAAAGGCATTCTTTCCCAATGGCAGCGGGAAATGAATAAAGGGAACGGATGGAATGCTTTATTCTGGTGTAATCATGATCAACCGAGAGTTCTTTCCCGGTTTGGCGATGACGTACACTACCCCGTAGAATCAGGGAAAATGCTCGCGACTACGATCCATATGATGCAAGGGACTCCTTATATTTACCAGGGGGAAGAAATCGGGATGACGAACCCCGACTTTGAAAGCATCCACCATTATCGCGATGTAGAATCTTTGAATATGTATGAAGAGTTTAAAGCAGAAGGGGTAAGTGAAGAAGAAATCCTGGAGATACTGAAGCAAAAATCACGGGATAATTCGCGTACCCCTGTCCAATGGAATAAGGGAGAGCACGCAGGCTTTACAAGCGGTACTCCCTGGATCGATGTTGCTGACAACTATAAAGACATCAATGCAGAAGTCGTAAAGAATAATGAGAACTCGGTTTTCAAGCATTACCAAAAGCTGATTGAACTGAGAAAATCACACGACATCATCACACATGGAGACTACCGATTGTTGACACCGGATCATGAGAGAGTCTTTGCATATTTACGTGAATGGAATGGTGAGCAATTGTTAGTCGTTAATAATTTTTATGGTGAGGATACCTCTTTCAAATTGCCAGCAGATACTATAATTGAAGGGAAAGCAGGAATCTTACTGAGTAATTACAGTGACTCCACAGGGGACTATAAAAATGTGAGTCTGCGTCCATACGAGTCTGTGGTTTATCATATTCAAAGTCACTGATATACTGAGTAAGGTGATGGACGATGAAAAATAAGTATGTCGAAATTTATAACAAACTCGTACAATCGATTCAGCAGGGCGATTTTTCTGCTGGTGAAACTCTACCTTCTGAACATGATTTAAGCGCGCAATATAGCACATCACGGGAAACAATCCGGAAAGCATTGAGCCTGCTTTCTCAGAATGGTTATATCCAAAAAGTGCGTGGGAAAGGTTCAGTAGTGTTAGATCAAAACAAATTTGAATTTCCTGTTTCAGGACTGACAAGTTTCAAAGAGTTGGCCATTAAAATGGGACAGAATTTTCAAACTCACGTGCATGAGCTGACGCTAGTCAAGGGAAAAGGAGAAGTTGCTAAGCAATTGAACTGCAACCAAACCTCTAGGTTGTGGAGAGTAGTGCGGTCGAGAGAAATCAGCGGTGAAAGGATTATTTTGGATAAAGATTATCTCCGAGAAGACCTGATCCCTGATTTGACGAAAGAAATTGCTGAGCAATCGTTGTATGACTATATTGAGAAAGTTCTTGGTTTAGAAATAAGCTTTGCTAAAAAGGAAATTGTCATTGAGCCGATTACCGAAGAAGATTTGGAGTTCTTAGACTTGAATGGTCACTCTCAAGTGGTCGTCATAAGAAGCTACGTCTATCTTTCTGATACGACAGTTTTCCAATTTACTGAATCCAGGCATAGGCCGGATAAATTTCAATTCGTTGATTTCGCCCGGCGTACAAAGGTCTGAAACAAAGGAGAACCGCATTCTGGGTTCTCCTTTGTTTTTTTTTAGTAAAACGTTAAAATAGAAGTAGAATAAAAAGTAATGGGGTGAAAAGAATGTTCGTAATTGGAGCTACTAAAAAGCTGCAAAATGAATTGAGAAAACCTATAGAGGATGTCGAAGAATATAATAATGTCCCTGAAATCCATCAATGGCATGCGAATATTATCACCCTCAACCGTAGAAAATGCTTGCTTTTGATTAATAATGAAACCGGCTTGAATCTTACGTTATTCGGTTTACGGAAGCAACAGTTTGAACATCTGGATAGTGTGATAAAAGGTTCTCTTCAGCAACTTTTTCAACTATTGGAAGTTGATCAGGAAATTGCTGATTACATGCTGGGGGCAGCAGATGAAATTGTTTATACAAAAACGAAAAGCCGTAAAACATTAGGGCGAATGAACGAAATCAAATTTATGATTGAGTCGAAAATTGAAGGCATGAATTATGAAGAAATTGATGCGGTGGAAATTAATGAATTCTGCAATAATAAACTCATTCTAACTTCGCTTAAAGAAAAAAATCCCTACGATACATTTGCAAAATATTTTGAAGAGAAGTAGTGCGTTTTGCCAGCGCACTGCTTTTTTATAATCCTTAAAAGTTCCTACATTGTATGACTAGAGATTCCTGGTCTACATATTGAATTTCAGTATTCTGAATTATAGATGCAATATTGAACAGCCCTATCAATATTTACTCACTACCACAATGGAAAAACATAAGGAAAAAGGAGTATGAAGTGATAACATGGAAGAGGATATAGGGCGATTTAAATGTTTTTAATATACGGATGCGGGTATAATACATATAGCAATGATATTGGAGGTATTTTGATGTTTTTTAAGTCTTTTTTTGATGATCATTTAGCACAGATGTCTTATATGGTCGCTTGTCAAAAGACCGGTGATGCAATAGTCATTGATCCGGGAAGAGATCTCAGCCCATATTTGGAAACAGCTGAAAAGGAAGGTCTCACAATAACGCAGGCGGCCGAAACGCATATTCATGCAGACTTCCTTTCAGGTGCACGTGAATTAGCAAACAAAAAGAATGTGAAACTTTACCTTTCGGATGAGGGAGGGGATGATTGGAAGTACCAGTACTTGGAAGAAGTAGACCATCAGCTTGTTAAAGATGGTGATGACATCCATGTTGGATTTGTATGTTTGGAGGTCATGCACACTCCTGGTCATACCCCTGAAAGTCTCTCATTTTTGCTGACAGATGAAGTTGGAGGTTCAGATGTTCCTATGGGTGTCTTCACTGGAGATTTCGTATTTGTCGGTGATGTTGGGCGCCCTGATCTATTAGAAAAATCTGCAGGTGCAGAAGGAACAGCAAAGGATGGGGCTAAGGAAATGTTCCAGTCCATAAAGAGGTTTAAAAGTCTCCCTGATTTTGCCCAAGTGTGGCCGGGTCACGGAGCAGGGAGTGCTTGTGGTAAGTCATTAGGGGCTGTACCATCCTCTACGGTCGGTTATGAAAAAGAAAATAATTGGGCCTTACGCCATAATAATGAAGCAGAGTTCATTGCAGAGTTGTTAGATGGTCAACCGGAACCACCAACATACTTTGCCATGATGAAGAAGTTGAATAAAGAAGGACCGTCAATAAATAAAGAAAGAAGGATAGAAAAAGTACCAGCAGATAAGCTTGAACATTATCGCACGAACGATTTTGTGATTTTGGATACTAGGGATGCGAGCGAATTTGCTAGTGGCCATTTACAAGGTACCATTAATATCCCTTACAACCGCTCATTTACCAATTGGGCAGGGTGGATCGTTGAATATAATCAACACATTTTAGTGGTAGCTGACGAAAAAGAGCTTGCAGCCATAAAAGGCTCCTTAGAATCGATTGGCTTAGATGATTTAGTTGGTTATGTCGAAGTTTCTGAGTTAAAGAGTTTTGGAGGCTTGGAAACATATAAAAGTATAACTGCTGAAGAGTTAGAGGAAAGTTATAGGAGTAATCGTGAATATGTCATCATTGATGTCAGGAATCCTACTGAATGGGAAGAAGGCCATATTGAGGGCGCCCAGCATATAATGCTTGGAAAGCTGAAGGACAGCTTAGAGAAAATACCTTCTGATCGTACTCCTATAGTCCATTGTCAATCAGGTATGAGATCTGCAATCGGGGCAAGCTTACTTCAAGCTTACGGCTTTAAGAACGTATTGAACTTACAAGGTGGGTATGGTGCTTGGAGTAAAGAAAATAAATAGTAACGGATTGGTCAGCAAACACGGCTTTGTAATCGAAGCCGTGTTTTTTGTTTGGATAATGTAAAATAATATCCTAACTTGTACATATAATTGCAAGAGTCATATGTACTGAATCATCTGCACAAAAAAAGACCTCTACCATTAGAGGTAGAGGCGAAAGTTTGTATAGGTATAGGATTAGGGGAGGTGCTAATTATATGAAAACTAAATTAACACGTAAATTAAACTTGATCTACAGTTAGTGGTCTAGGGTGTGTTTCATCCATCGCACTGTCTGTAAAAGTGACACCTGCAGATAATGAAGCAACTATTCCTAGTGTAGCAATGATAGCGATTAACTTTTTCATAGGACAATCCCTCCTAAATTAGAATGTTTATTTAACAAATCAATTGCTAACCTAAGGTATTTGGTAGATCTCTTATAGCTTCTTTCTGCTTCTAAGAGATCAGCTACGATGAAAGAGTATCGGATTACGAATCTGTCCTGCTTTCTTTCTTGAAAGCGAGGAATCGCAACATCTTCCAAGTATTGGCTTGTTTTATTATCATTATTGATTAACATTGTATAAACATTTAGGTGAATTTCGTCTGTAGAGGTATCATGAAGTGATGATTCTAAGTATGAGTATCCTTCACTTATCCACTTCTTGCAATCATCATATTCACCTGTTTTATATGTCTCAAATATTAAACAATAAATGGTCTCGAAAATCTCGTGGTCTGATGCAGTTTTTTTCCTATAAGGTAAGCTCTTCTTGTAATTCATAAGAGCAGTATCATAGTGGCCGCGACGAGATTCAATCACACCAATATTATGATAGATTACACCTAAATGATAATAGTTGTTAGTTTGTGTTGCGATTTTACTAACTAAATGATAATTCTCAAGTGCTTTTCCATAATTCTTAAGTCGTCCATAGTTGATGCCTAAGAGTATGTGACAATTGGCGCTTTTTAACAAGTTATACTGCTTTTGAAAAATGGTTAGTGCTCGATCTGCATTAAAAATAGAAGCAGAAATGTTATTCGCTTGACTTGCGCTAAGTGCCAAAAGGTAAAATAAATCACTTTGCTCCCAGTCTTCTAGATTTACGGAAACGCTATAGTTTTTTGCTTCCATCAACTCTAGATAGGACTCTTCATAATCACCTAAGTAATAGCTGACTAAACCAGAACTTAAATGAAAGTAGTACTCCATCTCTTCATCAAATGTATCTTCATGTCTTCTAATATTTTTCCATGCTTCGTAAGCCTTCTCCACCTCGTTTTCTAACAGCAGATGGCGAATGCGGAACAATTCATAAAAAATATACAAATGATGGTTGTTGAGCGTATCTTTCTGTTGAATGAGATCATCCTTCAATTTCCTTGCTTCTTCTTTACGTTTGAAAACAATCGTTTCATACCATTCCTTCAATTTTTCTTTTGAAGGGTGGTTGTAAGAAGAATCATGAAAATCGAGGCCAAGACGTTCGTAAAGTAACTCAAGCACCTCGAACGCTGGAACGGTTTGATCATTCTCAATCTTCGATAAGTACGCTGGCGAGATTATTCCATCGGCTAACTGATTTTGAGTTAACCCTTGCTTTACTCGATGGAATCGAAGTACTTTACCATATTCCATTTTCCACAC
The DNA here is from genome assembly GCF_052246715.1 of Halobacillus sp. H74. NCBI lineage: Bacteria > Bacillati > Bacillota > Bacilli > Caryophanales > Bacillaceae > Halobacillus > Halobacillus sp. H74. Next base: position 252,521 of record NZ_JBQQCI010000001.1, on the reverse strand, counting down.
ACCTAGTTGATCAACTGTGATTTGTCAGAGTGTTCTCTCTTTCAAATCTAACTTTAGAATACATGTTCGATTAGTAAATTTCAACTATATTCACTAGTTTCCCAAGTCGGGGTGAATTTCTGCCTTAAAGGGGATTTTTACATAATGACTTTCACAGATTTCCATTTAAATGGGAGGATATAAGCATATTTACGCTTATTTTTTATTGGTTAGGTTGGAAACGTTCTGGAAGATATGAGTAATACTTCGACATTACGGGTATAAAAGGTATAGGCATAAAATATCGCCATCATGATGGACACCAATCATATACTTATTGTAAAGGAGGAATCAGTGTGAGTTATAATGTCACACAAAAATTAATTAAAGATCATCTTATAGAAGGTGAGATGACTCCTGGTTCGGAAATCGGTTTGAAAATTGATCAAACACTTACGCAAGATGCAACAGGTACAATGGTAATGTTGGAATTAGAAGCGATGGGGATCGATCGTGCTAAAACAGAAGCTTCCGCTCAATATGTCGATCATAACTTAATCCAGGAGGATAGCAAGAATCCTGATGATCACCTTTTCTTGGAGAGTGCTGCTAAAAGATTCGGTTTACATTTCAGTCGCCCGGGAAATGGAGTCAGTCACCCTGTACACATGCAACGGCTTGCCAAGCCCGGTAAAACATTACTAGGGTCGGACAGCCATACATGTGCGAACGGTTGTATGGGAATGCTTGCCATGGGTGCGGGTGGCATTGATGTGGCTATGGCCATTGCAGGGGAGCCCTTCTACGTAAAAATGCCAAAAGTTTGGGGCGTGAAAGTGACAGGTGAACTTCCTGATTGGGTCAGTGCTAAAGATGCCATTTTAGAGATGCTGAAAAGACATGGAGTTAAAGGCGGCGTCAACCATGTATTTGAATATTACGGTCCCGGGTTGAAGAACCTTACCGCTATGGATCGTCATGTCATTGCCAATATGGGGGCAGAGCTTGGGGCAACAGGTACCGTTTTTCCTTCAGATGAAGAAACGAAAAGGTTTATGAAGCTTCAAGGGCGTGAAGATGAATGGATTGAATTGAAAGCAGACGACGGTGCAACTTACGATGTCCATGATGAATTGAACCTTTCTGAAATTGGTCCAATGGTAGCTAAGCCTTCAAGCCCAGGAAATGTAGTGCCTGTGGAAGAACTCGAAGGAGAACCGATTTATCAATCATATGTAGGTTCTTCAGCGAACCCTGGGTATCGCGATTTTGCGATAGTGTCAAAAATCGTTGAAGGTCGACACATTGCTGATGGGGTTTCTTTTGATTTGAACCCGACTTCAAGGCAGATGTTGATCGATCTTTCTCAAGAAGGGCATATAGCGAACTTCCTCCAAGCTGGCGCACGACTTCACCAGGCAGGGTGTAATGGTTGTATCGGTATGGGGCAAGCCCCTGCCACTGGTAGAAACAGCTTGAGGACCACTCCTAGGAACTTCCCTGGCCGTTCAGGAACTAAAGAGGATAGTGTGTTCCTATGCAGTCCTGAAACAGCTGCCGTTTCTGCTTTGACAGGGAAAATAACAGACCCAAGAAAATCAGATTTTGATTTTCCGTCTGTGCAAGAGTTGGACCAACCGACTGTAGATACAAGGCTATTGGATAAGCCGTTGCCTTTTAATGAAGCCAAAGAGGTAGAGCTTGTAAAAGGACCGAACGTAGCTTCTATTCCAGAAATGGATGAATTGCCGAATGATATGGAACTGCCTATATTGCTGAAAATGGGTGACGATATCTCAACTGATGAAATATTAGCGGGAGGTGCGCGTGTTCTTCCATACCGCAGTAACCTTCCTGAAATCAGTAAATTCACCTTTGAAATCGTTGATGAAACCTATCATGATCGAGCGATGAAAATCAAAAGTGAAGGTGGTCATGCGGTAGTAGCAGGAGCGAACTATGGTCAGGGATCGAGCCGTGAGCACGCAGCACTGGCACCAAAATATCTGGGTTTGAAAGTGGCAATTGTAGAAGATTTTGCCCGTATCCACTGGCAGAACCTTGCAAACTTTGGAGTCCTGCCTCTAACCTTCGTTGATCCATCAGATTTGAAGGATTTAGAACAAGGGGATGTGCTCGTTTTCAAAGGCTTGCGTGATAAAATCAAACAATCACCTCAGGTGGAAGTAGAAGTCAAAGGTAAGGATAAGACACTAAAACTTGAACATGCTCTTTCAGATCGTCAAATAGAAATCATGCAAATGGGTGGCCTTATCAACTGGGTGAAAAATCGATTAGAAGAATAAAAAAAGATACGCCCCTTTTGAGGGCGTATCTTTTTTAATCACTATTAATCGTAGAAAGGGGATCCAAGTTTTTTTCGATTTCTTCTCTTTTATGTTCCAAGAATGGAGGAAGTGCAAGACTTTCGCCAAGGTGGTCAAGATCTTCGTCAGTCGCGAAACCTGGACCATCCGTAGCAAGTTCGAAAAGTATATGGTTAGCCTCTCGGAAATAAAGGGACTTAAAGTAATAACGATCGACAACTCCTGAGTTTGGAAAACCAGACGCTTGTATGATGTCCTGCCATTTCTTTAACTCCTGCTCATTATCCACACGGAACGCCACATGATGAACACTGCCACGCCCAGGCTTTTCTGGTTGTAATCCCGGTTGTTCCTCAAGGTGTACTTCAGCTCCTGAACCCCCTTCACCGGTTTCATAAACCACCCATTGGTCATATGTTCCTTTTTTCCGGAATCCCAGAATGTTTGTAAGAACATTTTCTGTCTTCTCTGCTTCAGATACAGTAAGGTGGACAGGACCGAGGCCAGTAATTCCACTTTCAGTTGGTACGGTGGATTTATCCCATGGTTTCCCGGCTGCAACTCCTCTATTCTGTTCATCAGAAACAATCATCAGACGTTGGCCTTCAGGGTCGCGAAAAGATAATGTTTTTCTCCCTAATCGCTCTTTGAGGGGATCCTGATCGACACCGTATTCTTCAAGGCGAGCTTGCCAATATACAAGTGCTTCATCATTATTTACTCGCAAAGAGGTGGTTGAAATGCTCCTTGAACCTGGATAGGTGTGGCCAGCCCGATTTATTTCAAAAAATGTCAAATCCGTCCCGGGACGACCTTTTTCGTCAGCATAAAACAAATGATACATAGAAGGGGCGTCTTGGTTCACAGTTTTTTTCACTAAACGCATTCCTAAAACATTTGTATAAAAATCATAATTATTTTTTGCGTTAGCTGTTATAGCAGATACGTGGTGAATACCTTTTAATTCCATTTACATACCTCCTAGTCAAATTATCTTGAATTCAAGATAATTATACAATGGGATAGAGGAGATGTCAAAACTTCCTTCTGCTTCAGGTTAGGTTCTTGGGGGATTGCCTTATTCAAAATATGTATGCATTTTTTTATCGAGGAGCCGCATGGTAATTTAATTAATTTTGCTAATTTATGAAGAAAGGTCTGATATAATAATGCAGTCTGATTATTTAAGAAATGGAATTGTTGAATTTAGAGAGGGGGAGAAATATGACATGGGATATATTGAATATTTTAGCTGTGAGTGCGTTTGCGTTCAGTGGGGCTATCGTAGCTCTGAACGAACGGTATGATATATTCGGAACTTTCATACTTGGGATTGCTACCCCATTCGCGGGAGGGATAATCCGGAATATAGCGCTTGATATTCCGGTTGTACATGTGTGGGAACAAGGGTATTTGCTTTACGTAGCCTTAGGAACAATTGCCATTGTCTATTTCTTCCCGAAAAGCTGGGTGATGACATGGGACCGGTGGAATATCTATCCTGATGCAGTCGGCTTATCTGCTTTTGCATTGCAAGGTGCCTCTTTCGCTATCTCAAATGATTTTCCTTTGGGTGGGATTATTTTTGCAGCCATTTTGACAGGAGTCGGTGGAGGGGTGACAAGGGATGTGTTAGCACAGCGCAGGCCGATGGTCCTTCATCAGGAAATTTATGCCGTTTGGGCAATGATGGCAGGTTTGTTAATAGGTCTTGGATTCATCGATGTCGGGAGTGCCTGGCAAACGTACATGTTATTTATTGCAGTCATCCTTTGTCGAGTTTTTTCTTATCACTTAGGCTGGCATTTAAGATTCAGAGACTTATATCGATTATAAAAGGAGCTCGATTAGTAATCGGGCTCCTTTTGTTGAAAAATAAAGTTATCTCACAAAACGTGCAGGATACTGGAAGCCCCGGTAATGAGATAATGGGGGTTCGTTACTGTATAAGAATAAGGGGTGGTTGGGAAACAACTCGCTTTCCTTTAGTAGCGGAAGAGATCTCCGGATAGATAACGTTCGCCCGTATCAGGAGCGATACATACGATTACATCTCCTGGTTGTTTTGTTTTTGCTACTTGAATAGCAGCCCAGCATGCAGCCCCGGCTGAGGTGCCAAGCAGCAAACCTTCTTCTCGGGCAAGGCGACGGGTGATATCATAAGCATTTTCATCCGTCACTTGAAAAATTTCATCATAGACCTCTTGGTTAAGGATGCTTGGGATGAAGCCCGGGCTTGTACCGACCAACTTATGTTTTCCTGGTTTCCCACCTGATAGTACAGCAGAACCGGCAGGCTCAGCTACATGGATCGTCATATCATTGAAACGCTTTTTCAACTCCTCGCCTGTCCCGGTGATCGTCCCGCCTGTACCAGCTGTAGATACGAAGGCTGTTAAAGGTTTGCCTAATTCATCCATAGCTTCACTGATTTCAGCTGCTGTAGTAAATCGGTGGGAGTCAGGATTAGCCATATTTTCAAATTGCATCGGCATAAAACTTCCTTCCATTTGGTCGACGAGCTCCTTGGCCTTGGCGATCGCTCCTGGCATTTTCTCGTCACCTGGGGTAAGGATGATTTCCGCTCCATATGCCTTCAATAGATTAATTCGTTCTTGAGTCATTGTATCGGGCATGACAAGAATAGCACGATATCCCTTTGCAGCAGCGTTCATGGCAATACCGATACCGGTGTTGCCGCTGGTTGGCTCAATAATAGTTGAACCTTCTTTTAAATGTCCGTCTTTCTCTGCTTGTTCCATCATATTGAAAGCAGCCCGGTCTTTAACGCTGCCACTCGGATTGTACTTCTCTAACTTCATATATATGTCAGCTCCACCCTTTGGAGCTACCCGATTTAATTTGACTAGCGGGGTATCACCGATTAAATCAGAAATGTTATCGACGACGCGCATTAGTGTCACTTCCTTCTCTTGGGACTGATAATTGTGATTTTATCATAAAAAGTGAAGAGCAATCATCCATAAAGCCTATAGGAATGGTGGGATTGTCTTCGGATTAAAAGTTGTCTTCTACCATTCTTTGCGCGAATTGGAAGGAGTCGCTTGGTACAGATATTTTAAATGCTAACTGGTTGGCATTCAAGTTGAAGCGATCGACTTTAACATTGAAATTGCTCGCAGTATCCATTTGGGTAACAGCTACATAAATGTTTTCATCGTTGGGGTTGACCATGACCCATTCGGGTAAGTTGTAATTATCTTTGACGAATTCTAATACTTTCTTGTTAGGAAGCGGGAGTTGACCCAAAGAAATACGCTCTTGTTCTAGTATAAGGTCCCCATTTTTCTGCACCTTCGGATTTAACTCGAGTTTCACGGGTATAACCTGTTCAAACGCCCGGATGTTACCAACTAAGGTTACATTCCGATCTAATGAAATAGAATAATCGAAGACAGTTTGGGTGGAGAGCTCTCCTAAATATTCATTAGCAAGCTGTTCCATGTTTTCTTTCGTTGATACAATAGTGAATTCAGCTTCCGAGCTTTTCTTTTCCTGATCGACATTTACAATCGTGTAAGAACTAGGAAGAAAAACTAAAGCGACCAACCATAAAATGACGCCCATATTGACGAGCGCCAATAACCAAAACAAAGTTCTCCATTTATTATTAAATAAAAATCTTTTCATATTTCATTCCACCTGTGTTATTGTTCGATGTCTTCTCTTATATATTCTAACACGCGTTCAGCCATTAGTTTATATCCGCGTTCATTTGGATGGAAGTTATCTTCTTCCCAAAGTAATTCTTCTTCAGACCCTTCAAAAAGGTCACGGATGGGAATGAAGGTTGCATTGTCGTAATTATCAATCACTCGTTTGCTGATGGCGTTCCAGTCACCCATAATTTGCCCCAGTTCTGGTATATTATTGAAGTATTTATCGAAAGGATTATAAAGACCCAGTAAATAAATAGGAGCGTCCTGATTGAGCGCTCTCACTTTTTGAATGATTAGATGAAGTCGTTCTTCATAGCCTTTTTGCTCGCGCACAAAGTCTTGGTAATTCAAACTTGTGAAATTATTTTTAACGACTTTCATTACATCATTGGCACCAATGGTGAGGAGAACTAAGTCCGCACTTCTAAGTGAGTTGCTGATTTCTTCATTTTCCAATCTTTCAAGAAGTTGATCTGTGCGGTTCCCGCGCTTACCATAATTAGCAATGTTTATGGTTTCCGCTTCTTTATTGCTATTGAATGTTTCTTCTAAAATTCCTACATAGCCGCCATTCTCTGTGGAATCTCCGACACCTTGGGTTAGAGAATCACCTACAGCGACAATTTGGATATCATCTTTAACAAGAAAGTGGCGGGCACTTTCAATAACGCTAGTAAATACATCGCGCAGGCCGTCACTTAATGTATCTGCTGACTCTTCTGTGTCCATTTCTTCTTGAGGGTCTTCCGCTGGCTCATTCTGCTCCTGATCAGTTTGATTCGTTTCAGCTGCTTCTTCAGTAGCTGGGGGTTGGTTTTGATTCTTGTCCTCTTGCTCCGGTGTATATATAAAAGCTGCTATGATAAAGAAAGCGATGATCAAGGAGAGTGAAACGGACGCCACCCATCTCCATTTTCTCAAAGAAATTCCTCCTGATTGTGTCTCTACTATAGTATATGGGGGTTATAGTTAAGCGGGAAAAGAAAAGTTTTAACTACAATTATATCACTAACATTATACAATAGACATACGGAAAAGCATGCAGGAAGATGAGGGTTATATGCTGAAATTCGAAATGCGGGAGGTTAATAATGGAAAAACGTGTCACAATATCTGTTCGTGAGCTAGTTTCATATGTATATCGGGGAGGAAGTATTGATGAAAGGTTTCAATCAAACACAGCTTTAGTTGAAGGCACAGCGATACATCAGGAAGTGCAAGGGAAATATAAAGAGGAGGATGAAAAAGAGGTATTTTTGCAATACGAGTTTGATCAAGATGGGATATCCTTGAATATTCAAGGGCGTTGTGATGGGCTCTTACGGACTGATGAAGGGGTTGTGATCGATGAAATAAAATCGACTGCACGAGAACTTGAGGAAATTGATGAGCATAGCCATCCCGTATACTGGGCTCAAGCAAAAGGATATGCTTTCATGTACGCCACCCAACAGCAACTTCAACATATCGAGGTTCAGTTGACTTATGTTCAGAAAAACACGAAAGAGAAAAAAAGGTTTCAACAAAAGTTTACTCATAAAGAACTGGCGGTGTTTATGGATGAGACGATTGCTGTATATTCATCGTATGCAAAGATTCTTCTACATATCCGGGAGCAAAAGGAAAAGACAATACCTGAATTGGGTTTCCCTTTTCCAAATTATCGGGAAGGTCAAAGAAAACTTGCGGGGAGCGTTTACCATACCATCGAAGAAAAAAGAAACTTATTCGCTCAAGCCCCTACAGGGATAGGAAAGACGATCTCTACACTCTTCCCAGCCATTAAGGCGTTGCAGTTAGAAGGGACGGAGCGTATATATTATTTGACTGCCAAAACGGTCACACGGGCTACGGCAGAAGAAGCATTGTTGAAGATGAAAGAACTCGGGTTACAACTCAGGTCTGTTACTTTAACAGCTAAGGATAAAATTTGTTTCCAAGAAGAAACGATTTGTCAGCCTGAATACTGTATGTTTGCAGATGGATATTACGATCGTATAAACGGAGCCATCATCGATATTCTCATTAATGAAACACAAATGACTCGCTCTGTCATAGAGGAATATGCACGGAAGCATCGGGTATGCCCATTTGAATTTTCTCTTGATTTGACCGATGTGGTTGATGTCGTAATCGGAGATTATAATTATATTTTTGACCCAAGAGTTTCATTGAAGCGACTTCTGCCTGAGAAGAAGAAAAAAACTGCCCTCTTGGTCGATGAGGCTCATAATCTGGTTGAAAGAGCCCGTGATATGTATTCAGCTGTCATTCATAAACATTCTTTTCAAGCTATTCTTGACGAATGGGGGAGTGATAATGAGAAGTTGTTAAAAAGTGCAAGCGCGATAGTCAAAGACCTGGAGCGAATTCACTTGAGTGGCGGGTCACACAGGAAACTTGATGATATTCCTGGAGAATTGGAAGAGAACATTGAAAGATTCATTTCAGCAGCAGAAGCTGTATTGCAGGAAGAAGCGGTAGGTGAGCAGTCTGAGGCGTTACTCGATGTGTATTTCCAGTCCCAGAACTTTGTTAAGATTCTTGAATTAGTCGATGATCATTATCGTTATATAGGAGAAAGTGTGAATGATGACTTCACCTTAAAGTTATTTTGTCTTGATCCTTCTCATGTATTGCGTCAAACGACAAAGTCTTTTCGTACCAGTGTTTTTTTCTCTGCAACATTATCTCCTTTCGCTTATTACAAAGAGATGCTGGGAGGAACGAAGGATGATTATATATTGCAACTCCCATCACCATATGAGGCCTCTCAAATAGATGTGATGATCACCCCGCTCTCCACTCGGTATAAGTCTAGGGAACAGACAGCTCGCCAATTAGTTGAAAGGCTCCAGCATCAAGCGGTCGAACATCCAGGAAACCATTTATTTTTCTTTCCCTCCTATCACTATATGGAGATGGTCTATCATGAATTTCGTAACACATCTGATTTGGATTCAGTCATGCAGGAAAAAGGGATGAATGAAGACAGGAGAGAAGATTTTCTGGCTCAATTTGTTGAGGGAGGGCGCTTGATCGGTTTTGCTGTTTTAGGCGGTATTTTCTCTGAAGGAGTGGATTTAAGGGGAGATCGTCTGAACGGTGTGGCTGTGGTCGGTATAGGGCTTGCACCAAGAAGCTTTGAAAAAGAACTGATTAAAGATTATTTCAATCAAAAAGGCAGAAGCGGTTATGATTATTCGTATGTGTTCCCAGGTATGAATAAAGTACTTCAGGCAGGTGGAAGATTAATACGTTCCGAGGATGACTCCGGTGCTATACAGCTTGTAGATGACCGTTTTCTATCCCGGAAGTATATGCAGCTCCTCCCAGAAGACTGGGGAAATTATCGAATATTAAGGTGAATTGATTTCCTGGGAAATATTATGCCGAATGGTGGGAGATATTTTAGAAAGAATGATTAAATTCTCTCTAAAATATCCTGACAAAACTCTTCCACATGACCCTGGTTTTCTTTGGAAATGCCATATATATCATAAATAGCTTCATCAATTGTTCGTTGAAGAGGTCCAGTATTGAAGTGTGGGTTCAGCTTTTTTTCTTTCACAAGAGAACGGGATGCAGCCCTTACTATTTCCTTGTTAATAGAAGAAGGTGCTGCATAAGGGAGCTTCTTTATATACCCTGATGTTATCATGTTAGTACGATTAAGGACCTTTCTGACCATATATGTAGCTAGCTTGCTGTTCAATAATCCTAAAAAATAGAATAAATCATCTTCATTTTCTGGAAAGAAGTTTGCATTCACACCAAAAAGACTGTTTTTTGGAAGATAAGCGGCAGAAAAACCAACACCCATGGAAGAGCAGGTAATTCCTTTTCTGTAAAAAAATGCTGAATTCCTTATGGTGAAATTGGGGTGTCCTTCTTGTTGGATTTGCCAATCTTTGTGTATGTAGTATTTCGGAGCATAATACCATCCATCATTTACTCCACCATTTTTGTAAAAAGGAATCCACTCTTTAAAATTATCAATTTGCTCATATTTACGAAGGAAATGCCTGTCGTTTCCAGTTGATATCCCTGTACCACCTTCTATGACATCACCAAATTTTTGGTAAGGCATCTGAAAGTGTTGAAGTATCTCAAATGGTACATTGATGGCGAAGTTGTAGCCTGGCAGAGATTCAAAGTGTTTCTGGTTCAAATATTGCACATTTTTCGTTAACGGCGTCTCATAAAACTGATTATCCAGCCGATCGACCAATTTCATCAGAGATCCGTTCTCGTCTTCTCCTGCTTCCTTCTTTTTCAGGATGAGAATGGCTGTGCGAACATCCGCTTTCCCTTTATGAAAAAGCCTTCTTGGTGCTAAGGCGATCTCTTTGATTTGGGTTTGGCTCAGCAAGTAGTGACGGAAGTTTTTGTAATAGACATTTGTCAAAAAGGAATCTTGTACAATCATAGTAAGGATCCCTCCAGGTTTTAAGGCCTGTATGCCTTTATGAATAAAAAGGGAATATAAATTATGTACGCCGATTGAGCCGAATTGTTTCTTAATGAACTCATTGTTTTCGAGGAAATATTCGCTTTGCCTTTTTGATTTGTATGGAGGGTTGCCTATTATTGCGTCAAATTCCTCGTACACGTCCGCTTTGAGGAAATCAGTAGTCATAAAGTTGACATCTGAATGTGGTGTAGATACAGTCGGATCTATATCATAGGCATAAAGTAATCCCGGGTCTATGCCTTCTGCTATAAGAGTAAGAGTGAAAATGCCATCACCAGTAGAGGGGTCAAGGATTTTCGGGCGTTCGATGGATGCTGGTAAATAAGATAATAATGTATGGACCATGTGGTTGACGGTTTCTTGAGGGGTTCCATATTGTCCCATCATACGTTTTTGAGATATCATCATACCCCTCCTTTTATACTGAGTATATATTACTATACATTCATTCATTTGTCACCATTTTTTACCAACCAATTACCTATTAAGGGATTGTTACTGACTTGAGTTCCTATATGCGGTACCATTCTCCCATAAGCCGTAATGCTAAAAAAGGACACCCTTTTAAGAAAGGCGACTGAAAAACCCTTCTCCATCCAGAGGAGCTGTTAAAGTTTGTTGTTGCTTCTCACGACTCGCTTGTCGGTGGATGCTTGCCGCGGGCACGGCCTCAGCTAACTTGGTCAAGAAGATCCCTTGACCAAGTGGATCTTCGGCTCGCGCTGTTCCCGCAGGCGTCACCACCGAACGCTCCTCGTGGAAGCAACAGTGGCCCATTTAAAAAGAGTGAAGCCGAGTTGAACGATAAAAGCGTCCAACTCGGCTTCTTTATTTGATGCCTAACTCAAAAAGATGCAGTTACCTCTTTTAAGAAGGTTCCTTTTGTTAACTTTAATTAAATTAAGTTGACATTTAGGTGGCGGTTCACGTATCTTAATAGATGAGATATAACGTTGGGAGGAAAATACTTATGAAGCGTTCTCGTTTTTCTGCATATGATATTACTTTGGGAGCTCTTTTCGTAGCACTGATGGCAGTTGGAGCGAACATTACTGCTTTTATGCCATTTTTACAGGTCATGGGCGTTCCGATAACGTTACAAACGTTCTTCGCTATATTGGCAGGGCTTGTGCTGGGAAGCCGATTGGGCTTTTTCTCACTCCTCGTCTACACCACTCTTGGGTTGATCGGTGCTCCTATATTCGCTGGGTTCAAAGGCGGGGTATCCATGTTGTTTTCCCCTACATTCGGATTCATTGTATCTTTTATTGTTTTAGCCTATTTAGTAGGGAAGCTTGCTGAATCCAATCGTCAATTACCTATGTATATCGGGGCGGCTTTTGCAGGACTTATTATCAATTATTTCATAGGAGTGAACTGGTTTTATTTCGCTCTGAATTTCTGGGTCGGTGGTGAAGGGATAAGTTTCACGTTAGCGTGGTCCAGTATGATACCATTTTTAATTAAAGATACCGTATTAGCAGTTAGTGCTGGTTTCTTTGCTTATCGTTTGGAAAAATCAGTGTTGCATCGAACACAACTGCGTCAGGCAGCATGATGAAAAGCAGACCAGCTGGGTTGCGTGGCTACTGAAAAACCCTATACAGTCTAGAGGATCTGTTAAAGTTTGTTGTGGCTTATCATGAATCGCTTCTCGGTTGATACTTGCCGAGAGTCGTGTTGTTCCTGCAGGCGTCGCCACCGCACGCTCATCGCGGAATCAATAATGGCCTATCTGATTTTCTTTAATTTATAAAAGAAAATTACTCTGCGTGTACAGGGGACATGGGCCGGTGGCGATATTCACCGTTAATATTAAACGAATACTAAAGCTCATGGAGGAGTAAGAACCTGAATGTCTCATCGAAATAAAGAAGCCGAGTTGAACGATAAAATCGTCCTGCTCGGCTTCTTCTTTGATGGAATCTTTCGGCATTGAAATAGGAAGTTGTGAATCTTGGCGGAACATCATCAGTCTCTTTGTTCCTTCTTATCTTTTCAATCCTTCTACTATACTTGCTAAAATAAGAGGAAAGAAGGGAGCTGTGGTGAGGAGTGAAATATGCAGGGTATTTACTATTGGTCATGTTGCTGGTTTCATGTTCAGAGGAGCCTTCGCAGGAAAAGGCGGAATTGAAGAGAGAAAGGTTTCAAACTGTCGAAAGTAACTTAGAAACTCCTTGGAATATAGAACATGACGAGAACGTCTTTTACATTACCGAACGCCCAGGTAACATTGTTTGCTGGAGTAATGGTGATGATCCAGAACGCTTGGCAGTCGAGACGGAAAAAGAAATATTGCAAAACGGAGAAGGCGGGTTGCTTGGTTTTACCCTTAACCCTGAACGGGAGGAACAGGCGATCATTTATCATACGTATCAGGAAGAGGGAGTCATTAAAAACAGGGTTGTACTTATTGAAAAGGGAGAAGGTAAATGGCAGGAGAAAGGAATACTATTGGAGGGAATTCCAGGTGCCCCTTATCATAATGGGGGGCGTATTGAAATTGGTCCTGACGGTAAACTCTATATAACTACTGGTGATGCTTCCGAGGAAAATCTGGGTCAGAAGCGGGAGAGTTTAGCAGGGAAAATTCTCCGGATGAATATAGATGGAACAGTACCTGAAGATAATCCGGTACAAGGATCGTTCCTATACAGCTATGGTCACCGTAATTCCCAGGGGCTTACCTGGAATAGCGAAGGTGACTTGTTTTCATCAGAGCATGGCCCGAATAATCATGATGAAATCAATAGAATCGAAGCGGGAAAGAATTACGGGTGGCCGACGATTGTTGGTGAAGAAAAGAATGAGGGAATGATGTCGCCACTCTATCAAACGGGAGATCGTACGTGGGCGCCATCAGGTCTCAGCGCTTTTGATGGAGAACTCTATGTAGCAACTTTAAGAGGGGAAGCGTTAAGAAGAATCTCTCAGCAAGGAGAGGACCCTGAAATAATTACTGACCGCTTTGGAAGAATAAGAGATGTAGAAGTTATTGAAGGCGAAATTTACTTTATTACGAACAATACGGACGGACGTGGAAACGCTGATGAAAAAGATGACAGACTTATTCGGTTTTCACCGGAATAACCAATATTATGAGAGAATGGCGGTTTATTATGGGCTTGGGGGACTGCGCCGTGGTCCTTGTCCATGCTGCCAATATAATGATTTTTTCATGAAAGAGTGAATGGTATTTCACCTGTATATGGAGAAAGAGGTCACAATTTCCTTTCCCTTCATCTTTTCGTAATTGAAGTAAATAAGGGTTAGAATTCAAAAAAGGGGTAAATATAAAAAGAGCGGGGCTTAGGCCCTGCTCTTTTAGGCATCTTCTGATATGAACTTTCCGTATAGGAAGGTCATGATAGCGAATAACGCAAATGCGACTAACAAAATTGTACCGCCGACAATAAAGAAAACGGTATTAAAAGCACTCATACCATCAATCGGCTGTGTGTAATATAGCCACATGCCCACCGTCAAGCCGAAGACTCCGAAGAAAGATGTCCATACATGAGCCTTAGCCAGTTTGGAATCTTTAGGTATGTTGAAGACTTTATAGTAAATGCCGAAAGCGAAGAGGGAAAGCCAGCCGACAACTAAAATATGTGCGTGGATAGCGCTTAATTGTAAGCCTCCACCCCCAGCCATATGGGATCCCATAAAGGCTCCGACCAATGCATAAATGGCTGCCACTCGGACGAAAAAACGTGTGCGATCCATTACTTAAACCTCCATTCAATCCTCTATCATCTTACGTCATTATATCGAAAGCTTTTACAAATGAAAATCAAAAATGGAAAATGTCTTAAAACGTTCATCATAACTTGGCTTTGTCATACTTTTGTGTCATTTGGATTGCCGGGGATGTTGAGATATGATGAATAATGTACTTACTGAAAGGAGTGTTTTCGATGGAACATAGATTAAATCAATTCACTGATTATTTAAAGGAAAATAGTGTGGATGCAGCATTTATCAATTCTACGGAAAACTTTTTCTATTTGACAGGCTTTCATACAGATCCTCACGAAAGACTGTTAGGGCTGCTTGTTTTCCCGGAGGACGATCCGATTGCTGTTTTACCGGGCATGGAAAAAGGGCAGATCCGTGATACAGGTTGGAAGTATGATGTGCTTGGGTATGCTGACCATGAGAACCCGTGGGATATGATGAAAGAGCTGATGAACCAAAAGGGTTTGACAGATATCCATACGGTTGGAATTGAAAAACAAGTCCTTTCATATGGGAGAAGTGAATCGTTCTTCAGCCTCTTCGAAAACATTGAAATTAAAGATGTCGAAGGTCAGTTAAATGAAATGCGCGTTGTAAAAGATTCTGAAGAAATCAGCATCATGAGAGAAGCAGCTGAACTTGCCGATTTTGGTGTGAAAGTAGGAACAGAAGCCTTGCAGGAAGGCGTCACTGAAATGGAGGTTCTAGCTGCTATTGAATATGAACTTAAGAAGAAAGGCGTTGCTGAAATGTCTTTCTCAACAATGGTCCTCTTTGGAGAAAAATCTGGCCAACCGCACGGAAATCCGGGAGATCGCCAATTGAAAGCCGGGGACTTCGTATTGTTCGATTTAGGTGTGGTGTGGAAAGGTTATACTTCAGATATCACACGAACCTTCGCCTATCGCTCTATCAGTGATGAACAACAAGAGATTTATGAAAAAGTGCGTGAAGCCCTGGAAGCTTCATTAGCTATCAGTAAACCGGGCACACGTATTGGTGATCTAGACCAAACAGCCCGTGATGTCATTACTGAAGCCGGATATGGAGATAAATTTCCACACAGAATCGGCCACGGTCTAGGGATCAATGTCCATGAATTCCCATCTATGAGTCATTTGAATGACGGCATATTGAAAGAAGGAATGACCTACACAATTGAGCCGGGTATTTATGACCCTGCCGTGGGTGGGGTGCGCCTTGAAGATGATGTGCTCATTACAGAGAATGGGTATGAAACATTAACAAAAACACCAAAAGAGCTTCGAATAATTGAGTAAAAGAAAGATGCTGGGATAAAAGAATACTTCCACTAGAAAACCCGAACGAAAAATCGTTCGGGTTTTCTTTATGAAGCAATAAATGCATACGCCGCTCCGGTAAACACCCACCGACAAGCGATTCGTAAAACTTTAACAGCTTTCCTAGATTGAAAAGGGTTTTTCGGTGGCCTCCACTGGGCGGCCTTTTTTTGCTATGGATTTGGATAGCGGAGCTAGAATCTCATAGGGCAACATATTTGGTTCTGTCCCCTCCCTAAGATTCCCGTGCTCTCTACAGGGTTTTAAAGCTGGCCTGCCAGCTTCTAAGCCTCTGGTCTTAGGTGAAAATATATCTCAGGCTCATTACGACAAAATCTTGTTATCGATATGATAGATATAAGAAAACAGCGAGGAGGGAAAAGATGAAAAAGTTTTTGCTATTCATTGCAGGGCTGGTAGCTCTTGGTATATTGCTCGCGAACCTTGGACCAATGGTTTTACTAGGCGTGAGTGTGTGGTTGCTCTATGTTGTGTTCAAACAATTTATGAAGACAGATTCTACAGCCGGTAAGATCGCTTGGATAATCGCCGGATTGATCATTCTGAGTGTGGCTGTGTCTAATGTTTTTGCAGTAATTGGATTGGTGGCTGCTTATGGACTTTATCTGATTTATAAAAATTGGACAAGCCAAAAAGAAGCAGCGGTTTCCAAATCAGATGACCCGTTCACGAATTTTGAAAAACAGTGGGCAGAAATGAACAAATAATTTTCTGAAGGAGAGATTTTGAATGACTAATTTATTTACACGTTTGAAAGATTCGATTTCTGCAGATTTGCATGATGCATTGGATCAAAAGGAGCAGAAAAACCCTGTAGCGATGTTGAATCAGTATCTTAGAGAAAGCGAAAGGGAAACAGAAAAAGTAAGAAAGCTGGTAGAACGTCAATATCGTCTGAAGGATGAATTCACACGGGAATACCAAAAAGCTCAGGATATGGCAGACAAGCGTACACGCCAGGCAGAGGTTGCTGAAAAAGCTGGGGAAACGACTATGCATGAATTCGCAATTAAAGAGCAGCAAGAATATGAAGCCCGCGCTGAACGTTTGAAGGAATCAAGGGTTGAAAGTATTGAACAGCTCGAGGCGCTAGAAAGAAAATACGAAGAAATGAAGCATAAATTGAAGGACATGCACTTGAAGCGTATGGAATTGATGGGGCGTGAAAATATCGCACGAGCTCATCACCGTTTGAATCAGGTGATAGAGGATGCTTCGGACAAGCCATATTCCAGGTTCTCAGAAATCGACAGGTATATTGAAGATTTAGAGTATAAGGTGAACAGTGCCTACTACCACAATACATTCGATAGTAAAATCGCACAATTAGAACATGGTATGAAGAATACAGAAGAAGTACCAGCTAAATAGAAATCGTGATATGATAAAGGCGCAGATTTCTGCGCCTTTTATGATACACAAGAGAGACGGAAAGGAGGATGACCCTTATGCTTAAAAGACTAACAACAGATACGATCAACACGATTTTAATCATCGGGGTGATTCTCCTTGTCGTAGAAATCGTCTTCTTTAATGGCGGCCTTGTTTTCTCGTTGCTTTTCTCCGGGATATTGATGTACATTGGCTGGAAAAACTATGCGCCTCTATGGCGTAAAGTTTTGTTTTGGGTCGGTTTAATCAGTTTGGTTTTCACTATATTCAGCATGATTGCAGTCAGATTCCTTCTCGTTGCGATCATTTTTCTGTTCGTTCGTAATTACTTTAAATCCCGTGAAAAACCGGAGCACATCACTCCTGAAATTCTTGATAAACATCAAGAAATGCCGCATCAGGAGCCGTTGTTATCTCAAAAAATTTTCGGAGATCAAATGACTCCCGATCATTCTTATGAATGGCAGGATATCAATATCCATGGAGGGTTTGGGGATCGAGTGGTAGATTTGAGTCAAACCGTGCTGCCGCATGATGAAGCAGTTATTTCCATCCGTCATCTTGTTGGGAATCTGACTATCTACATTCCTTATGAAATAGAAGTGAGCATCCATCACAGCGCGTTGATCGGAAGAGCGTCCATTTTCCAATACAGAAAAAACAAAGTACTCAACCAAGTTCTGTCTTATCAGACGCAAGATTACCGCCATGTAAAGCCGAAGGTGAAAATCATTACATCGATGGTTTCTGGAGATCTTGAGGTGAAGCGAGTATGAATGTGTGGCAGAAGCAAGTTTTGTCAGGAGTCCTGACCTTTCTCGTGTTCATGGTTATATTACTTGGTATTACTTTTTTCGCCTTTCCGGTAGGTTCGTGGTCTGATTTATGGAATCGCCGTGTCCTGGACCTGCCGTTTGGTTTTTTAGTTCTTGTCTTAGCTGTGACGGCTGGGTTTGTAGTCGGAATCGCGCAAGGTTGGTTTTGGCGTCGTCAGCTCCACGTCATCCAGCATCAGTTAAGCGAATTAGCCAAAGGTAACCCGATGGTGTATGAAGGATCGGATTTGAATGAAATTAAGCAAATTGAGGATAAAATACAACAAGTTGAAGAGAAAATGGCGAAACAAACCGAGCTTGCTCAACGTATGGTTACAGAGAGAGCAGAAGACCGGGAGAAGAGTTTGCAGGAGGTAGTTGTCCAGGAAAGGAACCGGCTTGCTCGAGAGCTTCATGATTCTGTAAGTCAACAATTGTTTGCAGCATCTATGATGATGTCAGCAATAAACGAGACACCTTCTCAAGATTGGCAGGCGACAAAGAAGCAAATGCAGATGGTGGAAAAAATGATTCATCAATCACAGTTGGAAATGAGAGCATTGCTTTTACACTTACGGCCAGTAGCGCTGAAAAATCAGTCATTATCTGAAGGAGTCGAAGAACTTCTTTACGAACTTACGCAAAAAGTACCCATGGATATTGATTGGTCAATAGAAGACCTGACGTTGGATAAAGGGATAGAAGACCAACTTTTCAGGATTCTCCAGGAGTCTGTATCCAACACATTGAGACATGCGAAAGCTACATCTTTAAATGTCATGTTGATTGAACGTGATCATAACATCATTCTCCGTGTAGTAGATGATGGGGTCGGTTTTGATGTGGAAGAAGGAAAGTCCAGCTCTTATGGGCTGCAGAACATGCAGGAGAGAGCTTTTGAAGTGGGGGGCACCCTGAAAATCGTCAGTTTGAAAGGTCAAGGCACCCGATTGGAAGTAAAAGTTCCATATCGGAAAAAAGGAGGGGAAGGATCTTGATTACAGTTTTATTTGCGGACGACCACGAGATGGTCAGGATTGGTGTTTCCGCTTACTTATCGGCACAACCAGATATTGAAGTCATCGCAGAGGCTGACGATGGTGAAGCGGCGATTGGGATGGCTCTTGAACACCGCCCTGATATCATCCTTATGGATTTAGTGATGGAGCGGATGGACGGAATTGAAGCCACAAAGCAAATCATAACTCAATGGCCCGAAGCGAAAATCATTATTGTAACCAGTTTCTTAGATGATGAAAAAGTGTATCCTGCCTTAGAAGCAGGAGCGACAAGTTATATGTTGAAAACGTCCAAGGCTGAGGAAATTGCAAAGGCCATTCGTTCTACACATGAGGGTCAGTCGATTTTAGAACCTGAAGTAACAGGAAAAATCATGACAAAAATGCGCTCCCCTCATGTGGAAGACTTACATGATCAATTGACGGGTAGAGAAAAAGAAATTTTATTGCTGATGGCTGAAGGGAAAACAAATCAGGAAATATCCGAACAGCTCTTTATCGCCTTGAAAACAGTGAAGGTCCATGTAAGTAATATTCTTGGTAAATTGGAAGTCTCTGACCGTACTCAAGCGGTCATTTATGCATTCAAACATAATTTAGTGAATTAGGCATTCTCGACGTCTTTTCGTCGAGTTTTTTATTGGACCATCATGACATACACCATAGCAAGGATGAGAATCAGGTAAAAAATAACCAGCTTCCAATAAAGTTTTTTCATACCATCCCCCTCTTTGATTTGAGAACTACATACTCTATTCAATTTATGTGAACAATCATATAAAATGACAAAAAAATCCGCTATAAAATCTCTGCTTTCATTTGTTCATTTTCTTGATCTCCGGTTGCTTGGATTTCTTTGTTTTCGGGAATACCAAAGAAGAAGAGGTGATGGACGTGAATTGGAAAAATTCTTTAGCTGTTCAGGCGACATGGTCAGGTGAGATTTCAAAACGTAAAGCCAAACAGAAGGTGGCTGATGAGGTCAGTCGATATGTCAAAAATGGTGATGTGATCGGAGTTGGTTCTGGATCGACCTCATACCTTGCTTTGGAAAAAATTACACAAAGGGTCCGAAGTGAAGGGATGAATGTGACCGCTATTCCAACATCCAAGGAAGCGGAAATGAACTGCAGCTATTTTGGTCTGCCTACTTCATCGCTTATTTCGGTTCAGCCGGATTGGGGCTTCGATGGAGCAGACGAGGTAGATGAAAACAACCGTTTAATTAAAGGAAGGGGTGGGGCGCTTTTTGCAGAAAAACTCGTGATGGCGAGCTCATCTAAAACGTATATTTTAATAGATGAAAGCAAGCGTGTTCATCAACTGGGAAAGAAATTCACTGTACCTGTAGAAGTGGACCCGCGTGCCATCCATTTGGTGGAGACGAAGTTAACACGATTTCCGGTTGAGCATGTTCGTCTGCGTATGGCTCAATCAAAAGATGGCCCTGTCCTGACTGAAGCAGGCAATGTGATACTGGATGTGGGTTTCAAGAATATAGGTGATCGCCTGGAAGACGAGTTAAGTGCTATACCCGGTATCATTGAAACAGGGTTGTTCATTGGGTATTCCGTGGAAATTTTAACGGTTTGACGCCCATTTTACTTATATTTATTGGTACATTGTAATACTTTTTCTATAATAGTAGTAAATCCTTATCCAAAGGGGAATCATTATGGGACTGCCGAAGAGGATTGCTTACCAGGATCAACGTTACCCGTATATTGTACTTGCGCCGATTGGAAAGAAGAATAAGCAGATTCGATCAATCGGACATAAATTCGAACGGGGGTTATTATCCAGGCTGAACGACGCCATCGTGGATCAAATTAAAGACAAAGCTCTTGACGTCTCTGCTATCCGCCCGTATTTGGGGTTATCGGGAAGAGCTGTCCTGCCGGTTTCTTTACAAAAAGAAGAAACCATTCATCCACATTTGTTGCGCCCAGAATTGTTTTTATGGGGGTCCTTGTCTGAAGAACATGGACTGCCTTTGAAAAGAGAATTCTTATATGAAACAGATTTTACCCAGCTTTCTTCTGAGCAACTAGGTAAACATGTAGGAGAAGTGCTTGAGGACTATCTGTTTTTATCACATATCAGTGAGCATGAGCGAGAATACTGGCTTCAAAAAATCTCCATAGCATTTCATGCACATCCGATTGTAAAGCTATTTCATGAAAAAAGGAAAGTGATTGATGCTGTCGAGGGGATGAATCAGTCTTCACTGATTTCTGTGTTGAATTACCCTGAAGATATCGCTTACTGGCGTCACCGGGTTGAAATCGTCATGAGGCCATTCCGTTCCTTACCTGAACAATGGTTGAGAGGGAGAGAAAGTAGCTGTTCCCATCAAAAAATCCTTGAATTCGATTCCGAACACCGCTCCATTTGCTGTTATTGTGAATCTTGTGATTTCTGTCTTTTCTATCATGTGGATGAAGATGAAGTCAGTTTCATGGAAGAGTATGATGTGGAGCGTGCGGAGAAGCGGATGGTGACAATTGAAAAACAATTCAATGAAATTGCCAGAAAGAATCAACGGCTTTTAGAACAACTTGTCCAGTTGAAGGCATTGAAGAAACAGCTTTCGTCTGCTCGTAAGACACTGGAAGAAAGTCTTGAGGTCATCCATCAGATTGAGCGTTATCAAAGGAAAGAAGAAAACCTCAAATTATATCCGCTGCTGTATATGTACGATAAAATGAGCCGGACCCAAATTCCGGACCAATCCAGTAAATCGGAATTGCTGTGGTTATCGAGAGTGGTCATGGACGATGTGCGAATGTTCAAAGAGCTCCGAGAATGGAAAAAGGTCGTACCGGAACATGTCTATCCGATCACAAGTCATGTTCTAGAAGAGCTGAAAAGTAAATTAGAAGAAGTCCGGTATGGGGATGAGGATATCATCATAACGGTGAAGGGGAGGCCACTCACTTATGCCTATACCCAGCAAATTTTAGATCTGATTTATTATTATGGCTCGGATTACCCTGCTCACACTTTAGTACAAATGCTTGCCGGTAAAGCGACGAACAAACTCCGTACCTTACATTTACATGAAACACGTTGGTTCGGACTCCTATCCAACTGGCCTGAAAAACACATCCAAAAACTCTTCAATCAATTAGAAAAGCAAGGATGGCTTATGAAACAACAAAAAGGTTATTCCATCAGTGACTATGCAGAAGAAGTTATGTGAAATAGAATCAGGGTACTGATCCGTCCACTTCCGGCAAGTGGTGTAAGCGTTCAGCTCCGTTCTTTCTTTGACGGATTACCTACGCGTGGATATAGACCTGCTGGTCAGGCAGGTCTTATTTTTATCTGCAACCCCTAAAAGGAAAGCGGTTACTTGTGCTATAATACCCATACATACTTACATGAATGAGATAGGTTTCTAAATCAAATCATATTCACGAAATAATAAAATATGAACGTGAAATCTAAGTGAAATGTGTTGCTTAATAAGGAGGGGACCAACTATGAAATCGATTTACCACAAAGCATTAGGAGACAATTTTCACCGCCTTCACCCAGAGATGCAAAAAAAGTATGGTCTGACAAGTAAGCAAAACCTGATGATCTTAGGTCAAGGAAGAATGACAGAAATCAGAGGGACTCATCCTCTGTTACGACCTTTATTGCAAATAGGAGCAAGAGATCATCTCGTTTTTGCTGAGCGTGGCAAGGATGTGCCATTCACTTTAGAGAATTATGTGTATACAGATGAAGAGGGACGTGAGACGATCAGCTGGATTCGCCGTTTCTTTTTCCCTTATTCCATCCGTGGCTTCGATGCGGCGATGAGGTTCGACGAAGAAAAGCAGAAGATTGTTGACTGTCTTGGTAAAACAGGAGTCTTCCAAACAGAACTCGATCTGCATGTAACAGCAGCAGGTGGTCTTTATATGGAGTCGAAGGCACTGAATCTAAAAGGTGAGCGATTCTTGCCGAGCCCTGTAACCGCGCTATATGAACACTATGATGAAGCCGAAGACGCTTATCGTGTCCATGTTCATGTTGAACATCCTTTGTTTGGTACAATACTTATGTACGAAGGAACGGTGCATACCGAATTTCTGCCAATGACATTTAACAATATTCCAGAACGTGGCGTATTAGAATAGGGAGTGACTGTATGAGTGATCGATATAACAAAGAA
The DNA here is from genome assembly GCF_052246715.1 of Halobacillus sp. H74. Taxonomy (NCBI): domain Bacteria; kingdom Bacillati; phylum Bacillota; class Bacilli; order Caryophanales; family Bacillaceae; genus Halobacillus; species Halobacillus sp. H74. The sequence continues at coordinate 229,607 of NZ_JBQQCI010000001.1, read as the reverse complement.
AACGAAAATGTCCATACGGATTTTGCGGAGCGGATGACCTATGGGGAATACTTGAATTTGGATGAGTTGCTAGCAGCGCAAAACCGTCTCTCCTCCCATCATGATGAAATGCTTTTCATCATTATCCACCAAGTGAGTGAACTGTGGATGAAGCTGACTTTGCACGAACTTTATGCAGCCATTGATGCCATACGTCAGAATGAGCTCCAACCAGCATTTAAAATGCTGGCAAGGGTCTCTAGCATCCAAAAGCAAATCATTCAAGCTTGGGATGTATTATCGACTCTGACGCCGGCAGAATATATGGAATTCCGTGACCAGTTGGGCCAAGCCTCAGGTTTCCAATCTTATCAATATCGAATGATTGAATTTGCTTTAGGTTATAAGACCCCTCATGTATTGAAGATTTATAAAAAGAATCCTGAGTTACATAAACAATTGGAGGATTCTTTTGAATCTCCGAGCATTTATGATGCTACGATTGAAAAACTCTCTGAAGCAGGTTTTAATATAAACCCTGATCTTATCGGACGTGATTATACGCAAGCATATGAGTATGATGCCTCTGTTGAAGCGGCGTGGGCTAAGGTTTATAAAAATGTCGATCAGTATTGGGAGTTATACCAGTTGGCGGAAAAGTTAGTAGATATAGAAGATAGTCTGCAACAGTGGCGCTTCAGACATATGAAGACAGTCGAAAGGATCATCGGACACAAAAAAGGGACAGGTGGATCCTCTGGTGTCGGTTATTTGAAAAAAGTTCTGGACCACCGTTTTTTCCCGGAATTATGGGACGTCCGTACACATGTTTAATAGACAGAAAAAACTGAATATAACTATTTCGTTAAGTCATTGTTACATTTATGTTACGATAGGTTGTGTGAATTTAAGATAAAGAGGGAAAAAATTTATGAAGCAACCTATTTTATATATGTTACTGTTTACCGTTTTGCTATCAACGGGCTGTTCGTTCATAGCAAGTGCTAATAAAGATTCAGAAGAAACTGCATCGTCAGAGTCTGCTGTCTATAAGGTAACGATGGAAACCGACATCGTAGAATATGATGAATTTCATATCACTATACATTATCCCCAGACACCCAACAATCAAATGAACCAAACCATCGTTGACTATGTGAATCAACAAAAAACATACTTTAAACAAGAAAGTTATAACAGTATTCAAGAAGGACAGTCTAATGAGTCGCATGAATTGCATATCGACTTTGAGGTTCTCCACCAAAACCAACGATTTTTCGTAGTGAGATTCAAAGAAACGATGGATATCGGTAAGGACAATCCGATTACTGATCAAACCATTATGAATTTTGACAAAAAGAACGGAAAACGTCTTGAAGTTGGTGAATTGTTCAAGGATGATGTTTACTACGTGGATCGACTGTCTGAACTCACAATAGAAAAACTTGAAAAAGACGTCGAACAGGGAACAGTAGAGAATTCCGTTAAAATACAGCCAAAGCCTGAAAACTACAAACATGTCGCTCTATCTGGAGAAGGATTAGTCATTTATTTTAATAAGGATAAGCGATTACCATCCAGCATTAATCTAGAGCTTGAAGAGGTTTCCAGTATGATGCGTTCGGAGTATGCAGAAGCGATAGGGGAACTTTCAAATGCGAAATCAAAATCTTCAACTCCTGAATCTGCATCTTCAACAGTTACCGTTGAGGATTCCATCGATGGGGATTTGGATGGAAAGAAGCGGGCAGCTATCACATTTGATGATGGACCTCACCCTAAAGTGACTGCAGAAATCCTTAATCTTTTAGACAAATATGAAGCAAAAGCGACTTTCTTCATGATTGGAAAAAGAGTCAGTTATTATCCAGAGGTGGCACGTGACGTGGCAGACCGCGGTCATGAAATAGGTAACCATACATGGAATCACCCGCGGTTAAACAGATTGACTTCTGAGCAAGTCGACAATCAAATTGAATCGACACAAAAAATAATCAAACAAGTGACTGGCAAAGAGGTAGGGCTGATCAGATTACCGTTTGGTGAAGAACCTCCGCTGGATTATAAAAACCAACTGGATGCGGTTCCTTGGACTATATATTCTGAAGGTTGGAAGGACAAAGAAGCTTTGGAAATCTCTCAGGAGATCCTTTCACAAGTAGAAGATGGTTCTATTATTTTACTTCATGAGTTGAATAATAAAACTCCAGAAACACTTGAGCTGATTTTAAAGAATCTGAAACATGAAGGATATGATTTGGTTCCTGTGAGTAAATTAGAACAAGATAAATAGAAGAGGCAGAGATAAAAGAATTTTTCCACTAGAAAACCCGAACGAAATTTCGTTCGGGTTTTCTATATGAAGCAATAAATGCATACGCCGCTCCGGCAACATACTTCGTTTTCCCAGTGTCAGTTATCGTTTTGTCCCGACATCTTTGTTTAGTCACATTAACTCTCAGAAGCCCTTTGCTGTGGCAAAAGTACCACTCCAAAGGTTTGCTTAAGATGGTCTGGGGGGTGAACAAGGCGCATGCGCTTTTAATCTCACTTATTTTATTTTTGGAATAGTTTGTTGTGGATCCAATTTCCCCAGCGGTTGAATTCAACAAGAAATCCATCATGCCCATAGTCTGTGTCCACATGATGATGCTCAGCTCGAGGCGGGTATTCAGCGAAATGGCTGATTAAGGCACAAGGATAGAGAAGATCATGTTCAAAGCTGATGGTATATAAATCTGCTTCGTATTTTTCGGCTGCTGTCTTCCAACCTTCCCTCCCTCGGCCGATATCATGATTATTCATAGCTTGAAGGAGATAAAGATAACTGTTGGCATCGAAGTGTTCTTTAATTTTATCCCCTTGGTGATCCAGGTAGGATTGAATGTTATATGAAGTTTCAGCATTGTGAGAGCGTGCAAACCTTTTCTGGAAAAGTGTACTGCTTCTATAGGTGACCATACCTGTCATCCGGGCAATTTCGAAACCTTGCAGCTGGTCATTCGATTCATAATAGCCTTCTTTGAACTGCGGGTCGGTTTGTATGGCGCGTGCCCCGATGTGATTGAAGGCAATGCCATAATCACTTAAATAGGGAGTAGCAGCCAGGATGAACAACTGCTTCATGTAACCTGGATAAAGAAGCCCCCATTCATATGTTTGCATTCCACCAAGAGAACCACCGGCGACGGCCTGGACTTCTTTGACACCTAATTTTTGCAGAGCTTGGTATTGGGCGTGAACCATATCACGTATCGTAACGTCAGGGAAGCTCTGGCGGTATTTTCTCCCTGTTTCAGGATTGATACTAGCAGGGCCGGTAGAGCCGTGACAGCCTCCTAATACATTGAATGTAATGACTTGAAAATGTTTGGTGTCTATTGGACAACCATCTCCGATCAATCCTGCCCACCAGCCTGGTTCTTCGTCTGATCCCACCGCAATTTGGTTACCTGTCAAGGCGTGACATACGAGGATGACAGGGGCCCCTTGAGGACCATAACGTTCATAAGCAAGCTCAACATGCTTCAAATGTTCACCAGATTCAAAAGTGAAAGGTCCGATGGCTATAGAACTGCTTGTAAGTGGTTGGCTGGTGGGGTTCTTCAATGACATATTTGATGCCTCCTTTCTTTTTATACAGATACCAGAGTAGTTGTAATGTCTTTCCCTGATTGAATAGTGATGATGGCTTCGTATAGATTCAACCCAGAGAAAATATAATCACTTTCGCTTTTATAAGGTTTTTGTGACCAGATGAGGGAAGGGTGTATAGAATCAGCTATTTGAAGGATTTCCTCATCGAGACGGTCCACGTACACAATATCCACTGGTGAAGTTAAATCAACTACATCTTCTACTTGTTGTAATGGAATAACTTTGAAGCCTAACCTTTCTAATTTCTTTTCTTCGTTTCCATGACTTTTGTCAGAAGATTGGATGATAGCAATCACCTTTTGACGTATTTCTCCATTCGATCTAGACAGAGAAGAGACAAGAATTTTTTCTGCGAGATTTTTTGCAGTACCATAAGGCTGGCTATATCCTGTCGCGTGCTCTATTGCACAATCGAGGTCGTGTATCAAATCTTCCACAGACTCTAGTCCTACAGACAAACGTACAAGTTCCTCTTTTACACCTGATTTTTGTAAGTTTTCTTCACTCAACTGCTGGTGAGTGGTTGATGCTGGATGGATAATCAATGATTTGGCATCGCCGACATTTGCGACATGGGACCAAATGGTAGTATGATCAATTAATTTACGTCCTGCTTCGCGGTCCCCTTTAATACCGAAAACAACAATCGAACCATATCCATAGTTGAAATATTTCTCAGCTAGCTGATGGGTCGGGTGATCGGTTAGGCCAGGATAGTTGACCCATTCAACCCCCTTGTGATTCTTCAAGTACTCTGCGACTTCAAGTGCCTGATCAGCGTGTTTTTTAATACGTAAATGAAGGGTTTCTAATCCTTGTAGCAATAAAAAGGCATTCTGAGGGCTGAGGCATGCACCGAGGTCACGTAACAGCTGAACACGAAGCTTGATTGCAAAACCAGCAGGCCCGACATCTATACCGAAACGAATGCCGTTATAACTTTCATCAGGTTCTGTAAAACCAGGGAATTTATCATGGTTCCAATCAAAGCGGCCGCTATCGACAATTACTCCGCCTATTGTAGTACCATGACCCCCGATCCATTTTGTAGCTGAATGAATAACAATATCCGCGCCCCAGGCGATTGGTTTACATACATAAGGAGTTGCAAATGTATTATCGATAATTAATGGGATATGGTGGGCGTTAGCTACATCTGCAACACCTTCGATATCCAACACATCGAGGCTAGGGTTTCCGATCGTTTCAGCAAAAATTGCCTTTGTATTCGGGGTGATTGCTTTATTGAATGCTTCGGAATCGTTCCCATCAACAAAATGGACATTTATACCATAACGAGGGAGTGTATGGACGAATAAGTTGTAGGTCCCGCCGTAAAGGTTGGTTGAGGTAACGATATCGTCACCGGCATGAGCCACATTCAAGATGGCCATGGTGATGGCAGACATCCCGGATGCCGTGGCTACTGCTGCTGCTCCATCTTCCAATAGGGCGATGCGTTGTTCAAATACATCCACTGTAGGATTTCCGATCCTTGTATAGATATTACCTGGTTCCGCTAAAGAGAAAAGGTTCTGGGCATGTGTTGTGTCGTTAAACACGTAAGAGGTGGTCTGATAAATCGGCACTGCCCTTGAACCTGTAGTGGGGTCGGGCTCTTGGCCACCATGAAGCAATTGGGTTTCAGCACCGTACGTATGGAAAGGTCGTGTCATCGAAAATTCCTCCTTGATTGAAAGTAGTTCTAGGAATCCTCAGGGGTGATGGAAGGAAATAAGAAAAGCCCTCTTCTGTTTAATAAGAAGAGGGCTTTATTTATAATATACCTCCCCTTATCTTTCAGATCATCTGACCTGTAGGATGTAGCACCTTTTCAAGGATTGCCTTGAAGGTTGCCGGGCGTCGTAGGGCCTAGTCCCTCTGCCGCTCTAGATAAGAGTTGTTTCTATTCGATTAGTCTGACTTGTTTGAAATTATAAATGGACGCTGTAATATTGTCAAACTATTTTTGCAATTACCTTCACGTTTGAATTTCTTCAACAATGGGAAATGTCTATTAAGTCAATAATGAAGGAGTGAAGATTTATGAAACAATATAGTGTTGTACCTAATAAAGATGTAACTGGATGGTTTGTGAAAATTGAGGATGTCGCTCCGACAGATGAATATGATGAGCGCGATACAGCTGTGGAGAAGGCTGAAGCGATCGCTAAGGAGAACAAGCCGAGTAAGCTTTCTATCTTAGATCAAAACCATGAGGTAGAAGAGGAACGAACTTATTAAGTTGAAAACTCCCCGTTGTGGGAGTTTTTTTATTTGGGAAAAAACAGTAAGCTTATCTTATCATTGTGAACGAAGACCGCTTCACTATTCAGGTATCCTTCGTTAAGATGGTAATAATAGAAAAAGAATGATTAAGGGTGAGTGCACGGATGGATGATCGTTTTGATGTAATTATAGTCGGAGCTCGAGTGGCGGGTTCTAGTTTAGCGATATTATTAGGACAAATAGGAAAGAAAGTATTGCTCATAGATAAAGCTGATTTTCCAAGTGATACATTATCAACACACTATATGTCGCATACAGAGTTTTTGAATGAGCTGGGTGTGCTGGATCGTTTAGAGCAATCAGGCTTACGCAAAGTCCGTCGTATGCGTACATATATCGGGGCGAGCTTTGTAGAAGGGCCTCGCTTTTCCTATACAATTATTCCAAAACGCGACCAGCTGGATTATGTTTTGATAGAAAAAGCAAAAGAATATCCGAATATCACTGTCATGCCCAAAAGTCCTGCTCGAGGATTATTGTGGGAAGGGAACAAAGTGGGTGGATTGCAAATCGGTAAGGGAAGTAACACTTTCCATGTACATAGTGATTTAGTCGTGGGGGCAGATGGAAAGAATTCAAATATTGCCCATTGGGTCAATGCAGAAAAGTACAAGCAAACAGACCCCATTCGCCCTGTTCTTTACGGTTATTATGAAGGAATACAGCCTTTGAGTGAACCTACGACCGAAATTTTCTTGCATGAAGGGAGAATCGGCTTCCTTTTTCCCATGGAGGAAGGGCGGGATTGTCTAGGATTGGAAATTCACCCGGAAGAATTCAAAACAATGATGAAAGATCCTGAAAAGAAATTTGAAGAAATTTATCAACAGCATTATGGAATGGAGAAGCGTATGGAGTCAGCCCGTTTGCAAGGGAAAATCATCGGGACACCCGGTATGCCAAACTTTTTCAGGGAAGCTTATGGAAAGGGATGGGCTCTGATTGGCGATGCCGGTCATAGTAAAGACCCCAGCACGGGTCTCGGTATCAATGATGCCTTCATGCAATCCTTTTACTTAGTTGAAGCTGTCAGACAGGTGGATCACGGACAAGATTGGGCTGAAGCAATGGCATCTTTTGTGAAAAAAAGAGATGAGCAGCTCCTCCCTGGATTTCAATTGACACTTGAATACATTCAATCACTAAGGAAGTGGACAACAAATGAAGTGGCTTTATTCCAATCTATCGCCGCTAACCCGATGGCATGGAATAAGCTGGCCCCGAATGTAGGAAAACATCTAGCAGAAGATACGAAAGATTTCCCCTTGCTCCATACAGTCGTTGAGATGGAAGCAGAGCAATTCGGCTATAAAAAGGAATAAAAGGAATCGCTTTCTTTATATCGAATTAATTAAGAGAGAGGTGATAAGGAATGGAATGGTCAAAAGACTCAGCCTATGAGAAACTGCAAGAGATTTATACAGACCGGGTCATGCAGGATGAAAAAAGGAGAATATTCCAACTCGTGTACCGGCATTTAAATGAGCACCTTGAAGATTTGGCAGTCAAATCGGGTTTAAAAGAAAAGGCAGAAAAACAATTGAAATTCTTTAAAGAATATACATTCATGCCTGGCGATAATTTGTTTCAGTCAATGCGTTATGTTTTCCTTTTGGCACGTGGGGAGAATGGAGAAGAACGAGAAGTTACCAGGCAGCACCTGAATCGGATTTATCGCTCTCTTTATCAGCCTGCCGGACTGAAAAACCCTTATATACCTGATTCTTTTTGGGAAACGCCGCTGGGTGTGGCCTGTTTAGTAGCTGAAGAAGGGGTAGAAGCTGTTTACCCTATACTAGATGAAGTCGTAGAAGCTGAAAAAGTATAAAAAGTTCAGCGTAGAAGTGGATGGACTCCTGCCGAGAATATTGAATCAGCCAATGACGATTGAACGGCTTTCGCTCTATGGTGAAAGCCGTTCAATCGTTTTGCCTGTATTTCCTGATTACAATATTAATGATATTTAATGGATTTCTTTCCTCGTAGCGATTCCAGCAATTTAACTCAAAGTTGATAAAAGGAGCGTACTTCAGACACGAAACCTTCATAATGTTTGTTTTTTTCTAGGTTTGTCAGCATCCCTTTCAATATAGCCGTGCGAGGAGACTCACGGTTCATTTCTTCCAGCAGCACAGCAACTGTGTCCTGTATTTCTTGATCGTCATCTGCTCGGATTTCCTGAAGCTTCGATAGGAGAAGATCTTTTCCATGACCTTCTAATGCCTCAGGAATGATTTTTTGTATGAATTCATCATTAATGACTGGTTGGTCACCACTTTGTTCAAAGCCTTCTATAATAAAGTCCGTGCGCCGCAACACCGCTTTGGACAAAACTTCGAAGTTTAAATCGGCACCTTCGATTATGATTAAATCCATATATCCTTTAAAGATTCCCTGCAATAAAAAGCTCACTTCCCAAATTGTCTCCTCGACGTGACTTCCATAGATGTTCAAAAGGTGTTTTTTATAAAATAAGTAAGAATTCAGTCGCATTTGTTTAAGAAAACCATCGATATTTTCGTTGAATGGAATAGCCTGTTCCCTTATTTGCATAATAATGAACTCGCGGTGATCGGCAAGTTCTTCAAATGTCACTTGTAATTGTTTTGTGAATTTGGTGCGAGCATCGACATCAAGGTTTTGAATCTCTTCTATTTTGGTTTGGATGCGATGATAATAATAATTGAAGATTTCAAATAAAAGGGCGTCTTTAGTTTTGAAGTGAAGATAAAATGCCCCTTTTGATATTCCGCATTCCTTAGCAATCTCTTGAACAGACGTTGAGCTAAAGCCTTTTTTGGCAAACAGTTTGATGGACTGTTCTATGATATATATTGATTTTTGGTCCATAATTTCCGCTCCTTCTTTCCTGGAAAGAATCACACATTTAACGATTTCCCCTTGACCTATGACTGGTCGGTCATTTATATTATATTTGGTTGTGACTAATCGGTCAATTGAAGGGGAGAGTATTATGAAAAGAATCATCGACTTTTCGATGAATAACAAATTTGCCATATGGTTAATGACTATTTTAATCACTGCTGCTGGCTTGTATGCAGGATTGAATATGAAACTGGAGACTATACCTGATATAGAGCCACCGATCATTACGGTGACGACGGTCTATCCGGGAGCTACTCCTGAAGAAGTAGCTAATGAATTATCAGAGCCATTAGAGCAGCAAGTGAGTAATTTGAGTGGAGTCAAGACGGTTAGTTCGACTTCATATCAGAACGCTTCTTCACTCCAGCTGGAATACAGCTTTGATAAAAGTTTAGATGAAGCAGAGGATGAATTGCAAGATGCAGTTGAGCAAGTTTCTTTACCGGAGGATGCTCAGGAGCCTTCTGTGTCACGTCTGAACTTCAATGCATTCCCCGTGGTCAGCTTAAGTGCCCTTAACGGAGAGGGGTCACTTGAAGAATTGACGTCGACGGTAGAAGAGCAAATTGTACCGAAATTGGAAGGTTTAGAAGGTGTAGCCGATGTTCAAGTGTCCGGGCAACAGCTTCAAGAAGTCCAAATTGATTTAGATGAAGAAGCGCTGAGTGACCGTGGGTTGGATGCGGAAACGATTACCAACTTGATTCAAGGCTCGGATGTTTCTTTCCCTCTTGGTTTGTACACCTTTGACGATACCCAAAAGTCCGTCGTTTTAGATGGAAATGTGACGAGTGTAGAGGAATTGAAAGAGCTACAGTTGCCTGCCATACCCAACTCCGGTGGTGCAGGGCAGATGCCTGGACAATCTGGAGCGGAGATACCCTCTCAAGAATCTCCAGGAGGCCAGGGAGAGGCTGGAGCAGCTTCACCGCCACAAGGGTCTGAGGGGACATCTGGCCAAACCGGGGCGGACATCCCACAGTCGATGGATGAGTCAGGAGGAGTTCCGACTGTAGCATTAGGCGAGATCGCTGATATTGAAGTGGTAGGAGAAGCAGAATCCATTTCCCGTACAAACGGCGAAGATTCAATTTCCCTCCAAATTGTAAAAACTCAAGAGGCCAATACGGTTGATGTTGTTAATAGTGTCAAAGAAGAAACAGCTTCTTTCCAGGATGAGTTGGACGGAGTAGATTTTGTTTACTCCTTTGACCAGGGAGAGCCGATTGAAGAATCTGTCAGCACGATGCTGAACAAAGCATTGTTTGGCGGCATCTTTGCGGTTATCGTTATTTTACTATTTTTGCGTAACATCAAAACGACTTTGATTTCAGTTATTTCTATTCCGCTATCCTTGCTGATTGCGATTTTATTCTTGAATCAAATGGATATTACGCTGAATATCATGACATTAGGAGCAATGACAGTTGCTATAGGACGTGTGGTCGATGACTCCATCGTAGTCGTCGAGAATATATACAGGCGGATGTCGTTATCAAGTGAAGAACTGCAAGGGAAAAATTTGATTCGTGAATCGACAAGAGAAATGTTCATGCCAATTTTATCTTCCACCCTTGTAACAATTGCGGTATTCCTGCCATTAGGGCTGGTAGAAGGGACGGTAGGGCAGATCTTTTTACCATTTGCACTTACCGTGGTATTCGCTTTGCTTGCTTCTTTGCTTGTGGCGGTTACCATTGTTCCGATGTTATCGCACCTGCTTTTGAAAAAAGCCAAAATAAAAGAGCAGCCTCACGAAGAAAGCGGAGGAAAAATGGCGGGCTGGTACCGTACAGTGTTGACACGTACGCTTGATCATAAAATAATTTCTACTATAGTAGCTGTGCTTGTGCTCGCTGGAAGTATCGCATTGGTTCCTTTAGTCGGAACAAGCTTTCTTCCTGAACAGGAGCAAAAAATGGTAATGGCTACGTATAATCCAGAGCCAGGTCAGACGCTAGACGACGTTGAAGAGATTGCTGAAGAAGCTCAAGAATATTTCCTTGGACGGGAAGGGACGGAAAATGTTCAATATTCCGTTGGCGGGGAGAACCCGATGAGCCCTGGTGCATCCAATCAAGCAATGTTCTACGTGGAATATGCAGATGACACAGAGGGATTCTCTGATGAAACAGAAATTGTAATTGACGGGTTAAATGAACAGACAGAGCGCGGTGAGTGGGCAAATCAAGACTTCTCTGGCGCAGGTTCAAGCAGTGGATTAGAATTGCGTATCTTTGGTGATAGTGTCGACGAGATCAAACCAGTGGTTTCTGAGGTCGAAGCTTTGCTATCTGAAAAAGAAAACTTGAGAAATGTGGATTCGAGTTTATCTGAATCCTATGAGGAATATACGCTTGTGGCTGACCACGAACGTTTGAGTCAACTTGGTCTGACAGCAGCACAAATCGGCATGGAATTGAGCCAGAACCGAGAGCAGCCGGTAGTAACGACTGTTGAACAGGACGGGGAAGAACTAGATGTCTATTTAGAAGTAGAAGAGGAAGATATCTCGAGCGTTGAAGACTTGACGAAACGAGAAATCCAATCACCTACGGGGCAATCAGTAGCCATTGATGAAGTTGTCGAAATTGAAGAGGGCACGACAGCTGATACCATCACCCGAAGAGATGGACGTGTTTATGCTAGTGTCAGTGCTGAAATCACAGTCGATGATGTTGGAGCGGTTTCTACCCAGGTGAATGAGATGGTCCAAGATATCGAGACGCCAGCCGGGGTGGAAATCACTCAAGGTGGTGTAGCTGAAGATATTGAAGAGTCATTCTCCCAACTAGGCTTAGCGATGCTTGCTGCGATCGCCATCGTTTATTTGATTCTCGTTGTCTTCTTTGGAGGCGGATTGGCACCATTAGCCATATTGTTCTCCTTGCCATTTACCATCATCGGTGCCGTACTCGGGTTGCTGGTCAGTGGTGAAACACTTAGTATCTCTGCGATGATCGGTGCTTTGATGTTGATCGGAATAGTTGTTACCAATGCGATTGTTCTCATTGACCGAGTCATCCATAAAGAGAAAGAAGGTTTATCGACTAGAGAGGCCTTGTTGGATGCAGGGATGACAAGGTTAAGGCCGATATTGATGACAGCCCTTGCTACAATCGGTGCATTGCTGCCATTAGCATTAGGCTTTGAAGGTGGTTCGATCATCAGTAAAGGTCTTGGGGTGACAGTAATTGGCGGCTTGGCAAGCTCAACTCTATTAACCTTGCTTATCGTCCCATTAGCTTATGAAACATTGACGAAATTCCGTAAAAAGAAAAAAGGGCGGCCGAATGAAGCGTGAGCGGTGAAACTTACGCATTTTGTCCCTTTCTTGTAATCGTTTAGATGGTAAAATAAGAACATCCTCTCATTCTGAGGGTGTTCTTTTCATATAATCAGGGAAACAAATGAATAAATGATATGGAGGTGTCGGGATGGAGCATTATGAGATTACGATCATCGGTGCAGGGGTGGCTGGCATTACTGCTGCAAGGCGATTGATCAAGCAAGGCAGAACGAACTTCCTTTTGACGGATAAAGGAAAATCTGTCGGCGGCCGTTTAGCCACTAGACGGGTGGCGGATGGAAAAGCGGATCATGGAGCACAGTTCTTTACAGTTCGGACAGAAGAGTTGGAAGAAGAATTAGAAGAGTGGCTGAATCGAGGGTGGATAAAGCAATGGTTTGGCGATCGCTATCCTCGTTATACTGCAATCGATGGAATGAACCAATTAGCTCAGCACCTGGCTTCAGATATCAATACATCTTTACATACAAAAGTAGTGAAACTGTTAGAAATCGATGGGGGATATCATGTTTATAGTGAAGATGGGTCAGAGTGGAAGACGGATAAAATATTGTTGACGATGCCCACACCCCAAGTAGTCGAACTGTTGAAAAACAGTAAACTGGATATCGTAACAGCAGAGCTTAAACGCTTGAAAGAGATTATCTTTGAACCCACTTACGTCGGAATCTATCACTTTAATCATGCAACGAACCTACCTGAGAACGGGCACTTGGATCAGGACTTACCTGAAGGAGTAGAGCGGATCGTTGACCATCGTAAAAAAGGAATTTCCCAAGATACAATAGTCAGTGTTTATATGAAGGGAGACTGGTCAAGGAAATATTATGGGGAAGACTATGTTCTTTCATTGATTAAAGAAAAAACCGAACCCTATCTTGAGTGGAGTACTCTCGAATCTGAACAATTGAAACGCTGGCGCTATGCACAAGCTAAGAAAACCATAGAACAGTCTTATATTGATTTATCCGGAGATGGCCGTTTAGTTGTTGCAGGAGATGCCTTCTTGCGTTCAAACGATGAAGCAGGACGCACCAGGTTTGAAAGTGCTTATCTATCAGGGAAAGATGCAGCTGCTTATTTAAGCTGGTAAAAAGAAAAACGCGAGGGCCTCAGGTTATACCATGGCTCTCGCATTTTTCAGTACTAACTAGCTTTAGCTTCATATCTCTTCAGGCGCTTCATCCGAGTAACTGTGTAGACAGCCAGCCCTGCCCAAATGAGTGTGAACGAAACGATGTGAACTTCTGTGAAGGGTTCATCGTACAAAAACACACCAATTATGAGCATGATGGTCGGAGCGATATATTGCAAAAAACCTACCATCGATAATGGGATACGTTTAGCCCCAGCTGAAAAGAGCAGTAGTGGAACAGCGGTAACAATTCCGGCACCAAAGACGACAACTGCTGTATGGGATAGTAAGCTCACCTCTGACCATTGACCGCTTTGCTGTTGAAATAAGAAAATCAAGGCTGCAGGTGTAACGATAAGTGTTTCAATGGTCAATCCGAACATGGCGTTCAAAGGTACAAGCTTCTTAAGCAATCCGTAGGCACCGAAACTGAATGCCAGTAAGATCGCAAGCCAGGGAACAGACCCGAAGTTGATGGTCATATAGAGAACCCCTAGACCTGCTAATAAGAAGGCCAGCCACTGTGCCTTTGAAAATTTTTCTTTTAATACAATCATCCCGAGTAAAATGCTCACAAGTGGGTTGATATAATACCCGAGGCTGGCTTCCACTACATGCTCTGTATTGACTGCCAGGATGTAGGTGACCCAGTTGATACTTATGGCCAATGAAGCAAGTGTAATCCCTAGGATTCTTTTTCTGCTTTTAAAAATATACCGGCATTCTTCTATGAAAGCGGTCCGTTTCCTTGCCAGGATAACTATCAAACTCATAAAGACGAAAGACCACACGATACGGTGGGCAAGAATTTCAAAAGCGGGGATCTGCTGGATGAGCTTCCAATAGATCGGAAGCAAGCCCCATAGAATATATGCGCCGGCTGTATAAAGTACGCCTGATTTTTGATCATTGAGCATGTTGAGGATCCTTTCAAAAGGGATATGGATGTTAAATCATACGCTTCATTATATCACCGATTTAAAGGAGAAACAGAAAAAATGCATGACCCATTTTTAGGGTCATGCATTTTAGATGGTGATAGTATCGAATCGCTTAAAAGGATTCTTGATTTTCATCGTAATCATCCCCGACGTTTTGTATTGGGGCATCATTTTTGTCCTGAATAGCTATTTTCATTAATGGTTGTTCGGCTGGTCCTTCGACCACTGATCCATTAAAAGAGAACCGGGAACCATGACACGGGCAATCCCAAGTATGTTCGGCACTGTTCCATTCGACTTCACACCCCATGTGTGTACAAGTGGTATCAAGTACGTGGAGCTTCCCTTCCTCATCCCTATAGGCGCCGGCTCGTTCTCCCTTCCACTGTACGACCATACCTTCACCTTTCTTTAAGTGTTTAGGACGGTCGCTTACCAATTCTAACTTTCCTTCCACAAGATGAGTGGCTACATCGAAATTTTGTGAAAGAAAATGCTTCATACTTGGATCTGATTTGAATCTTGTAGGCTTGAACAGCTCATGAAAAAGGGAGTCTTCTCCTGTGACATAGTCACAAATCAGCTGGGCAGCTAACGTGCCGTTTGTCATCCCCCATTTCCGAAAGCCGGTGGCAATAAATACACGATCATTATTTCTTGTAATGGGGCCGATATAAGGGACTTTATCTAATGTGGTCAAATCCTGGGCAGACCACTGGAACAGCTTCTTCTTAATACCGAATGTTTCTGCGGCGAACTCTTCTAGAGCGTTATAGTGAAAAGAGGTGTCAACCCCCTGGCCGGTTTTGTGGCTTTCCCCTCCAATCAGTAAGAGAGGTGTCCCATTATAGTGCGCAGTCCGGATCGAACGTTTTGGCTCATCTACTGATAAATACATTCCTTCTGGAACTTCTTTTTCCGGCTCGATGGCCAGAAGGTAAGATCTCTCAGCATACATCCTGCTGAAATAAAGACCTTTTCCATCGTAAAAGGGAAAGTGACTGCAAGAAATGACTTTTTCACAAGCCACTGTAAATCCATCTCCTGTCATGACTTCCACTTTATCCTTTTCTTGTACATCTGTCGCTTTCGTATGTTCATAAATTTCTCCCCCGAGTTTAGTGAACTCTTCTACAAGGGCAGATAAATACTTCAGGGGATGGAATCTAGCTTGGTTCTTCATGCTTAAAGAACGGGTGGTTTCAATAGAAAATGGAAGAGTTTCACCAAGTTCCCCCTCAATCCCTAATGCTTGATACGCTTCATACTCTTTCTCTAACTTTTGTGCTCCAATGTTTGTTGTAGCAAATAAGTAAGCATCTTCTTTCGTCCAATCACAATCGATTCCATATTTATTGATCAGCTCTTCTACTTTTTGTAAGGCTGTCATTTGAGCTTGATAGTATAAGGCGGCTTCTTCTTCGCCGAAATGTTTCATTATTTCATGGTAAATAAGACCATGCTGTGCCGTCACTTTGGCAGTTGTATGTCCTGTTGTGCCATTGAGGAGCTGATCCGCTTCCAGGAGTGTGACCTGTTTGCCTTCCTTTGCCAGCAAGTAGGCAGTAGTGATCCCGGTGATACCTCCACCTACAACCGCCACTTCTGTTGCTGTATCTTCCTTCAAGGTTTCGAAAGTTGGTAGTGCCATGTCTTCACGCCACAATGATTCTGGTCGAGTCCATTTCTGATGATGTTCCATACTTTCCCTCCTGTGGGTCTCTTTCCTTTCATTCTTTCCTTTCTCTTACATTTCATGTATAGGAAGCATGGAAAATTAACAACTTTTTACCTTTATAGTATAATTGAGGCATTGATTATGTATGGAGAAAGGGGGCAGCTGAGAATGGAAGTATTTGTGGCACGACAGCCGATCTTGAATGTGAACGATGAGGTTTATGCCTATGAACTTTTGTACCGGAATAGTGAAGAAAACCGGTTTGTTCCAATTGATGCCAATCAAGCGACATCTGAAGTATTGATGAACAGCTTTGTTACGATTGGATTGGAACGTTTATCCCAGAATAAACCTTGCTTCATCAATTTCACAGAAGATCTGCTGTTTGAAAAAGTCCCCGAATACTTCAATCCGCAACAGTTGGTCGTTGAAATACTGGAGCACGTTTCTTTCAGTCTTGATTTAATCAGGGTGTGCCGGGAGCTGAAAAGGAAGGGGTACCTGATCGCTCTTGATGACGTTATAGATTTGGACAGGGCTTCACTGTATGAACTTCTCCCATATGTAGATATTTTGAAGGTGGATATCAGAGCTGTTACGAAAGAAAATCGCTTGAAAATCATTCGCTTGACTGAGGACTTCAACCTCACGCTTTTAGCTGAAAAAGTGGAGACGAGAGAAGAACATCACCAGTGTAAGGTGGAAGGCTTCGAACTTTTCCAGGGTTTTTACTATAGTAAACCGTTGATCGTTAAAGGGTTGGAGATTCCTTTTTATACGGGTACTTATTTTCAGATAATCAAAGAATTATCAGCTTCTGAGGAAGAGGTCAATATTGAAAAGGTAACGGAAATTCTAGAACAGGATGTAGCTTTAACCTACAAGTTACTGCGTCTGATCAATTCATCTCAATACCGGTTCAAGGTACCTGTTCAATCCATCAAACAAGCAGTTATGCTTTTAGGTACGGAGTCTTTGAAAAAATGGTTATATGTCTTATCAGTGGAACAGACGGCTCCCGTCTCTTCTTCAAAAACACAATTAATTTTAAAGACCAGTTTACTAAGGGCGAAGATGTGTGAACAAATTGCCATCCGTATTAGGACAAAAGCAAAGGCTGATGGTTTCTTTCTTACGGGATTCATGTCTCTGATCGATGTGATCACTCAAAAGCCCGTGGGTGAAGTCATTGACTTACTGCCCCTTGATACAGCTATAAAAGAAGCTTTGCTCGGAACTGAAAATATTTACCGGCAAATACTTGATCTGGTAATTGGAATGGAAAAGGCGGACTTTGAAATACTGGAAAGTCATTTAATCGTCGGGGGAGTGGGCTTTACTGAGATTTTTGAAATTTATGGGCAGGCAATAGCGTGGACAGATCAATTGTATCAAGAGCATTTCACCGAAAGTGCAACATAGTGGACAGGCAGCAATAATAATGGTAATCTAATTCATGTTTGCTTCCTATAAATGAGGAAGCAACTATTTTTATGTATAACGTTACCTAGGTAACGAAAAGGGAGAGCGTAAGTTTGACACTATTATTTCATCGTATCCAACAATTATCGAGAGACTTAAACAAATATTTAAATGAATCTTTGGAAGAAGAAGATATCTACATGTCCCACTGGGCTGTTTTATTTCAATTGGAATCCAACGACGGGTGTATGACTCAAGCAGAACTTAAGGAGCGCCTAAATATCGAAGCTCCGCCATTATCAAGAGTCATTCAGAAACTGGTAAAGCTCGGTTACATTGAAAAGAATAAAAGTGAAGATCAGCGCACAAATGACATCACTATCACAAAAAAAGGAGAAGAAAGATATCCTTTTTGGCGGAAAGCTATCGGAGAAGCTGAGGAACGCTTGTTAGAAAAGTTGGGGACAACGGGGGAGAAGGCTTTAGAAGAACACGTATTGTCCTTATCTCGTATGGTCTCTGAAGAAAGGAGGGGAAGCTGATGAATGCTGCGGCGAAACAGCCCCTTTGGACGAAGAGCTTTCTAAATGTATGTCTCAGTAATTTTTTCGTGTTCTTGGTTTTTTATCTGATGTTTGTGACCTTACCTATTTATGCTATCGAGGAGGTCGGAGTAGCAGAAGGACAAGCTGGATTGATAATAACCCTCTTTTTGTTAGCTGCTATCATGATTCGTCCGCTTACAGGACAATGGGTGGAATCGATTGGGAGGCGACCTGTTGTTATTTTGTCATTGAGCATCTTTCTGATTAGCTCAGGATTGTATTTTTTCTTTGATGCATTCGGATTTTTGCTTGTTGTTCGTTTCATACAAGGTCTTGGATTCGGAATGGGGACAACTGTCCTTGGAGCGTTAGCAGCAGATGTTATTCCTGAGCAACGTAAAGGGGAAGGAATGGGCTATTTTGCTATGTCCATGAACTTCGCTATGGTCATCGGTCCTTTTTTAGGGTTGACGATTATCCAGTCCGTGAATTTCATGTTTATGTTTCTTGTATGCCTGTTTTTTGCAGCTGTAGCCTTTTTATCAGGAATTATGATCAAGGTGCCTGAAAAAGGATCCTCTACTAAGAAAAGTGTCATCCCGAATTTAAATGGGCTTCTTGAAAAGCCTGTCATTCCTTTAGCTTTGACAGGAGCTGTATTAGCGCTTACTTATTCCGGTGTTTTGTCCTTTGTATCGGTGTATGCGAACAACCTTGGCCTTGAGGAGGCTGCTAGTTATTTCTTTGTAATATATGCTCTCGTTCTCTTGATTTCCCGACCTTTTACAGGGAAGTGGTTTGATCAGTATGGGGAGAATGTCATTGTCATTCCTTCCATTATTCTATTTGGTGTAGGGATGTTCGTATTGAGTTTTGCGGAAACTTCCCTGCTTCTGCTGGTCGCCGGTGGACTGATCGGCTTAGGGTGGGGAACGCTCGTGCCTAGCCTTCAAACCATTGCTCTGAAAAAAGTCCCGGATCGCGCAGGTGCAGCTACAGCCACCTTTTTCACCATATTTGATATAGGGATGGGAATCGGTTCCTATGTGGTAGGTGCTGTTGCAACAGGAATCGGTTTTTCCTCATTATATTTCAACAGTTCATTCATAATATTCGGAGCGGTTTTCCTATACATTTTGTTACACGGAAGAATGGTCCAGCCGAACTCGAAGCACGAAATTGAATATAGTAAATAAGAAGGAGGACGTGTGCTCCTTCTTTTGTTAAAATTAAATGAAAACGCTTACAGAAAATGTAAAGGGGAGTAAGATGTGAAAGAAAACATTAAAAGAATGGAAACATCCATGATCCACAGTGAACATAAGGTACGCGATGTCCATGGGAGCTTGACGACGCCGATTTATCAGACATCGACGTTCTCTTTTTCATCAGCTGCAGAGGGTGCACGCAGGTTTGCCGGTGAGGAAGAAGGTTATATATATTCTAGACTTGGAAACCCGACTGTCAAAGCCTTGGAAGAGCGAATAGCTATTTTGGAAGGTGGTGAAAGAGGGTTGGCCTTCGCCTCAGGAATGGCGGGCGTAAGTGCTGTACTTATCGCTATGACGAAAGCGAATGACCACATCCTATGTTCAAATGGTCTATATGGTTGTACTTATGGTCTCCTTCAAATGCTGGAAGAAAAATATGACATTACACACGACTTTAGTTTTATGGAATCTGAACAAGAACTAAGAAACAAGATTAATAAGAACACTTCTTGTATTTTTATTGAAACACCGATTAATCCCACGATGAAGGTGGTCGACTTATCTATGGTCGCGCAGGTAGCTAAGGAATACGGCATTCCTGTCGTCGTTGATAATACATTCTGCACACCGTATCTTCAACGCCCATTGGAAAAGGGGTGCGACATCGTCATCCATAGTGCGACGAAGTATATCGGTGGGCATGGGGACGTCATTGCCGGTCTTGTCGTTGGCAAGGGAGAATTCATGAATGCCCTGGCAATGGCTGAGCAAAAGGATATCGGCGGCGTCCTTTCCCCTTTTGATGCCTGGTTGTTGTTAAGAGGTATAAAAACCCTTCATATCAGGATGGATCGTCACAGTTCTAATGCTGCAGAAATCGCTCGAAAACTTAAGGAACATCCAAGAGTTGAAAATGTTTACTACCCTGGGATGGAAAACCAAGAACAAAAATCAATAGTCAAAAAACAAATGAAAACGGGGGGAGGGGTCATCGCATTCGAATTAAAAGGGTCGAAATCCGAAGCCCAAAATTTCATGGATCGGTTGGAACTCATTCAAATTGCGGTGAGCCTGGGTGATGCAGAAACATTAATACAGCATCCAGCCACAATGACTCACGCGGTTGTTCCAGAAGAAAAGAGAAAGGAAATGGGAATAGGCGATTCGCTTATCCGTTTATCTGTAGGCCTTGAAGCTGTAGAAGATATTTGGCATGATATGAATCAGGCACTGCAATCTTAAATAACTACTTAAATGTTGGAAGCCGGGGCATTCCCCCCGGCTTCTTTTTGTTGAGAAAAATTCCTAAACTGACAGCAAGGGTTTATCCATCTCTACGTGGGGGAAAGTAGTACTAGAATGATGATGAACAAACATGAAATATCAAATAATAAAAGGTGAATTCAAGAAAGGGACGGTGCAGTATGTTAAAGAAACTATTCGGTAAGAAAAGTGTAGAAGAGCAGCTTGTGGCTCCTGTAAGTGGGAAGGTCGTTTCCTTGGATGAGGTGGATGACCCAGTATTTAGTCAACGGATGATGGGAGACGGGGTAGCTGTGGAACCGACAGACGGAAAGGTCGTTGCGCCGGTTTCAGGTGAAATCGTCCAACTGTTTCCTACTAATCATGCTGTCGGTGTTAAGACGAAATCAGGTGTAGAAGTACTAGTTCATATTGGGTTAGAAACAGTATCTATGGAAGGTGAAGGTTTCGAGGGTCATGTGAAAACAGGAGATCATGTCAATGCAGGAGACCAATTGGTAACCTTCGATATGAACTTGGTAAATGAAAAAGCTAAGAGTACGATTACTCCAGTTGTCATCACAAACTATGATGATATTGTTGATAGCTTTGAGCCTTCATACAGTGATGGGGCGGAGGCTGGACAATCCACAATTGCAACACTGCAAACGAAATCATAAAAAAAAGACCTAAAGCAAAGAATTCTTTGCTTTAGGTCTTTTTCTAATTAAGTCCTTCCCCATATTCCATAAAAGCTCCCTTATCTTGAATGCTCAAGAGGATTGGCAATTCCAAGGAAGGCATTCTGATTATGGGAGCTTGATATAGAGCGTTTTATGACTATAACACAGGGGTAGTAAAGACAACCCACCTGAGTAAGGAGTTCGTTTCTCACATACATCAGATGGGTTGGTGGGGAAGCTGCGAGACTCCCGTGGGAGAAGGAGATAGGCGAGATCCCGCAGGGCGTAGTGAAATGACCCCATAAAGTTGGACACTATTTTATTAAGCCGATTTTTCAAGTTTTTTGCGAAATTGAACAGGGCTCATTCTTAACTTTGACTTGATTCTTTCATGATTATAGTCGTCCATGAATGCCCTAAGTTCGTTTTTAAAGTGCTCCACACTTTTAAACTCTTTGTAGTAGAGGAGTTCTGATTTCATAATGCCAAAGAAGTTTTCAATCACGGCATTATCATGACAATTGCCTTTTCGAGACATACTTTGGGTAATCCCAGCTTCCTTTAGACGCTGGCGGTAGGGAAGCATTTGATAGTGCCAGCCCTGGTCAGAATGCATTAATAGTTTATCACTTTCGTTTAAGTGCTCTAAGCCTTTCTCTAACATCTCGCCAACGAGGGAATACGTAGGGCGTGAACCAATCGTATAAGTGATAATCTCGCCGTTAAAGAGGTCAAGAATAGGAGAAAGATATAGTTTTTCACCAAACAGCTTGAATTCTGTGATGTCCGTCACCCATTTTTGATGAGGTTTCTCTGCGTTGAATTCCCGGTTCAAAAGGTTATCGGCCACTTTACCGACTCGACCTTTATAGGATTTATATTTCTTCATGCGCACGTGGCATTGAAGCCCTAATTCCTTCATCAGGCGATACACTTTCTTATGATTGACATGGAGGCCTTGATTTTGAAGGTCATTTTGAATCCGGCGATAACCATAGGTCCCATTCCGTCTTTTATAGATTTCTGTAATCTTCTTCTTTAACTTCTGATCGGGATCAGGCTTGTTCTTTCGTTGGATTTGATCATAGTAAGAGCTGCGGGAAATTCCGGCCACTTCGACCAATTGGTTGACCGGAAAGTCGCGCCTTAGTTCGAAGACCGCTTGCGCTTTTGTTTTTTGGATGTTTGCTTCTCTTCCTCTTCGACTAAGGCTCTCAACTTTTTTAAATACGCGTTCTCCATGCGTAGGTATTCCACTTCTTCCTCTATAGACTTGAAGGAAGAAGAAGAATGGTTCTTTTTACGAGCTGGCATGGGAAGGGTCCCCTTTCGTTTGGATTCAAGGGCTTCCATACCGCCATTCTCCCACTTCCGTGTCCACCTTCGCACCATCGAGAAATGAGGAATGTGGAAGATGGCCGACGCCTCTCGTATGGAATACCCTCGGTCCTTAATAAACTGAATTACTTTCAGTTTAAAGGCCGTCGGATAGTTTGTATAGGGATGGGTGAACGCTTGGTCGCCATGACATTCCACCAATTGCCGCCAGTATCGTAATGTGGAAGAATCGATGCCTACCTGGTTCGCTAGTTCTCGATAGCTGACGGACTCGGTTAAGTAGCGCTGGATCACTTGATGTTTTTCGTCATTGGTAAATCTTTTCAACGAAAGTACCCCCTTTTAGGTTGGATATGTGTCCAACTATTGGGGGGCACTTTATAGCCCGAGAAAGCTCACCAGGTCCCCCACAGGAAAGTGTTCAAATGCAGAATCGTCCTGGTAGACACGACTGGCATAAGCAGAATAGCAACGGAATGTGTCTTTTCATTCCATTGCTATTCTGCTTATGACGCGAGTGTCTGGACGATGGAGCTAGACGAGTAGCTTCCCAATCAACCCTGAAGCTCAACATGGCAACGAACCCTGAGAATCTCGAAATCGTGTCTTCAATAATCCTGCACGTTTATGGAATAACAGTAAATACTAAATTTCAAGATGCCTAATACAAAAATAACCATGAGGTTTATAGTTTTTTAAAGAAAAGACATCCATTATTTCGATTGGAATCCGCTTGGCGAAAAACGTATAATGGGAGCAGACTAAGGAGGCGGGTGAAGGGACCTCTTTTCATATTTGCGAAAGGATGATGGAAATGACCCAAGGAATCATAACATTAGGAGAAGCATTGATCGACTTCATTCCACTTGATGCCCACAATGTCAATTTTCAAAAAAGCCCTGGTGGCGCACCGGCTAACGTAGCTGTAGGTCTGGCACGCCTTGGTGCAAAGGCGACGTTTTTAGGTAAGGTCGGTGATGATGTTCTCGGTCGGTTTTTAAAGGAAACCCTCACTGATTACGGAGTACATACACAACATATGCATTTGACCGGAGACGTAAGGACGGGTGTGGTCTTCGTCACATTAGGCGAGGAAGGGGAGCGCAGCTTTGATTTTTATATCAACCCGAGTGCCGACCGCTTCCTTGAGAAACAAGAAGTGGACGAAAGCCTCTTCCATTCCCATAACCTTTTTCATTTTGGGTCGATTTCTATGATTGATCAACCAGCTCGCTCGGCTACGAAGTTTGCTGTTGAGCGAGCGAAGCAGAACGGACTGATTATATCCTACGACCCCAATTTGCGATTAGGACTCTGGCCTTCTGAAGAAAAAGCGAAAGAAACGATTCTTTCCATGCTGGGAGAAGCGGACGTTGTGAAAATTTCTGAAGAGGAACTTGAGTTTTTAACTGCGGAAATAGATATCGATGCTGGTGTCAAAGCATTAACAGATTACAATATTCCTGTTTTATATGTTACCAGGGGTGGAGAAGGAAGCCACGTGTTTACGAAAGAAGGCCAAACCCACATCCCCGCCATGAAAGTGGATCCTGTTGATACAACTGGGGCAGGAGATGCTTTTGTTTCTGCCATACTTTATCAAATGAGTGAAAAGGGGCAGCCTGTTACGGAGTTGTCTCTTACTGACTTAGAGGGGATCACGCGTTTTGCCAGTGTATCAGGAGCTTTGGCCGCCTCTACTAAAGGGGCTATGACAGCTTTACCGACGCGGGAAGAAATAGAAGGATATTTGAGATAGGAGGGTGTATTTTGTCTGAACGCGATCTTGAATTACGTAAATTAGCTAATGAAGAAATAGAAAGGTATAAAGATAAGGTAGAAGCGGATCCTTATCGTTTGAACTATCACCATATGGCACCAGTGGGCCTTCTGAATGACCCGAATGGTTTTATCCAATGGAAAGGGACGTACCATCTTTTTTATCAATGGATGCCTTTTGATACTGATCATGGAGCCAAGTTCTGGGGACATTATAGTTCGGAGGATTTCGTCCATTGGAAACATGAAGATATCGCCCTTACTCCTTCCGATTGGTTTGATGAAAATGGAGTATACTCAGGAAGTGCAATTGCTCATGATGATTATCTTTATTTGTTTTATACCGGTAATGTTAAAGATGAAAATGGAGAACGGGAATCATACCAATGCGTGGCAGTTTCTGAAGACGGGGTGAACTTTGAGAAGAAAGGTGTTTCCGTTTTTTTGCCTGAAGGTTATACGTCCCACTTCAGGGATCCTAAAGTGTGGAAAGAAGGAGACACATGGTATATGGTCGTAGGTGCTCAAAGTGAAGATTTGCAAGGGAAGGCTGTTCTGTTCAAATCAGAGGACTTTTCAGAGTGGGAACACCTTGGAGTGATCACAGGAAGCGGTGAAGGTAAGCTTGGAGAGTTCGGCTATATGTGGGAATGCCCTGACTTATTTGAACTGGATGGAAAGCATATCCTGGTTGTTTCTCCACAAGGGCTCGAAGCCGAGGGGATGCAATTTGCCAATACGTACCAAAGCGGTTACTTCGCCGGTTCTTTGGATTTTGAAAAAGTTCGTTTGAAGCATGGAGATTTTCGAGAATTAGACAGGGGTTTTGAATTTTACGCCCCTCAAACAACTCTTGATTATAAAGGGAGGCGAATCCTGATCGGCTGGATGGGAGTGCCTGACCAATATGAACAGGCCCAGCCCACAATCGAAAACCACTGGGTCCATTGTTTAACGATTCCTCGAGAACTGACATGGAATGGGGAGCAGCTTATCCAGACCCCTTTAGATGAGCTGAAAGAAATGAGAGGACCGGTCATACTCCATTCATCTATTACCATAGAGAATGATCAGAAAGCGGTTAGAGGAATTGAGGGAAAGTCCATTGAATTGAACTTAGAATTCGATGAGATAGAAAATCAGTTCGCGATTGAAATGTTCCAATACGCTTCCCTGAGCTATAAAGATGGAATTCTTACGTTATCCAGACCTCATTTTGAAGAGAATCAAAAAACAGAATTCCGAAGAGTTGAATTGGCAGGAAAATTGAAAAGTCTTCGCCTGTTCATCGATCATTCTTCTTTGGAAGTTTTTGTGAACGAAGGGGAAGAGGTCCTCACCTCAAGAATTTTCCCACATTCCGAAGATGAACATATTTTGTTCACATCACTAGGTACGAGCACTTTTTCCATTGAACAGTGGAAGTTGAAAGGCTTCCAATAAATTTGAGAATATTTTCCTATCCTCTTATGGAATTCCTGCAGTTTGTGATAAGATATTCTTACGTAAATCGCACGAAGGGGTCATTCAAATGAGTCAATCTTCTAAGAAAATGAAAGCGAACGAACGAAGAGAACATGTTTTATCTTTATTAAAACAAAGAGCTGAGCCGGTTACAGGGAGCTCTTTAGCTGAAGAAATGAAGGTTACAAGGCAAGTCATTGTTGGGGATGTATCCTTGTTGAAGGCAAGAAACGAGCCGATTGTAGCTACAAGTCAGGGTTACATGTACATGACAGATGCCAAAGAAGATTTGGCCTTTCAACGGACGATTGTCTGTCAGCATCCAGGAGAAGAAACGGAAAATGAATTGAACATCTTGGTCGATCATGGTGTTCATGTTCAGGACGTAGTCGTGGAGCATCCAATATACGGCGATTTAACTGCTCAACTTAGAATTTCCAATCGCCGTGATGTGAAGAAATTCATCCAGCAAGTCCGCTCTACTCAGGCCTCCTTTCTATTAGAGCTGACAGATGGTATCCATACCCATACCATTGCATCTGACAGTAGAGAAGCCTTAGATGAAGCGGAAGCTGCTCTTGAAGAAGCAGGGATTTTGATGGAAAAATAACGGAGGATGGGAAGAGACATGCTTAGATCATTGAAAGCATGTCTTTTTTCCTTGTGGTCAGGAAATTAGTGGATATCAAATGCAATATAAGCTCCATCCAGCTCCAGCGCCTAGCCCCTCGAGGTCTTAAGCAAGCCCTTTGCTGGGGCAAAGAACGCCCCTTCAAAGGTTTGCTTAAGCTAGTCGGGGCTGATCAAGGCGCTTGCGCATTTGCTCCATCCAGCACCAGCGCCTAGCCCCTCGAGGTCTTAAGCAAGTCCTTTGCTGGGGCACAAGACGCCTTTTCGTAAGCAGGCTTGCTTGTATTTTTCGTTTCTATTGAGAAGAATTTGTTTAGAATATGATATATTTAAAGAGCGATCTTTTGTTAGAAAAAGGCAGGTGAGCTACATTGAATATACTTCCATATATACTGACTTTCATCTTGGGCTTGAATGTGCTATTAGCCTTGGCAATCATTTTTCTTGAGCGCAGGGATGCCAGTGCAACTTGGGCTTGGTTGATGGTTTTGCTCTTTTTACCAATTGCAGGATTCCTTCTGTATTTGGTTTTTGGACGACGGTTAAGTAATAAAGAAATCTTCACTTGGGATAAAAAAAGCAGGTTAGGACTATTGACAGCTGTACAGGAACAACTGGCAGCCATCAAGGAAGATAGACTCGCAGTACACTCAAAAGCCATCATTCCATATGAAGACTTGATCTATATGCATTTGAAAAATAATGATGCGTTACTTTCCCAAAACAATGAAGTGGAAGTGTACACAGATGGCCAAAAGAAATTTCATGCACTCATCGAAGATATCGAGAAAGCAGAAGACCACATCCATCTGCTTTATTATATTCTTAGGGACGATAATCTGGGGCAGCGCTTAGCTGAAGTACTGATGAGAAAGGCAAGAGAGGGAGTAGAAGTCAAACTTCTCTATGATGATATGGGATCAAGGTTGCTGACTCGTGGATATAAGAGGAAATTGGAAGAGGCAGGGGTGCAAGTCGAATCCTTCTTTCCCTCCTTTATACCTAAAGTGAATTTGAAAATTAATTATCGTAATCACCGAAAACTAGCCATCATTGATGGTGAAATAGGTTATATAGGTGGATTTAATATCGGAGATGAATATTTAGGTTTCAATAAACGATTCGGGTACTGGAGAGATACTCACTTGAGAGTAGAGGGGGAAGCGGTCAATAATATGCAGACCCGCTTTATTCTTGATTGGAATCAGGCGTCGAGACGGGATATCGTTTATGAAAATCGATATTATCAAGCAAAACCCAAAGGTGATGTCGGGATGCAGATCGTTTCCAGTGGACCGGACTCGGAATGGGAACAGATTAAACATGGGTACCTTAAAATGATACTCTCTGCTAAAGAGTATGTGTACATCCAAACTCCCTATTTCATCCCGGATGATAGTTTACTTGATGCCTTAAGGGTGGCAGTCTTATCCGGAGTAGATGTAAGGATCATGATTCCGAATAAACCGGATCATCCATTCGTCTATTGGGCGACTTTCTCCAACATTGGCGATATGTTGAAAGCAGGAGCGACTATCTATGTATATCAAAAGGGTTTCTTACATGCGAAGACGCTGGTTGTCGATGGGAATATCGCTTCCGTTGGGACAGCGAATATCGATGTTCGGAGCTTTCGATTGAACTTTGAGGTCAATGCGTTTATCTATAATCCTGATGTAGCTCAATTGTTAGCCGACCGTTTCCATGAAGATATTGTTGAATCTACGGAACTTACTTATAAATTGTATCAATCGCGATCGAAATGGATCAGGTTCAAAGAAGCCATTTCCCGCTTGCTGTCTCCTATCTTATGAAACGTTGAAGCATATCACAGGGGTGGGAACGGTAAAACCTTTGAAGGTGGGCACCTTTGGAGAGCTGTTTGCCAGCGTACCAGCAGGCTTATTTTTAAAAATTTCCTCATAAAAAATCCCTGCGCTTAAGCGCAGGGATTTTTTGAGAGAGGTTGGTTTGGTATAGTTTGCATTTCTTGCTTTCGGAAAGACCTTAATGGCTTGAAGGGATCCTGCAGAGTCGGAGGGGGGATTCGTATCTGCTGAATTGAATCAATCCCACCAAAGTGTTTCCGATTTTCTTACACGTATTCTCCATATTCATATCTGTTCAATTTTTACTGGGAGGTTAGTGTTAGTTCGACTTTCGTTTGTTCTCCGTCTCGGTAGACGGTGAGTTCAGCTGTATCTCCATCTTGCACTTGGTTGTAGAGATATTTTCTTAAACTCATAAGTGAATCGACTTTATTCCCGTCAATAGCGGTGATGACATCGTATTGACGAAGTCCTGCTTCATCGGCCGGAGAACCTTTTTCGACACCTTGGACAATGACACCATGGTCGATGTCGTTAGGTAATCCTAATTCCCTCTGAAGCACAGGATTAGGGATTTGGTTTACGTCCTGGAGGGAAACTCCCATATAAGGACGCTCCACTTCTCCCTTGGTTTCTAAATCTTCGATGACTGGTTTAGCTACATCCATCGGAATTGAGAAACCGATTCCTTCAACTTCTGCTTTTGCGATTTTCATAGAGTTTATCCCTATTACTTCGCCTTGCAAGTTTACCAGCGGCCCACCACTGTTACCAGGGTTGATGGCAGCATCTGTTTGAAGCACTTCGGTTTGCCAGTCTGGCTGTTGGTCTCCGTTAATATCTACAGGGATATTGCGGTTAAGACCACTGACAATACCTTTAGTGGCTGATCCAGCGAATTCCATGCCCAGCGGGTTACCTATGGCTATGGCTGTCTGCCCGACCTCTACGTCATTGGCTTTGCCTAATTCAGCAACCTTCTGCACATGTTCGCTATCTATTTGTAAAACGGCCAAGTCTGTCAATGGGTCACTGCCTTTCAGCTCGGCTTTTACTTTAGTTCCATCACTCAAAATCACTTCCAATTCGGAAGATTTTTCAACAACGTGATGGTTGGTGGCAACAAAAGCTTTATCGCCGTCTTCTTTATAAATGACCCCAGAACCTGTACCGGCTTTTTTAGTTCCCTGCGGTGTTTCTTGAACATTGCTGATTCCTACGACAGCTTGTGAAGCTTTGTCGATGGCTTGGGTTACTTCTTCCTGGTTTTTACCAAGCTGTAATTCATTGGCTTGAGCTGTCGGCTTCTCCGTGTTTACATTGACGGATACACCTTTCCATTGAAAAACTGTAGTAACTATAAATACAGCAATAATCGCACCTAATACACTGAAAGCTAAACCTGTACGCTTGTATTGACGCTTTTCTTTCTTTTTTTCTTCATCAAACATCGAGAAGCGGCAACCCCTTTCCTATATAAATTGATGCGATTTTCCTGTTGTTTCCCTCTGACAATTCTTATTCTACGGTGAAGTTATGGCATGACTTTGGTGTAAATGTGGAAAAAGTGTGTAAAGCAGGAGCAAATCCTGAAAATGTGAGAAAATAGATGTAAGAATAGCTAATGGCAGGAGGGTGAATGATGAATGATACAATTGGTCTCGTTGAAGACGACCCTAATATAAGAGAGATTGTTGAAGCATACTTAACAAAAGAAGGATATGAAGTGAAAGCTGTCGATACAGCAGAAAAAGCCTGGGATATCTTTGAAACAGGTGCCCCGGACTTGTGGGTTCTGGATATCATGTTACCAGGGATGGATGGCTATGAGTTTTGTAAACGCATTAGACAAACATCAGAAGTTCCAATCTTAATCATTTCAGCTAAAGATGAAGAAGTGGATAAAATTTTAGGTCTTGAATTAGGCGGGGATGACTATCTGACAAAGCCTTTCAGTCCAAGAGAGCTGGTCGCAAGGGTGAAGCGGCATTTGAAAAAATGGGAAGCTATGAAGCCTCTGCCAGAACAAGGCGAGGAGAAGATTACAGCAGGGGAGCTTGTATTGAATCAGCAAGAAAGACGTGTGTATTTCAAGGGTGAAGAAATAGAAGTGACGACAAAAGAGTTTGAAATCCTCAAGATTTTAGGGGCACAGGAAAATCGAGCTTTCTCAAGGGAAGAATTATTGGTGAAGGTTTGGGGTGATGACTATTTCGGAAGCGATCGGGCTGTAGATGATCTTATTAAGCGTTTACGCAAAAAAATGAAGGACCTGCCGATTGAAACGGTGTGGGGACATGGCTACCGACTAAGGGATGGATCCTCATGAAATTGCTTCATCAATTGAATGCAGCTTTTGCAGCTTTGATTATCGTCATCATGTCTATCACGGCTTTTTTCATATACTCTCTATTGATGGATATGTTGATCCAGGATGAACAAAGGCAATTGAAAGGGAGAGCTGAACTGTTGATTGATATCATCTCTGAACAGGACCCTGACCGGAGTCCACAACTGTCCCAGCTCATCCAGGATCGTAATTATCCAATATTGCTGTTCGATCGTGCCCAGGATGAAGTATTGTTTCGAACGATGCCTGCTGAAGTCGCTGATTCTTGGATGGAGCGCTACGAAGAGGAGTTAGTGGACCAGGAAGTGTGGGAAAGCGGTGGCGAGAAATATGTTGTTTATGATTTTCCTGTCAACGCCGGGAATAATCAAATACTTGTCATGGCCACACCTCTGAACGACTTGCAAGCCGTACAGTCTGTTTTCGCTCTTCGTATGATCGCTGTATTCTTGATAGGATTATTTCTCGCTCTAATTGTCAGCTCTATTTTGACATGGAGGCTTGTCACTCCATTAACGAAATTGAAACAGGAAGTGAAAAAGATAGAGAAAAGGCAATTTTCCAAGGTGGAAAAAGTCAATGCTTCAGGTGAGATCAAAGAAGTTGAACAGAGTGTCAGGCACATGGCTGATGAACTTGCCCGCTACATTCATTCTCAAAAACAATTTTTCCAGAATGCTTCCCATGAATTGAAGACACCCTTAATGTCGATTCAAGGCTATGCAGAAGGAATTCGTGATGGAGTTTTTGAAGGAGAGGCAGCGGAAAAAGGTTTGAATGTGATGGTCAGTGAAACGGAGCGGTTAAAGAAAATCGTAAATGAAATGATTTTACTAGCCAAACTCGATAGCAGTGAAGATATTTATAAACCTGAACTTACAGATATTTCGGAAGTCATCAGTCAGGCTAAAGATCGACTTTTCCCTTTGGCTAATGAAAAAGGGATCGACCTTGAACTTACTCATCTTCCATCCTTTTACTCAGTAGTAGATCGTGAGCGTGTTTTGCAGGCATTAATCAATATTTTAAGCAATGCGGTAAGACATGCAAAACAGAAAGTTACCATAACAACTGAAGTGCAAGAGGGACGATTGAAAATCCAAGTGGGCGATGATGGCAATGGCATCTCAGAGGAACTTCTTTCCCAACTGTTCGAGCGTTTTATTAAAGGGAAAGAAGGGGAAACAGGATTAGGTCTTGCTATCTCACGAGCTATAATCGAACGGAGCGGTGGTACAATATACGCATTCAACCGCTCACAAGGAACGGGAGCGATTTTCGAAATAGAATTTAACCGCAAAGAGTGATATCAAACAATCATGGTATAATAAAGGACAGAGAACGATTCCATATGGAAAGAGAGGAAATAGATGATGGATGCTAAACCTTGTATAGATTCTTTAACTGTAAAAAGCTCACATGTGCTCCCACCTGATACGAATAGTCACGGGACACTTTTCGGTGGTAAACTGATGGCACATATTGATGATGTAGCCGCAATTGCCGCTGTCAGACATTGTAGAAAACCTGTCGTAACAGCTTCTATGGATTCTGTAGACTTCCTGCAGCCGGTGTTCGAAGGTGATACGGTGTGTTTAGAAGCCTTTGTAACATGGACACATAACACATCTATGGAAGTTTTTGTAAAAGCGATAACTGAAAATTTACTGACAGGTGAACGAAAGGTTTGTACGACTGCATTTCTTTCGATGGTGGCGGTTGATGAAAACAATGAACCTTCCCCTGTCACGGCTGTATTTCCTGAATCAGATGAAGAAAAATGGCTCCATGAAGGTGCAAAAAGACGCCACGAACACCGTAAGAATAGAAGGAAGGAATCGAAAGAGCTTGCGAATAAGTTCGGTACAAGCCTTCCTTGGAAAAGGGGGCTGTAATCAAGCGCGGTTGCTTCCAAAGTAATCCGGAATATGGAAGCATTGATAAAGGTGATGTTTTTAGAGTCGAGCCCTAAATCGAAAAGATTTAGGGCTCGACTTTTTTCTGTTAAATAAGCATCAACCCTTTGTTAAGTCAACAAAAATAAGGGTGAAATCTGTGTTACTCCTCTTCACAAAGAATAATACAGAAGAAAAGCATGCCCCACAGATTCCCAGGTTCGCGCTCGCTCTGAACGCTCCTCTGGCTAATGTGAAGTAATAACAAGTAAGTCAGTACTTTATTTTTCGATAGTACAATTAGTGAAAGAGGGCTCTGGATCATTATTTATGGTAAAATTGTCGAGTTGTCGCAATTTATTGTTTGTTATAAGGTGAGAAGGGGAAAGGTTTATAAGTTGTAAATATTTTGATACTATCATAATGAGGTGAAATGCATGCAAGAAGTACTCGGTTTTCTGAACGATTGGATGTGGGGGACCATCCTGGTCGTCACTCTTCTTGGGTTAGGACTTTGGTTCTCGATTAAATTGAACTTTGTTCAGTTCAGGTACATACCAGAAATGATTCGCGTATTGTTCGACAAACGATCCATCTCAGCAGAAGGGAAGAAAGGAACATCTCCATTCCAGGCATTTGCTATCAGTACAGCCTCCCGTGTCGGTACGGGTAACCTGGCAGGTGTAGCCGCTGCTATTACAGTCGGAGGGCCTGGGGCTGTTTTTTGGATGTGGATTGTAGCGATTCTCGGAGGGGCTTCAAGCTTTATTGAAAGTACGTTGGCACAAGTTTACAAAGTACCAGATAAAGACCAGTACCGGGGCGGCCCTGCTTATTACATTGAAAAAGGGTTGAAGAACCGGACATTAGGAATAATATTCGCGATCACCATCACCTTTACATATGGTCTTGTGTTCAGTTCTGTCCAATCAAATACGATTCGTTTAGCTTTTGAAAACTCTTTTAACGTCGATAAATGGCTGATGGGTGGTTTACTCACACTAGCTGTTGCTCTGATCATTTTCGGCGGGTTGAAACGAATTGCTCAAGTCACACAATTCATCATACCGATTATGGCGATTTTCTACATCATTTTAGCTGGTTATGTCCTTTTAGCAAATTTAGGACAAGTTCCTACAATGTTCGGTCAGATTTTTGCAGGAGCATTCGGTTTCCGTGAGATTGCAGGCGGAACCTTCGGCGGTATGATTCTGATCGGAATCAAACGTGGATTATTCTCGAATGAAGCAGGAATGGGTAGTGCGCCGAATGCGGCTGCAACATCTGAAGTAACTCACCCAGTCAAACAAGGATTAATCCAAACACTTGGAGTTTTTACAGACACATTGCTCATCTGTAGTGCAACAGCTGTCATTATCTTGTTCGCTGGCGATTATGCCGGGACAGATTTAGATGGTATTCAATTGACACAAGAAGCCTTCGAATCTCAGCTGGGTGCGTGGGCGGCCATCTTTATTGCTATTGCAATTCTCTTGTTCGCTTTCAGTTCCATTATAGGAAATTATTATTATGGTGAAACGAATATCGAATTCATTAAAACAAGCAAAGTCAACATTTTCATTTATAGAGTTGCGGTTCTTGCAATGGTCATGTTTGGTGCTGTAGCTGAATTCGGTCTCGTTTGGTCACTTGCCGACTTGACGATGGGGATCATGGCATTAATTAACTTGTATGCTATATTGCGGTTGTCATCGGTCGCTTATGCTGCTTTAAAAGATTACCGGAGGCAGCGTAAGGAAGGGAAAGATCCCGTTTTCTATCAAGACCATCTTCCTGGTGTAGATGGAATGGAATATTGGAGAAGAGATCAGAGTTCTGAAAAAGAAAATTAAATTACAAGTTTGATTAAATACGACAAGTAATCACCAAAAAGGTAATGGATGGGAAACCGGGCTTAGGCCCGGTTTCTTTAATTTAATAGGTTACGCGACGCGATGATTAACGTATGAAAGTGAATGAAGGTACAATATGATATGATGAGAAAAGATTCTTTTTAAAGGGATGAGCGGAATGAGCCTATTATCAGTAAACAATTTAAGTAAAAGTTATGGAGATAAAGATCTGTTCGAGGACTTGTCTTTTGCAATATCAAGCAGGCAGCGCATTGGATTGATCGGCGTTAATGGGACGGGGAAATCGACGCTGTTAAAAATACTAGCAGGTTTGGAAACTGGTGATTCAGGAAATTTGGATCATGCCAAAGATTTCACGGTTGAATATTTGCCTCAAGAGCCGGATTTGGAGGAAGATAAGACTGTACTTGAGCAAATCTATTACGGTGATGCTGAAGTTATGGTGGTAATGCGTCAATACGAACATGTCCTGCTGGAGTTATCCCAGGACCCAGAGAATACAGCTGTGCAAGAACGGATGCTCGAACTCCAACAGAAGATGGAAGAAAAAGATGCCTGGGAAGCGAATACAGCAGCGAAGACGATCCTTTCAAAACTTGGTATTGAATTCTTCGATAAGAAAGTGGGAGAGCTGTCGGGCGGGCAAAAGAAGAGAGTCGCGATTGCTAAAGCGTTGATCCAGCCAGCAGACTTATTAATGTTAGACGAGCCGACCAACCACCTCGACAATGAAACCATTGAATGGTTAGAAGAGTTTTTGTCTTCCTACAAAGGAGCGCTAATGGTTGTCACACACGACAGGTATTTCCTCAACCGTGTGACAAACTTGATTTATGAGTTGGATCGAAGCGATCTTTATATATATGAAGGAAACTATGAAACCTTCTTAGAGAAAAAGGCAGATCGGGAAGAGTGGGAACGCCAAGCCCAGCAAAAGCATCAAAATACGCTGCGTCGTGAGCTTGCATGGCTGAAAGCGGGTGTGAAAGCAAGATCAACTAAACAGAAAGCCCGTAAGCAACGGGTGGAAGCGATGAAAGAAGAGAATTTCGATACAACGAAAGAGAATGTCGACATGGCGATCGGCTCAAAAAGGCTGGGTAATCAAGTCATAGAATTAGAAGGGATTTCACATTCAATTCAATCGCATTCACTCATTAAAAACTTAGATTACCTCGTGGTGCCAGGGGAACGGTTAGGCATTATCGGCCCGAACGGATCCGGAAAAACGACATTGCTCAACATCATGGCAGAACGCATCAAACCTGATCAAGGAGAGGTCCGCGTTGGTTCTACGGTACGGATTGGTTACTATACACAGGACCACGAAGAATTGGATGAGAGTTTGAAGGTGATTGAATACATCAAAGAGGTAGCTGAAGTTATTAAGACGGCTAATGGAGATGAAGTCACCGCAGAACAGATGTTGGAACGATTCTTATTCCCGAGACCTCAGCAATGGACTTATATTAAACGATTATCTGGAGGGGAGCGTAGACGCCTCTATTTGTTAAGAGTTCTAATGAGCGAGCCCAATGTACTTTTCCTTGATGAGCCGACAAACGATCTGGATACGGAAACATTAAGTGTATTGGAAGAGTACTTGGAGCATTTTCCGGGAGTTGTCATTACGGTTTCTCACGACCGCTATTTCTTGGATCGTGTAGTCGATAAATTGCTTGCTTTTGAAGGAAAGGCAGCCATCCGAAAGTTTTTTGGAAACTACAGTGAATATCTGGAAGATAGGAAAAATGAGAAAGAAGCTGTACAGGTTGAGAAAAAAAGTTCTGCTCAAGAAGACACTCGCAGATCCAACCGGAAACGAAAATTGACCTATCGTGAAAAGCAGGAGTGGGATACGATCGAAACGGTAATTTCTAATTTGGAAACCCGTTTAGAGGAACTGAACAAACAGCTCACAGAAGCAGCTGCGAACTATGATAAAGTCCAAGAAATTTCTCTTGAACAGGAGAAAGTAGAAGCCGAATTGGAAGAGAAAATGGAAAGATGGGAAGAGTTGTCCTTGATCGTTGAAGAAATAGACAATCAATGATGGACCAGAGATCCAACGAGAGTTGGGTCTCTATTTTTAATTTTTCTGGAAATTAAAGCGGTTGTGCTAGCTTATTTTTGAGGTTCTGAGCGTTTTGTGGAATAATGAATACGGATACAAAGCACTGAATAGGAGGAATGTTCGATGAAAATGCCAAGCAATGACAAATTACAAAAATATGCTGAACTGGCGTTGCGTACAGGAGTCAACTTACAAGACGGCCAGCTGCTCATGATCAATTCCACAATCGATGGAGCTGAATTCACACGCATCGTGGCTCAAAAGGCTTTCGAAATGGGAGCAAAAGATGTACATATCAACTGGGGTGACGACACACTCACTCGTATGAAGTACGAACATGCGGACCAAGAGACCTTATCAAATGTTCCACAGTGGCAGCAACAGAAATTCACTTACTTTGCTGAGCAAGGAGCCGCGATTCTATCCATCCGATCCACCGACCCGGATTTGCTGAAAGGTATTGATGCTGGGAAAGTAGCTGCAGCTAACAAGGCAAGAGCAGAAGCTATGGCTACATTCCGGGATTACACAATGAATGACCGCATCCAATGGTCGATTGTAAGCATCCCTATCCCTGCTTGGGCTCAAAAGATATTCCCGGATGAGAATGTAGAAATAGCTGTAGAAAAGCTTTGGGAGCAAATTTTCAGTATCGTACGTGTAGACCAGGAAGATCCCATCGCTGCTTGGGAAGAACATAACCGAACCTTAATCAAGGCTCGCGAATATTTAAACAAAAAACAATATCAAAAATTAATATACAAAGCTCCGGGAACAGACTTAGAAGTTGCGTTACCTAAAGGGCATATCTGGAAAGGCGGTCCTTCCAAGACAGTAGAAGGAGGAGTGCAATTCAACCCCAACATGCCGACAGAAGAAGTGTTCACAGCTCCTCATAAATACGGAGTGGAAGGCACCGTATCAAGCACGAAACCATTGAATTATGGTGGGAATGTAATTGATAACTTTTCTGTTACTTTCAAAGAAGGTAAAGTGGTTGACTACTCAGCAGAAGAAGGCAGTGAAACATTGCAACACCTTCTGGATACAGATGAGGGCTCACGTCGCCTTGGCGAATTGGCTCTTGTTCCACACGAATCACCTATTTCTAAGTCAGGGCTGATTTTCTATAACACGTTATACGATGAAAATGCTTCTTGTCACTTGGCCCTTGGGAAAGCATACCCGAACAATATGACAGGCGGGTCAGATATGAGTGAAGATGAGCTAGATCGAAATGGTGTCAATCATAGTTTGTCCCACGTGGATTTCATGATGGGTTCAGAAGAACTTGATATTGATGGGGTATTGGAAGATGGTACGACAGAACCAGTGATGCGTAACGGCAGCTGGGCTATTTCGTTCGAATAATGAAGCAGAAAAAGGCAGCTTAAGTATCAGCTGCCTTTTTTATTATGCATGTGCTAATGTTTCTTCCGATTCGGCTATTTCAAGGTCATAAGGAGGTGAGCCATCGTTGACGAAGTAAACCTCATACCAGATCAAGAATACATAAACTGTCCAAATGTAGCGGTGGTAGTTCTCCTGGTTTTCATAATGAGCATCTAAATATTTCAACAGTTCCTCTGTATGAAAAAAACCGGCTGACGTTTTAGACATGAGTACCTCTTTGACATGTTCATAATATTTTTGTTTTCTTAACCAGTCACGGATGGGAACGGGAAAGCCGACTTTGACACGATTGGCCCATTCCTCTGGGAGAACAGATTTTGCTGCTTGTCTTAATGCGTATTTTGTATCTTTCGGGTGCACTCTCAGGGAAGGAGCAAGTTTACTGGCTGTTTCCATCACCTGTTTGTCTAAAAAGGGAACCCGCAATTCAAGGGAGTGGGCAGAGCTCATTTTGTCTGCCTTTTGCAATATATCACCTGGAAGCCAATGGTGGATATCTGTGTACTGCATTTTGGTGTGATCATTAGCGCTACGAACTTTTTGGTATGTTTTTTCAAGTATGTTAGACGCTGATTTTCCGCCTTGATATGATGGTTTCATTAGATTTCCCGCGTCCTCTTCCGAGAATACTTTTGCTTGCCCGATGAATTTTTCTTCTACTTTCTTCCCACCCATGAGTAAGAAATTGGTGATCTGATTTTTTGGCAAACGCTCGCATATTCTAGAAACGAATTGACGTAATGGAAATGGAACCTTCTCATAAGCCTGCTGCTTCTTACTAATTTGATACCAATCATAACCTCCGAATAATTCGTCTGCTCCTTCTCCTGATAAAACGACGGTGACATGTTGGCTGGCAAGTCCCGCTAAGAAATAGAGAGGTATGGAAGATAAGTTTGCATGCGGTTCATCCATGTGGTATTGAATAGCAGGAATCTTCTCGAAAAACTCTTCACCTGAAATCAATTTTCTATGGTTTCGGATCTTAAGGTGTTCAGATAGTTCTTCCGCCAGATTCGTTTCGTTAAACATCCCTTTATAATCCTTAAATCCCACGGAGAATGTGTTTTCAGGTTTCATCAAAGTCGTTACATAGCTTGAATCGATCCCTCCTGAAAGAAACGCTCCGACTTTCACATCACTCATTTGGTGGTGGCTGACAGAATCTTTCATGGCATTCTTAATTTCCTCGACAGCCTTTTCTAAAGTTAGTGTCGTTTCGGTATAGGTGGTGTCCCAATACTCGTGCACCTGGTAACTCCCCTTTTTATAAATCATATAGTGTCCAGGATTGAGTTTATAAACTCTTTTAAAAAATGTTTCCTCAAGAGCAGAATATTGGAAGGTTAGGTATGGCTTTAATGCTTCCTTATTAAATTCTTTAACAAAAGAGGGACAGGGAAGAAAGGATTTGATTTCAGAGCCGAATAGGAAAGATCCATCTTTAGTGTTACTACTATAATAAAGCGGCTTGATGCCGAAGGGGTCCCGCGCTAAAAAGAGTTCTTCTTGTTCTTTATCCCATATTGCGAATGCGAACATACCACGCAGTTTATGAAGAATTTCAACTCCATATTCCTCGTATCCATGAAGCACCACTTCGCTGTCTGTGTGACTTTGGAACTGGTGTCCTCTTTCTATTAGGGAGTCTTTTATGCTGTTAAAATTATAAATTTCTCCATTAAAAGTCAAAAGAAAGCGTTTGTTTTCACAAAACATAGGTTGATTCGCGTTTTCAGTCCTATCGATAATGCTGAGTCTCCGGAACCCTAAGCTTACTTCTCTATCATGATAATAACCACCATTATCGGGTCCGCGATGATGGATTTTCTTCATCATTTCCTGGATCACTGACGGTTCGAAATATTGATCATTATGTATAAGTCCGACAATTCCACACATTGTAACATCCTTTTTTTAGTATATTTTGAATAACAGATAAGCCCGCAACCTCATGGATACGGGACATTATCATTCATCAAATCTGGTCTTTGACTTTATCTGGCCTGATTCACTGTCTGAACCTGGCAGGTTGGCAGTTGATACTTACCAACGTACATCGATGCCTTCGAATTGTAATTTCTCATAATCTGGCACGACCGAGGGATCGACTCTTACGATCGTCAGTGACTCTAGCTTGAGGATGTCTTCAGCATTACCTTGGAAGGAAGAATTGATTAAGTTCAAATACTGAACATTCTGCATTCCCTCAGCAACACGGCTCAAATCTTTTATAGTTGGCCCGATGAAAGTGACCTGTTCTAAACTTGGAACTTCTTTCAATAATTCACCGGGGATGATGGCCTGGTTCAGTTTTAGTACTCTCAGTGACTTCATTGCTTCGAAATAAGAAGGGTCAGCTTCAACATCAAAAATTCCGTTTAAATGTGAGGCGTTAATCGTTAATTCTTCGAGCTCCAATAAGTCGCTTTTCGTAAGCGAGTCAGGTTCTTTATCCAGTGAACGTGCGATGGATCGCAATGTGAGGTCTTTCATGGAAACCGGATCTTCAGCTCCCACCACCTTTGCGAATTCTCTTTTTAAAGCGTTGCCTGTGAATCTTTCTTCAGTTAAAGATTCCCCATCATCGGACAGGTAAGTGAGTGTAGCTGAAGAAAGGCCGTTGGATTCATCGTTCCATTGAACAGCCAAAAACAAGTCGAGCTCACCATTTTGGAAAGCTTCAAGTGAAGGTGGTTCATGACTTGTAAAGGAAGTGTTTTGCATCTCCGAATCAGGTGCGAAAACGAATGACATCAATTCCTCTGTCCCTTTCTTTTCTTGGGCAGATTCTATTTCCACTCCATCGAGGGATTCAACGGTATCCCTGATTTGATTTTTGCCGGGGCCATTCAGCACCAGATTTTTAATCTCTTTAATTCTAGTATCGAGAGGTGGATGATTATACTGCTCTTTTTCAGGGACCGGCCCTTCTTTTACTGTCTCTTCCTCAGGGGAAGCAGGGGATTGGAATGGATTTCCGGAAGTGAAAAAGTAAAAAGATCCAGCCAGGAGAAGCAAAGTGGTCATGGCTGTCAATAACTTGGGGAAGCCCTGATTCCACCAAGAGAAACCCTTATTTTGTTTATTGGCGTAAAACCGGCGGCGATCTTCATTCGTGAATAAAGGCTTTTCACTGATTTGGCGATCAATCGCTTTTTTTATTTTATTATTCAAGGGTCAGTTCCCCCTCATTGACTTGTTTTTTTAACATTTGGCGAGCACGCTGCATGCGCGTTTTCACTGTGGACAATGGTGTATCAGTAACGTCCGCAATTTCCTTCTGGGACATATTTTGTTGAAAGGTGAGGATCATTACTTCCCGATATTTGATGGGCAGGCTGAGAATCGCTTTGGCAATTTCATCCCATTGTTCCTTTTGGATGACCGTCTCTTCAAGGTGCTGGGGATCTTTTTTATCTAACCATTGATCTTTGACGATTTTGATTCGATGAAGAGGAGAGCGTAAATAATCTTTACAACGATTAATAGCTATTCTTATCGCCCAAGTTTTTAACTGAGATTGGCCGTGAAATTGATCCCACTTCCGATAAATGAGTATAAGCACTTCTTGAAAAAGGTCATCGGTTGTGTGGTGATTTTTCACATAAGTGAAAATAGTTCGTTTCAGAATCTCACCATAATGGTGCATAATGTATTCGATTGCTTCGTCACGTGTGAAGTCGACTTGTGTATTTCCGGTCACCGGGCTCTCTCTCCTTTCTTCAATTATTAGACGTCCGGAAGTTAGCGAAGGTCCCGATCGAATGGAATTTATTTTGTATAGATGAAAATTTTGATATATGTGGATTGAATGCGTTCTACAATAAATGTGTGTAATGGAAGGGTATTGGGTTGTGAAAAGGAGTTCTATTCTCAAATGATATACAGAATGGAAATACTTCGGATTTAATGATGCTAGTAATTCTTATATTAAAACACAAGTCTTAATAGGTAAACAGTCCTATGCTAAAGGTATAACAGAAAAAGAATTGATACAATTTTGATATTACCCAGGTATAGAAGTGGAATTTTGCAAAGTCGCGAGTTTTTTTCCTTCCTTAGATAGCTGCAGTTCAACTAAAACAATGATTAGTAAGATGTGATTAGGGAATAAGAATGGAAAGAGTTATTTTGATGAAGGAGAGGAATAAATATGATAGGGCCAGAAAATAATATCCCTGGTTTTCAAGCGAATCCTAATAGTTTCAGTGAATGTGGAAGGTGTGGGAAACCACTTGCCACAAAAAGAGAAGAAGAATTGAAATTATGTAAAGAATGCCAGAAACTGCAGGAAAACCATAAAGTTGAAAATGATGAGGAACAGTAAAGGCCACAAATTCGTGGTCTTTTTTTATTTGTATGGGGTGGCAAAAACGCCACTTCAAAGGTTTGCTTATGCTTGTCGGGGGTGATCAAGGTGCTTGCGCTTTTGTACCAAAAGCATAAAGTATATGTCTTTACATCATAATAATTAAAGTGGTAGAGTGTTTAATTGTGCGTTCAAACAAGTATGAACAAAAGGAGATAGATATGGATAATAAAGTTGCAGGTCGAATAGATTGGCCGGTGTTTGCGATTAGTGGAGGAATATTGGTCCTCTTTGTAATTATTGCACTTATTGATATTGATTTAATTGAAACAATTGTAAATGGAAGTTTCGCCTGGTCTGCCAAGTATTTCGGTGCCTTCTGGCAGGTGCTGATGCTGGCTACTTTTTTTGTCGGATTATGGCTCGCCTTTTCTAAGTATGGAAAAATTAAAATGGGAAATATGGAAAAGCCTGAGTTAGGCCTCTATAAATGGTTGTCCATTATAATGGCAACACTTTTGGCTGGTGGAGGAGTATTCTGGGCAGCAGCCGAGCCAATGTGGCACTTTCTTACTGTTCCACCACACCAGTCAGGTATAGAAGCAGGTACAGAAGCGGCGATCGATCCTGCTCTAGCTCAAAGCTTCATGCACTGGGGCTTCCTTGCATGGGCGATTCTTGGTACCATCAGTGCTGTAGTGATGATGTACGGTCACTATCATAAAGGCATGCCGATGAAACCAAGAACGTTGTTATATCCGATTTTTGGAGAAAAGTTGAAAAATAGCTGGCTTGGGACGATAATCGACGCTTTCTCTGTCATTGCTGTTGCTGCTGGAACCATCGGGCCGATTGGTTTCTTAGGCTTGCAAGCGAGTTACGGGCTGCAGGCGATTTTCGGTATTCCGAACGAATTCAGCACTCAGTTCACGATTATTTTTATCGTTGTCATTATATCGACGATATCTGCTGTTTCAGGTCTCTACAAAGGTATTCAAATGTTGAGTAGTTTCAATGTCCGTTTGGCGATTGCTTTGATGGCTTTCATCGTAATCTTCGGTCCAGGAGGATTTATCCTGAACCACTTTATTTCTTCATTCGGTTTTTATGTGGATCAATTCATACCAATGAGTACTTATCGGGGAGATGAAGGATGGCTTTCACTTTGGACAGTCTTCTTCTGGGGTTGGTTCATTGGATATGGTCCGATGATGGCGATTCTAGTGAGTCGTATTTCCCGGGGAAGGACCATTCGGGAAATCATTATTGCTGTTTCTGTCTTTGCGCCAGTGATTTCAACTTTCTGGTTTACCGTTCTGGGAGGCTCTGGGATTTTCTTCGAACTAAGCAACCCGGGTTCTGTATCAGAAGCTTTAAATGAAGCAGGAAATCCAGCAGCAATGTTCGCAATTACAGAACAATTCCCATTGGCATCAATCATCTCACCATTGTTCCTTATTTTGACGATTCTGTTCGTTGTAACGACTAGTGACTCCATGTCCTATACGATTGCAATGGCTGTTACCGGTGAAGGGAACCCGAAAAGTTGGCTCCGCATTTTCTGGGCTGTGCTTATGGGCGCTATTGCGGTTATTTTGCTGATTACAGGTGATAGCGGCATTACCCAGTTACAAAACTTTATCGTGGTTACAGCCGTCCCGGTATCCCTTTTATTGTTACCGATGATTTGGCTTGCACCGAAAGTGGCGAAGAAAATGGCGATTGATCAAAGAATTACAAAAAAATAAACAATCGTTTGAATGTAAGCAGTTCAGTTTTGAGGTACAAACGCAAATTGTACCCATGACTGAACTGCTTTTTTTGTTTGATATGATTTATCAATGGGGGGGCTCCGCACAGTCATAACTAGTCTTTCGAATCTTTCGCTCCATTCTCGTAGCAGCGCAATTATTCATCAAACAAGAGCCCTTTAATGAAAAGGAAAAGCATACCCAAGGAGGGATATGCTCTGCATTTG
Organism: Halobacillus sp. H74; assembly: GCF_052246715.1. Lineage (NCBI taxonomy): Bacteria > Bacillati > Bacillota > Bacilli > Caryophanales > Bacillaceae > Halobacillus > Halobacillus sp. H74. The sequence continues at coordinate 185,693 of NZ_JBQQCI010000001.1, read as the reverse complement.
ATGGTGAAAGTATACTTAATCCATGTTTCTGTTAACTTTTCTTCAGTACGGCTCTGACAGGGCTGCCATCTGCTTCCTCCATTTTTAAAGGAAAAGCCATCAATTCATAAATGTCTGGAGTCACATGAGCAAGCTGCAATCCTTCTAGAATGAGGATGTCATGATTATAAAGGGAATGGTGACCTAGCAATTTTTTGCTTGTCTCTGGATCTACAGATGGTGTATCCACCCCGATAAGGTTAATTCCTTTCTCATGTAAAAATGGCCCCATGTCTTCACCGATGACGGTATATGTTTCCGGGAATTTCGAGCGGTCCTTCCAGCTGTTCGTCTTGAAGAGGACTTTATCCACATTACGGAAATCTACATGTTGTAAGTCCTCCGCGGAAATCTTACTTTTACCTTCAATAGAAACGAGCAGTGCTTTACCTGTGAAACGTTCCAGCGGAATTTCTGCGATTTTCAAACCTTCAGAATCGTAATGATAGGGTGCATCCACGTGCGTTCCGATATGGTTGCTCCCTTTGAACTGGCCGACGTTCACCGAACCTGTTTCTTCCATTGAGAAAGTCAGTTGATACTGAAAAGGCTCATCTCCAGGCCATGGGGGGGTAGCATTATTCAAGGGCATTGTTATATCAATGAGTTTCATGGTCAGCCTCCTTAAGCGATAATTCCCCGTTCGTTTTTGTATTGCTTATGTTTTTTGTTTTCCATGATATCCTTCAATAGTAACATGACATCCAACACGTCTTCATATGAAGTATAAAATGCGATCGGTGCTAAACGGATGACATTGGGGGCGCGGAAATCAGGTGTGACACCTTCCTTTTTCAAGGCTTTACAAATGCTTGCTGCTTCATCATGAACAAAACAGACGTGTCCTCCACGACGTTCATCGTCCAGAGGATTGGCAAGTTTGAATCCGAAGCCGGGGAGTTCTTGGTGAGTAAGATCCATCATCAAACGTGTCAACTTCAACGATTTTTCCCTGACAGCTTCAATCCCGGCTTCTTGGAATAGTTCAAGGGAGCCTAAAAGGGGAGCAGAACTTAGAATATGCGGTGTACCGATTTGAAAAGCACCGGCCGTTTCCGAAGGGCTCAAATCATGGCTCATATCAAATTGCTTCTCTTTATTTGAACTGAACCATCCCGCAAGTCCGGGTTTTTTGCCAAGATGTTTTTGATTGACGTAAAGTCCACCGACACCGCCAGGCCCACTATTTAAATACTTATAGGTACACCAAACAGCGAAGTCGACCCCCCATTCGCTCAGATGGTGGGGAGTGGCGCCTATGGAATGTGCTAAGTCGAACCCTACAATGATGCCATTCTTATGTGCTGCATGAGTCAGTTTTTCTATATCCAGAAGCTGTCCACTGCGGTAAAGGACTGATGGAAGGAGTAAAAGAGCGACATCCTCATCCATTTCACGAATGATATCCTCCTCCTTAAAGGTATAACCATCTGCACTTGCAACCCGGATCAGATGGTCTTCTGGTTCAAGGCCATGCAACTCGATTTGACTCTTGATTGCATAAATGTCAGAAGGAAAATTCAATTCGTCTGCAAGGATTTTCGTCCTTTTTTCCTCAGGTTTATAAAAAGTAGCCAGCAATTGATGCAGGTTTGTAGTTATGGAGCCAGTATTGATGACTTCAAAAGGCTCCGCCCCAATGAGATGTGCTGTCTTTTCGCCTATTTTCTCCGACATGTAAAACCAAGGTTCTCTGGCCTCCGTCCAGCCTTCAATCGCATGACGCTTCCAGTCTTCTAGTGAGGTGGAGAGTGCTTTTTCTGCGCGTTTAGAAAGGAGCCCTAGTGAATTGCCATCCATGTAATAGTGGTCCTTTTTTAAATAAAACTCATTTTTAAAAGCTCCAAACGGGTCTTCATGATCAAGCTTTTGGACTGTCTCCCGTGTGATTACAGGCTTTGTCATAAAATCTCCTCCCAGCATTGTTGTTACATAAGGTCGTGTTTGATTAACACAGCTTTAATCATCGAATAAGTAAAGGTTTCAGGCAACGCATCTTTTAAGGGCTTCAGCTTTCGTTCTTCTAGTTGGTCATAAGCTTTCATGACTTGTGATTCCTGTTCTTCATCAAACCATCTATCCCAATTGATATCTGTTCCTTCTTTTGCACAACGGAAGAGGTGATTTTCGATCGTCTGGGTACTCATTTCCCGTTCCTTAGCAATTTCTTTAATCGATTGTTTTTCCTGCCACATATCATAGGTAATGATGTAGCTCGGTCGCTCTTCAAAGGGATCTTTTTTCCTCACAGAAGGTTCAGATGTACGAGTGGGTTTGGGTTTTTGTTCTGCCCTCTCAGCCCATGGACGGGTCACTTCTAAAAATGCCTCTCCGTATTTTTCGTATTTTTGCTCTCCGACACCTTTGATTGCCAGCATTTCCTCTTTGTTTTCAGGTAAGTAGATTGTAAATTCTTTTAATGTAGCATCGGAAAAAATCACATAAGGGGGCAAGGCAGCTTCATCGGCAAGTGTCTTTCTCAACTGACGAAGCTCTTCAAAATATACTTCGTTATAATCCAGATCCTGTTTGGCCGTAGTAGTTTCAACAAGCATAACAACAGGTTGGTCCCCTTTGATGACTTCGACAGCTTCTTGAGTCAACTGCAAAGCAGGATAGCGTCCCTGTCCTGGTGACAGATAACCTTCTGCCGTCAAAAAGTGTATAAGTCGTGTTAATTCCTTCTCTGTGTAATTCGGCATAATCCCATAAGTAGAAAGGTTTTGAAAGCGGAATTGCTTTACTTTCTGATCAGATGAACCTTTCAACACTTTTGCTGTCAAACCTGCACCGAAGCGTTCTCCCATCCTTTTGACACAAGATAGCACCATCTGGGCTTCCTTCGTCATATCCTGTTCTTCACCATCATGGGTACAGTTCGAGCATTTTCCACATTTTTTTGCAGATGAAGGGTCATTAAAGTAATCAAGGATATATTGCTGCAGGCACGTATGGGTATGGCAATAATTCACCATCGACTGTAGTTTGTTGTATTCCTCTTTTTTCTTTTCTTCCACAGGTGACTGGTCAATTAAAAACCTTTGCAGATTGATATCCTGACTTGAAAAAAGAAGGACACAATCTCCTGGTTCTCCATCACGACCTGCACGCCCAGCTTCCTGGTAATAGGATTCAATATTCATTGGCATGGAGTAGTGGATGACATATCGGACATTCGATTTATCAATGCCCATACCGAAAGCGTTCGTTGCAATCATGGTGGTGATTTCATCTTGAACAAAATCCATCTGAGCTTGCTTCCGTTGGTTTTCAGTCATTCCAGCATGATATTTACCAGCAGCGAAGCCCTTTTTTGTTAAAAGATAATGGAGTTGATCAGCATCTTTTCGGGTTGCCGTGTAGATAATGCCAGACTCATTGGGGATTTGTGTCAGATACTCTCCGACGAATTCCCGTTTGTCACGGCCTTTGATGATTCGGAAGGATAAATTATCTCTTGCAAACCCTGTGTTCACAACGTGTTGATCGGTAACATGTATCAATTGCTTGATATCTTTAATGACTTCTTGGGTAGCTGTAGCTGTTAGAGCCATGATTACAGGCAGATCTGGAATCTTTTGCAAAGTTGAAACAATGGAACGGTAACTAGGTCTGAAATCATGCCCCCATTGTGAAATACAATGGGCTTCATCGAAAGCAATCAAGGAGAGCTTCATACCTTTTAATGCGGAAAGGAAAGAAGGGGCGTCGAAACGCTCCGGTGCAACGTAAATGAAGGCATAACTTCCTTGTTGCATATCCCGCATCCTTTGGCGCTGTTCTTCCGTTGAAAGTGAGCTATTAATATATGTCGCTGCAATCCCATAGGAGTTCAGTGCATCTACCTGATCTTTCATTAAAGAAATGAGAGGAGAGATGATGATCGCTGTCCCCTCTAGAGCAAGGCCGGGGATTTGATAACAGAGGGATTTGCCTCCCCCTGTAGGCATGACGGCTAAAGTGTTCTCACCATCGAGGACGTGGCTGATCGCTTCTTTTTGACCAGGTCGGAAGGAAGGATAGCCGTAGTATTGCTGCAATAGTTTTTCGGCCTGTTGAATCATCTGGATCATCCTTTGTACGTAGTGTTTCTTCTTCCATCATCTTATCATGTTTCACGTGAAATGAGAGGGGAAAACTATATGAGAGCAGCCATGATTAAAGAGCTGCCATATGATTGTCCAAAGGAGTGAATCATATAATGAAAGCTGTAGTTATTGAACAATATGGTAATAAAGAGCAATTGATTGAAAAAGAAATAGAAATGCCGGTGGCTGGATCTAAGCAAGTGGTGGTGGAATTGCATGCCACTTCAATTAACCCGATTGATTGGAAGTTGAGGGAAGGATACCTGAAAGAAATGTTGAATTTTGAGTTTCCGATAATTTTAGGTTGGGATGCTGCAGGAACGATTAAAGAAGTCGGTTCAGAGGTGAACAAATTCGAGGTCGGTGACAGAGTGTTCGCTCGTCCAGCTACGACCCGATTCGGAACTTACGCTGAATACACGGCTATTGACGAAGACCTATTAGCTCATCTTCCAGAGAATGTTTCCTTTGAGGAAGCCGCAGCAGTGCCGTTGGCGGGATTGACCGCATGGCAATGCTTAGTAGACTTTGCGGATATTCAAGAAGGAGACCGGGTTCTCATCCATGCTGGGTCCGGTGGTGTCGGTCATTATGCGATCCAGTTAGCTAAAAAAATGGGTGCCTATGTAGCTACCACAGCTAGTGGGAAAAATAGAGACTGGGTAGAAGAATTAGATGTGGACGAATTTATTAATTATAAAGAAGAAGATTTCTCCGAATTATTAAGTGACTTTGATATCGTCCTTGATACTCTGGGCGGGAGTGTACAGGAGAAAAGCTTCAAAGTATTGAAGGAAGGTGGCAGACTCGCATCCATCGTTCAACCTCCTGAAGAAAAGGCAGCGAAAGAGCATGATGTGAAAGCTGGCTTTATTTGGTTGGAGCCATGTGGTGAAAAACTCTCTAAACTAGCGGATATGATGGAAGAAGGAAGTCTAGTGTCAATTGTCGGACGACGCTTCGGTTTCTCTGCTAAAGAAATTAAAAAAGCACATGAGTTGAGTGAGACCCATCATGCCAAAGGCAAAATCGTGGTCAATATCAAGTGATATGGAAATATAAGACACCTCAAGCCATCCAAATTCTGGATGGCTTGAGGTGTCTTATATTTCCAAAACAAAAGTAGATTTTAAATTTTCTTACAATTTTTGTGTCGCTGGAGTAAACTAAGGGTAAAGAGTATAAAGTATGTGGAAATGGAGGAGAGGTCGTGTTAACCAATTACCAAACAGGGATTTTCTTTGATGAGATGATGCAGCATAGTGGTGAGCCTAAAGGCCACTATCAATGGTTTTATCAACTTGTAAATCAATTTTCAGAACGAGAATTGATTAACAAACATGAAACCGCTCAATTGAATTTCCTACGCCAAGGCATTACATTCACCGTTTATAACCACACCGGAGGAACTGAGAGGACCATGCCTTTTGATTTCGTTCCCATTATCATTCCAAGAACAGATTGGAAGAAGATTGAAGAAGGAATGAAGCAGAGAATGACAGCTTTAAACCATTTCCTTGATGATATCTACCATGAACAGAGAATCGTAGAGGCGGGGATCATTCCAAGAGATCTTATTGAAAACAACCCCAATTACTATCAACGGCAAGTAGCCAACCTCGATATACCGCTTAAAAACCACATTTTTTTAGCAGGGGTGGACCTGATCAGAGATGAAAATGGAGAATATCGTGTGCTTGAAGATAATTTAAGGAACCCTTCAGGCATGTCCTACGTCTTCCAGAACCGGTATGTCATGAGACAGGTTTATCCGGAACTATTCTTCCAACATTCTATTGAAACATTGGAACACCAAATATCTGAACTGCACCAGTCTGTGATCAGCCACGTCCCGGATAATGCAGATTCAAGCAAAGCGCCGACAGCTGTCTTACTGACGCCGGGCATATATAATTCCGCATATTATGATCATGTATTTTTAGCTCAACAAATGGGGATTGAACTTGTTGAAGGGAGAGACCTATCTGTTAAAGATGATGTCGTCTACATGAAAACCATCAGGGGATTGAAACGTGTGGATATCATTTACAGAAGAATTGATGATGATTTCCTCGATCCAGATGCTTTCCGTCCAGATTCTGCTCTTGGAGTTGCTGGGTTGTTAAGAGCTTATAAAAAAGGGAATGTATCCATATTGAATGGGATAGGCAATGGAGTCGCGGATGACAAAGCGATGTATGTCTATGTACCTGATATGATTCGTTTTTATCTTGATGAGGAACCTATCATACCGAATGTCGAAACCTATTTTTTGAGTGATCCTGAGAAGCTTGATTACGTTTTGGACAATATTGAAAAACTTGTCATCAAGAATGTTGGAGCATCAGGTGGATATGATATGCTGATCGGCCCCCAATCTGAAGAAAGTGAACGTGAAGAGTTCAAAAGAAAAATAATTGAACACCCCCATCAGTACATTGCCCAACCGACAATTAAGCTTTCCCGGGCACCTGCTTATCAGGAAGGGCGTTTCTATCCATGTCACGTAGATTTGCGTGTATTTATCATGAATGGTAAAGAGATGAATGTATTGCCAGGCGGGCTGTCCAGGGTTGCCCTCAAAGAAGGTTCTTTAGTCGTTAATTCTTCCCAGGGCGGCGGAGGGAAAGATACGTGGATTTTGACGGAAAGGGGTGGTAAGGATGCTTAGTCGTGTAGCTGATTCTCTTTATTGGATGTCACGCAACATTGAAAGGGCGGAGAACAACGCCAGGGTACTCAGTGTCCAACTCATTCACATGCTTGAGGCGACAAATAAAGAATCGGCTGACCGTGATTGGGAAGAGATTTTGGAAGTTTGTGCTTCTTCAGAGGATTACTATGAATTGTATGATCGCTTGGATCGTGAAACGCTCATTCAGTATTTGACCATCAGCCCCCTTAATGTGAATTCTTTAATGAATAGTATGATATACGCGCGCGAGAATGCCCGGGCGACAAGGGACATCCTTCCGGAGGAGCTTTGGGAAGTGTTAAATGAATTTCACTTAAGTCAAAAAGATTGGCAGGAACTTCCGAATACAAGACAACATACGCAGGATTACTTGAAAAAGGTGATTACGACCTCTATGACCTTGCAAGGTGTCATTGAATCCAGCATGACTCGAGGGACACCTTATACTTTTATTAAGGTAGGCAAATGGCTGGAGCGCGCAGAGAAGACTGCCCGCATCTTGAATGTGACATGTGAAAAGAATATAAAAGAGACAAATGTAGGTACGAACCATTACTATTACTGGCTTACAGCTCTGCAGTTTCTGAATGGCTATGATGCCTATATTAAGGAACATCCACCAACAATGGAATCCAAACATGTGTTGAGCTTTTTGATTAAAGAGGAGACTTTTCCCAGATCGATCCGTTACTGCATGAACCACGTAATGGAGGCTGTTTATAACGTAGAGGGAGGGAAGATCTCTCATTATTCAGAAGACCTTTTCCAAATGCTTGAAGTTATCCAGAATGAAATATATGAAACCGATATTGAGGAAATGGATATGGAACAGCTGATGAGCTTTCTCGATCATTTCCAGGATCGCTGTATGACAGTCAGTCGTATGTTCTCTGAGACGTATTATCTCATTGAACCTGTGCATGCCAAGTAGGAAGAGACACAGGAGGTAGACCTAGTGAAGTATCAAATAGAGCACACCAATACCTTTTATTATGAAAACTTCGTGGATCAGAGTATGAATCACATACGTTTGAAACCACGATCTGATGAATGTCAACGCTTGCTAGCTTATCGGACAGAAATTACACCTGGATCGATGACGAAGGAACATATCGATTTGTGGGGGAACCATGTAGAAACTTTTTTCATCCCTGAAAAACATGAACATCTTACATTGAAAACAATCTCCACCATCAGTATTCAGAAGAGTCCTCTTATAAAGATGATTCATTGTTCAGATGAGATGCGGACGATATTTCATTCAGAATTGTTCCATCATCATTATTTGGCTTACTTGAATGAAACTCCCTATACCTTTTTATATAAAGAGCAAATTGCGGAAATCATTGAGGCGGTGGGGGACGCTCAAGATCCTATCCGCTTTGCGTTGAATCTGATGGAGTACATCCATAAATCCATACGTTATGATACGACAATTACACAAGTCAATACGAAAGCTTATGAATCGTGGCCGTATAGAGCGGGTGTGTGTCAGGACTATGCGCATACCATGATCAGTGTATTAAGGTCGCAAGGTATCCCGGCTCGCTATGCTAGTGGTTATTTATACGTAGGAGAGGACTCTGACTTGATTGGAGACGCCGCCACACATGCCTGGGTGGAAATGATGGTCCCTGGCATTGGCTGGATAGGATTGGATCCGACAAATAACATGGAAGCCTTAGAACAGCATATCCGCATCGGAACGGGAAGGGACTATGCAGACGTCAGTCCGCTTCAAGGCGTGTACCGTGGCGGGGGGCAGAGCTTGGATGTGAAAGTAACGGTAACCTTATTGGATCAATAAGGTGTTATAGAGTTATTTCTTACATCTTAACCAATGCGGATTCACAACACAATTTAAATAATAGTTTGCAAAATAAATCCCTCTTCATTATGAAGAGGGATTTTGATAGGTAGATCTCTCTTTAATTTTGATAACTTTCGGAAGTTCTTGTCTGGCCTTTGAAATATTGGAAGAGCATGCCGAGTATACCACCAAGGATGGCAGGAAAGACCCAGCTCAAATTCAATTCATATAGGGGTAATTGGCTAACCAACGGAGTGATGACCGAGACGTCTGTACCAAATGCGACAAGACCATCATAAAGCCCGATGATTGCTGTAAGCAGGATAGCCCCGCGGTAAACATATGGTGAATGATTGAAAAGCCTGCCCATGAATGTGAGGGCCACTAATACGATTGTGATTGGATAAAAGAATACGAGCACGGGGACAGAATAAGAAATAATCTGGTTAAGACCTATATTTGAGATCCCGAAACTGATGAACGTAACAATTAAAATGACAGCCTGATAAGATAAACTTGGGATACGTTTGGAGAAGAATTGTCCACAGGCCACTGTCAGCCCCACACAAGTAGTGAAGCAGGCTAGTCCGACAATCAACCCTAATAGAACCGTACCGACATCACCGTACATGATTTGGGCAGCCCCGGAGAGAATGGCACTCCCGTTGTCATACGTTCCTTCGGTGGCCATCTTAGCTCCAATCCAACCGATCGCAATATACACACTTGCCAAGCCTGCTGCGGTAACAAGGCCAGCTTTTAAGGTGCGGGAAGTGAGTTCTTTAGGATCGGTAACGCCTCGATCGCGAAATGAAGAGACAACGATGATCCCGAATGCTAAGGAAGCTATCGCGTCCATGGTCAAGTACCCTTCGACGAAACCTGTAAAGAACGGTTGAGCTTCATATTTTTCACCTGCAGGCTGGATTGGTCCGTCTAACATAAAGAAGCTGCCGATGACTAATGCTAAGATAGCTAAGAAAAGTGCGGGGGTTAATATTTGTCCGACGCGATCCACTAATTTAGAAGGATTACGGCTGACCCAATAGACGAAAATAAAGAATACGACTGTGAATAGGAAAAGGGTCAGTGCTTCCCCATTCAAGAACGGGGCGACTCCCGTTTCGAAAGCTACATTGGTAGCACGTGGGATTGCAAAAAAAGGCCCGATGACCAGGTAAACCATCGCAGTAAATAATAAACCGAACGTGGGATGTACCCGCCCGGCTAATTGGACTGCTCCATTGCGAACAAGGGAAATCGCAGCGACAGTGACGATCGGCATCCCCACTCCTGTAATAACAAATCCAATGATTGCAGGTATATAGGAAGTACCGGATTCAATCCCCAAAGAGACCGGATAAATCAAGTTTCCGGCACCGAAAAACAGAGCAAACAGCGTGAATCCGATAAAAATTGTATCTTTTGCTTTCATGACTTGCTCCTCCTCATAGATGTCTTAATATTTTGCGTAAAAAAAGCGCTCCTATCCAGACGGTGAGCGGCATTTTATCGACAACTTTAAGTTAATTATAATGAATTTTCTTTTAGCACCGCCGTAATACTATCAATGTCATAAAATTATGTCAATCCTTTTTTAGAAAATTTAAAAGGTTAAGATTACCAGTAAAGAAAACGTTACCAATAATATGGAAGTCCTTTCTCATATTCGCTTTAGTTTACAGATTGGGGTGCGGGTTATAGAATGATGTCTATATCAATATTGGTCCGTACATAAACCTCACGAAGACAAGGAGATTATTTAATGATTGATTCACTATTGCTTCAGTTCATGTTAATAGGATTTCTTGGTGTCGGTTCACAGTGGGTTGCCTGGCGATTTCGATTACCGGCAATTGTCATTATGTCCATTACTGGTCTCTTAGCTGGACCTGTGTTCGGATTGATGAATCCTGAGCAAGACTTCGGTGATTTATATAGCCCTATCATCTCTTTAGCTGTGGCAGTAATCTTATTTGAAGGAAGTTTGAACTTAGACTTCAAAGAAGTAAAAGGGCTGGGACGTCCTGTGTTTCGGATTGTGACTTTCGGCGCCTTCCTGAGCTGGATCCTAGGCTCTCTGGCCGCTCATTATGTCGCGGGGTTAGCGTGGCCTGTCGCTTTTACTATCGGAGGGCTATTCATCGTTACAGGTCCTACGGTCATTATGCCATTGTTGAGGCAGGCGAAGCTTAAGCCAAGACCTGCGAAGATTTTAAAATGGGAAGGCATTATTGTAGATCCGATTGGGGCTTTACTGGCGGTCTTCGCTTTTGAAATCATCGTTTTCTTCATGGGCAGTAATGTGGATCCATCTTCATTGCTTTTATTCTTCCTGGCTTCAGCTTTTGCTGTGTTCTTAGGTTGGGTTTGTGGAAAAGGTGTCGGTTGGATGTTCGAAACCGGCTATGTGCCAGAATTTTTGAAGTCACCTGTTGTCTTCGCTGTTGTTATCGCGTGCTTTACAGTAGCAGATGAAATCATGCATGAGACCGGGTTATTGTCCGTTACAGCCATGGGGATGACACTTGCTAATATGCACATTTCATCCATAGCTGATATGAGGCATTTCAAGGAGAATATATCTCTGCTATTGATTTCTACGATCTTCGTCATGTTAACGGCATCCCTGACTGTAGAAACACTTGTAGAGATTTTCAATTTTCAAATTATTGGATTCGTAGCTTTGATGTTATTTATCGTCAGGCCTTTGTCCATCTTCCTTTCTACAATAGGAACGGATTTATCGAAGGCTGAGAAATTACTGGTTGGTTGGATAGCCCCACGTGGAATCGTAGCTCTGACCGTAGCTAGTTATTTTGCCAGTGTGCTGGCAGCTGAAGGGTTTGAAGATGCTTATATCCTCATTTCTCTTACATTCGCCCTTGTGTTTACAACCGTTGTTGCACACGGTTTCTCAATAGGATGGCTGGCTAAAAAGTTAGGATTATCGATGGAGGGTCCTCCCGGAGTTTTAATCGCCGGTGGAAGTGCTTTTTCGACAGGCTTAGCGAAAACACTGGAAGAGCTGAAAACCCCCGTATTGCTGACCGATTCTTCGTGGCAGCGCTTATCGCGGGCACGATCTAGAGGGATTGAATCCTATCATGGGGAAATCTTATCCGAACAAACCGAATATTATTTAGATATGACACCTTATGAATATCTAATCGCTGCCACTGAGTTAGATTCCTATAATGCTCTTGTTTGTACGACATTTGTTCCTGAGTTCGGAAGGAACAATTCATTCCAACTTAGCTTGAGTAATAGGGAAGGGGATAATTTAGAGGACCTCGTTCACACCATTGGTGGAAGAGTCTTATTCCAAGAAGGCGCTTCATGGGAAGAGTTGAATGCGAGGGTTGAAAATGGTTATGTATTCCGTAAGACGAACATAACCGAGCAATATACATTCAAGAAATATTTAGAGAATATTGATGAACACTCCCTCCTGCTGTTTGCTAAAAGGTATTCGGGAAAAATTGACTTCTTCACCCCAGAAACAGAGTATAGGGCTGATAGTGGCGATGTCATTGTGTCACTGATGCCACCTAGTAAGGAATTTGAGAAGATTCAGGAGAAACTCGAAGGTCAAAGGAAAGACCAGGAGAACAAGAAGTCTAAATGACAAAAGACGGGGCAGGGTTTAAACACTTGAAAAGACGAACAATAAGGTAGAATGGATCAAATGTTGCTGGAGCGGCGTATGCATTTATTGCTTCATAAAGAAAACCCGAACGAAAAAATTCGTTCGGGTTTTTTAGCGAGAAAATTCTTTTGTCACAGCCTCGTCTTTTGTTTTAGGTATTGCAAAGTGATGGCCCATGGATTTACTCCTCAGCCTCAGCCTCAGCCAGTTTCTTATTCAATTCTTTCAATTCTTCTTCCATACTAGCTAGTTGTTTTTCAGCGTTTTGTATATTTCCACCTGCTGCTTCCAGTTTATCTAAATCTCCTTGAATGCGAATATAATCGGATTTTAAAAACGCGATTTGATCCTGGATTTCTTTCTTAGTCATGGATAATCCTTCCTTTCACTATTGTTCAACATTGGGCAAAGACGTATAATATAAGAAACTATATTTTGAATTTTAACAAAAAAGCGGTGTTGTGCAAAAAGAAAAGGGGGGATGAAAGGATGACTATGATCTGCGAGAAAGACCCAATCAAGTTCTATACGCATGTAGAATCACTACTCATGGATCGTGAAGCAGAAAATAATCTACCATTAGGGCTGTTGGAACGAATGAAAGACTCAAGCTTCAATGGTGAGCATTATCTAGTTCATATACAGAAATCAGATAAAAGTATGTTCATGTCTATGAGAACACCTCCTCATCTGTGGATCCTTCCTTCGTTGATTAACTTGGAACCAGAGCATCTGAGTGAATTTGCACGATATTTACATAAGCATCACTATGAGGTGCCAGGCGTTCTTGGAGAACGGACGGCCGTGAAATGGTTTATAGACGAATGGCATGAACTCACTAAGCAGAAATATGACTTACATATGGAACAAGGGATTTACCGCTTAGATGAGTTGAAACCGATTGCTGAACAGTCAGGTGAATTGGTCAAAGCAGATCAGACTCACAAGGAACTTGCAGAGGAATGGATGCGCCAATTTAGCAGAGAGACGAATGAACCGGATTTATATGAACGTGCATCTGAATTGGTAAATGAGATGATTGAAACGGGTCGCTTGTATTTATGGAGTATGGAGGGGAAACCTGTCTCCATGGTCAGCAGGGCTAGAACGACAAAGAATGGAGCTACAATCAACAGCGTCTTTACACCGGATGAATACAAAAGAAACGGCTATGCTTCACAAGCGGTATGGCACCTCACAGGTCGATTGCTGAAAATGGGTTATAAATTCTGTGCATTGTACACGGACTTAGCTAATCCGACGTCGAATTCCATCTACCAAAAGCTTGGATATAAGAGAGTTGGCGACTCAGTGGTTTACAAATTCCGGAAGTGAAATGGATGGAATTGCAATATAAGGAAATAGTAATGGTGAAATTGAAGCAATATGTATCTACGGTGAGCAATGTAGATGATAAGGGCATCCCATCATTACATGTACCCCTCACTTTAAAATATAATCAAAATAGACGGAAAATTCTGTTTGAACTTGTTTGAGCGTTTCCGCCTATTTCGGTATGATGTTTAGTAACTGGCCTTTAAAACTACTACCCTATCCATATTAGGAGGATTATATTCTTGAAATTTTTAAAAGTAGTAGACAAAATCATCTTGAAAATAGAAGAATTCATATTAAGTTATGCAGTCATCATCATAGCACTGATGGTGGTAGGTAAGGCTTTAAGTCGTGCGATATTCAGTTATACTCCACCATTTGCTGATGAAGTCAGCCAAATCGCTATTGTAGTGGCTACATTCATGGGAATCAGTTATGCAGCAAGGAAAGGGCGGCACATCAGTATGTCTGCCTTTTACGATCTCGCTCCCTTCAAAGTGAGAAAAGCACTTATGATTTTCATTCCATTCGTAACAGCGGTCATTCTATTTGTACTTACTTACTATTCCGCATTCTATGTGCTGGATATTTATGAATCAGGAAGAGTTACATCAGCTCTGGAGATGCCGTCATATTTCCTATACATTTTCATCCCGATCGGATTTTTACTTGGAGGAATTCAATTTTTAAGAAATATGTGGATTAATATCAAAGAGCGTGATGCAATCTATCTTGGTACAGACGCTAAAGATTACAATGATGAAAATAATCAAGATATTCAAGAAGGAACACACTTGTAATGAAAATACGGAAGAAGAAAGGATAACGATATGATTGCAACAATGCTCACAATCATGGTGGTCCTTCTATTATTGAATTTTCCAATGATGATTCCACTGATGGTGGCTCCATTGGTTATCATGTTTTTGTATTTCCCAAACTTGGACCCTATGATTTTAATGCAACAATTTTCTACAGGTATTGAACCATACGTACTATTAGCCGTACCTTTATTCATATTTGCTGCTGATATTATGACAACAGGTAAAACATCAAATCGTCTGTTAGATTTCATCGGCTCGTTCATCGGTCATATCCGAGGCGGGTACGCGGTTACAACAGCTGCCGCTTGTACGCTTTTCGGAGCAATTTCTGGTTCTACACAGGCGACTGTGGTAGCTATCGGTAAACCGATGAGAGAAAGATTACTTAAAATTGGTTATAAAGATCCGACAGCAATGGCATTGATCATCAACTCAAGTGATGTGGCTTTGCTGGTTCCACCGAGTATCGGAATGATTATATACGGACTTGTTTCTGGGACATCTGTAGGAGATTTATTTATTGCCGGAATTATCCCGGGCGTTATTGTATTTTTAAGTTTTTCTATATACAGTATCATTTATGCGAAAATGGCAGATATCCCTCTTGCTAACAAAGCAAGCTGGAGTGAGCGTTTGCACTTGACTAAGAAAGCACTGCTCCCATTAGGGTTTCCGGTCATTATTATCGGAGGTATATATACGGGCCTCTTCAGCCCCACAGAAGCGGCTGGAATGTCTGTTCTTTACGCCTTTGTATTAGAAGTATTGATCTACCGTTCGGTGCATCTGAAAGAATTACCTAAAATCGCACGTTCCACAGGACTGGTTACTTCGGCAGTATTTGTTCTTGTTGCCGGCGGGCAGGCTTTTACATGGGTGATTTCATTCGCTAGGATTCCTCAAATGATTACCGAGACTGTCCTGGGTACAGATCCCAGTGCCATTTATATCCTACTGATGGTGACGATTTTCTTCTTTATCGGTTGTATGTTCGTGGACCCGATAGTCGTCATTTTGATTTTGACACCGATCTTTTATCCAGCTGCCATGAGTGCAGGCATCGACCCGGTTCACCTGGGTGTTGTCATTACTTTCCAAGCAGCACTTGGATCAGCTACACCGCCGTTCGGAGTCGATATATTTACAGCCAGTGCGGTGTTTAATAAACCGTACCTTGAAGTAATCAAAGGCACACCACCGTATATCATCATGATGGTTGCCATATCATTTTTACTTATCTTTTTTGAAGAACTTTCACTCCTTTTACTTTGAGGAGTTGAAAGCTGATATAAAAATATGGGGAGGTCATTGGTATTTTTAAGAAAAAGAGTATTTTTACTTTAGTGTCGTTAGTTATGATAAGCATGATTCTTGCAGCTTGTGGCGGAAGTGACGAGGGTGAAGGAAGTGCAGATGGCGGCGAGACTTATAATTGGAAATTCGTAACCGAAGAAGTGGATGGTCAAGTCCAGTATGAATATGCGGAAGAGTTTGCAAAACGAATGAATGAAAAATCTGATGGTGCCGTAAATATTGATGTTTATGAATTTGGCGGACTTGGAAGTGAAACAGACCAAGTCGAACAGTTGCAGGGCGGTACGGTGGAGATGGCCGTCATGTCCCCTGGTTTTACAGGGAATATGGTAAAAGAAGGACAAGTTTTTGCATTGCACTTCTTGTTTCCTGATAGTGTAGAGAAAACACAAGAAATATTGAACGATAGTGAAGCTTTAAATACTGATCTGCGAGAACTGTATGAAGAACATAGCATTACTCCACTTTCCTATTGGTCAGAGGGTGCGATGCAGTGGACATCCAGCAAACCGATTTCTGAGCCGGCAGATTTTGAAAATTTCAAAATGCGTACACAGACGTCACCTTTGATTCTGAAATCTTATGAAGCATATGGTGCTGAGCCGACTCCGATGAGTTGGTCTGAACTATACACAGCTCTTGATCGTGGTACAGTTGAAGGTCAAGAAAACCCTATTTTCTTCATCGGCGATGCTTCTTTCCATGAAGTACAAGATTACATGACTATTTCAAACCATAATAACTATGTGGCCATGACGACAGTTAATACTGATTGGTATAACGGGTTAGATGATGAGATGAAATCTATGGTCGATGAGACAGTTGAAGAAATGCAGAGCTGGGTCTTCGATGAGCAGAAGAAACAAAACGAAGAATATCTAGAAACGATTAAAAATGATACAGAAAATCCGACAGAGATCATTGAGTTGACAGAAGAGCAGCGTCAAATGTTCAAAGACAAAGCTGAACCTGTCCGTGAATTCTATCGTGAAGAAGTATCTACTGTAGATGGACAAATCCTCGACAAGTTACTCGAAGAGATTGAAGCTGCAGGAGAATAAGTTAAAAAGCTCGCACCCAAATTCCGGGTGCGAGCTTTTTTGTCTTCTCGCTCATTGCGGAGACTGCCACGGTTCGGTTTGCTTTCTGTAATCCAACAAGGTCAATACCATTACAATGATGAAAAGGAAGCTCGAGAGCTTGAAAAGGGTGGCAGTTGTAACGTATTGATAAATAAACCCAAGAATAAAAGCACTTGAACCAATCCCGAGATCGATCGAAGAATAATACATACCATTGGCTATTCCACTTCTTTCTGTCGTTGTTTTTGAAATGACCCATGCTTGAAGTGCAGGCATCATAGAACCAAAGCCGATACCGAATACAGCTCCGGCAAGGACGAGATGTAAATTGGAGCTGGCTAAGGCAAGGATCCACATAGCGATGAATGAAAGCCCAGAGCATACAATAATCAACTTCCACGGGCCATGTTTATCAAAATAACGCCCCGTGATCGGACGGGTGATTGTTGCTAACAAGGCGTTGAAAAAATAAAAAAGGAATGTTCCCGACAACCCTTGTTCATTTCCGAAAATGACTATGTATGTAACAACCGACCCATAACCGAACGTATTGAGAATGGTCACTAGAGCAGGGTATGCACTTTTTTTCTCAATCAATGACCCAGTGAAAGAGAAGGGAGGGGGGGTTTTCTGGTTTTCATAAACTTGGTCTGGAGTAACAAAACGAGTGACTGAAAATAAAACAATAGCCACGCCCCCGAGTGCTAAAGCAATCCATACAAGGAGGTTGAAAGAAAAACTCTGATAAAGATAAATACCGAGACTTGGCGCCATGATCATTCCGACTGTAACAGAAAGTCCAAAATACCCCATCCCTTCGCCGACTCTTCTCCTTGGAACAATGTCAACGGCTGCTGTTCCGTTAACCGTCGTCGACCAACCCCAGGCAAGTCCATGGATGAAGCGGATGAGAAGAAGGACAACTACTACCTGAGTCACTGGGTACAAGGCTGTCATGATCAATAGAGAGATAGCACCTGTAACTACCAAAATTTTTCTCGGTCGGGTCATTAATATATGACCGATGAATGGACGTATGAGGATAGCGGCAAAAGCAAAAGTAGTCGTAATGAGCCCGATTTGTAAACTGCTCCCCCCGATCGACTCGATGTAGGGAGGGAGGTTGGGGAGTAACATTTGAAAACTCATGAATGTGAATAAATTAGCTAATATCAAAAAAATGAAAGGCCATGTCCATAGTTTAGGTTGTTGCATAAATCAGATCCTCGCTTTCGTGTTGTAAGCATGTTCAAAAGGAAACCCACTATCGTCTAGGACATAGCGGGTAATAATAATATGTCTTTGTTCAAAGTCATATTTGAGTAAACTTAAGTATTATACTGGAACATTCGATTCCAAGATGTTGTGTGGAGGAAGGGGCGTTGGGGAACGAGTCGCTTTCCGCGGGAGTCCGTTGAGCCTCCTCGAGCTAACGCTCTGCGGGGTCTCACCTAGAACTCTTATCCCGCAGGAGTCTCCACGTTCCCCCAACGCTCCTTGCGATATAAGTTTCTTTGGAATCGGTCACAACTAATCCTGGCCAGGAAGGTGGAGGTAACGCTCAAACCCCCATGGTAGAGCCTTTTCCGGTAGTCTTCCTTTATGATTTGGAATGATGGTTTCGTTCCTCCAATCATGGGAATGGGGTTTTGGAAATGGCGAGCCTCCTGCGGGAAAGGATAGACTGGCGAGACCCCGCAGAGCTTTAGTAGCTCGAGGAGGCTTGCCGTCTTCCCCGCGGAAAGCGAACCATTTCCAAAACCCCATTTCTCCAAGCAAAAGTAACGAAATCGATCTTACAAATAAGGGGGCTTTAATGGGATATTATCAATGTTATTGATTATTTATGGTCCGTTTCGGCTTTTCTTTCCAACCATTCGTTATAAAAGTGACTGATAATGGCTTTGACTACAGCGTAAGCCGGGATGGCAAACAGCAGTCCAAGGAATCCGGCTAAACTTCCAGCCGCCAGGATCAAGGTGATGATCGTCAGGGGATGAATGCTTAAAGCTTTCCCCATGACATTCGGGGATACAAAGTTTCCTTCTAGTTGCTGAGCGATGATGGTGATGACGACGACCCAAACGGCGAGGATCGGCTCCTGGAACAGTCCGACGAGAATGGCTGGGACAACAGCTAAGAAAGGACCGACGAATGGGATGACATTCATGACCATTGCAAATAAGGACAAGGTCAATGCATAGTTGAGATCGATGATCATATAACCGATCAAGAGCAAAAGACCGACTACGATGCTTACAGTCATTTGACCTAGAATAAACGCATTCAACGTATAGTCGACAGAGTGGGCAAGTTTTTCAAAACTCTTGGCTGCTCGTTTATTCAGGAATTGTTTCACAAAGGGAACGAGCTTATCGCCATCTTTCAACATGAAAAACAAGAAAAATGGAATGAGTACAAGTGCGAAAATAAAACCGATCAATTGGCTTATGACGTTGATGATAATCTTGGAAGCGTTTTGCAGGTATGTCTGTAAATTTTGAGTAACACTCTCAATCGTCCCGTTGAACTGGCTTGGGATAATATCCTGATTCTGGTGCCAATAAGTGATCGTTTCACCCAGCATTTCAGCCATTTCCGGAATGTTGTTCACAAGCTTAGTGAATTGCTCCTGAGCAATCGGGGCGATGAATCTTGTAATTAAGAATCCGATAAAGATATAAAACAGAAAGATAATCAAAATAGCTGAAATGCGCGGGATGCGGTACTTTTCTAAAAGCTTGAGAATCGGTCTGGAGATATAAAATAGGATTCCGCCCCCAATTAAAGGGACGGCTACAGCTCCGATATAGGTCAAGATCGGATCGAAGAAAAACTGGATTTGGTGCAGCAATAGTATAAGCAAAGAGATTAAAATTGCTGCTGCTATAACTTGAAACCAACGTTTATGAATCATTTTTAGACACACCTTTTATGTAAAATTGCAATCTATCATTAGATTCGGCATCGAGAAGGTAATTCCTTTAATGGCTTATAATAAGGGCAGTACAATCCAAATAAACACCATGTATAAATGGAACACTAATCTAAGAATATCAAATATTGGTTGGGAAGCAATACATTTACTTTTTATCGTTGTGCGAATAAACTGATAAAGAAGAACTTTTGAGGAGGAAAGCAATTGAAAAAAGAATTACTCGAACGCTTCACATCATATGTGAAAATAGATACACAGTCTGATGAAACAAGTGATAAAACCCCTTCTACGGAAGGCCAATGGGACCTTGCACATCAACTGGTTGAAGAATTAAAAGCTATAGGTATGAGTGATGTTACTGTGGATGAGCATGCTTATGTAATGGCAACACTTCCTTCCAATACAGATAAAGTTGTACCTACCATCGGATTTCTTGCTCATATTGATACAGCGCCAGATTTCACAGGAAGTAACGTAATGCCGCAAGTGGTTGAAAATTATGATGGGGGAGACATATTTCTAAATGAAAACGTTAAGTTGACACCTGGAGAGTTTCCTGAACTTGTTACATATAAAGGTCAAACCTTGATTACAACAGATGGTACAACTCTTCTTGGGGCTGATAACAAAGCGGGGGTAACTGAAATCATGACGGCTTTGAACCACCTTTTGAAGCACCGGGAAATTAGACATGGGGAAGTGAGAGTAGCTTTTACGCCTGATGAGGAAATCGGCAGAGGACCCCACAAGTTCGATGTGGCTAAGTTTGGTGCTTCCTATGCTTATACAGTAGATGGCGGGCCCGTGGGTGAATTACAATTCGAAAGTTTTAATGCAGCTACAGCTCAGGTCACTTTTCATGGGCACAGTGTTCATCCAGGAACGGCCAAGGGGAAAATGGTCAATGCAGTCAAGCTGGCCATTGAATTACAGAATGCTTTGCCCGAAAAAGAAGCACCGGAATATACAGAAGAATATGAAGGATTTTACCACATGCATTCTTTTGAAGGTGATGTAGAAAAAGCGGAACTGATTTATCTCGTGCGCGATCATGATAAAGAAAAGTTCGAAGAAAAGAAAGATACTCTTATAAAGCATGTGGGTCAAATGAAGGAAAGACACGGAGAGAATCAAGTATCCATCGAAATCAATGATCAGTATTACAACATGGGTGATAAAATCCGTCCACAAATACAGATTGTAGATATTGCTCACAAAGCGATGGAAAAGTTGGGTATAACTCCTTTAGTCAAGCCGATCCGCGGTGGGACAGATGGTTCGCAATTGTCTTATATGGGGCTGCCTACCCCTAATATCTTTACTGGAGGGGAAAATTTTCATGGCAAATATGAATACATATCCCTGGAAAGCATGGAAAAATCATCTAAAGTGATTGTCGAAATAGCGAGACTTTTTGAAGAAGAAACCGATCTTTGAAGAATTTCGCTTTTTCATAAAACGTTCGTTTAGCACCTGCATAAGGAATTGTGTCTGTCCTCATACTAAAGTTATTCCAGGATGTGGGTAAAGATACCCGTTGACAATAGAAGGTTGCGTGCTATGATAGGTATAGATGTAGCATTCCTAAAGGGGAGTAGCTGGTACAATAAAGTCGTCATTTCGGGATAAATCCCCGGCTTTATTGGCAACGTACGTTGTTAGCGAGACCTTTACCCACAGTGGTAAAGGTCTATTTATTTGGTCCTTACCATAGCGGTGGGGATCATTTTTTTATGGGAAAAGGAGAGAATATACGTGGATGCACAATTACTGATTGAATACGGCTGGGTATTGATTGTCTTAGTAGGTTTAGAAGGAATACTTGCAGCAGATAACGCGCTGGTATTGGCAATCATGGTTAAACACTTGCCAGAAGAGAAAAGGAAAAAGGCTTTATTTTATGGTTTAGCAGGTGCTTTTATACTTAGGTTTGGATCTCTATTCATCATCTCATTCCTCGTAGATGTATGGCAGGTACAGGCGCTGGGTGCTGCCTACTTGTTATTCATCTCTGGTAAACACCTTATCGATAAATGGCGGAAGCGCGGGGAGGAAGAAGTAGAGGAAGTAACCGAAGAGGATGCAATGAACCAAAGAGGGAAAGGGTTTTGGGCTACTGTACTCAAGGTAGAACTGGCTGACCTGGCATTTGCTGTCGACTCCATTCTTGCTGCCGTTGCGTTAGCTGTTGCATTGCCTGAGACGGATCTGCCTTCTGTAGGCAGTTTAGATGGTGCTCAGTTTGCTGTTATTCTTACCGGGGGTATGATCGGTATCATCATTATGCGTTTTGCAGCAAACGTGTTCGTGAGATTGCTTAAATCGAGACCTGGTTTGGAAGTAGCCGCCTTCGTTATCGTTGGTTGGGTCGGTGTGAAGCTTGTTGTATCTACCCTTGCTCATCCAAATATCCAAATACTTGATGAGCACTTTGCCCACTCAACAGTGTGGAAGATAATTTTCTACTCTGTGCTTGTTTTGATTGCTGTCCTTGGTTGGTTTTTATCAAGCAAAAAAGAAGTAGAAGAAGCATAAATGAAAACAAGCTGCGATACTATCTCGCAGCTTGTTTTTTGCATCTATGAAAGTGGCATTATACTAAGAGGGACAACCCGGTTATTTGTACAGCTTTCAGCTTGATAATCTTAATCATTTCATCTTTTTCTTAATGGAGGTATGATGGAGATAACCATACTTTTGAATGAGGAGGGACCAGGATGGGGAAAGCAGCTCAACATCCTTCTGAACAGTTTCATTATATTAAGAATCGTATCCAAATGTTAAACCAAGTCGTCTCCACAATGGAGGCCGAAGACGTGGATATGGAAGATTTCAATCGTGTACTTGACATGATTGAACAATTACAAATGAAGATGACACGCTTCAAAAAAGACTGGGAGCAAGGTTCATGAACGCTCGGCATTTGAGTTTGATGACACAGGAGGAAGCCGAAACAATAGCTGCATGGAAGTATCCGCCTCCCTATAACTTTTACGATATGACGGCTGATGAAGAAGACTATGAAGAGTTCATTCATCCAGAAAAAAGAAGCCGGCATACGTACAGTGTTTATGATCGTCACCAACTCATCGGCTTTTTTACTATAAACCCGTTGGGGGAACGAACGGTCGATATCGGGTTGGGTATGCACCCCCAGCTTACGGGAAGAGGAAAGGGGGAGGCATTTTTAGAACAGGGACTTGGTTTTGCTAATCATCAATATCAAGCTGATTGCTTCACCCTTTCTGTCGCTGCCTTCAATCAACGGGCTATTTCAGTCTATGAAAAGGCTGGGTTCTGTAGGAAAGAAACCTTCATTCAAGCGACTAATGGAGGGAAGTACGAATTCGTTAAAATGGAGAAAAATATTCACGATAAACGTTAGGAGAGAGTTACTTTGGCTTTACATCACTTTCATTTGAAAGCAGACTGGCCAGGAGGCCGTAATGAAGTCGGTTATATAGAGTCAGATAAATTGAAAACTGAAATTTCTATTCCGAAAGAGATGAATGGACCGGACATTGGTACGAACCCTGATGAAATGTTGTTAGGGGCAGCCGCTACTTGTTATATCATCAGTTTAGCCGCAATGATTGAACGAGCAAATCTGCCACTGAAAGAATTGGATATGGAGTCAGAAGGGATCGTCGATGTTACAGAGGGCGTATTCACTTATAAAAAAATCATTCATCGCCCACGTGTTTTATTGAGTTCGGAAGCGGATGTGGGAGACTTGAACAAATTAAATCGTTTAATAGAAAAAGCAGAGAAGAACTGCATGATTTCTAAAGCCATTGAGGGTAACGTTGAGCTTGAAATGGATGCAGAGACGTATATTAGTGAATAATGAAAAGGGCCTCCAGCTATGATGTGGCGAGAGGCCTTTTTTGTAATATGGAAAATTATAAAGCGTCCAAGCATGCGGATGTTTTGTGTCTTGGTGCAGGAATTTATTTATCTAACAAATATACTCTGGATTCGAAAGGTTTTAAGGTAAAACTCTTTATCCCCACATGCTGATGAACATTATAATTGGACAAAATCATCTGTTCAGAACTTAAAGTGTAAGAGGACTGGAAACTGCATTCAGCTTTCGTTAAGTTCGTAATGACAAGCGCAACCTTATTATCAAGGGTACGGGTGTAGGCATAAATGCAAGCATCATCTTCCAGCAACAAGTCATAGGACCCATACGTGAACAAGTCGTGCTTCTTTTTCAATTTAATCATTTCTTTGTAATGACTCAATATGGAATGAGAACTGCTTTGTTGGTCCTCGACGTTGATCACTTTATAATTCGGATTGATTTGCATCCAGGGTGTGCCGGTCGTGAATCCTGCCTGGGGCTTGCTGCTCCATTGCATGGGTGTTCGGCTGTTATCGCGCGATGTGTTCCAGAGAATTTTCATGATGTCCTCATGCTTCATTCCTTGTTCTTTTTTCGCTTTGTATAAATTCTTTGCCGCCACATCATCATAATCTTCGATGGAAGGGAAGGCAACATTCGTCATTCCGATTTCCTGTCCCTGGTAAATGTATGGAGTCCCTTGCATGAAGAAATACATGGTCCCGATCGAAGTTGCGCTCTCACGCCAATATGTTTCATCATCACCCCAAGTGGAAACGACTCTCGCTTTGTCGTGGTTCTCAACGAACAGTGCATTCCAACCGTCATCTTCAAGCGCTTTCTGCCAGCGGGTCAATACTTTTTTCAAGCCGATGATATCAAGCTGCTGCTCTGCATCTTGATCCCAAAGATCTAAGTGTTCGAATTGGAAAATCATATCCATTTTCCCATTGTCCCCGACCCAGAGGTCCGCTTCCTCTGCATTGACTCCGTTCGCTTCACCGACAGTCAGGACATCATAGTTTGAATATGTTCGCTCCTTGAATTCTTGTAAAAATTCATGAATTCCTTTTTGGTTCATGTGCATATCAAAGGAAGAAACATATTTCTTTTTTTGCGGATTCGGCATGTCGGGGTAGCCGGGACGCTTTTTGATGTGACTGATGGCATCAATTCTGAATCCATCAATTCCTTTATCCAGCCACCAATTGACTGTATCATACAAGGCTTCACGGACTTCAGGGTTTTCCCAGTTCAAATCCGGCTGTTTTGTTGAGAACAAATGGAGATAATATTGATCCGTCTTTTTATCATACTGCCATGCTGAACCATCAAAAATACTCTCCCAATTATTCGGCTCGGCTCCATTCTTACCATCTCGCCAAATGTACCAGTCACGTTTAGGATGGTCCTTAGACTGGCTGGATTCAATGAACCATGGATGCTCATCACTTGTGTGGTTTAAGACAAGGTCGATGATCAACTTCATGTCACGTTTGTGCACTTCTTCCAATAACTGATTGAAATCGTCCATTGTACCGAATTCTTCAAGGATATCCTGGTAGTCAGAGATATCATATCCATTATCATCTTTCGGAGATTTGTACATAGGACAGATCCAAATGAAGTCGATGCCCAATTCTTTCAAGTAATCAAGCCGATTGATCATCCCTTGTAAGTCCCCGATCCCGTCTCCGTTTGAATCTTGAAAACTACGGGGATACACTTGGTAGCCTACCGCCTCTTTCCACCAAACACGTTCCATAAAGATTCCTCATTTCATAATGATATTTGTCCAAAGACGCCATCTGTTTTTATGCAACCGATTGCATTTTTTAATGGGTAATGGAATTCGGTTCTTATCAAATAATTATAGATGAAAGTATGAATGAAATCGCCAGTATAATAGTCTGATTTATGCAAACGTTTTCTTAATGTATCCTATGTTATCTGATTTTTTGAGCTTTTACAATAGTTTGAAAAGGAGAAAAATAATAAAACAGAGTTGAATCATAAGAATTGCACTATCTTTTGTTTTGATTTATATTTACTATATAGGAACATAATAAAATATCGTTAACCTTCGGGGTCGGGTGGAAATCCCAACCGGCGGTAATGAGCATTTGCTCCGAGCCCGCGACGGAGAACCAGTGTCAAGCACGGTTCTCCCTGATTTGGTGAAACTCCAAAGCCGACAGTCAGAGTCTGGATGGGAGAAGGTTTCAGAAGCGTAAAAGGTACAAAAATGTAACGAGACGTGTACCCTTTATTAGGTGTACTCGAAAATTTTACGTATAAGACCCTGGGGAAGTATGTCTTCTTCAGGGTCTATTTTTTTCGGAAAAGTGCAGGTGAAAGTAATGGATCGTGATGAGAGATATATGTCCATGGCGATACAAATGGCTGAGGAAACAGTCGGTCAGACGAGTCCTAACCCTTCCGTAGCCGCAATCGTAGTCAAGGACAACCAGGTGGTCGGTGTGGGTGTACATGTCCGAGCAGGGGAGCCCCATGCAGAAGTCCACGCATTGACCATGGCTGGCAGTAAAGCAGAAGGTGCCGAGATCTATGTCACATTAGAACCATGCAGCCACTATGGAAAGACTCCTCCTTGTGCGGAAGCAGTCATTAAAGCTGGGATAAGGCGAGTTGTAGTAGCATCCCATGACCCTAATCCGAAAGTTGCAGGCAGGGGCATACAGATGATGAAAGATAAAGGGCTGGATGTACGTACAGGTGTATGGAAAGAAGCGGCTGACGAACTGAATCGCTCATTTTTTCATTTCATACAGACGGGGGAACCTTATGTCAGACTGAAATCGGCGATGAGTTTAGATGGGAAGATAGCGACTGGTTCGGGTGAAAGCCAGTGGATTACAGGGGAAGAATCCCGTCGTGATGGCCATTTTTATCGTCATAAATCTGATGCTATTTTGGTCGGGGTCAACACGGTGCTTGCGGATAACCCTGCATTGACAACGAGGATTGAAGGGAATGGCAGCCATCCGATAAGGATCGTAATGGACACCCATTTGAGAACGCCCCTTTCATCTCAGCTTATTTTAAATGATCAGGCCCCTACCTGGATTTTCGTAGGCAGCCAAGTCCCTGATGCACATTTGCAATCTTTTCAAGAGCATCCGCATGTCCGTGTCATACCTCTAATGGGTGAAAGGGTGTCTGTTGAAGAGGTGCTCCGATACTTAGGTGAGCACAAAGTGACGTCGTTGCTTGTCGAAGGAGGCGCTACAATCGCTGATGCATTCGTTCGTTTAGACAGGGTAGATGAAACGGTCACCTATATGGCCCCGAAGCTTATTGGTGGAAAAGAAGCGTTGACCCCTGTAGCAGGAAAGGGGATTCAGCAGCTGAAAAACGTGCAATCTTTTCAAATCGTTTCCACTGAAATACTGGGAGAAGATCTGAAGATTGTTTCAGTGAAAAAGGAGAATGGCGATGTTTACAGGGATAGTTGAAGAAATAGGGACATTGAAATCTGTGAAAAGTAAAACCGAATCATTAGAGATTACGGTGACGGCTGAAGAAATATTAACAGATGCCAAGCTCGGGGATAGCATTTCCATTAACGGTGTCTGCTTGACGGTGACGGATTTCACGGAGCGCACAGTTTCTTTTGATGTCATGCCTGAAACCTACCGGGCTACGAATATTCACGAATTGAAACAAGGAAGTCCAGTGAATCTAGAACGGGCCATGGGAGCCGGGGGGCGCTTTGGGGGACACCTTGTATCCGGTCATATTGATGGTACAGGTACAATCGTTTCCAAAAATCCAGAATCAAACGCAGTTTATTATGAAATTGCCTTGCCTGATGAACTCATTCATTATTTTGTATATAAAGGTTCAATCGCTGTTGATGGTACGTCCTTGACTGTTTTCGGTGTAGAGGATGACAAGGTGACGATTTCCTTAATTCCTCATACGATGGAACACACGGTACTAGGTGGGAAGGGTCCTGGGGATCACGTGAACATCGAGTGCGATATGATCGGAAAGTATGTAGCCCACTTCTTGGGCGGTCAAAAAAACGAAGAGCCTAAGTCAGCATTGTCGAAGCAATTCCTCTCTGACAATGGCTTTGCTTAAGAGGGTGAGAGTATGTTTGATAGTATTGAAAAAGCAATAGAAGATTTGAAGCAGGGAAAAATGGTTATTGTTTGTGATGATGAAGATCGTGAAAATGAAGGGGATCTGGTTGGAATTGCGGAATATGCCACACCAGAGATGATCAACTTCATGATCAAACATGGACGCGGGTTGGTGTGTACACCGATTACAGATACATTGGCAGAAGATTTAGAGCTGATGCCGATGGTTGACAAAAACTCTGACCCGAACGGAACAGCTTTTACTGTCAGTATCGATCACAAAGATACTACGACAGGGATTTCGGCGGATGAACGGGCTTTGACAATCAAAGAAATGCTTAATCCTGAAACGACGGCTGTAGACTTTCAAAGACCTGGTCATATTTTTCCGTTGATTGCAAAAGAAGGCGGCGTCCTTCGCCGGGCAGGACACACAGAAGCTTCTGTGGACTTAGCCCAACTAGCGGGGGCTCGCCCAGCGGGAGTCATTTGTGAGATCATAAAAGATGATGGGACAATGGCCCGTGTTCCTGACTTGAGAAAAATGGCAGATGAATTTGATATCCCAATGATTACAATTGCAGACCTTATCCAATATCGTCATAAGAAAGAAAACCACGTAAAACGTGAAGTGGAAGTGAAAATGCCTACAGAATACGGTGATTTCCGTGCCATTGCTTTTTCCAATGATATCGATTATAAAGACCACATCGCTTTGGTCAAAGGGGAAATCAACCCAGATGAACCTACACTTGTCCGTGTGCACTCAGAATGTCTGACGGGTGATGTATTCGGTTCCTATCGGTGTGACTGTGGTCCTCAACTGCACAACGCTTTGAAACAGATTTCTGAAAACGGAAGCGGTGTTTTGCTTTATATGCGTCAGGAAGGCCGGGGCATAGGTCTTTTGAATAAGCTTCAAGCCTACAAACTGCAGGAAGAAGGCTACGATACCGTAGAAGCCAATGAAAAACTTGGCTTTGGTCCGGATCTTAGAGATTATGGTGTCGGTGCTCAAATTTTGAAAGACTTAGGCATTACGAAATTGAAGATTCTTACGAATAACCCCAAAAAGATTTCAGGCCTTGGTGGTTTCGGTCTCGAAGTTGTTGAACGCGTACCGATTCAAACGGAGTCCAGAAAAGAAAACGAAGTGTATCTCAAAACCAAACAGTCCAAGATGGGACATTTATTCCACTACTAGAAGGGGAGTCAAACAAATGGTCAAAACAATTGAAGGCAGCTTAGTCGGAACAGGATTGAAAGTAGGAATCGTTGTAGGACGATTTAATGATTTCATTACAGGGAAATTATACGAAGGTGCTGTCGATGCTTTTAAACGTCACGGTGTTGAACTGGATGATGTGGAAGTCGCTTATGTACCTGGCGCGTTTGAGATTCCATTAGTAGCCAGTAAAATGGCTGGCTCCGGTAAATATGATGCTGTTGTTACATTAGGAGCTGTCATCCGCGGGTCTACACCACATTTCGATTACGTATGCAGTGAAGCAGCTAAAGGGGTATCGCAAGCCACACAGCAGAGTGGTGTCCCAGTCATCTTCGGAGTTATCACCACAGACACCATCGAGCAAGCAATTGAACGGGCAGGCACAAAAGCTGGTAATAAAGGATGGGAAGCAGCGACGGCAGCAATCGAAATGGCTACTTTAATGAAAAATTTTGAATAAAGGATGTTGAGCTGACCATGTTTTCTGGTCAGCTTTTTTTATAGTGGAAACCTGACAGGAAGGAAATTTTAAGAGTAAATATATCAGAGGAAAATAAAAGATGAAAAACTTAAAACCATTCATATTTCAAGTGATCTGCTGATCTTACAGAATCGTGGTTTACACCCGCAAGTTTAAAGGAAGGATAAAGGAGAAGGAGGGGCATGATGACGACACGCGCTGTCTGGTTTCGCAGAGATTTGCGATTAAATGATCACACCGCTTTAGCCAAAGCGTTAGAACATACAAAAAAAGGGGATGAAATCGTTTGTGTATTTCACATAGACCCAGCATTGAATGAAACATTTACCCCTAACCACGATTACTTTTTTCAAACATTAGCCACCTTTGTTGAAGATGCGGAACAAAAGGGTGCGCCTATCCACATTATCGAGGGTGATATAGAAGCAGCATTCCAGAACTTGATTGAACAGTTAGATGTTAATATGGTCTATTTCAATCGTGATGAAACTGGGTATGGGAAGAAGCGTGACCAGCAGCTTCTTCCATTCTTGAATTCCATCAATGTAGAGGCTTACCACTATATTGACCATCATTTACATGGCTCAGGTGAAGTGAGGAAGCCAGATGGGAACCACTATAAGGTCTTCACTCCCTATTTCAGGAATTGGAAACAGCTCCAGAAACCAACTGTACAGAAAGTTGACCACGAGCTACTCTCGAAGGTCTCCATCAATGAAAGGATGTCTTTTTCGCAAGGGATAAAGGCTTTCGATGATTTGGTGAATCATACAGAAAGAGTGTTTGAAGGGGTTGGTGAAAAGGAAGCCCGACAACAGTTGGAGCATTTCCTTGAGGAAGATATTTATGACTATGACGAACGGAGAGACTACCCCGCCGTTGATGGGACGAGTCTTATGTCTCGTTATTTACGTACAGGAGCGATTTCCATACGTACCATCTATCATCAGATTGAAGATCGAATCGACCACCGCAGAAAGACGACAGGTGTTGATACGTATGTTTCTGAGCTCGCCTGGCGTGATTTTTACAATATGATTTATCATTTCTACCCAAATGCAGGAAATGAAGAAATGGTGCAAAAATACCAGGGTATCCCTTGGAATAATGATGAAGATATATTCAGGAAATGGCAAGAAGGACAGACTGGTTTTCCCCTTATCGATGCAGCTATGCGCCAGCTTAACGAGACGGGGTGGATGCACAATCGGTTGCGGATGGCTGTGGCTTCTTTTTTAACGAAAGATTTACTCATCGATTGGCGTAAAGGGGAACGCTATTTTAAAGACCGATTGATCGATTACGACCCTGCATCTAACATTGGGGGATGGCAGTGGGCTGCATCCACGGGCACAGACCCAGTTCCTTACTTTCGGGTCTTTAATCCGACACGTCAATCGGAGCGATTTGATCCGCACGGCCGGTTCATTAAAGGATGGTTACCTGAGCTTGAGAATGTAAAAAAGAAACATATTCACGATCCCAGCCGGATGTCTATTGAGGACCAGGAAGAGGCCAATTGTATCATCGGCGAGGATTATCCTGCTCCTATGGTGGATCACAAGCGGATGAGAGAACGGGCGATTGAATTATTTAAAGACAAAACATGAATGGTATCTTTCTGGGAAACCAGTGGGATATATGAAATAATAGTAGAAGATTACCAATTGTTGGAGGGTTCTAATATGGATAAGCATAAAAAGCAGTTAGAAAAATATGCAGACTTAGCATTGAAAAAAGGAGTGAATATCCAAAGAGGACAAGGGATAATCATAAACGCTCCGATTGAAGCGGCGAATCTCGTTCGTACGATTTCAGCTAAAGCGTATGGCAAAGGGGCAAAAAACGTCCATGTTGAATGGGGCGATGAAGTACTTAGTTATATGAAAATGAAAAACGCACCTGCGGAAGTTCTGGAAAACTTCCCGAAATGGAAAGCAGAGGGTCTTGAAGAGATGGTTGCAGATGGATATGCATTATTATCTATTTATGGGCCGAACCCGGATCTTTTCAAAGATGTTGATTCGGAGCGAGTGGCAAAAGCAAATAAAGCAAGTGCGGAAGCTTTGAGCGATTACAGAGATTACATTATGAATGATAAGACTACATGGTCAATCATCGCTTATCCTCAACAAGCCTGGGCGGAAAAAGTGTTCCCGGATGTTTCACCTGAAGAGGCCCAAAACAAGCTGTGGGAACAGATTTTTCAAATTACGCGGATCGATCAAGAAGATCCACTCAAAGCTTGGGAAGAGCATAACGAGCGTCTGCGTCAAGCGCGTGAGTATCTTAATCAAAAACAATATAAAAAACTGCATTATAAGGCCCCTGGGACCGAGCTTTCGATTGAACTTGTGCAGGATCATATCTGGCACGGCGGCTCTACGGAATCTGACAAAGGCGTAGAATTCAACCCGAATATGCCTACAGAAGAAGTGTTTACAATGCCGCACAAGAACGGGATCCAAGGGAATGTGACGAGTACGAAGCCGTTGAACTATGGTGGCAATCTTGTTGAAAATTTCACATTGTCTTTTGAAAATGGTAAAGTGGTCGATTATAAAGCAGAAGCAGGTGAAGAGACCCTTAAACACCTGTTGGAAACAGATGAGGGAGCGAAACGTCTGGGAGAAGTAGCTCTTGTACCGAATGAATCTCCAATTTCGCAGTCAGGACACATTTTCTTCAATACGCTTTATGATGAAAATGCCTCTTGCCACTTAGCTCTAGGGAAGGCCTATCCAACCAACATAAAAGATGGTTCTTCATTCAATAAAGGGCAAATGGATCAACACGGGGTCAACGATAGCCTGGTACATGAAGACTTTATGATGGGTTCTGCAGAACTGGATATAGATGGAGAAACGAAAGAAGGAAACTTTGAACCTATTTTCCGTAAAGGAACATGGGCCATCAGTTTTGATTAATAGGAGCTTTTCAAAAGGGACACCTTGTGGGAGGGTGTCCCTTTATGGTGAGCGTTATCTTGGTTTCCTCTTCTTCAAACATGATTGGGCTAAAGAGAAGTTACATTTATGATCCCATAATGACAATCAGATTACAGTTCATTTAAATTACAGCTAATTAGTCTTAAAATGCAAAGGAATGTGGTAAATAAAGAGTAGAAGAAAAATATTAAAGGGAAGTTCAATGAAAAAGAGGGGTGAGATAACATGAAGCGAGACGCTTTTTTTGATAATGCGAAGTTGGTTTTAATCTTCTTGGTAGTATTCGGGCACATGATTCAGCCTTTCACAGATGGTTCCAGAC
The DNA here is from genome assembly GCF_052246715.1 of Halobacillus sp. H74. Lineage (NCBI taxonomy): Bacteria > Bacillati > Bacillota > Bacilli > Caryophanales > Bacillaceae > Halobacillus > Halobacillus sp. H74. The sequence goes on along the minus strand of NZ_JBQQCI010000001.1, from coordinate 152,984 downwards.
CTATGTACACCCTATATACGTGGATTTATACGTTTCACATGCCTGCTTTCATCTTTTTGGCTGGATTCTTTGCCAAAGGATCTGGTGAAAAAGACTATATTATACAATTAGCTAAAAAATTGATTCTGCCCTATCTGATTTTCCAATTGGTTTACACAGGATATTACTTTTTCATTGGAAAAGATTCTGGTTTGACTGGAATATTCTATCCGCACTGGTCGCTCTGGTTTTTATTCAGCCTTTTCTGCTGGCATATTCTCCTGTATTGGTTCAAAAAAATCCCACCAATGCTCGGAGTGGCGATTGCTGTCCAAATTGGTGTTTTAGTCGGATATTTCAGTGACGTAGGACATCATTTCAGCCTGTCACGGACGTTTGTATTTTTCCCTTTCTTTTTGGCGGGGTATTGGTTGACGAAAGACCATGTCCACAAATGGCGGACTCGTCGTATCAAGGAGATCAGTCTCGTTTTAATGGCTGTTGTAGCCGGTATGATTGCTATGTTTCCTGAATTCAGTTCAGGATGGCTGTTAGGTTCTAAATCCTATGAGGTATTAGGTAGTCCGGAAATGGGCGGACTGATCCGATTAGGTGTTTATCTTCTAGCCGGACTCATGATGATCAATGTGTTCGCCTGGATACCGAACAAAGAATACCGTTTGACTTACCTGGGTGGAAAAACCCTCTATGTTTACCTGTTGCACGGGTTTTTCATTCAGTTTTTCCGCGAAGCCAACTGGTTTAAAGTCGATCACATATTAGACGTAATAGGATTGGGGATTGTGGCGGCATCCATCGTGTACTTGTTATCCAGCAGTATAATTCGGACGTTGACCCAGCCGATTATTGAAGGTCGTATCCAACTATTGAAAAAGTGGTGGGACCGCACGGACGCTAAAGATTCCAATCTACAATCTTAAGAGGGTTTTACTCTCCCTTTGCCGAACATTTATTTATAAAGGGAGGCAGAGTATGAAAATCTTATCTATGATGGATTGTTCTTATCATGATGCAGTCACTGCTTGGAACGGCAACTTTCAAGATTATGACGTAAATGTAAAGACAGATATTGATGGTTTAACTAAAATGATGAGTTCGAAAAGATTATCACCTCTGTATTCTTTCATTGCCTATGAAGAAGAGCAGCCAATCGGTATTGTGCTGAATAGTATCCAAGAGGTCGCCGGGAAAAAAGCAGCCTATAACGGAGGGACTGCTGTTCATCCGAAATATCGTAAAGAAGGAGTGGGTTATGGGTTAGTCCACTCTTCTCTCAATATTTATAAAAAGGCGGGAGTGGATGAAGCGACTCTTGAAGCAATCTCGACGAATAAGGCGGCAATAAGCTTGTATGAAAAGAACGGCTATCATATTAAGGATCGGCTTCATCTCTTGCAAAAACCGCCTTCAAACCGTTTGGCAGATGGTCCGTATTCGCTGCGCCAGCTTAACAAAAGAGAGTGGCTGGAAGAATTTCCGCTTAATAATGAGTATCCTTGGCAGAATCAAGCTGCTTTTCAGGATGCGGGGGAATATTATCAAATCATTAAAGATGACAAAGCATGTGGTCGGTTGGTAATCTCCCGCGAAAAGAAGAATCATATGACGATCTTCCAACTTTCAAGTGAAGAAGAATACGAGGAAGTAATAAATGCACTTTGTACCTATTTCCCTTCTGATCAAATACTAGCGTTTAATATCCCGGAAAGTCACCCATCATTCAAAGCTTTTATACAAGCTGGTTTCAAATCAGTCCTGCAACAAGTGTGGATGATAAATGCATTAAGGAATACTTCTGTTTGAAATACACACACTTGTAAATAATAGGGGAGACATGTATAAGGAGGTTAGTTGGCATGGCCAAAAAAATTCTTATGATCGTTACGAACGTCGATCAAATGGATAAGGACAACGCAACGGGATTATGGTTATCGGAGTTTGTTGAACCATCTACAGAATTTCAGCAAGCAGGATATGAAGTTATCGCATCCAGCCCTAAAGGTGGGCGCATTCCTATTGATCCCAACAGCTATAGTAATGAACTGCCTCGTGTATGGGACGGGGTCATGGAACCTATTCATGATACCGTGCCTTTATCCAAAGTTGATCCGACCGATTTTGCTGCCATCTTTTTGTGCGGGGGTCACGGAACGATGTATGATTTTCCTGAAAATGAACAGCTGCAAGACCTGCTCAGGCACTTTTTAACAGAAGAGAAGATCATCGGTTCGGTTTGTCATGGCCCGGCAGGCTTCGTAGGAGTGGTAGACCATAACAGTCGCCCAATTTTAAACGGAAAGAAAATAACAGGATTCACAAATGAAGAGGAACAACAAACTGGCCTGGAATCAGTCGTACCGTTTATGCTGGAAGACCAATTGAGAGAAGCTGGTGCTGATTTTGACGCCGGGGAAGCTTTTAAGGATCATGTGGTAGTTGACGCTCCTTTTGTGACTGGTCAAAACCCACAGTCCAGTTTAAGCACAGCACAAAAAGTAATCGAGCAGTTAAAAAACCGCTAAGCTTATTGAAGCTTAGCGGTTTGTTTTTTAGCTGGTTCTGCTAATATGACCTTAGAATAAAAAGTGAGCGATGAGTGTGATAATTGGCAAAGTGATGATTGTACGCTGAAGGAAAATGATGAATAAATCAAGAATATTCACTGGAACCTTAGAGCCAAGCAACAGCCCGCCGACTTCAGACATATAAATAAGTTGTGTAACAGAAAGAGAAGCGATGATGAAGCGGGTCATCTCGCTTTCGATACCTGATCCGATGATGGCTGGCAGGAACATGTCTGCAAAACCTACGAGAATTGTTTCCGAAGCTTCTTGTGCGAACGGAACTTGCATTAATTCAAGTAACGGGATGAAAGGCGTACCGATCCATGCGAAGAACGGGGTAAATTCAGCAATTACAAGTGCAATCGTACCTAAGGCCATTACGATAGGGGCTACTCCCATCCACATGTCTAAGATGTTCTGAGTTCCTTGTTTGAAGAATTGTTGAAGACCACTTGACTTACTACCCTGTTCAACAGCTTTTGTATAGCCGTAAGTGAACAAATTGTGCTGTTCAGGTACATCTTCGTTTTGGTCAGCTGGTTCTTCAGTTACATACGTATCCGCTTTTCGTGAAAGTGGTGGAATTCTTGGCATAATCAGTGCTGCGATGAATCCTGCGAATCCGACCGTCAAGTAAAATGGTATAAACATGTGCCCTAAACCAACTTCTTGGATGACAACGAGACTGAAGGTAATCGATACGACAGAGAAAGTCGTTCCGATAACGGCTGCTTCTCGTTTCGTATAATAACCTTCTTCATATTGCTTACTTGTCAAAAGGACACCAATCGTACCATCGCCTAACCACGAGGCAAGTGAATCGATAGACGAGCGTCCGGGTAAACGGAAAAGCGGGCGCATGATTTTTGTTAATATAACTCCAAATAGTTCAAGTAAACCGTAATTTAACAGTAACGGTAAGAATAGACCGGCAAATAAGAAGACAGCGAAAAGTACATGCAGTAATGAATCAAGCAGCAATCCCCCTGTATTTTCAGAAATGATTGCTTCCGGTCCGATTTGAAAGTAGACCATTATTGCAAAAATCATACCTAAAATTCGGGTAACGACCCACACGGGCGGGACATTGAATAATGATTGGAAGAATGGATATTTTTCCAAAGAATTCGATCCGGCAATCTTTGTGATAATCGTTCCGACCGCCGTGATTGTTATAATGATCGTCATGATCAGTGATAGATAATCGGCTAATTCCGTTTCAAGCCACCCCGCGAGTATGGCAATCGGAATGGTGATCGCTCCATCTTCACCGGCAATCGGAAACATGAATAAGAAAATCCCGATTAAGGATGGAATGATGAAACGTAAATGCGAAGATGATTTAAAGTCTTTAGCTTTCATCCAAAATCTCTCCTGACGTTTTTCTGTTTTTATTTATGAACATTAAAGAATAAATATACAACATTATTTATTCTATTACTTTTCACGACAAAATCCAATAGGGAATTTGTAGAGATAGGTCCATTTATGTTTATTCTACAGGAAACAGAGGAAATCCTGCTTGTACTGGATGATGCCTAAAAAGGGGGAATGATGATGAAACGTTTTGCCGTACCAAAAATTGTTGTCAGTCGGTTCATAGAGTTTGCTGAAGTAAGATGCAACGGAGCAGGAATTCCGGAAAAAATGGTCCAGTACATGCAAGCCTATGTGGAGTTTGTACATAGCTGTCCGGAGTCGGAAGTCGAGACTGACAAAGTGAAGCGGCTTTCTCAAACATTAGAAAAACAATTCCCTCTTGCTGATGGTTTATTATTGAAGAGCTGCACTCAAGAAAACGGGGGACAAGGTGTGAATGGGTATCGAAGCACTGAGCATTCTGAACTCTCAGGAGGTATGAGTGGATTAATCACAGAGGTATCGGTACAAAATAAAGGACTGGCAATTGAAGAAATGGGACGGTTGGAAGAGCCCACTTCAAGGCGCCATTTTTTGACAAAACTGTTCACATTGGCTTCATTTCGTGAAGTGAAAGAAATTGGAAAGATGAATAGCTTGCGGCAGTTTCATACAACCAATAAGTATTTATTCATGGCTTACCATCCGGATACGTTAAAAAGGATGGGCCGGGCGGTAGCGAATCATGAACATTACTCCTTGGAAATGGTTATTGAAAATTATGAGGGACTTTTGCATGAATTGTTGAGGGAACCGGCTAAACCAAGTGCCCACGTAAATGTTTGTCAGCACATTTCCGGCTATTTCAAACAAGAACTTACTAAAGAGGAAAAGGAAAATTTCCGGTCATTATTGGGCCAGTATAAAAAGGGGGAAGTACCACTCAACGCTGTAATCAGGGTTTTGAGTAACTGGGCCTCACATTTTCAAAGCGATTATTTGAAAGGGCAAACTTACTTTGAACCTTACCCCCAGGAACTTTTAGACATATCTGATTCAGGAGAAGGGAGTACCTACCCCTGAATCAGATATACCTTTTCAAAATACGGTCGACGCTTTTGCCGTAAGGCTCTCCGAAAATGTTCAAGTGGACAAGCAGATAGAACAGCTGGTAGAGAGGTTTCGTATCTTCATAGTAATCGGGAAGGGGGAAGACCTCTTTGTAATGATCATAAAATGATTGGGAAAACCCACCGAACAATTCTGTGAAAGCTAGTTCAAATGCATGGTCTCCGTATAATACAGAGGGATCGATAAGGAGGGGAGTTCCTGATGAGTCAGCCATCCAATTTCCTCCCCACAAATCCCCGTGCAGCAAGGAAGCATTGGGTTTAGAAGGAATCCAATTATCTAAACGATCAATCAGTTTTTCCAAGTGGATACGGCGTTGTTTCCCTATCATTCCATTGGCGACACCTACTTCTGTTTGTTGAAGCAGGCGGAAGCGGGCATAATATTCTGTCCAAGAATCACACCATTCGTTCGGCTGATCCAGTTCACCGACGAAAGTAGGTCCATGGAAGCCGAATTTATCAGTGGTTTGTTTGTGCATCTGAGCCACTTGTTGTCCGAGCAAGTCATTAGATGCAGAAGTCCCCGTCTCAATCCATTCCATAGCGAGGGCGGCCTTTTCACTATTTTGTGGTTCGTCGAAATGATAAACATCAGGCACTTCGATAGTTTGGCTGTTTCTGATTATCTCCAGCCCTTTGGCTTCTGCTCGAAAAAAATGGGGAGGGACGTTTTCGTTAATTTTGATGAAGTATGGCTGTGACTCCGTTTTCACATAAAATGTCTGGTTGATGTCGCCTCCGGTTACATGTTTACTTGTAATTATACTGGAGGAGTCCCCCAGCTTATCCAAGGTTTCACGGATAAAAGTTTCCATCATACCCCTCCTGATTTATTAGTGGTAATAATTAATTGCCGGCTTGGTGGTCTTCTGATAAGCGTGAATCGTGTTGATCGTCCTGAAGCCGAATTGCTTATATAATTCTTCCGCCTGTTGGTTTTGGTTACGGACCGATATTGTGACCACATCCAAGTCCAAAGCGTAAAAAGCGTACTGTAGTGCATGATGGATCAATGCTGATCCGATCCCGCTACTTCTGTGGCTTGGAGAGACATTGACAAAGCAAATTTCCCCTTCAAGATCCGGGATGATCGTTTCAAGATAGATGTACCCCGCTAAATCACCATTTTGTAAATAACCCCAGATGTGATTCCCATCCTCTTGAGAGAAATTCAACATTTCATTGGTCGTATAATAAGCGGCAGAAGGGTGCAGTTTATCCAAACTGCTGTAGTCTTCCATATGAATATCAACAATTGATTGATGCTTTTCATCAGAAGCTTCATATACAGATTTATGAACAGCCAAAGTCCGTTCTATATTATAAAGCTCAAATTCGTGGCGCTCTACAAACGATATAAGAGGTTCATTGGATGCGAAACAGGCAACCTTAACTACATCAAAATGAAGCTGAGCAGTCAAAGAAGCTTTGTCCCATAATCGATCGATGACCTTCTCATGCCCCTTTGAAGCGAATGGGCCGAGAAGACGGCAAAGTTTCTGTTCAAAGAAAGGGAGGATCCCTAAGAAGCCAATGATTTCTTCGCCTTCCCATCCTACATAAGCCAAAGGTTCTTTGAACTGAGTCAACGTCCAAATTTGTTCGAAAATCTCATTAGGATCTGAAGCCATCCAAGCTACATAATGATCATCCTGCTCGTTCATATGAAATAACCAATTCGCAACCGTATGCAGCTCTTTAACTTCCAACTCACGAATCTCCATCACAAAATCCCCTTTCATCATAAACAAATTCTTACATAGGTGAATACAAAAGCGCAACCGTTCTGGTAGACACGACAAGCATAAGCAAAACTGTGTCGTGGTGAACTTTACCACAGAACAGTTATGCTTATGACCTCGAGTGTCTGTAAGCTTCTTCGGATTAATTTAGTATTTCATAAACCATAGGTCTTTGATGAACACTATCATTAGATAAGTGAATCGCTGGGTTTTCCGGGTGGTTTCATGATTGATGAATCAGTAATCAGGGAAAGATAGAGGAAGAAGGTGGAAGGGGGACGGAAAATGGGGCATCGTTTGAAATACATAGCACTTTACAGGATATCCGTTATTGTGTGGATGTCTATAAAATTCCTTTTACAAATATTTTGGTTTCATAAGAGACATCGGATTTGGGACCAGGACACTAAGAGAAAGTGGGAAGAGTTGCTTTCAGGGCAGGCGGAAGAGTATCGCAAGAAAGCTGTAGCCCTGGGGGGGCTTCTGATTAAGTTTGGTCAGTTCCTTAGTTCTAGAGGGGATTTACTTCCACAATCGTTTATTAAAGAGTTAGAAGGTCTCGTCGACCGTGTAGAGCCGGTGCCATTTTACCGTTCACGGCAGACGATTGAAGAAGATTGGAACGCCCCGTTAGAAGAACACTTGTCATCAATCGAAGAGGATGCCACAGCTTCAGCTTCTATTGGAGAAGTTTATAAAGGATATCTGAAAGATGGATCTCCTGTTGCGGTGAAAGTGCAGCGTTATCGAGTCAAAGATATCTTCCGTATGGACTTCAAAGCTCTGAAAATCGTATTTTGGCTGCTCGATCGATTTACGGTTTACGGGACTAAAGCTGATTTACAAGCCCTATATCGAGAAGTTGTACGCGTGATAAGTAATGAACTCGATTTTACAATGGAACTTGAAAATGGAAACCATTTCAAAAAGCGTTTTTCAGACTTTTCATCCGTTTACATCCCTGATTACTATAAAGATTTATCGACAAAACGGGTGATTGTCATGGAATGGATCGAAGGAACCAAAATCACGGATTTATCTTTTATTAAAAAAAATGGCATTGATCGCGAACAGCTTGCCCGCACACTATTCGATTTATGTGTGGAGCAATTTTTATACGCGGGTACTTTCCATTCAGATCCGCATTCTGGTAATTTAATGCTGAAAGCAGATGGGACAATTGTGGTCATCGACTTTGGCATGGTTGGAGAAATAAAGAAAGAGGATGCGAATTCCATCCGTGCGATGATCCAGGGATTCATCCTTGATGATTATGACCGGGTGATAGAAGCTTTGAAAGAAATGGACTTTTTACTCCCTCATGCTGACACTGAACGAGTGAAAGAGTTGCTGAAACAAACGGCCGACATGTATTTAGAGGGGAACTTTGACAAGTTGGATGCGCATATGATGAATGATATGCTGGCGGATTTACAGCAGTTCGTCAAAGAGCAGCCCATTCAATTACCTGCAGATTACGCATTTTTAGGCCGTGCGACTTCAATCATTGTCGGCGTATTGAGCAGTGTATATCCGCAAATAGATTTAATTAAGTGGGGCCGCCCGGTTATTAAAGAATGGATGTCTGGAGAGGATTCGAGCTTTTCGCTTTATAAGGAAGTGGCAAAGGAAACAGCACGTCCGCTCCTGTCTCTGCCCCGTGCATTGATCGAGTATTTAGAAGACGGTGACAAAGAGAGGGAGTGGAAGAGTTATCATCAAAAAAACAAGCTGTTCCATCAATACTATCTTTTCTACACACTACTTTCCCTTGTTCTTGCAGCTATAGGGGGCCTTGCTCTTTTTTATACGATGATTGTGCCGGTGCTGCCTAGCTTGTGGATTGGTGGCGTGCTTTCGGGTTTTGGTGTGGTTGGGTTTGTTGTGTTTTCGATCAATCATCTAAGGATGCTCAAACGAATTCATCACAATAGGAGGAATGAAGGATGAGTGATTTACTGAAGAAAGGCTTCCATTTAGGACTTGGTGCTGCACTTAGTGGCAAAGAGATGTTTGAGAAAATGGTTAATGAAATGGTTAAACGGGGAGAAATAAGTCCTTCTCAAGCGAAATCGATGGTGAATAATTGGATCACCAAAGGGGAAACGAAGGACAAAGAGTGGAATCATCAAGCGAAAGCCAAAATGCAGGACCAAATGAAAGAGCTGGGTTTTGTATCCAAAGAAGATTATGAAAAGCTTGAAGCAAGAGTCCAGAAGCTTGAGAGCTTATATGAACGACCATAGATGAAAGCCCGGTTCCCCGTAGAGTGGAAAGGAATCGGGCTTTTATTGTTAAACAATTTATCGGCATTATTGTTGTAATTTAAATTTCTTCAGTGATTCATTTAAACGTTCAGACATGGCAGCAAGTTCTTGTGCGTGGTGGGAGACGTGCTCCATAGAACTGTTTGTTTGTTGTGTGGAGGCTGTCGTTTCTTCTACGCCTGCCGCTGATTCTTCTGAACTGGATGCTACACTCTCAATCGAATGATTCATAGATGTGGTGTTTTCTTGAATGTCCTCCAGGTTTGTAGAAATGTGGTCAATTCCTTCGACCATCGCTTTGATAGAATCCTGGATAGCATGGAACGTTTCCCCTGTGCGTTGAATCTGGCTTGTCCCTTGTTCTACTTTTCCATAGCCATCCTCAAGAGAGTGGGACACATTTTTGGACTCTTGCTGAATGTTTCCTACCATATGAGTGATTTCCCCGACAGAATCAGAAACTTGTTCAGCGAGTTTACGCACTTCATCCGCGACGACTGCAAATCCCCGGCCGTGTTCGCCTGCTCTGGCCGCTTCGATAGCAGCATTCAATGCCAACAAGTTCGTTTGCTCAGCAATGTCTCTGATGACATGCACCAACTTGGAAATCTCCCCTGATTGTTCATCCAAATGATGGACTTTTTTCACAGAGGTCTCCATCACGTTATGAATGGCACGCATCTGCTCGACAGATAGATCCATCAAAGCTTGACCTTCATTGCTTTGTTCCATCACTTTTTGAGATTGATGAGAAACTTTAATTCCTGTTTCATTGGATTCTTCAATTCTGCGGGCTAGTTGATCCATCATCTCTGTCAATGTCGTAGCATCACCGGCCTGTTGTTCTGAAGCGGATGAGAGTTCTTCCATGGTAGCTGCGACTTGTTCGGAAGCTTCTTGAACTTCAGAGGAGGATTGGTGTAGTTCACGGCTCTGGTTATTTACTTTAGTCGAGAGGTCACGGATCTCCGTAATGAGCTGTTGTAGGTTGTATTGCATCAAGGACATAGATGTCGTCAACTGCCCAACTTCATCCTTGTGGTTATCCGATCTTAGTTCATGGTAAAGCTCACCTTCAGATATTTGATCGGCTACTTTTACTAGTCCATCCATTCTCTTCCGAATAGAACGATTGACCATCCACATGATGACCGAGCCGATCACGAGAGCGAGCAAACCTGAGCTGATCAGTATCAGTATTGTTTTTTGCAGGTTACTTTGGGTTTCCGTCATTGATTCTCCCATAGTTGTTTCTGCTTGAGTTTGCAACTCACCTAAAGCGTCCACCAGTTCCCTACGAAGCGTTTGAGTCTCTCGCCTTAAGTCACTGATTTCAGTAGTGTTACTGACATTACCTACTATTTCATCCAAAAATAAAGTATTGATTTGTTCATCCACATCACTGACTGTCTGCATGGTGCTTTCAAGCTCTGTGCCTTTGAAGGTCTCTGTGTACACTTCTTGTAATTCATTGAAACGTGTTCTTCTTTCTTCAAATTCTTCAATATGTTCTCTTCTCGGCTCACTTACATAATCGGCGATTCTAATATCCTTTGTTCGAGCCAATGAAGCCATTTCGCCTGTTTCAATTGCAATTCCGCTTCTATCATCTAATTCTTCAACACTTGTTTTTGCGATCTTAAGCTCGTAGTAAGAAATGGCTATTGTAACTGTAAATAAAATAACAGTGAATATGAATGCTGTTGCGTACTTTGCTCCGACGCTTAAATGATTCCATATTTTCATGTGTTTCTCCCCTTAAACTATTCAATTTTCAAGAATGATTATGTACCATGCCTGATCGCCAACCATTTAAGTGTTATATCGGCGAAAACGTTTGGTTTATTAAGAGAGGCCACTGAAAAACACTTTTCAATCTAGAGGAACTGTTAAAGTTTGTTGTTGCTTCTCACGAATCGCTTGTCGGTGGATGCTTGCCGCGGGCACGGCCTCAGCTAACTTGGTTAAGAAAATCACTTGACCAAGTGGATCTTCGACTCGTGCTTTTCCCGCAGGCGTCACCACCGAACGCTCATCCTGGAATCAACGAGGCCTATCTGAAAAAAGTGATTTTCTTTGATTTATATATGTCTCATCGAAGTAAAGAAGCCGAGTTGAACGATAAAATCGTCCTGCCCGGCCTTTCTTTGATGCATAACAACTCAGAAAGTTGCAGTTCTTCAGTAGCTTCAACATACTTCACTTTCAGCGGAGACGGCCATCTTCCGGGGGCTTCCGCTCGTGTTGTTCCCGCAGGAGGGAGTCTACGTATGTTGCCTACGCTCCATTTGATCCATTCCACACTATTTCGTCTTTTCCTGTGGCAGTTAGTGTTTTGTCCCAGCCCCTGCCTATTTTTCATTATGCATTTTATCCGCGAACTTATAGACAAGCACCATGACTGCAAAAACAAAAAAAGCAGTAACAGCAAGGTTAATATAATAGAAGAAACCTTCTCCCATCCAGTCGAGGGGAGTGCCGGTAACCGGAGGACCTTGCAAATACAAATAGTTAGTGCCTGCTATTGTATTGATCAACCCGATGAAGGTGCTGTAAACGATCAAATATAAGAAGGTTTCCATCAAGTCTTTCCATGAAATCTTTACAGAGGTAGTTACGATTAAAAAAAGACTTGTCCACGAAATAGCCATATGATGTAAGAAAAATTTCCAAAAGCGGAAATGCTCATAGTCATGAAGGAGATCAGGTGTAATGAGTGCGATCGCTGCTGGGACCGTGCCGATAAAGTATGTGATTTTTATCAATTTGGGTTGGTAAGTGAGCAAAGCTAATGCTCCGAGTAAAGAGGCGATGCCGCACAAATGAAGGGGGAGGTGTTCGCCTGTCCCCCAGATGCCCTTAGTAATGGCCCATGTTTGATAGCTGATTTCGGAAAAAAGCAGTAGACAAAACAATGTCCAGCGTATGAGGGAATGGGTCGCACGGGATTTTTTCAGCAAGTTTGCTGTGCTGAGAATGAAGACGGAGACAATTACAAATAAGGTGAGCATCGTGATGTGACTCTGACCGAATAAAGTGAAAGGTTGGTCGATTTGTAAGCTGAACCATGTTTCCATAAAAGCCTCCTAGTGAGTGGACTTAGGCTGTGCTATGATTTTACCATATCATGTTATAGAAAGAGGGTTGGTATGAAAAAGGTCAATTGTTTTCGGTGTCAGTATTTTCGCACCACCTGGAATCCTAATTTTCCAAGAGCTTGTGAAGCGTATGGCTTTAAAACGAAAGAAATGCCGTCCGCATTAGTTTTGAAATCTACGGGTACAGAGTGCATGCAATTTGTTGAAAAATTACGGAAAAAGAAGAATCTAGTATCTGGGAACCCCTCCAATATAGATTTTCGACTGTAAATAATATGAAATTTCAGAATATGTATGGACACTGGCCCATTCTGTGGTATGCTGATGAATATTTAATGGACCGACACAGAGAAAAAACGGTTCAAAAGGTTAATGGAGTGAGAGGAGTTGAGTGAATATGGCAAGAGAAAAATGGGGGACGAAGCTTGGATTTATGTTAGCCGCTATGGGATCTGCGGTTGGACTAGGTAATATTTGGAGGTTCTCCTTCGTAGCAGGGAATAATGGTGGAGGGGCTTTTTTAATACTGTACCTGGCTTTTGTTCTCTTAATTGGTGTTCCTTTGCTGCTGACTGAAGTAAGTATTGGAAGGAAAGCTGAGAGTGATGTGGTCGGTTCCTTTCAAAAATTAGCGCCGCGCACACCATGGTATTTGACAGGTTTCTTCGGTATTGCGAGTGCGTTCTTAATATTGAGTTTTTATGCGGTCGTAGCCGGATGGGCGATTTTCTATCTTTGGAATTATATTAATGGATCTTTCTTTACATCGCCTGAGGTTGGATATGATGGAGCATTCGGTCAATTTATCAGCCATTCGTGGCATCCGATTGCATGGACGGCCTTTTTCATGATTTTGACGATCGTCATCGTCTTGAGTGGTGTGAAAAAAGGGATTGAAGGTGCGAACAAAATCTTCATGCCGTTGCTGGCGTTGATTTTAATCGGTTTAGCTTTCTTCAGCCTTTCATTAGATGGTGCAGCAGAAGGGGTAAGGTTTCTATTTCAGCCAAATTGGGCTGCGTTCAGTGAACCGTCTATTTATATTGCGGCTTTAGGTCAGGCATTTTTCTCACTCAGCTTGGGGATGGGTGCGATGCTTACCTATGGCAGTTATTTGAGAAAAGAAAACAAGCTGCCGAGTGCCGCGCTTGGAATCGGAATCATGGACACATTCTTTGCCATCATTTCAGGGCTTGTAATTTTTCCTGCCGTCTTTGCATTTGGAATTGATCCTAGTTCAGGCCCGCCGCTTGTATTTATTACATTACCAAGTATATTCGAACAAATGCCCTTCGGTGGAATGATCGGCATGGTTTTCTTCTTTGCACTGGTGCTTGCATCACTTTCTTCCTCAGTATCCATCCTGGAAGTACCTACAGCCTTTTTCATGAGAATCTTCGGCTGGTCACGCTTCGCAACAAGTGTCCTGATGGGTTCCATCATGTTCGTCATGGGGATCGGCGTCTCATTGGGATTTGGAATCTGGTCGGGTGTTACACCAATCGGCGAAAGAAATATCCTTGACTCCATGGATTATATTGCTTCTAATATTTTATTACCACTGGGAGGCTTGTCCATGGCCTTGCTCATGGGATGGTATCTCAAGAGATCCGTTGCATTGGAAGCCACTGATTTGACACGTTCTCCTTTAGGAAGTCTTTGGTATTTCATCGTTAAGTTTGTTGCACCGGTGTTAATCCTATTGATCTTCTTGAATAAGATTGGATTATTCTTGTAAAAGAGCGAACCTCGGCAATCCGCCGGGGTTTTCTTTTTGCGAACATTTTTTGAAACATGGAGGAACAAAAGGACAGAGTTCTTCCAGTCATGTTAAACTACGACAGAGTACAATTTTACTGCTAGAATCTATAAATCAGTATAGGTAACAAAGAAAAGGAAAAGGGCAGCTGATTTCTTTTTATGAGTTATCAATCATGCTTATCTTCCAACTTTAAAGGAGTAAATAAAATGGCAATTACTAACCACAACGTCTTGAAGAAGATGTCCAATGAAATACAAGAAGCCATGCTTCAACATGGAAATGAACAAAAGGTTCGGGAACATGTTCGATCAGTGAAATTGCTTGCTGATTTGCTGCTTGATCAAGAATCGAATGGGGAGCAATCAGAATCATCTGTGCAAGAGCCGACCGTTGAAGAAATCCGTAAGATGATGGGGGCAGACAATTCACCATCTGAAAAACGGGAGCCGGAAACGAAGGCCGATCATGAAGAGGCGAACGGTTCTTCCATTTTTGATTTTTAAAGAAAGGGTGAAGTGTAATGAAAATATTTTTGATTTTAGCTGTGTTGAACGGTTTTCTATCTGTAGCCTTAGGGGCATTCGGAGCCCATGGACTTGAAGGCAAAGTTTCACAAAAGGGTCTTGAGCAATGGGGAAAAGCCGTCGATTATCAAATGTTCCATACGATGGCCTTGTTCGTTACAGCTTTATTGATGGGCAAAATCCAGACCGGTTTAATGACAGGTGCAGGCTGGTTTTTCTTGATTGGAATCCTCCTGTTTTCCGGAAGCCTTTATATTTATGCTCCTACAGGGATCAAGACGTTCGCCATGATCACCCCTTTAGGTGGGTTGTCATTTTTGATCGGCTGGATCTTGCTTGGGTATGCTGTCATCAAACATATTTAAAAGTAGAGGATTGTCGTAAAAAACAAAATGATGACAGCGCGCAGCAGTTGGATAATTCCATTAACCTTCTGCTGCATTTTTATTTCTAACAATGCTTCAAATGCGAAGCTGGCTGCCAATACATAAAACATGAGCAGGATAATCCATTGATGTTCCAGTTGAAACAGTCCGAAGATGGCTAAAAGGACAGCCAGTAACAGGGTGCCTAACTGAGCTTTTTGGTAGTTCTCATAAGGTGGTCGCATCGGTTCACCCTTTTCTTTTAATAGTGAAAAACTCGCTACCGAAATAGCGAGTTTGTTTCATGATCCTCAAGGGCGGGATTGCGCCCCCCCTGGGTTAGCGCCATTGTACGGATAGCTGTAATTGATCTCCTCATCGAAGGTGATGTAATCAAGATAAACCATTAACAGTAAATAGCGTTTTCCAGTTTGCGGATCACTCAAAATGATATGGTCTCTTCCTGCTGCTTCTATAATCCCTTTGAAAACCTTCGCATTCCACTGATCATTATTTTCAAATGTCATATATACAGTGGCAGGCTTACCTGCATTCAATCTCAGGATGTTTTCAATGTACGATTGTTCAGAAGGAAGCATATTTGGCGGGTTGACGCTGCCACTGGATTGACCTTGTGTCATTTGTGGAAACTGCATACCGCCTTGTTGGGGCTGACCCTGGTTCGCCATCGGTCCAGTAGGATATTGATACATATACGGATTCTGTTGTCCGTAATACGGGGAAGGCATTTGGCCATACATCGGCTGGCCTTGGCCCTGACCTCCCATTTGAGGTTTCTGCTGTGCCAATTGAATCACTCCTTATATAGGATTTAATAAACACGTGGGTAGTCAGAACGGTTGGGTGAGTCGTACTGGTGAAAATATCCTTTTGTGCAGCCTCAACCCCCCTGAACTATGGTAAACCCGTATAATATTGACACCAGTTAGGTCAATACGTCCACATGTACGTGGTTCACTCCCTTATTGCCGACCCTGAGCATGCTTGGCTTCTCTTCTCCTTCAGTTTTCTTGAGTCCCGTCAAGAGCTTCACTTCTGCTTCGGTGTAAGGAAAAACAACCTCGCTTGTATAAAAGGCATGATTGCATGTTCTTTAACACTATATGTTTACTTCCCGTACAGTTATGATTAAAAATATATACAAGAGTACATCAGAAAAAGAGCGGTCTCCAGAATGTCTGGTGACCGCTTTTCAGAAAAACAGCAACTCTGTTGTTTTTTAGTGGCATGATCTAAAAAATATTTTCACTAAAAAAGTATATGAATATCCTCCTTTACGGGATGAACAGATGCAAGGAGGATCCTAATATAAATTGACATAACACCCATTAGTGTTATAATTTAAATGAAACCAAATGGTGTTATTTTAGGGGGTAAAGTATGAGTCAAAATCAATCTGTATCAGAAATCAAAAAGCAGGTTACATTTAATGCCCCTGTGGAAAAAGTTTGGCAGGCAGTCTCTTCTTCAGAAAGAATTTCTGAATGGTTTATGCCCAATAACTTTCAAGCTGTCGAGGGGCATGAGTTTTATCTTGAGTCTCCCTTTGAAACGTCTGAATGCAAAGTCTTAACTGTCGACCCGCCAAAAGAACTTTCCTTTTCATGGGGAAACCAGGGGTGGGTGGTACATTTTCTGTTAGAAGATTTGGAGGGAAAGACAGAGTTTACTTTGATTCATTCTGGGTGGGGGCATCCAGAAGAGAAAATGCGTCCCACAGACAAGACACACCTGGATACACGCAATACGATGGACAGTGGATGGGATAGCCTCATTAAAGATAGATTACGTAAGGTTGTCGAGCAATAATGAGTGAAGCACCTAAACATGATGCATTTCAAGCTATTGCTGATTCATCACGAAGAGAAATGCTGAAGCTGCTGGCTGAACGGGACTCTTCCATAAAAGAAATCAGTGATCATTTTACAATTAGCAGAACAGCAATAGTAAAGCACCTAAAAGTTTTATCAGACGCAAGCCTGGTAAGTGACCGCAAATCTGGACGTGAAAAGATATACTCTCTGCAGCCTGCGCAATTATTAGAAGTGAAAGAATGGGTTTCCTACTTTGAGCAGTTCTGGGATAATAAGCTTTCAATGTTGAAGCATATGGTTGAGGAAGAGGATTAGATTATTTTAGATATTCCCAGACATAAAAAAAACAGCCGCTAAGGGTACTTAGCGGCTGTTTGAGTTTAAACATGTAAAAATTGTTCAATCGCAGATGGCTTAAGGATATTTCCGATGTAGAAAGAACCGAAATCACCATAGCGAGAAGTCACTTCATCAAAGCGCATTTCATAAACGAGCTTTTTGAACTGAAGGACATCATGTGCGAATAAGGTGACTCCCCATTCCCAATCATCAAAACCGATGGAACCTGTGATGATTTGACGAATCTTACCAGCATATTGCCGCCCGGTCATACCATGAGCATACATCAGTTTAGCCCGCTCATCTTTTTCAAGGACGTACCAGTTATCGTTGCCCTGCCGACGCTTGTCCATTGGGTAGAAACAAATATGATTCCACTTCGGAAGTGTCGGTTTTAAGCGTGCCTGAATTTCAGGGTCATCTTCATTCGTGTTGCCCATATAGTTTGAAAGCTCAACGACAGAAACGTAAGAATAAGAAGGAGTTGTAAACTCAGCTAATTTCGTCTTGTTAAATGCTGTTTCAATTTCATTCAATTCTTCCATTGTAGGACGAAGAATCATCATCATGAAGTCAGCCTTTTGACCGACAATAGTATATAAAGCATGACTGCCTTCTTTATTTTGTTCCGTTTCTTCCCATCGTCCAATTAACTGATGGAATTCATTAATGGCTTGTTCGCGGTCTTCGGTCGATGCATATTTCCAAGCCGTCCAATCGATGGTACGGAAATCATGCAAACAATACCAGCCGTCCATTGTAATAACTGCTTCTGGCATGGGATCGATCGCTCCTTTTATATTGAAGTGTTGGATAAGAAAACTTTCTACCTAAATATAACATAATTGAAGATATGGGGGTAATGAAGTGCGGAAAGGCGCTGGTAGTCCTGAAACGCATAAGCAAGGCATTGAAGTGAAGTGTTCCTTCTTCACGAAAATGAATGGCTTATGTCGCGAAGGACTGCGCCTAGGAGCCGGTCAAATGAAGTGCGGAAAGGCGCTGGTAGTCCTGAAACGCATAAGCAAGGCATTGGAGTGAAGTGTTCCTTCTTCACGAAAATGAATGGCTTAGCTTTCAAGGTAAGTAGTATTAACGTAGGGCAAATAGGGTAAAGTGAAAGTGAAATCGCTTCAATCATAAATTTTGATTCGAACTACTTTCATTTAAACACAAAACGTCTTATCATATATAACAGAAATGAAAAATGGAGGGTTAAACATGAGTAACCTATTTGATACTTTGAAATCAAAAATTGATGGAAAAGGCAAAAAAGTCGTATTTCCTGAAGCTTTAGATGAACGTATCCTTACAGCGGTAAGTCAACTTGGTGCAGAAGGTATGCTAACACCTGTACTAGTCGGAAATAAAGAAAAAATAGAACAGAAAGCAGCAGGATTGAAGGTCGACATCTCGGCATCAGAAATCCTTGATCCTGCAGATTATGCTGAATTCGATGATATGGTTGCAAGCTTTGTCGAACGACGTAAAGGAAAAGCAACAGAAGAAAAAGCCCGCGAAATCCTGCAAGAGGGTAACTATTTTGGTACCATGCTTGTTTATATGGGGAAAGCAGATGGACTTGTAAGTGGTGCGGTTCACTCTACAGCTGATACAGTACGTCCAGCACTGCAGATCATCAAAACGAAACCTGGCATCAAGAAAACATCTGGTGTATTCGTCATGGTTCGAGATGAAGAGAAGTATGTATTTGCGGACTGCGCGATCAACATTAATCCGGATAGTCAAGACCTTGCTGAGATTGCTCTTGCCAGTGCAGAAACCGCTCAGCTGTTTGATATCAATCCGAAAGTAGCGATGCTGAGCTTCTCAACAAAAGGCTCTGCTGAATCTCCAGAAACAGAAAAGGTGACAGGTGCTCTAGAAATCGCTAAAGAGCAAAACCCTGATCTATTGATTGATGGTGAATTCCAATTCGACGCAGCTTTTGTCCCTTCTGTAGCGGAGAAGAAAGCTCCGGATTCTCCATTGATAGGAGAAGCGAACACCTTTGTGTTCCCTAGTCTTGAAGCGGGAAACATCGGCTACAAAATTGCACAGCGACTAGGCAACTTTGATGCGGTAGGTCCGGTTTTGCAGGGTCTGAACCAGCCTGTGAACGATCTATCCCGCGGTTGTAATGCTGAGGATGTATATAAACTTGCCATTATAACAGCTGCTCAATCTGTATAAGAAAACTGCAATACCTTTACAGATCGATTGTGAAAGAGATACATGTAAAAAGCGCTCAGAAACCTCATTCCTCGAGGTTTTCGAGCGCTTTTTCATTTCGTTTAATCATTTGTTCAAATCGTTTGTTGAACCATTCAATTTCTTCTCCTTCAAGAGGCGCCGTCACAATCTGATCAGAAAGCTCATGGATTTTTATTAAAATCCGGTCACGTACTTCAGCGACGGTCAAATGGACCCCCAGCAATTCGTTCAGAGAGGCCATCACAGAAGGATCGATAGCAGGGTAGGTGAAACGTGTATCCTGCTCACGTTTTCCTATTTCATAGAATCGTTTTAAAAGGGCAGCCCGCTCACGACCACTTCCGCTCACATCCAAGTAAATCTGGACAGCAGAGCCGTTTTTCACTCTTCTTTGAGAAATACCTGCGAATTTGCGGCCATCTATACTCAAATCATAAGTGCCTGGGCAATACGACTGGGTGATTTCATATGCCTTTATCTGATCAGTCAAATCTTCAAATAAATATTGGATGAAAGTGACCATCGCATCATATCCATCATGAATGTTCACTTGTTTAGAGTCAGGGAAGATGAAGGATAAGTTCAGGACGCCTTCATCTAACACGACAGCTAAACCTCCTGAGTTCCGTACGATGACTTCATATCCTTGAGTCTTCAAAAAATTGATGCCGTCCTGGATATAAGGAAGTCTTGCGTCAGGTATGCCGAGCACAATTGTATTATGGTGCACCCATAATCTAGCGGTTGTCGGGCTCATGCGCTCACCGACAGAAATAGACAAGGCATCATCCATGGCGAAAGACTGCAACGCGGAGAAAGCAGGTCCGAGGTTGCTTTGATCGATGAAGCGATAGGTCTGGGGTTTTAATAAATCATGAATTGTACTCATAGTTTCCTTTTCTCCTTTTTTACATTCAGCACACTTCATTATATCAAAAGTTGTCTGTTGCATGAATGTCTGATCGTCTGTAAAATCTTCTAGTAGAATAATAATTCGAATAAACACATTTAGAAAAGCTTATAGACAGGCACTAGATGGATGATTTGTCATTTATTGTCTGTCAACATGTTTTTTTGTCACCATTTAAGGTATATAATAGATGAAAATGTCGTGTAGAAAGGACAAACTGATGGCCTATCGTGATGAGAAGTTAAGTGAAGAAAAGGTTTTTAAAGACCCCGTGCATCGTTATGTCCATGTGCGTGAACGGGTGATCTGGGATTTGATTGGCACATCTGAATTTCAGAGATTACGCCGTATTAAACAGCTGGGGACCTCTTATTTGACGTTCCACGGTGCTGAACACAGCCGGTTCAACCACTCACTGGGTGTTTATGAGATTGTCAGAAGAATCATCGAAAATTTCAATGATCGACCAAATTGGGACAATGAAGAACGACTTCTCTGTCTTTGTGCGGCCTTGTTACACGATCTTGGACATGGTCCTTTTTCCCATTCATTTGAAAAAGTATTTAAACTGGACCATGAGGATTTCACCCAGGCGATTTTACTCGGTGACACAGAAGTGAACCACATTTTGAGCCAAGTAGAAAAAGGGTTTCCGAAGAAAGTAGCAGATGTGATCAACAAGACGTATGAAAATAAGCTTGTCGTCAGTCTGATCTCCAGTCAGATAGATGCCGACAGAATGGATTATCTTCAACGGGATGCTTATTTCACCGGGGTCAGTTATGGTCATTTCGATATGGAACGGATTCTTCGCGTCATGCGTCCGATGGAAGACCAGGTCGTCGTGAAAGAAAGTGGCATGCACGCAGTTGAAGACTACATCATGAGCCGTTACCAAATGTATTGGCAGGTCTATTTCCACCCGGTGACCCGCAGTGCAGAAGTGATTTTATCGAAGATCCTTCACCGTGCAAAAGAACTTTATGAAAATGGATATGCCTTCAAGTTGAAACCCACCCACTTTTTATCCTTCTTCGCCGGAGAACCTACGTTGAAGGAATATTTGGCTTTAGATGAATCTGTCACTCTTTATTACTTCCAAATGTGGATGGAAGAAGATGACCCGGTATTGAGTGATCTTTGTCACCGGTTTGTGAATAGACGCTTATTCAAATACATCGAATTCAATCCGAACTCACAGATGAACGAATGGATGGAATTGTACAAACTTTTCCAAAAAGCAGGTTTGAATCCGGACTATTACCTCGTCGTAGATTCCAGTTCGGACCTTCCTTATGATTTTTACCGTCCCGGGGAAGAGGGAGAACGGTTACCGATTCATTTACTTCAACCAAACCAGGAGTTGAAAGAACTTTCAAGGCTTTCGGATATTGTCGAGTCCATCTCAGGAAAGAAACGAACAGATCACAAGCTTTATCTCCCGCTCGATCGTTTAGAAGAGATGTCAAGCAGAAGTAAGACGAAGAAGCGTATTATGGAAATTTTGTATGGATAAGGAGTGAGCCTCCATGTTGGAAAATCATGCGAAGCTGATGCAGTTTTTCTCAAGCACAGAGGAAGTTGTGGGGCGAAAGAAACTACAGAAGATGATTTACATACTGAAGAAGTGTGAAATCCCTTTTGAAGAACGTTATCAATTTCATTTTTATGGACCCTATTCGGAAGAGTTGACATTGAGGGTTGAAGAAATGTGCAATTTGGGATTTGTCCTGGAAACAAAAGAAGAGAAGAAGAGCTATTATCAATATCGTTATCAATTGACTGATAGTGGGCGAGAGTTCCTTAATCACTACGAAATGGACCTCCCGCCGCTGAACAAGCATATCGATGAGATGAACGGACGCAGCTCTCGTTTCCTTGAATTAGTCTCCACGATATTGTTTTTTGAAGATTTACCGAGAGAAGAAATTTCTGAAAAAGTACTCACTGTTAAAAGTGCCCAAAATTATACAGACGAAGATATTGAAGGTGGATGGGAATTTATTGAAAAATTACGATCCATTCATTAATATTAGAATGAAGGTGTGCTTAAACTGTACACCTCTTTTTTTGCTTCGCAATATCTGATAATTCAAAAAATAGCAGGAAGAAAAAGCAGGGGATACGGGGGAGTTGAAAGATGAAGTCAGGGAAGTTCATTGCTTATTATTTGCTGGGTTTAGTGGGGATTTTGTTAATCAGTACATCACCTGCCTTATTCAGGCAGGGAGCTTTTATGAATGTTGGGAATTACATACAAGAACTTAGAGGACTATTCAGCATTCTTCTGGAGCCATCAGAGTGGAATTACATATACAAAGGGGATACTGTACCTTTAATTGAACATTTATGGGAGCCTTATCAATATTCCATGACGATTTTCTTCGGTGGAATTCTCCTTGGTTTCCTTATTGCTTTCTTAGGGGCTTTTGGTACACTATTTCTCCCTAAGTGGGCAAAAGTCATTGTACATCGCGGGTTAGGTGTGTTGGAAGCTATCCCTGATTTATTGCTGGCTTTTTCATTACAGCTTTTTATCGTCTGGTTTTATCGTCAAACCGAAATTCTGTTGATGCCTTTTACAACATTAGGCCAAGAGAAAGTGTATGCATTGCCGATTGTAGCTATAGCTGTTTTACCTATGGTGATGATGTATAAAATCATCCTTATGCTTATGGAAGAAGAGATGACCAAACCCTACGTACAGATGGCGAAAGGGAAAGGGCTTGAGAAAGCGTTCATCTTGTCTGTACACGTGGTGAGAAATATTATCAAGAGTGCCTTTTACCACTCTAAAATCATCATTTGGGGGGCTTTGTCCAGTCTGTTGATCATTGAGTATATTTTTAATATGAATGGGATTACAACAGCGTTTATGGATGATTTCCGGCCGATGGTTTCATCTGTGATTTTATTCCTTGTGTTCACTCCGTTTTACATTCTTTATCAGGGGACAGAGTTATTTTTATTCAAAGATCATAAAGCGGTAGAAGAAGCGAATATCCAAATGAATAGTTTTATCGGATCGTTGTCTGTAAAACGCAGTGGCGGAGAGTGGTTGAAGTCGGCGGTAAGAGAATTCGGAGTCCATTTCAGGAACATCAAATTCCTGACCGGTTTCATCATCATAGCTGGGACAGTGATTGTCAGTGTAGTTTACTCGATGACTGCGGATCCCTTGATCGATCAGTATTTTCAAATCTATGATGAGAATGACCGCCTCGTCAGCGCTTCACCTCATACACCGGAATTTGTCTTTTTAGGAACAGATGCTCTAGGGTACAGTGTCTTCGACCAACTTCTTGCGGGGGCGAAATACACGATTCTGTTTGCTTTGATCATTGCTTTTCTTCGTCTGACTGTCGGCTTTGCCCTTGCTATTCCATACACATTCTTTTTACCTGGAAAAGTCCAGCGAGTATTTGAAAAGCTTGTAGATGGGATGCATTTTCTACCTTTGACGATTATTGCTTACTTGTTACTGAGGCCTGTACTTTGGATGCCGCAAGGAGGATTTACAACAACTGAAACCGAAAGGATACTCTATCAGGGGATCATTTTGACCATTTTGGCCGTTCCGTTAGTCGTAACCTTATTCGGGAATGAAATGAAGCTGATTATGAAAGAAGAGTATGTGACGAGCACGAAGGTCTTAGGAGGAAGTTCCGTTCATCTGCTATGGAAGCACCTCTTGCCACACTTGAGTCCCCGCATGGGGATTGTCTTCGGGCAACAATTTATTCAGACGCTGCTTATTTTCATTCACTTGGGTGTGTTCGAAATTTATTTTGGTGGTACCAAAGTCAGTTATGATCCGTTAATGGGAGATCCGCCTTTGAGTACGACCTACGAATGGTCTGGTTTGATTGGTGCAGCTAAAAATTCACTTATGACAGGGCGTTGGTGGTTGATTATCCCTGCACTTCTCAGCTTTGTTATCATCATTGTATCGATGCAGCTGATCATCCAGGGCATCAAGGAAATACAACAGAAAAGGGTAGGGGTAGTTGTAGAGAAATCGAATGGGCTCAAAAGGTTATTTTCCCGACGTACAGAAAACAAGGCCTCTGCTCGTGATACACATGAAGATCGTTTTGTATTCCTGCAAAAAGTATCAGGTGATTCATACCGGGAAAGGGATAAGAGATGACTTTTAAGGAGATTGAACAAACGTTTGATCAAGTGTTGGCAGAAACGATAGGTGATTGAGAGAGCTTTCTCTAAAACTTCCCCGGCTTTGTATGTTAAAATGGGACAAAATAATAGGTGGAAAGAAGAGGAGGATCACTTCATTATGAAGGAATTTGATCAGTTCAAAAGCAAAGGTGAAGGAAATGATAAAAAGAAAAACCAATTCACCATCATCAAAGATGACTCTACAGACGGCCATGGCGGCTATGGCGTAGGATCGATCAGTCTTGAAAATATGACCCCTGTCATCGTTGATCCGAATGAGGAGGAAGCCTACGTTGACATGGGTGCATTACACGCCCGTAGTAAAGTAGAGAAGCGGATCAAGTTCATTACAGATCGTGACGTAGTGAAAAATGGACTCTTGTATTGGATCGTCTGGGTCACCGTCGATTATCAGGAAGGCAGACCTTGTTATCATGGGGTAGCAGCAAGTGAAATTGTGGTTGACCGTGCCATCAAGCGGGGTTACAAGTTGATGCCTGAACATGTAAACCATATGGATAAATCCTTGAAGGGCCATTTCGTATTGGATCACCTTGATGACAAATCCAAAGGGATTCTCGCAGATTATTTACGCGACTTCAAGCCGGATCTATGGGAAAATACAAGACAAGAATTGAAAGATTCTTTAGCCGCAGAATAATGTGAAGAGACTCCCTGAATACGGGTGGACACTGAAAAAACTTCCCAACCCAGAGGAGTTTTTTAAAGTTTGTTGTCGCTTCTCACGGATCGCTTGTCGGTGAATGTTTGCCGCGGGCACGGCTTCAGCTAACTTGGTCAAGAGGATTGCTTGACCAAGCGGATTTTCGGCTCGCGCTGTTCCCACAGGCGTCACCACCGAAAGCTCGTGGAATCGACAGAGGCCCATCTAAAAAGAGTGATTTTCTTGTCCATTAAAAGAAGCCGAGTTGAACGATAAAACCGTCCAGCTCGGCTTCTTTATTTGATGCATAACTCAAAACGTTGCAGTTCTTCAGTAGCCTTTGAATAAGGGGGCTCTTTTTTGGTGCGGGAAATTATAAATGACCAGCCTGCGAATATTTATTGCTGTAAATAAGTGATAATTGCCGTAAATAAGTGAAAATAAAAATCATGAGTTAAACCTGAGTATTATCAACGTTTGAGACATCATTCCTGAAACTCCCAGTTTACGCCCTTCAGTTTTATGATATTATAAGAACAAACGTTCGTATTATAGGAGGGGCAATATGGATAATCGAAATCGCGATCGGGGAACGATCAAGTGGACATCGCTTATGTTACCGGAACATGTGGAGATGGTGAAACAACTTTGGAAAGAGGACCAGCGCGTAGAAAAAGGAATCATCGATGAACAGAAGGCCGTCGAAATTGATTTTTTAATGCAAAGAGCCTTGAAGGATGATCTGACAGTCAAAATGAGGATTTACAACGGGTTCGAGTATGAAGATGTGTTAGTGAAACTGGAGCGTGTGAATAAGGTGGATCGAATTGTTTCGGGAGTGAATTGGAAGACGAAAGAAAATATTCGTTTAGCTCTTGATGACATTGCAGATCTTTCCATTTTGTAATGGAATCAACTTTGTTCACAAAATGTTCATGAAAAATTCATGGAATCGGGACGGCGAATCTTGACGAATGAGCAGCCGTGGTAATATATTAAGTAACACATGGGTTATACATGTATTACTAGGACAAAGAAAGCGACCGGTTATGCCGGTCGCTTTCTTTGTCTTTTTTTAATCTACTTCAAATGTTTGCTTATCAGAAGAACCAGTCGACGACATCTTTAAACCATGGATCGTTCTTGAATTCATCTTCCAAGTCCTTGCTCTCGTCTCCGCCACAAACTTCCTCAGGTATAACAGATTTTTCCATATAAACCAAGCGCTCTTGCGGGCAGTTGGGTCCTGAGAGAGCTCCAGTTTCTGGGTCAATATAGACACCTTTGACCCCTGGGGGTGGAATGAATGCGGCTGTTGGGAGGGACTCGTGAACGGCTTCCATCGTATCGGCCCAAATGGCTTTCGCATAGCGATGATCATTGAACCCCTCTAATGAGTGGCCACCTTTATCATAGCCCACCCATACTCCAGAGGAATATTGTGGACTGAAACCGATCATCCAGCTATCTGTGTCGGTTGTTCCTGATTTCCCTCCATACATCCGTGTGAGCTTTCCTTTAATTGGTGATCCTGTCACGGAAGCATATTCAGCATCAAGCGACGAATCGAACATTCCAGTCATCATATGAGTGACGGTAAAGGCTCGTTCCGGATCGATCGAGTCATCATTGTTGTAAACCGGTTGATATTCGTAAAGCACATTATCATGACGGTCAGTAATCTTACTTATGGTGTGCCCTTCTAATGATTCTGAACCTTTGATCATTTTTCCATAGGCGCTCATCATGTCATAGAGAGAGATGGAAGAGTAGCCTAAGGCAAGGGAAGCACGTGGCTTCAAGTCTTCTTCAATACCGAAAGTCTGAAGAGTGTCTACAAGCTTCTCTGGTCCGATATCCAGGTGTGTGGATACTGCGTAAATGTTATCGGAGACCGCAAGTGCCTGAGCCATGGTCACCGGTTTTTCTGCGTACTGGTCGTTGAAATTAGACGGTTCATATGGCTCTGGTGAGCCTTCAATATCAAATTCAGTCTGTTTACTTTCGATCATCGTCACAGGAGAATAGCCTTCTGCTAATGCCGCATAGTAGAGGAATGGCTTAATGGTCGATCCGATCGCCCTTTTTGCTTGAGTAGCTCTGTTGAAAGGACTTTCCTCGTAATTTTTACCTCCGATTAAGGCTGTGATTGCCCCTGTATGGCTGTTCATGACAGCCGCTGCCACCTGGATTTCATCATCGTCAGGAATGTTTCTTTTTGCTTTATCCTCTAAAATTTGCTGGTGTTCTTCCACCAGGGTTGTTTGAATATGGTACCCACCTGTTTCAACACTCTCCCTGTCCACTCCTAAAAGCTCTGCCGCTTCCTCCACTACTTGATCTTGAAAATATGGAGCGGTATCTTTATTGTCTGATTCTTGAGTTGTAGAATAAACCAGACTTGCTTCCACCGCTTCTCTTTTCTCAGAAGAACTGATGTAGCCGTTGCGTTCCATTTCTGCTAGAATCTGCTGCTGTCTCGTTTCAGCATTTTCTTCATTCGTCAAAGGAGAATAGTAACTGGGGCCTTTGGGTACACCAGCGAGCATAGCCGCTTCGGTCAAAGTGAGATCTCCAGCGTTCTTGTTGAAGTAATGACGGCTGGCTGCTTCTATCCCGTAAGCTCCATGACCGTAATAGATGGTGTTCAAATACCCTTCCAAAATCTCATCCTTGTTGTAGAAAATCTCTAAACGTATAGCATATAAAGCTTCATGAATTTTTCGTGTCCACGTTTTGTCGTGAGAAAGGTAAAGGTTTCGTGCATACTGCTGAGTGATCGTGCTTGCGCCCTCGGCCATGCGCATTTGTCGCAAGTCAGTCAGGGCAGCGGCAGCGATTCGTTTAAGATCGAAACCGAAGTGTTCATAAAAGCGCCGGTCTTCAATGGCTAAAGTAGCTTCTTTAATTGCTTCTGGCATATCTTCAATATCAATCCAATACCGCTCTTCTGCCCCGCGGTCCTCACCGATGATTTCGCCATTTTTACCGTAATAGACGGTATTCTGCTCAGTCATAAGAGAAGGAGGGCCTTGCGTGATGGCAAAAATAAGCACAACGATAGCGCCTATGAGGGCAGCAATCGCACTGAAAAAAGATAGTTTAATACCAAGCTTCATCCACCTGTATGAAAATCTGAGAAATGATAGCATTCTGTTTATACTCCCCACTGTTATGAATGTGTAAGTATTTGTTCAACTTTTATAAAGACTGCTATTATTATGGGAGAATAAGTAGTAAAATAAACTTCTTGTATGTTTTTTTATATTAAATGGAAAGATCCATAGATGAAAAAGGAGAATGTAACATGGGTACATGGTTTACCGAAAAACAAACCGATCATTTCGGGATTACAGCGAAAGTCAATCGTTCGCTCCATAGTGAGAAAACTGATTTTCAAGATTTGGAAATACTTGAAACAGAAGAATGGGGAAATATGCTTGTCTTAGATGACATGGTCATGACAACAGAGAGAGATGAGTTCGTTTATCACGAAATGCTCGCCCATGTTCCGTTATTCACTCATCCAAGTCCTAAGAAAGTATTAGTAGTCGGGGGCGGTGATGGTGGAGTCATCCGGGAAGTATTGAAACACTCCAGCGTCGAGAAAGCGGTACTCGTGGAAATTGATGGGAAAGTCATTGAATACTCAAAGAAATATTTGCCGAACATCGCTGGTGCACTAGATGATGAGCGTGTGGAAGTGAAAGTGACGGATGGATTTATGCACATTGCAAAAAGTGAACGTGAATACGATGTCATCATGGTTGATTCTACCGAACCTGTTGGACCAGCAGTGAGCCTTTTTTCAAGAGGTTTTTATGAGGGGATTTCAAAAGCGTTGAAAGAGGATGGGATCTTTGTAGCGCAAACGGATAACCCGTGGTTCAAAGCGGATTTAATGAAACAGGTCCATGCTGATGTCAAAGAGACCTTCCCCATTACGAAAGTGTACACCGCGAACATCCCGACTTATCCAAGCGGGCTGTGGACGTTCACAATGGGAAGCAACATCTATCACCCACTGCAAGTTTCGGACGAGCGTTTCTTCGATATCGATACGAAATACTATACAGAAGAGATTCATAAAGCTTGTTTTGCCTTGCCGAAGTTCGTAAAAGATCTGACAAAGGAGTGATGATCAATGCGTTTTGATGAAGCCTATTCTGGAAAAGTGTTCATCATGAGCCGGGCAAGTGAGGAGGCAGCGGAGGCTGTCATTTACGGCATGCCGATGGATTGGACCGTCAGTTTCCGTCCGGGGTCACGATTTGGACCGAATCGGATCAGAGAAGCTTCGATCGGATTAGAAGAGTACAGTCCCTATTTGGATAAACACCTTGAAGAAGTCCTCTATCATGATGCTGGTGACCTGCTGCTCCCTTTTGGGAACCCTGCCCGCAGTCTGGACATCATTGAAGGTTATATAGAGGAATTATTGGATAAAGGGAAATTCCCTCTCGGACTGGGTGGGGAACACTTAGCCACATGGCCTGTCATCAAGGCGATGTACCGGAAGTACCCTGACCTTGCGCTGATCCATATCGATGCCCATGCTGACTTGCGTGAGGAGTACGAAGGTGAAGTCCTCTCACATTCCACCCCCGTTCGGAAAGCATGCGGGTTGATCGGTCCTGAGAATATCTATTCTTTCGGAATACGTTCAGGAATGAGAGAAGAGTTCCAATTTGCTGAAATGTCGGGAATGCATATGTCTAAGTTTGAAGTGTTGGAGCCATTGAAAGAAATCTTGCCGGAATTAGCAGGACGGCCGGTATACGTGACAGTCGATATTGATGTGCTCGACCCTGCTTATGCGCCGGGAACGGGGACGGCAGAAGCGGGAGGCATTTCTTCCAAAGAGCTGCTTGCGAGCATTCATGCCATAGCCGGGAGTGAGTTGGACATTGTAGGAGCAGATCTGGTGGAAGTCGCGCCAGTTTATGATCCTACAGAAAAGACTCCGATTGCAGCCAGCAAATTCGTCCGCGAAATGCTTTTAGGGTTTGTCAAATAAATGATAGAATAGGAAGAACCACTGTGAGGGCTCATAGTGGTTCTTTCTATTTGAAGACATTTTCATGAAATTACACAAAGGAGCGCTTTGTTTTGGATAAAAAGAAATTTACGATTCTATTGTCATATGCAGTCGTCATGACCGGCTTGCTTTTATTGACCTTCGGGGCTGAATGGAACCCTTCGAACTACAGTTATTCGCTCAACAACGAGACGATGGTGATTGAAAAGGGTCTAGCGCAGGAGGTTGAAGAAGTGAGTGTTGGAAACCGGATGAATGACGTGCTGCGTTATACCTTAGCAGTATCAGCGGAACAACAACAATGGAGAATAGATGTAACAGTTATCGGGATTCTGCTTCCCTTTCTATTGCTATTATTCATTCCGGATCTAAGACCATTAAAAAAACATCTATCCACCAGGTGGTACGTGACGATAGTTTTGGCTATCCTGGTTGTATATGCTGCATACAGTGTCCCTAACCACATTTCAAATATCAACGAAGTTCATGAACAAGTCAGCCGCTTGCTTGAATGATACTTGGTTCGCTTGCGTTTTTCGATTCGAATTCTTATAATGTATTAGTTATATCATGTACGTAAAATTCGGCGAAAGAAAAGGTGGAGTAGAGATGCCAAGTAACGCAAAAGAGGTCCAGGTACAGGTTGTCACGGAAATCCAGGATGAGGATCGGAATGAGACGATGGAGATCCAGGGACCTGGACAATTTTTCTCGCGTGGCGACACCCAAGTGCTCACCTTTACCGAGCACCCGGAAGAAAGCGAACCTGTCAACACAATGGTGACAATCAAGCCGGAACATGTAAGCATTAAGCGCAGCGGCGGCGTGGAAATGCGCCAGGTTTTCCAACAGTCGATGGAAACAGAAAACCTATATCACCATACCTATGGAGATTTTCATATGAAGACATATACAGAAGAACTGGATTTCCGATCGTTGCAGGAATCTACTCAAGGACGCCTTTATTTGAGTTATAAAATGACTTTAAACCACGAAGTGACCCAAGCACACCGCTTGACATTGACGTTTGAGGAGGAGAGCGAATCATGAATATCGTTGAACAAATGGAACAAAAGTTGAAAAACGAAATCGTGCGTTCTGTCATAGCAGCTGAACTCGCAAGTGAAGAAGAAATGCCAGAAGTCGTCTTGGAGCAGCCTAAAGACAAAACCCATGGTGACTATGCAACGAACATGGCCATGCAGCTTGCACGTGTAGCGAAGAAGAATCCGCGAGTCATCGCAACGGAGCTCGTCGAGCATTTCGACCATACGGAAGCATCAATTGATAAAATTGAAATTGCCGGGCCGGGGTTCATCAATTTTTACATGAATAATCAGTATTTGACTGAATTGGTACCGGCCATCTTAGATGCAGATGAAGAATACGGACGTACAAATAGCGGCAAAGGCCATAAAGTCCAGGTCGAGTTTGTGTCTGCGAACCCGACAGGTACGCTCCACTTAGGCCATGCGCGTGGTGCGGCGGTCGGTGATTCACTATGTAACGTTTTAGACGCTGCAGGCTATGACGTGTCCCGTGAATATTACATCAATGATGCCGGAAACCAAATGATGAACTTAGCTCTCTCTTTAGAAGCGCGTTATATGCAAGCTCTCGGAAAAGATTGGGAGATGCCTGAGGATGCCTACCACGGCCGGGACATCATCGGGTTAGGTGAACAAATCATAGAAAGTGACGGTGGCAAATGGGCAGATGTTGAAAAAGAAGAACGTCTGCAATTCTTCCGTGAATACGGCTTGAAGTTTCTGCTTGATAAAATCAAAAATGACCTTGAGGAATTCCGTGTTCCATTCGACGAGTGGTTCTCAGAAACATCGCTTTATCAAGGAGAGCAGATCAGCGATGCGATGCAAGTGTTGAAAAACCAAGGCTATGTCTTTGAAAAAGATGAGGCAACATGGTTTGAAACTACTCGTTTCGGTGATGATAAAAACCGTGTGTTAATTAAGAATGACGGAACATACACGTATTTGACTCCCGATATCGCTTACCACAAAAATAAAATGGATCGTGGATTTGACACGTTGATCAACATCTGGGGTGCGGACCACCATGGCTATATTCCACGAATGAAAGCAGCAATTCAAGCACTTGGGTATGATAAAGATACCCTGGAGGTTGAAATCATCCAGATGGTCAATCTCTTCCAAGACGGTGAAAAAGTGAAAATGAGCAAACGTACCGGAAAAGCCGTTACGCTTCGGGAGCTGATGGAAGAAGTCGGCATTGATGCCATGCGCTATTTCTTCTCTATGCGTTCAAGCGACTCTCACCTGGACTTTGACATGGATCTGGCACGCTCAGAATCAAACGAGAATCCTGTTTACTACGTCCAATATGCACATGCCCGTATCTGTACGATGCTAAAGCAGGCAGAAGACAAGGGGCTGGTGAGCGATTCTTTTGATGCCAGTCACTTAACCTCTGAAAAAGAGGAAGATCTGCTGAAACGGTTGGGAGAATTCCCGCAAGTCGTTGCAGATGCAGCTGAAAAGCGTACACCACATCGTGTGACTCAATACGCATTCGACCTTGCTTCTAATCTGCATAGTTTCTACAATGCGGTAAAAGTACTCGACGAGGCTCATCCAGATCGTACAGCCGCACGAATCGCTTTGATGAAAGCTGTGCGTACAACATTGAATAATGCCCTGAAATTGATCGGTGTTTCTGCACCAAAACAAATGTAACCACATATAGTAAGAAAAGGGCGTCTTTGCTGAATGGGCAGGGGCGTTCTTTTTTGTTGAGGGCAGGGGATACAGTCCTTCTTTTCGTTAAGTGAGCAATGTATGATTAAATGATGCTTCCGTGAGAAACCGGAGATATAACCATGGCATGTGTAAATGTATCTCGAAGCGGAAGTCAAGCTGAAAAAAGACGATTGCATGACAAATCAAAGCATGGGAAAAGATAAAGCCCAGTATTACATATTGAAAGGTAGTGGAAATAATGAAAGAAGTCATCATCGCTTTATTGACAGGATTTATAGTTGGGCTCATTTTTGCGGGGTTCAAGCTGCCTATCCCAGCCCCGCCAGCTTTTGCTGGGGTTGCTGGAATCATAGGCATATATTTAGGTTTCAAAGTCATGGGATGGGTTGGTCCGATGCTGCCGGAAATTTTCAAATGAACGTTATAAAAAAGGTCGCAGGAATACTGCGATCTTTTCATTTATCCGCGTACTC
The DNA here is from genome assembly GCF_052246715.1 of Halobacillus sp. H74. Lineage (NCBI taxonomy): Bacteria > Bacillati > Bacillota > Bacilli > Caryophanales > Bacillaceae > Halobacillus > Halobacillus sp. H74. Next base: position 119,783 of record NZ_JBQQCI010000001.1, on the reverse strand, counting down.
AAAGCGCGCCTCTTAAGCCAGTGGTCATCAAACGGGACGGCATCGGCAACATCTTCAAAGTAAGACCTTCGCAAGTCACTGATAAATACTTCATCATAAACATACGTATTCACTTCCTTGTTTAAGAAAAAACTACGCCGGTCAAAATTGGCCGTGCCAATATCCGCGAATTTCCCATCGATCATGATCACTTTGGAATGGTAAAACCCATCATCATAAAAGTGAACGTGACCACCGTGATGATATAATTCCTCTAAAAAAGGGATGCCAGCTTCTTTAACAAAAGGGTGATCAGCTTTCATTGGAATTAAAATGTGAAGGTCTACCCCATTCTTAATCGCTTGTTTCAGAGCTTTTTGTAACTGCTCGGTAGGGACGAAGTAAGGTGATCCAATCAAGATCTCATTTTTTGCGGATTGAACAATACTGGTGAATTCATTTTCCAGCTCGACACCGTCCGTGGCGAACACTTTCAATTTGTGCTTTCCTTTTTCAGTAGTCGTATGTTTTTCAATCTTTTCACCAGTAGCTAAATACCAATCATCCAGTAAAATTCCATGAATAGCACTTACCACAGGACCAGTCACCCGTAAGTGATAATCACGCCAGTCCCCGAACTTCGCAGAACCTCCAATATAATTACTGCCGATATTAAAACCGCCGATATAACCGATTTTTCCGTCGATTACGGTGATTTTCCTGTGATTTCTCCGGTTTATCCGATAAAAGAAATAAGGGAAGCCGGGCGTCTCAGAAAAGGCGAATTGCACACCTGATCTTTTCAAATCCTGCCTTATTTTTTTATTCAATTTATATCCTCCGATACGGTCGGTACATAAGCGGACTGGAATTCCTTCGATCGCTTTATTTTTTAACACTTGCAGGAAATTCTGGCTGATATAGTCGTTGTCCACTAAGAAAAAATATACATCGACTTGTGATTCGGCATTCGCGATATCCTGGAATAAATCTTCATAAAGGGCAGATCCATTTTTATATAGCTGGTAATCCCCTGTAGTTTCCTGTTTAGGGAGGGTGCGGGGGTTTTGATTATGGTTATATTTCCCTATTTTAAAATCAATGATAAGTAATAAAATGAAAAGGATAGCTATTAGAACAAGAGTGATGAGCATGGCTGATCCATCTCCTTAACTGTTTCTTCCTCCTAGTCTCCCCGTTTCTTGAGGTTTCAATAGGAAAAAGGCGAAAATATGTTGACTGAATGCTCATTCATAATTTATAGTAAAGCTATAAGATTCAGAAAATTTTAAGTTTCTGGGCCGAGAAAAGGGGAATCGCGCATTTTGCGATAACAACAAAGAGGGGGAGAACATATGAATCCGTTGTTAGTAGCAAACTGGATTTTGTTCCTTGGCGTAACGGTATACGGTTTGTACTTATTTGTTCGTGTCGTACAAACCCGTGTCGCTTATATTAAGATGGGGAAGAAATTCGAGTATGATAAACAACTGAAAAGACGTTTACAGAAAATTTGGATTTACGTTTTCGGACAGAAAAAATTATTGAAGGATAAAAAATCAGGCATCATCCATGTCATGATGTTCTATGGCTTTATCCTTGTCCAGTTCGGGGCGCTGGATTTCATTTGGAAAGGACTGGCACCTGACTCCCACTTACCATTAGGGCCTTTCTATCCTGGCTTCACGTTCTTCCAGGAAATTGTGACATTAACAATTCTTGTTGCTGTCATTTGGGCGTTTTATCGTCGCTATATAGAAAAATTGGTTCGCCTGAAGCGTGGGTTTAAAGCAGGGCTCGTACTTATTTTCATTGGCACATTGATGGTGACGGTTTTAGTAGGGAACGGCATGGGGATTATCTGGCATGGCCATGAAGGCGCATGGACAGAGCCTATTGCGTCCACAATTGCAAGCGCTTTCGCATGGCTGCCTCCTGTAGCAGCAGCCACCGTGTTCTTTGTGATGTGGTGGATTCACCTGTTGATTTTACTGACTTTCCTGGTTTATGTACCACAATCCAAGCACGCTCACTTACTCGCTGCTCCTGTTAATGTTTTTCTTAGTCGAGAAGATCCTCCAGGGAAGCTTAAACCGATAGATTTTGATATCGACGAAGATGCCGATGAAGATGAGGTCTCTTTCGGCGTCGGAAAAATCGAGGAGTTCGATCAATTACAAATGATCGATTTTTATGCCTGTGTGGAATGTGGTCGTTGTACAAATGTCTGTCCAGCATCAGGATCGGGGAAAATGCTCTCTCCAATGGATTTGATTATTAAATTGAGAGACCATCTGACTGAAAAAGGTGCGGCTGTCACAGGGCAGTCTCCCTGGGTACCATCTTATGCCTTTTCAGGAACGGAAGGGAACACATTAGCTCAAATGGCCCGCTCCCAGGGGACTGAGGAAGCAGCGTCTACACTTGACGCTGTAAACGAAAAGAGCTTGATCGGTGATGTCATTACAGAAGAAGAACTATGGGCATGTACGACATGCCGAAACTGTGAAGATGCTTGCCCAGTCATGAACGAACACGTCGATAAAATCATCGACCTTCGTCGGTATCTTGTAATGACGGAAGGGAAAATGGATCCAGATGGACAACGTGCGTTGATGAATATCGAACGCCAGGGAAATCCGTGGGGGTTATCGAAGAAAGAACGTGAGGACTGGAGAGATTTGGATGAAGAGGTTCAAATTCCGACTGTGAAAGAATTGAAGAAATCTGGCGAAGAGTTTGAATATCTCTTCTGGGTCAGCTCAATGGGATCCTACGATAACCGCAGCCAAAAAATCGCAATGGCTTTCGCCAAGCTTATGAATGCTGCAGGAATCAAGTTTGCGATTCTCGGTAATAAAGAGCAGAACTCAGGGGATACAGCCCGTCGGATGGGAAATGAATTCCTCTTCCAGGAACTTGCTGAAAAGAATATGAAGGAATTTGAAAAACATAATGTGAATAAAATCATTACCATTGACCCGCATGCTTACAACATTTTCAAAAACGAGTATCCGGATTTCGGCCTTGAGGCAGAGGTTTACCACCATACTGAAATGTTGGCTGAATGGTTGAAGGATGGCCGCTTAAAGCCTGAGGGTGTAGTCAATGAAAAAATCACCTATCATGACAGTTGTTATCTTGGGCGCTATAACGAAGTCTACCAGCCACCGCGTGAAGTGCTTGAGATGATCCCTGGTGTGGAAGTGGTTGAAATGAAACGAAACCGCTCCAACGGAATGTGCTGTGGTGCTGGCGGCGGCATGATGTGGATGGAAGAGAAGTCTGGAAACCGCGTAAATGTTGCCCGTACAGAACAGGCTCTTGAAGTGGAACCGACTATGATTTCCAGCGGATGTCCATTCTGTCTGACGATGCTTTCTGATGGTACGAAAGCAAAAGAAGTAGAGGAAGAAGTTAGTACAATGGACATTGCGGAAATATTAGCGAAGTCCATGTTTGAAAAAACAGAAGAGAAAACAGCTTAATCAAACGTTTGACCAATAAGGGAAACGAGTCGAATGTATGAAAAATGAGGATTAATATTGTGAAAATTGTGGAAAGTGTACAGCATTTTATGTACACTTTCCTTATGAGACGAAATTGAGCGAGCGTTCAATCGTCATTTTTTGAAAGCGTTATCAAAAATAAGGAGGAAAACACATGCGTAAAACTGTGATAGTAGCTGGGGCCCGTACACCTTTCGGGAAATTCGGAGGTTCTTTAGCACCATTGACGGCTGTTCAACTTGGAGGTATAGCCATCAAAGGAGCGTTAGAAAGAGCGAAAGTTAAACCAGAAGATGTGAATGAAGTAATCATGGGAACCGTACTGCAAGGCGGTCAGGGTCAACTTCCATCCCGTCAAGCTTCACGTGAGGCTGGCATTCCGTGGGAGGTCAAAACAGAAACAGTCAATAAAGTCTGCGCATCAGGTATGCGAAGTGTCACAATGGCAGATCAGTTCATTCGTTTAGGGGAAGAAGAGGTGATTGTCGCCGGAGGTATGGAAAGCATGAGCAATGCCCCTTACTTCATGCCGAAAGCACGGTGGGGATTACGCATGGGGGATGCTCCTGTCAAAGATATGATGGTTCATGATGGATTGACCTGTTCTTTTGAGAATGTCCACATGGGCAACTATGGAAACCGGACAGCAGAAGAGTTTGAATTGACACGTGAAGCTCAAGACGAATGGGCCTTTCAAAGCCATCAAAGAGCAGTAAAAGCGATTGAAGATGGGAAATTAGGGGAAGAAATCACGTCTGTCGAAGTTCCACAACGAAAAGGTGACCCGACAGTTGTCGACACAGATGAAGCACCGCGGAAGTCTACGACAGTGGAAGCTCTGGCCAAGTTACGTCCTGTCTTCGATAAAACAGGGACGATTACAGCAGGGAACGCTCCGGGTGTGAACGATGGTGCTTGTGCGATGCTTTTAATGTCGGATGAAAAAGCTGAAAAAATCGGGGCTGATTCATTAGCGACTATTTTAGCCCACGATGAAATTGCGGTAGAGGCTCAACATTTTCCGCAAACACCAGGGCTGGTCATCAATAAACTTCTCGAAAAGGCAGGAAAATCAATTGAAGATATAGATTTATTCGAAGTAAACGAGGCTTTTGCAGCCGTATCTTTAGCTAGTGGCAAAATTGCAGGGTTGGACCATGAAAAAGTCAATGTCAATGGTGGTGCTGTAGCTTTGGGTCACCCGATAGGTGCGAGCGGTGCACGTATTTTGCTGACACTTGCCTATGAATTGAGACGCCGTGGCGGTGGGTTAGGTATCGCAGCGATCTGTTCAGGCGGTGGCCAAGGGGACGCCGTATTGATCGAAGTTCCGAAACAATAAGGGGGAATAAAGGATGACAATCAATCAGGTAATGGTCATAGGAGCAGGGCAAATGGGAGCAGGAATTGCTCAAGTGTTCGCTCAATCCGGCCTGAAAGTAAAGCTTAATGATATGAGTCAAGATGCATTGGACCAGGGTTTGGCGGGCATTGAGAAGCGTTTGGGCCGTGCTGTGGAGAAAGGGAGAATGACAGCGGAGGAGCAGCAGGAGGCAGTCCAGCGGTTGAGCGGGACGACTGATTTGAAAGATGCTTCGGATTGCGACCTTGTAATCGAAGCAGTCATTGAAAAAATGGAGGTGAAGGTAAGTGTTTTTCAACAGCTTGATGAAATTACACCTGCTCATGCCATTTTAGCTACAAATACCTCGTCCCTACCGATAACAGAAATTGCGGCAGCAACAGAGCGCCCTTCCCAAGTGATTGGAATGCACTTCATGAACCCGGTTCCTGTGATGAAATTGGTCGAAGTCATCCGTGCGCTCCAAACCAGTGATGAAACTTATCAAGCGATTGAGGATATGACGAAAAAGTTGGAAAAAACCCCGGTGGAAGTCGAGGACTTTCCGGGTTTCGTTTCTAATCGAATCCTGATGCCGATGATTAACGAAGCGATTTATACCGTTCATGAAGGCGTGGCTTCTGCAGAGGATGTGGATGCCGTGATGAAACTTGGTATGAACCACCCGATGGGGCCATTGACATTAGCGGACTTCATTGGACTTGATACATGTCTGTATATTATGGAAGTGCTTCATGATGGATTTGGAGACAGCAAGTATCGTCCATGCCCGCTCCTCCGTAAGTACGTCAAGGCAGGCTGGCTTGGTAAGAAGTCAGGGCGCGGTTTTTACATCTACGATTAACGTGTGAAGGGGAGAGCGAGAATGGACTTACAATTTACTGATGAACAGAAGATGATGAGAAAGATGGTACGTGACTTTGCAGAGAATGAAGTAGCTCCAGCTGTTGAACGAATGGAAAGGGAAGACCGCTTTCCATCAGAGCTGATTCCGAAAATGGGGGAACTGGGTCTCATGGGTGTTCCCATCCCTGAAAAATATGGTGGAGCTGAGATGGACTATACTTCGTACATCATCGCCATTCATGAATTGTCAAAAGTCAGTGCAACACTTGGTGTCATCTTATCTGTGCATACATCTGTGGGCACAAATCCGATTTTATACTTCGGAAATGAAAATCAGAAAAACAAATATATTCCGAAGCTTGCTTCGGGAGAGTACCTCGGAGCGTTCGCCCTGACAGAGCCAGGTGCTGGATCTGATGCGGGCAGTTTGAAAACGAGAGCGGAGAAACGAGGCGACCATTATGTCTTGAATGGATCGAAAGTGTTCATTACGAATGGTGGAAAGGCTGATACATTCATCGTGTTCGCCCGCACAAATCCTGATGTGAAGACAGGTAAAGGCTTGAGTGCGTTTATCGTGGAGCGGGACACCCCGGGTTTTTCAATCGGAAAAGCAGAGAAGAAGATGGGGCTCCACGGGTCAAGTACAGTGTCATTGAGTTTCGATCAATGTGAAGTACCGGCTTCTCAACTCCTTGGAAATGAGGGAGAAGGGTACAAAATCGCGCTTGCAAACTTGAACGTTGGGCGGATCGGAATTGCGGCTCAATCGCTCGGAATTGCGGAAGCGGCTTTGGAGCATGCGGTTGGATATGCCAAGGAACGTGAACAGTTTGGCAGACCGATCGCTCACTTGCAGGGCGTCGCTTTCAAGATAGCAGATATGGCGACAGAGGTAGAGGCATCAAAACTGCTTGTCTATAATGCAGCTTCCCTTCAAGCGGAAGGGAAAAAATGCGTAAAGGAAGTTTCCATTGCGAAATTGATGGCTTCAAAAACGGCAGTCCGTACAGCAATTGAAGCGGTTCAAATCCATGGCGGATACGGGTATACGGAGGATTATGCTGTTGAAAGGTTTTTCAGGGATGCCAAGGTTTGTGAAATCTATGAAGGTACAAGTGAAATCCAGCGTGTGGTAATCGGAAATCATTTGCTTAGAGATTGAGGAGGATTCGAGAATGAATTTTACATTAACAGAAGAGCAGGAAATGCTTAGAAAAATGGTTCGTGATTTTGCAAAGAATGAAGTAGAACCAACCGCAGCGGAACGTGATGAAGAAGAACGTTTTGACCGTGAGATATTCGATAAGATGGCAGAACTCGGCTTGACAGGGATTCCTTGGCCTGAAGAGTATGGGGGGATCGGATCGGACTTCGTGAGTTATGTGATCGCAGTCGAAGAGCTGTCCCGTGTCTGTGCATCAACTGGTGTAACATTATCAGCCCATATTTCACTAGCAAGCTGGCCGATCTATAAATTCGGATCAGAAGACCAGAAGAAAAAGTACCTCACCCAGTTAGCCTCTGGTGAAAAGCTTGGGGCGTATGCATTGTCAGAACCTGGAGCTGGTAGTGATGTTTCCTCGATGCGGGCACAAGCGAAACCGAATGGGGATCATTATGTGTTGAATGGCAGTAAAGTATGGATCACAAACGGCGGTGTCGCAGATATTTACATTGTTTTTGCCAAAACAGATCCTGAGCAGGGAAGTCGTGGCATCAGTGCCTTTATTGTCGAGAAAGACACACCGGGCTTCTCTACAGGCAAGAAAGAGAAGAAGTTAGGGATTCGTTCTTCTCCTACAACAGAGCTTATTTTCGAAGATTGTAAGATACCGAAAGAGAACTTGTTAGGGGAAGAAGGGCAAGGTTTCAAAGTAGCAATGATGACGCTGGATGGCGGCCGAAATGGAATTGCTGCTCAAGCGGTGGGAATCGCTCAAGGTGCGCTGGATGAATCCATCTCTTATTCGAAAGAGCGGGAGCAGTTCGGGAAGCCGATTGCCAATCTCCAGGGGATTTCATTTAAAATCGCTGATATGGCAACAGAAATTGAAGCTTCAAGACTGCTTACCTATCAAGCGGCATACTTAGAATCAGAGGGTCTGCCGTACTCCAAATCGTCTGCGATGGCAAAACTGTTCGCCGGGGACACAGCGATGAAAGTGACGACAGAAGCCGTCCAAGTCCATGGGGGCTATGGATATACGAAAGATTATCCAGTAGAACGATATATGCGTGATGCGAAAATCACTCAGATCTATGAAGGTACACAGGAAATTCAAAGGCTTGTTATCGGCCGTATGATGACGAAATAGAAAGGTGACTGAATTATGCATCCACTCGCGGAACGGATTCAAAAACAGGATATGCGAGCATTGGCACGTGCAATCACATTGATTGAAAACGACGATGATCAGAAGCTCTCTTTGATGAGCGATATTTTTTCCATCCAAAAGCAAGCCCACTATATAGGGATCACTGGTTCTCCAGGGGCAGGAAAAAGTTCACTGATCAATCGGCTGCTCACTTTTTTGAGACAGCAGAATCTTACAGTCGCTGTCATCGCTGTCGATCCTACGAGCCCGTTCAGCGGAGGTGCTTTGCTTGGTGATCGCACGCGCATGAACCAACATTTCCTCGACCCTGGTATTTTCATCCGCAGCATGGCCACAAGAGGAAGTCTTGGAGGACTCGCCCGTGCAACTAAGGACAGCATCCGTGTTTGTGATGCTTATGGGTTTGATGTCGTACTGGTTGAAACTGTAGGTGTCGGTCAATCAGAGCTCGACATTATGAAAGTGGTGGACACGACAGGACTCGTACTCACTCCTAACAGTGGGGATGTGCTGCAAATCTTCAAAGCGGGGATCATGGAAATTGCTGATTTGTTCATCATCAATAAAGCTGACTTACCTGGTGTAGGGAAATTGAAGTCGACCCTTGAAGAATACATGATGATTGTTCAGCCCAAAGGATGGCAGCCGCCCATTGTGCAAACAATTTCCACTGAATCAGAAGGTATGGACGAATTGTGGAAGAATATGAATGACCATCATTCCTATTTATATCGTACGGATTCAGGAACAGAACGGAGAAAGCAACAGCTGAAATTAGAAGTCTATGATTTAATTCGAGAAGAGATTTGGCGGGATGTCAAAACAGAAATTGAACGGGATGAGCAGAAATTGGAGGTCTTTCAAAATCCAGATGCTGATCCTTATCAGCTGGCCCGTTCTTGGGTTAAAGAATGGGGGAGGAAGGGTGAGTGACATTGGCTGAAAAACAAGTACCCTCTACCATAAAAGATGAAGCACTCGTCACCAAACGGAGAAATCAGATGATCAGAGGCGCCGTAACACTTTTTATAGAAAAAGGATTTCACAAAACGACAACCCGTGAAATTGCAAAAGCCTCAGGTTTCAGCATCGGCACGCTCTATGAGTATATCCGAAAGAAAGAAGATGTCTTGTTTCTCGTCTGTGACTCGATCTATAAACGAGTGAAGGAGAGGATGGAAGCCTCTATCGACCCGAATCAGACTAGTGTACAAAGTTTGGTTCACGCCATACGCTCTTACTTCCAATTGATGGACGACATGCAGGACGAAGTACTTGTCATGTACCAAGAGGTGAAATCATTATCACGCGATGCTCAGGATTATGTCTTGCAGAAAGAAAGAGAAATGGTGAGTATGCTGGAACAAGTCATCTTTAACAGCCTTCCCGGTCAAAGGTCAGAAACACAAGTGAAACTGATCGCGAACAATATATTTGTCCAGGGGCAGATGTGGGGTTTCCGCAGGTGGATTCTCCAACGGACATTTACGATTGAAACATACACAGAAATTCAAATTCAATTGTTATTGGAAGGTCTCAATAGCAAAGTAGAGGAATCATCTTAAAAGAAAGGGAGATGGGATATGGAACAACCGACGGTATATAAGCCGAAGAATCCCGTTCGTTTTGTAACCGCTTCCAGTTTATTCGATGGTCATGATGCGTCTATTAATATCATGAGGCGTATTCTGCAATCGACAGGTGCGGAAGTTATTCATTTAGGACATAATCGCTCAGTAGAAGATGTTGTGAATGCAGCGATTCAGGAAGATGCTCAAGGAATTGCGATTTCCTCTTATCAAGGGGGGCACGTCGAGTATTTTAAATATATGGTGGACCTTCTGAATCAAAAAGGTGCCGGCCATATCCGCGTTTATGGTGGCGGGGGTGGTGTCATCATTCCTAGAGAAATCAAAGAGCTTCACGAATATGGCGTGGCCCGCGTTTTTTCTCCGGAAGATGGGCGGTCATATGGCCTTCAAGGTATGATCAATTCAATGATCGAAGAATGTGATTTCATTCCTCCTTTAGATGTCGAGCAGGGAGTAAAAGATTTATCTGAAGGAAACCATCAAGCGATGGCCAGGTTCATTACCTATGTAGAAAACACGCCGAAAGAAGAACGTGAAGCGGTGGCCGCTTTTAAAACAGCCGTAGAAAAAGTCCAGGAAAAGACAATCCCAGTCCTTGGAATTACAGGGACAGGTGGAGCTGGTAAAAGTTCACTTACGGATGAATTGATTCGCCGGTTCGTCAATGAAGTACCTGATAAGAAAATAGCGATTTTGTCTGTCGATCCGACGAAGAAAAAAACAGGGGGTGCTTTGCTTGGAGATCGTATCCGTATGAATGCGATTTTCAATCCGAGAGTTTATATGCGCTCCCTGGCGACAAGGGAGGCTCGCTCTGAACTTTCAACAGCAGTCGAAGAAGCGATTCAGGTCGTCAAAGCTGCAGGTGTAGATTTTATCATTATTGAAACGAGCGGGATCGGGCAGGGGGATGCAGCCATAACGGATGTGACTGATTTGTCCATGTATGTCATGACGGCTGAGTTCGGCGCCCCTTCCCAGTTAGAGAAAATCGACATGATCGATTTCGCAGACTTTATCGTGATCAATAAGTTTGAACAAAAAGGTTCTGAGGATGCTATGAACCAAGTGAAAAAGCAGTACCAGCGCAGTCACATGCTTTTCCATGAAGATGACAGCAAGTTTCCGGTATATGGAACTATTGCAAGTCAATTCAATGACCCCGGCACCAACACTTTATTCGCAGCCTTGATCGATCAATTGAATGAGAAATATGCTTGGGAGGATGACACTTCTTTTACTGGTGTAGATAAAGTAGAAAAGCAGAACGTCATCATTCCGAATGAGCGGAAGCAATATTTAAGAGATATTTCCTTAGCCGTCCGTAATTACCATACAGAAACAGAAGATCAAGCTGACAAAGCCCGTAAGCTTTACCAGCTCAAAGGCACATTGGAATTGCTTGAAAATGAAGAGGTCAAAGACAGCATCACACGAATGGTCGACGATTATGAGCGTTCATTGAAACGTGAAACGATAGATAAGCTGGAAGACTGGGATGACCTTCATGAAAGGTACAGTGGTGATACGTACACATTCAAGGTGCGTGATAAAGAGATTACCATGGATTTGAACACCGAAAGTTTAAGTGGAACAAAAGTACCTAAAGTCGCACTCCCGAAATACTCTGACTGGGGCGATCGATTGTCATGGCTGCTTCGTGAAAATGTTCCTGGAGCCTTTCCATTCACGGCAGGAGTATTTCCTTTCAAACGCAAGGGGGAAGATCCGAAACGTCAATTTGCTGGCGAAGGGACACCGGAACGTACAAACAGACGTTTTCATTACTTATCAGAGGGTGATGATGCCAAACGTTTAAGTACAGCGTTCGATTCTGTCACCTTATATGGAGAAGACCCTGACGAACGCCCGGATATTTACGGAAAAGTAGGAGAGAGTGGAGTAAACATCTGCACACTCGATGATATGAAGAAGTTGTATGATGGTTTCGACCTTGTCGATCCTTCAACTTCTGTATCGATGACGATCAATGGTCCGGCACCGATTATTCTTGCGATGTTTTTCAACACGGCCATCGATAAGCAATTGGAGAAATTCAAAGAAGAGAATGGCCGTGCCCCGAGCGATGAAGAAGCGGCGAAAATCAAGGCGGAAACGATTCATGTCGTTCGCGGTACCGTCCAGGCAGATATCCTGAAAGAAGATCAAGGCCAGAACACATGTATCTTTTCCACAGAATTTGCATTGAGAATGATGGGGGATATTCAGCAATACTTCATCGATCATGAAGTTCGCAACTATTATTCCGTTTCTATTTCGGGCTACCACATTGCTGAGGCAGGAGCGAATCCGATTACACAGCTTGCGTTCACACTCGCAAACGGATTCACCTATGTCGAGTACTATTTGAGCAGAGGCATGGATATCAATAAATTCGCGCCGAACTTATCGTTCTTTTTCTCAAATGGATTGGATCCGGAATACACTGTCCTCGGACGCGTCGCACGTCGTATATGGGCGATCGTCATGCGGGATAAATACGGAGCCAATGAGCGAAGCCAGAAGTTGAAGTACCATATCCAGACTTCAGGACGCTCCCTGCATGCCCAGGAAATCGACTTCAACGATATTCGCACGACTCTGCAAGCGTTAATCGCGATTCAAGATAACTGTAACTCCTTGCATACAAACTCTTATGATGAAGCGATCACAACACCAACAGAAGAATCTGTTCGACGCGCAATGGCGATTCAGATGATCATCAGCAAAGAGTTTGGATTGACGAAGAATGAAAACTCTTTACAAGGCTCCTACATTATCCGCGAACTGACAGACCTAGTTGAGGAAGCAGTCCTGCAGGAATTTGAACGCATCAATGATCGCGGCGGAGTACTGGGTGCAATGGAACGCCAATATCAGCGTGGTAAAATCCAAGAAGAGTCTTTATATTATGAAGGGAAAAAGCATTCAGGAGAGTTGCCGATCATAGGTGTCAACACGTACCTGAATCCGAACCCGCCTTCTGAAGAAGAAATCGACTCTATGGAACTTGCCAGAGCTGGTAAGGATGAAAAAGAGCACCAAATCCGTGAGTTACGTAATTTCCAAAACGAGAATGAATCGGAAGCAGATCAAGCGCTTAATCGTTTGCAGGAAGTCGCTGCAAGCGGAGGGAATATTTTCGCAGAACTCATGGAAATCGTAAAAGTAGCAAGCCTCGGCCAAATCACCAACGCCCTCTACCAAGTAGGCGGACAGTACAGAAGGAATATGTGATAGTAAGTGTGGAGAGGGACGTGTAGACTTGCCCCGCATAAGCAGCCCATCGAAGTGAAGGGGGTTTTTCACGCAGATGGGCTGCTTATGTCGTGAAGGTCTGTCCCTCGCAACCGGATAAGTAAGTGTGGAGAGGGATGCGGAAGCCTTGGATCAAGCGGGTCCTCGATAAATCATCAAATATAACGATCTTCACTTTCTAAGGAGGCTGAGGGGATGTCCGCTGAAATCGATGCGGAGCGGCGTATGCATTTATTGCTTCATAAATAAAACCCGAACGATTCGTTCGGGTTTTCTAGTGGAAAAAACCTTTTATCCCAGCCTCAATGCTATTAGTGACCTCCACCAACTTGATCTTCGTCATGGGCCTGGTTCACATCAGTTACATAAGGTTTTTTCATGCCGTACCATTCGTAAGTGATATTATAGGTCTCACCAGTTTCAAGCAGCATCCAGGTGCTTGTGTCCTTTACATGGACCTTTTTATCTTCCACGATGATGAAGTAATCCTCCTCATCATGTGTCTTTTCGGTAATCACAGCTTCTTCCATATGTTTTGAATGAATCATACCAAAGCTTGTAAATAGCCATATTCCAATTGCCAGCACTGCGATTAAAGTTGCAATCCAATTAAAAGGATGGGATTTCATTAGTATTTCTCCTTACTTTAAGTATTTTTTTGTTGATCAAGGTGCTTCTGCATTTAAGATAGGAGTCCCGTCATTTCCCAGCCCACCAACTTCATCTTGGGGAAAAGACTTTTCTCTCCACGAACCTGCACATTTGTGAAGGAATGCTGGTAGTCATTTTTAAGATACAAAAACAATAATGACAGTGAATATACCCTATTTTAAAGTAAAATGGCAGGAACACCAAGATTATTGTCTAATCAATATTTTAAATGAAAAGTTTACTTTCATGTTACTTTGGCTACAAAAGATAATAAAGTGAAAGGCGTTCCCTATTTGATTTTTGTAAAGTCAACTCATATAATGGGTGGTATGATTAAATGTGATTCGTATGCCTATGAAGTCATTAATTCTATTTTGTCTATATAAAGGAGTGCTGGACCGTGAGCTTAAAAGAATTTAGCCAAGACCAAATTAATGAAATCTCCATGATTGAACTGGCTACCATTATATTGGAAGAGGAAAGAGAAGCCATCGATTTTAATGAGATTTTCCGCCGTATTGCGACGATGAAGAAATTCAATGCCAAACAAAAACAAGAGTACATCGCCCAATTTTACACAGACATGAATATCGATGGGCAGTTCATGACGATCGGTACGAACCGCTGGGGGCTTAAACGCTGGTACCCTGTAGAACAGATGGAAGAGGAAATTGCCAGCCTTCCACAAAAACGTAAAAAGAAAAAGAAAAAGAGAAAAAAGAAACCTTCCAAGTTGCTTGAAGATGAATTGGGCGTTTCTGAGTATGACGATACAGAAGAAGATGGTCTTGAAGATGATGTGGAATTAACGGATGAAGACCTTGACCTTGATGATAATGATGATTTCGAAGGTGACTATGATGAGGATGATCTCGACGAAGAAGAGGAAGAAATAGTCGAGGATGATATCAGCTTCATTGGTGATGATGATGAAGAAGAAAAATAATGTGGTTGACTTTTAAAAGTCATATCAGTAGAATCTTATTTGGGCTCTTTAATTTCTTAATCGAAATTCCAAACGCTCCCCGAACCGGGGGAGCGTTTTTTGTTTTTTATAGGAAATTGTAAAAAAATCGGTCGACGGAGTATTTTTATTTTTTATAATGAATTTCAGCTTCAACGCCCACATCAAATAATAAATCATGTCTTGCTATGGGTGTGAATACTGCCATTTCAGGAGTTTGCTTTACTTTTTAACGTTGTGGGTGCAGATGCTTTTGTTTTTTTACCCCTTATCAAAAATATTTAATAGTAAATAACTAAATAAGACAAAGAGAGAAAGAGGGATTCAACGTGGCAACAAAGTATATTTTCGTAACTGGCGGTGTCGTTTCTTCCTTAGGTAAAGGCATAACGGCTGCATCATTGGGCCGACTATTAAAAAACAGAGGATTGAAAGTAACCATTCAAAAATTCGATCCGTACATCAACGTGGACCCGGGGACGATGAGTCCATATCAACACGGAGAAGTCTTCGTTACTGACGATGGCGCAGAAACGGATTTGGACCTGGGTCATTATGAGCGTTTCATCGATATCAATCTGAATAAGTTCAGTAATGTGACAACAGGGAAAGTCTACTCTAATGTTATTAAAAAAGAACGTCGCGGTGATTATTTGGGAGGCACAGTCCAAGTAATTCCACATATCACGAACGAAATCAAAGAACGTGTATTCCGCGCAGGACATGAAACGAACGCGGATGTTGTCATAACTGAAATCGGTGGGACGGTCGGAGATATCGAATCTCTTCCATTCCTTGAAGCCATCCGGCAGATCAAAAGTGATATCGGCCGCGAACATGTCATGTACCTGCATTGTACCCTTGTGCCTTACTTGAAGGCAGCTGGTGAAATGAAGACAAAACCTACCCAGCATAGTGTGAAAGAACTGCGCTCTCTCGGTATTCAGCCAGATGTCATAGTGTTACGTACGGAGATGCCTATCTCTGAAGACATGAAAGAGAAGATTGCTCTCTTCTGTGACATTAATAAGAACGCTGTGATTGAAGCAAGTGATGCGGATACGCTTTATAAAATCCCGATTACACTCCAGGACCAAAAGTTGGATGAACTTACATGTGATCACTTTGGTTTGAATTGCCCACCTGCAGATATGACAGAGTGGAACAAACTGATTGACCGGGTGAAAAGTTTGCAGCATAAAACAACAATCGCTCTTGTCGGTAAGTACGTGGAGCTCCCGGATGCCTACATCTCTGTCGTCGAAGCCTTGAAGCACGCGGGTTACAGTTACGACTCTGATGTAGATGTGAAATGGGTGAATTCCGAGAACGTGAATGCGGATAATGTTGCCGAACAATTGCAAGATGTAGATGGAATCCTTGTTCCAGGTGGTTTCGGTGATCGTGGTATTGAAGGAAAGATTGATGCCATTCGTTTCGCCCGTGAAAAACGCATTCCATTCTTGGGAATTTGTCTTGGAATGCAACTGGCGACTGTTGAATTCGCTCGTAATGTGCTGGGGCTGAAAGGTGCGCATTCTGCAGAAATCAATCCATCCACCGAATACCCGATTATTGACTTGCTCCCTGAACAGAAAGATGTGTCCGATCTCGGGGGGACCTTGCGTCTGGGTATTTACCCTTCCCGTCTTCAAGAAGGGACAAAAGCGATGGAAGCTTATGGAGAAGAAGTCATTTATGAGCGTCACCGTCATCGTTTTGAGTTCAATAATCATTACCGTGAGCAAATGGAATCCGCTGGTTTTAAATTCTCAGGAACAAGCCCGGATGGCCGCTTGATAGAAATTATCGAAGTGGAAGACCATCCTTGGTTTGTCGCCAGCCAATTCCACCCGGAATTCAAGTCTCGTCCGACTCGTCCGCAAGAACTCTTTTACGGCTTTGTCGGAGCAGCGATGAAAACAAATCAATAAAAGGAGAAAGTGCTATGTCCCACGGACGTAGCACTTTTTTTGTGGGATTTCGGGGTGTATTTTGGAGTATTTCTGTTTATTTTGTCATATGAACTAACAGAAATTTTGACATACCGAACATATATGCGCAGGAAATGAGAGAGAAGTCCTCGAATGTAAATAACAGGGATAAAAGAGGGATTAGTTTAAACAGCTGAAAATTGCAGGAGAAAGGAAGGGGAAAAATCATGTCGAATAAAATCCTTATCGTAGATGACCAACCAGGAATACGACTTCTTTTAGTGGAAATTTTGAAAACAGAGGGATATGTTACGGTATGCGCGAAAACGGGTAAGGAAGCTTGTGACCTGGTTGAAGAACACAATCCGGACCTCATCATCATGGATTATAATCTGCCGGTCATGCATGGCAGAGAAGTTCTTCAGTATCTAGAAAAAACAGACTTTGATGCCCCAGTGATCATAATCACTGGCTCATCTAAAGACTCATTGGAAAAAGACGTCGATTTTCCTTTTGTTACAGATATCATAGCAAAGCCATTCGACATCCATAATTTGAAAAAAATGGTCGAAAATACCCTTGTTCATAGTCGGTCATGACTTTTTTTACAATGTAAGCGTTATATAATTCTCCTGCTGTTGCACCATGGAAAGGGTATTGGTATTCTAATACTGTAACCAAACTTACATGGTGTGTTTTCTTATGGAAACAGGCTTGTAAATAGGCGTAGTACGTAACTAAAGGAGGATTCTTTCATGCCACTAGTATCTATGAAAGAAATGCTAGAAAAAGCGAAGGAAGAACGCTACGGTGTAGGTCAGTTCAACCTGAATAATTTAGAATATGCTCAAGCCATTCTTCAGGCTGCTGAAGAAGAGCAGTCCCCGGTTATCCTGGGTGTATCAGAAGGTGCTGGACGTTACATGGGTGGTTTCAACGTGGTCGTCGATATGGTGAAAGCACTTATGAAATCATATGGTACGACAGTCCCTGTTGCGATTCACTTGGATCATGGTTCAAGCTTTGAGAAATGTGCAGAAGCGATCCACGCTGGTTTTACTTCTGTCATGATCGACGCTTCCCATGACCCATTGGAAGAGAACATTGCAGTAACTCGTAAAGTTGTTGAACTTGCTCACATCCACGGCGTATCTGTAGAAGCAGAACTTGGCCGCGTAGGTGGACAAGAGGATGATATCATCGTAGACGACGCTGAAGCTGCGTATGCGATTCCTTCTGAATGTAAGCAATTGGTCGACGAAACGAATGTTGATGTATTTGCACCAGCACTAGGTTCTGTCCACGGACCTTATAAAGGCGAGCCGAACCTTGGCTTTGATCGCATGGAAGAAATCATGGGCCTTGTAGACAAGCCGCTTGTTCTTCACGGTGGTACAGGAATCCCGACAGAAGATGTTAAAAAAGCAATTTCTTTCGGTACAGCAAAAATCAATGTAAATACAGAGAGTCAGATGGCTCAAGGCAAGGCTGTGCGTCAAGTACTAGCTGACCAGCCTGAACAATATGATCCTCGTAAATATCTGGGACCTGGACGCGACGCTATCAAAGAAACCGTTATCGGTAAAATGCGCGAGTTCGGTTCTTCTCAACAAGCGTAAAAATAGTAAAGAGGAAAACCGCTACCATGTAGCGGTTTCCTTTTAATGAGCTATGAAAACGCCATCATTCGACAATTTTCACGATTGCCAAAAATAGAGGGAAGAGGAGTGGGGATATGAAATTTTTCATCGATACAGCGAACATTGAAGACATACGCGAGGCGAACGCTTTAGGAATATTAGCAGGGGTGACGACAAACCCGAGTCTTGTAGCTAAAGAAGGTGTCTCTTTTCATGAACGTTTGAGAGAGATTACAGATGAAGTGGATGGTTCTGTAAGCGCGGAAGTAATCTCGGAAGATGCAGAAGGCATGATTCAAGAAGGAAAAGAGCTCGCTGCAATCGCCCCGAACATTACTGTTAAAGTTCCGATGACTTTAGAAGGTTTGAAAGCAGTGAAAGCATTCAGCGACTTGAATATCAAAACGAATGTGACCCTTGTTTTCTCTGCGAACCAGGCTTTACTAGCTGCCCGCGCAGGTGCTTCCTTTGTTTCTCCATTCTTGGGACGCCTGGATGATATCGGCCATAATGGTGTAGAGCTGATCGCACAAATCTCTGAGATTTTCGATCGTCATGCGATAGACACGGAGATTATTGCAGCGTCTGTCCGCCACCCGGTCCATGTGACAGAAGCAGCTTATCATGGGGCGCATATTGCGACAGTACCATTTAAAGTATTCAGCCAAATTGTGCAGCACCCATTAACCGATCAAGGCATTGAAAAGTTTTTAAATGACTGGAATAAACAAAAATAATTGGTGTGTAATGGAAAATATTGCACATACTAAGGTTATAATCTTTACCTTAAAGCGAGGAGTTATCCATGCATAAACTATTAGTGGAAGGCGGAACCCTTCTTCGTGGTCAAGTACGGGTCAGTGGAGCGAAAAATAGCGCTGTAGCCTTGTTACCTGCAGCTATTCTAGCAGAATCGCCCGTGACGATCGAAGGACTTCCTGACATATCTGACGTTGGAATTTTGTCTGACCTGTTAGAAGAAATTGGAGGAACAGTCCGCAAAGAAGATAGTACTGTTCATATCGATCCTTCTGAAATGGTGGACATGCCACTGCCGAATGGAAAAGTTAAAAAATTGAGAGCTTCCTATTACTTCATGGGAGCAATGCTCGGTCGTTTCAATAAGGCTGTCATCGGTCTTCCCGGTGGGTGTCATCTTGGGCCGCGCCCGATCGATCAGCACATCAAAGGTTTTGAAGCTTTAGGCGCTGAAGTGACAAATGAACAAGGGGCGATCTACCTCAGGGCTAAGGAGCTTCGTGGGGCGAGGATCTACCTTGATGTCGTCAGTGTCGGTGCTACCATCAACATTATGCTGGCTGCTGTAAGAGCGAAGGGGAAAACTGTCATTGAAAATGCAGCTAAGGAACCAGAAATCATTGATGTAGCCACATTACTTACAAGTATGGGAGCAAAGATCAAAGGTGCAGGGACAGATGTGATTCGTATCGAAGGTGTCGATAGCCTCCAGGGATGTCTGCATACGATTATTCCAGACAGGATCGAAGCAGGGACCTACACGATCATGGCTGCTGCTCAAGGAGAGGAAATGATTATTGATAACGTCATCCCTCAGCACTTGGAGTCGCTTTTGGCAAAACTGAGAGAAATGGGTGTCACGATTGAGGAAAACGATGAACAACTGTATGTTCGTCCAGGGAAAAACATGCGTAGTGTTGACATTAAGACACTTGTATACCCCGGT
The DNA here is from genome assembly GCF_052246715.1 of Halobacillus sp. H74. NCBI lineage: Bacteria > Bacillati > Bacillota > Bacilli > Caryophanales > Bacillaceae > Halobacillus > Halobacillus sp. H74. Next base: position 100,003 of record NZ_JBQQCI010000001.1, on the reverse strand, counting down.
TTTCCAACGGATTTACAACAGCCGTTCACTTCTCTCCTCACGCAGACTCATGGAACAGGTGTAGTGACAGATACGATCTATCAAGCACGTTTCAAACATGTAGATGAACTGCGGAGAATGAATGCTTCGATCAAGGTTGAAGGCGGTTCAGCCATAGTGACTGGACCATCTAAGCTGCAAGGGGCAAAAGTGAAAGCGACGGACTTACGTGCTGGCGCAGCCCTTGTCATAGCTGGTCTGATGGCAGAAGGTACCACAGAGATTACTGGTGTTGATCATATAGAACGCGGGTATGATAACATTACGACTAAGCTGAACAACTTAGGCGCAAAGGTCTGGTTCGAGGAAATGTCTGAAGAAGAAATTGAGCAATTCCAAAACTCTTAACTGCCATATCTTTCCATAAGAAATGAGAACAAACCTTTTCTGAATGGAGAGAAATTCTGGCATCCATTTCATATGGATAAGGTAACGACAACGACCCGAACGGTGGTCGTGAGAGCAAAACCAGGCAATCTCCGTTCACAGACGGATATCAAAGCCTGATGAAAAAACGAATCTGGTTATTAAACCACGATTTAAATCTTTATTCTTCATCATAAGAGGAAGTCGTATTGCAGCGGCTTCCTCTTATCCTATAATAACCCCCTCCAAAAAGTTTTCGTAAATTAGGATTGAAACTGTGTAAGGACAGGAGTACAATAAAGGTTGTTTGATAGCGATAGAAGATAATGGCGACCATAGACCTCCGAAAGCTTCTATAAATATTACTTCACTTAACTTCTCCTGGATCTTCTATTCGGGCATTCATACTTAGAGAAGTCATTACTTTCCAAATGAAAAGCTTTTCGGGATTTATTTATTATCATAAGACAAAGCAGTGATGAGAATGACAACCAGCTCCAGAGTTTTCAGGGAAAACGACAGGAGGCATCAAACTCATAGGAGGAAGATACCTTCATTGAGATAGTTTGCTTTAGCGTGACGGGGCTCCAAAGCTTCGCGCTTTTGGCTTACGAACTTGACAGATATAAAGAAATATAAAAAAAGTGGTGATTACGTGGCAGATATAACTATCTCCAATTTAGAAACAATGACATTGAAAGGTCTTTATGCAAAAGCTAGACAGTATAAAGTATCTTACTATGCGAAACTTACGAAAAGAGAATTGATTTTTGCAATCTTGAAGGCTCAAGCTGAAAAAGATGGCTTTTTATTTATGGACGGGATTTTGGAGATTATTCCTTCTGAAGGGTTTGGATTCCTGCGTCCGATCAACTATTCCCCGAGTGCGGAAGACATTTACATCTCAGCCTCTCAAATCCGTCGCTTTGACCTGAGGAATGGGGATAAAGTTTCCGGAAAAGTCCGGCCTCCGAAAGAAAATGAGCGTTATTACGGGTTGCTGCACGTAGATGCAGTGAATGGGGAGGACCCGGACTCTGCCAAGGAAAGGGTACACTTCCCGGCACTTACTCCTCTTTATCCGGACCGTCACATAAAACTTGAGACCGAGACAAAAAAACTGTCTACTCGAATCATGGATCTCATGGCTCCTGTAGGGTACGGACAACGTGGACTCATTGTTGCTCCTCCAAAAGCAGGGAAAACGATGTTGTTAAAGCAGATGGCCAACAGCATATCCACCAATCAGCCTGATGCGAAATTGATTATTTTACTTGTGGATGAGCGTCCGGAAGAAGTGACGGACATTGAACGTTCTGTCGCCCCTGATGTTGATGTAGTCAGCTCGACTTTTGATGAAGTGCCGGAAAATCATATTAAAGTTTCAGAACTTGTGTTGGAGCGAGCCATGCGTTTAGTTGAACACAAGCGTGATGTCATCATATTGATGGATAGCATTACAAGACTAGCAAGAGCTTACAACCTGGTCATCCCTCCGAGTGGACGTACCCTTTCAGGGGGGATTGACCCAGCGGCTTTCCACCGTCCGAAACGTTTCTTCGGTGCAGCTCGGAATATCGAAGAAGGGGGAAGCTTGACGATTTTGGCTACTGCCCTTGTAGATACAGGCTCACGTATGGATGACGTCATCTATGAAGAATTTAAGGGAACTGGAAATATGGAACTGCATCTGGACCGCAGTTTGGCCGAACGCCGGATTTTTCCTGCCATCGATATATTGCGCTCAGGTACTCGGAAAGAAGAGTTGCTGCTGTCCCAGGCTCACCTTGATAAAGTTTGGGCGATCCGTAAAACGATGTCAGATGCCCATGATTTCTCAGATCGCTTCCTACGCCGTTTGAGATCGTCAAAAAATAATGAAGAATTTTTCGATTTAATGGACAAGGATATGAAAGGAAAAGCGACGCCTGCCCGGCGTTCGTAAATGTTAAGGAACTCTTAACAGTCCTTCTTTAATTATCAAGTTCATGTTGCATTGGGGTTGTCCCCCTGTTATAATCATTCTATGTGAGTTTCAGTACAAGGTGTTATCACGAACCTTCGACGGCTCTTACAATAACTCTGTTTCTTAAGGACTCAGGGCAAAAAGGAGTGGAAGAACATGAAAGCAGGAATTCATCCAGAATACCGTAAAGTCGTATTCCTAGACACAAGTTCTAATTTCAAGTTTCTAACAGGTTCTACTCAGAATTCTGAAGAAACAATCGAGTGGGAAGATGGAAACACATACCCATTGATCCGTGTAGAGATTAGTTCTGCGTCTCACCCGTTCTACACAGGTAAGCAAAAAGCTGATAAAGCTGGCGGCCGTGTGGATCGATTCAAGAAGAAATATAACCTTTCATAATAATGATACACCTTCTTTTGAAGGAAATTTCATCATTTTGAACAAAAACAGGCAAATTGTCTCAAAGGTTTGCCTGTTTTTTTGTCAAAAAATAGGGGTGTGAGGAGATTTCCTAGGAAGTCTTTTTACCCTTTAGATAGTTTTCAATAAATGAGGGGAGCTGTCCTTGGCGATTTATAGCCGCTGATTCATAGGGGTTGATCAAGGTAGCTCTTTTTTGATGATAAGGTCGTTCGAAAGTGTAAGGCTCTTAAGTTTTTCTTGCACTATTGGATCTTGATCGAGTGAGAAGGGAGCGACAGTGGACGTGTATGTAATGAAACAAAGCGGATGGGTAGAGCTTATTTGTGGAAGTATGTTCAGTGGTAAATCAGAAGAACTGATACGCCGCGTGAGAAGAGCGACATTTGGCAATTTGACCGTCCGTGTATACAAACCTGCGATAGATAAGCGGTATAAAGATGATGCCGTTGTCTCACATAATGGTACATCAGTGATGGCCCGGCCTGTGGAAAGCTCGTTGGACATCCTCCAGCATGTTTCGGACGAGGTGGATGTAGTCGGAATTGATGAATTGCAGTTTTTGGATAAACATATTGTAGAAGTAGTAGAATGTTTGGCGGACAGAGGCATACGCGTCATCGTCGCAGGTCTAGATACAGACTTTAGAGGAGAGCCTTTCGGAAAAATGCCTGAAATGATGGCTTTGAGCGAAAGTGTAACTAAATTGAATGCGATTTGCCCGATTTGCGGATCGCCGGCTAGTCGTACACAACGTTTGATTGACGGAGCTCCCGCATCGTATGATGATCCAATCATCTTAGTCGGAGCTTCCGAATCCTATGAGCCTAGATGCCGTCATCACCATGAAGTTCCCAATAAACCCAGGCAACAAGAAGTGAAAGCAGCTTATGCTGAAAAAACGATGAATAAATAGGTCTCCCCGGCAGCTGAAATCTCAGCTGCCTTTTTTGTATATCAACAAAGCTGCCGATTGTGTAAGACTCAGTTTCGAGATATTTGGGGAGTGCGAATGGGGTCTTGGAAGCTACTGAGGCCACTGAAAAACCCTTTTCAATCTAGAAGAACTGTTAAAGTTTGTTGTTGCTTCTCACGCATCGCTTGTCGGTGGATGCTTGCCGCGGGCACGGCCTCAGCTAACTTGGTTAAGAAGATCACTTGACCAAGTGGATCTTCGGCTCGCGCTGTTCCCGCAGGCGTCAACACCGAACGCTCCTCGTGGAAGCAACGAGGCATATCTAAAAAGAGTGATTTTCATTAACATACTTGAGGGCAATGAAAAAAGCCTCCTAAAGAAAGGGAAACACCCTACTTTGGGACAGGGATCTATAATGAAAAGGCTCTACAGGAGGTTTTTTCGCTTCTTTTTCCATTAAACAGTCGGATAGCATACAAATCGATTTCGAGATGCTTAATACGGCTAAGGGGCGGAGGGAAACGGTGAGACTCCTAACTTGAAAGCGGAAGTACCTTGATCAGCGGCGTATGGACTGGACTGAGCTGGAGGAGATAAAGGAAACACGAAGAGCATAGCGATTCGATGTTGACTTATCGTACAGAAGCGAGGGAAGTCTCACTAGCTGCTAGGTACTGGAGCTGGATAGCACTTGTGCGGTTTAAGATCTCCAACCGAAATTCAGCCTCCAATGGTTTAAGAACTGGGATTAGCGTGACAGGTGAGACCCCGCAAGGCGTAGCCTGAGCAGGCTCAGCGCGCGCCCCACGGAAAGCGATCCGTTTCCTGCAGCCCCTAACAGCTCCATAACATCTCGGAAAACGAGTCTTACGCCCCCTGCTATAATATTGAATAACCTTGTTTGATTTAACGAGACGTTTCGTTTAAATAGTAATAAGTTGTGGAACTTTAAGGAGCAGATACTTAAAAATGACGGAGGTCAATTATGGATAAGCAATCTGTACAATCAGAAATGTCCAGTTATGTAGGTAAACTATTGCGAGATCATTTTGGGAAAGGACCATCATCAGTCTTCGTCTCCCTGGAAGACCCCTACCTCACCATTTATTTAAAAGATTTTTTAGCACCGATGGAACGTGTTTTGGTCGGTCAAAAAAATCATAATAAAGTGGAGGAAACACGAGATTTGATGATGAGAGAACTGATTCCAGATATTAAGGCTACTTTTCGTGCGAGTGTAGGAATTGAAGTTGAATCAATCTATTACGACTGGTCCTTCCCCAATAAATCAGGAATATTAATCGGAATCGTGAAAAGCGACCAGCAGAGCACTAACCTTAAATCATATGACCCTGGCTCTACTTTATATGAAGAAGTAGAAAAGGTAAGCGAACAAGCTGAGAAAGCACCGGAGTCGATAAATTCCTATTTATTGAATGACCGGACGCTCCTTATTGTAAGGTCAGGTATTTTGGTAGCCATTGAAAAAGAACTGATTGCTTCCGGTTATGAAGAGCCTCTGAAGATTTCGAAACGGCGTCTGGAGAAGCGTTTACTCAACAGGGCTTCTTTTGAGAAAATTCTTGGAAAACGAATAGAGGATACCTTTGTGGACTGGGATTTCCAAAATGACCGAAGTTACATCGTCTTTCTCTTACGTCCATAAAAAAGTTGCTGGATAACACCTGCATTAGTGAAAAGCCCCGAACCATCCTAAAAAGCCGAAGAAGCATCCCCTTATACCAGGGGGTTTTCATAAAAGAGTTTTTCTACTATAATAATAAGCGGGATGAAACGAAGAGCCGTTTGGTCCTTATGTGTAAAACCCATTTATAAAAAGGAACATAAAATAATCGGTAAAATTGAGCTGGACAATAGAGCTAGACAAAAATCCGAGAAGTACTCCATCCTGTGGGGACTTTTCGGATTTTTTTATTTTCCTTTTATTGTAATTCCGCGTAGTAGAAAGGGGTATCTATGGTATATCGTATTGTCGGAGTCGACGACCAGCATATAGTAATTGAATTCAGAAGAAATGATGAAGAAGTGACTTTCGAGTCTTATGAAGAGGCTGAAGAGTATTTACAACACATAAAGAGTGAGGGAGTCATCCCCTCGAAATATAAACTAGAAATCCAAAAATAAAAAGTAGCGGGTGCGCCAGGTCAGCACATGACCTGGTGCATTTTCAGTTTTGGTTATAATACCAATTAATGTTAGGTGAACCTTAATGATGTTGGTTCGTTCCTTCTTTCTTTCTTTCTTTCCTTTCTTCATTGCTCATCCTGTAACTGAACCTGACTGGAATTACTGACCTGACAAAGGTGGAGTTTATAGGGGATGCTTTTTACATAATCAAGGTGGTTCGGGAAATAATAATGAGCAAAAGAGAAGAGGTGAGGAAGATGTTTCGATTTATTCTAATGCTGGCAGTGTCCCTTATGCTTATGACAGCGTGCGGACTGCAAATGGAAAATTATCAGGGTCAAACCAGTCGTGATGATGTGGAGAATATGGGTATGAATAATGAGGCGACTGAGGAAACGGAAAATCCCCGATCAATAAGTAAAGTCGGTGATACATGGGGAATGAAACAGGATCGCGAGTTGATTAAAGAGTCGGCCCAAGAGCTTCCTGGCGTTGAGGTTAAACGGGTCATATTGGAAGCGAATAAAGTGTGGGTGACGGTAGATATCGCCGGTGAAGATGAGATGTCTGAGAAAGAGAAGGAAGAATGGAAAGCACAAGTGGAAGAAGCGATTTATCAAGCAGTGCCAAGCTATGATATTCAAGTGAAAATCAAGTGATCTCGTCAGCCCGGAGCTATCCGACTATGGAGGTTCAGGGCTGTTTTTTTATGCAGCAAGGAAGGTGTGCTGTTGTATCCGTGATCTCTCTATAATATAATTAGAATGTTATGGAGAAAGAGGTGCATACCGTTGATTGAACGTTTACAAACATTAGAAGATCGTTATGAAAAATTGAATGAATTACTAAGTGATCCTGAAGTGATATCTGATACAAATAAACTCCGCGAATATTCAAAAGAGCAATCTGGCTTGCAAGAGACCGTAACCGCCTATCGTGAGTACAAAGAGGTTACTGAGCAGTTGGATGATGCCAAAGCAATGCTTGATGATCAGCTCGATGATGATATGGTCGAAATGGTCAAAGAGGAAATAAGTGAACTGTCCAAGAGGAAGCAAGAGCTTGAAGAAAGTTTGAAGGTCCTTATGCTTCCGAAAGACCCGAATGATGATAAAAACGTCATCATGGAAATCCGCGGGGCAGCCGGTGGCGATGAAGCATCCTTATTTGCTGGGGATTTATATCGGATGTACGCTCGTTATGCTGAAATGCAGGGCTGGAAAACAGAAGTCATTGAGGCGAACGCCAATGACGTAGGTGGCTATAAGGAAATCATCTTCATGGTTAATGGACATATGGCTTTCTCGAAAATGAAATTTGAGAACGGCGCCCATCGTGTACAGCGCGTGCCCGAAACAGAATCGGGTGGGCGAATCCATACGTCAACCGCTACAGTTGTCGTTATGCCGGAAGCCGAAGAAGTTGAAGTCGAAGTCCATGACAAGGACATTCGTGTCGATACGTTCGCTTCCAGTGGTCCAGGGGGGCAAAGTGTTAATACGACGATGTCTGCCGTGAGACTCACCCACGTACCTACGGGGATTGTGGTTTCTTGTCAGGATGAAAAGTCCCAAATCAAAAATAAAGAAAAAGCGATGAAGGTCCTCCGTGCCCGGATCTATGATAAGTTCGAGCGGGAGGCACAAGCAGAATATGATGAAAGCAGGAAGTCTGCCGTGGGAACCGGAGACCGTTCGGAGCGGATCCGTACCTACAATTTCCCACAGACGCGTGTAACTGATCACCGTATTGGCTTGACTTTGCAGAAGCTCGATCAAATTCTGCAGGGAAACATGAATGAGATCATTGAAGCTTTATTGATAGAAGAACAAACCAATAAACTTGAACAGCTTGGTGAATGATATGCAGCCTACTTTTACGACGATTCGGGAAGCCCGCCGCTGGGCTTCTCTTTTTTTACAAAAGCACGGGAGAGAAGCGCGTGTGGGGGACCTTTTGATCGAAAACCTTTTAGGATGGTCACAAGCAAAAATACTAGCTTATGAAATTGAGGAATTCCCTTTAAGCCTAAGAGAAGATTTTGTGAATCAAATCCATGCACATGCCGAAACGGGTGTTCCAGTCCAACACATAACCGGCTTCGCACACTTTTACGGGCGTGAATTCAAGGTCAGTCCCCATGTACTTATTCCTCGGCCTGAAACAGAAGAGCTTTTGCTTGGAGTGATTGAATTTATCCGCTCTCATAAAATTGATCGTCCCAAAATCGCTGATATCGGGACAGGAAGTGGAGTCATCTCGATTTCGGCTGCTTTGGAAATACCTGATAGCGAAGTCATAGCTGTGGACATTTCTGAAGATGCGCTCGCTGTAGCTGCGCGTAATGCGGAGGCAATGCAAGCTGACATTCAGTTTTATCAAGGAGACTTCCTCAACCCGTTGAAAAATCATTCGATCGATATTGTTATATCCAACCCTCCCTACATCTCTCATAAGGACAAGAGCGGGATGGATGATACTGTCGTCAACTTCGATCCTGAACTGGCACTTTTTGCTGATGAGGATGGTTTAGCGGCTTATCGGATTATGCTTGAACAATTATCCACGTTTGAAAAGAAACCTTTGTGTATCGCTTTTGAAATTGGTCACCAACAAGGAGTAGCTGTGGAGGGCATGATCAGAAAACTTTTACCTGAGTACGAAACGGAAATCCGTAAAGATATGAATGGCAAGGATCGAATGATTTTTAGCTTCCATAAAGAATTAAGAGTTTCATAGAATTTTGATTAAAGTTCTTTTCCTCTGACCATACTAGCGACTAGTACAGGGACAGGGAGGAAAACAATATGAAAAACAGCTTACTTCTATTAATGGGATTGACAGTCATTCTTACAGTCCTCCCTTGGGGACAGCGTATGGAAGCGGAATATGGACAAAACTTTCAAGTGATTCCAGATGAAGCCATTCGTCTGCGGATATTAGCGGATAGTAACGATGAAGAAGATCAACAGGTCAAACGCGAAGTAAGAGACCAAGTGAATGCGGAAATCACTGAGTGGGTGGAAGACTTGACATCAGTCGAAGCAGCCCGTCAATTGATCGGGGACCGTTTACCGGAACTTGAAAAGATCGTAGCTGAGACACTGGAAGCCAAAGGTATCGACCAAACTTATACAGTGGATTATGATTCCAGTGTTACCTTTCCGACAAAATTGTACGGCTCATATATTTACCCTGCAGGAGAATACGAAGCGATATTGATTACATTAGGTAGTGGAGAAGGGGATAACTGGTGGTGTGTATTATTCCCGCCTCTGTGCTTCCTGGATTTCTCCAACGGGACGAGTGTTGCTGAAGCAGAAGAAGTGCCTGCAGAAGAAGCACCAGTAGAGAAGGAAGAGAAAGAAGTGAAGTTCTTCGTCGTGAAAATATGGGAAAATATCTTTTCCTAGCATATCATCCACACCCCTTTTCATAGAGTAGGAGAAAAGGGGTGTGGATTCTGTTATGTATATTGAAAAAGTGGAAGAAGAGCTCTATCAATTGAAAAAGAAAGATCAAACGATCGGGACTTTCAAACTCATTGAATTTGCGGGTGACATAGGAAAACTGGAGCAATTGCAGGTCGCTGATCACATCTCTCCGGGGCGGGTGCTTGAAGTCTTTGAAGTTATTCAATCCTTTGTGGAGGAGGAAGGTTTTGCTGAATTGCATGTGGAAAGTCACTCGCAAACGCTCGATTTTCTTTTACAACATCAACAGTTCAAATTAGATGATGTCGAAAAAAGTTTGTGGATATTCACGGTTAACCACAAGTAACTGTTAATAAGTGAGTTACTTATGCACAAAAAACCTATTTTTTGTGCATAAGCTGTGAATAGATATTTTTAGATGCGTAAAATTACTAACGGAAATTTTGGATATGTGGGTATCTTTGTGGATAACTCAATTCATCATGAGGACATCCTGTGAATAATGTCTGAATTTGCGATATTTTGTAGAATTATTCATAATAGTATTAAGAGAAAAAACAACGGCTGAGAGCCATCCACAAATACATCTTTTTTCATTTCTTAGATAAGCAGAAGGAGTACGTATGATGAGCATGGAAACAAAGGTTTGGAATGAAGCTATTGAATTTGATTCTTCTATAAAAGAGGCGGCACAATTCCTCCTGAACAAGCAAGTCGTTGCCTTTCCAACAGAGACCGTTTATGGCCTTGGTGCCGATGCTACGCAGGAAGCTGCCGTGCAACGGATTTTCGAAGCTAAAGGGAGGCCGTCTGATAATCCATTGATCGTCCACGTAGCGGATAAAGACCAAGTCGAAAAATTGGTGCACGTTATACCTCCTATCGCTCGACAGCTCATGGATGAGTTTTGGCCCGGTCCGCTGACGATTATTATGGAGAGTAACGGGTCTGCCGCTGAAAATGTCACAGCTGGCTTATCCACAATCGCCATCCGTATGCCTGACCATCCACTGGCGCTCGCTTTATTACGTACTACGGATCGACCACTAGCCGCCCCGAGTGCAAACCGTTCCGGCAGGCCCAGCCCGACCACGGCTGAGCATGTTTTTCAAGACTTGAATGGACGGATCGCCGGCATCCTTAATGGTGGACCTACTGGGGTCGGAGTGGAGTCAACTGTTGTTGACTGTACGACCGAAATCCCTGTCATTCTTCGTCCAGGAGGCGTAACTAAAGAAAATTTGGAACAAGTGCTTCCGGAAGTCATCATTGATCCAGCGCTTGCTAATGAAGCGCAATCTCCAAAATCTCCGGGGATGAAATATACTCATTATGCCCCTGAAGCGCCACTATGGTTAGTGGATGGGGAAGAAGATTTCTTCCATGACCAGATGGAAAAGTTATCGAAGCAAGGTTATCGCGTCGGTGTAATTGCAAGTGATCAGTTGGCTGCTCAATTGAAGCACGCTTCACTGATTACATGTGGATCAAGAGAAAATTTAGCGCAAATAGCTGAACGACTCTATGGAGCATTAAGAGAATTCAAGAAGGCAGACATCGATATCATCTTGTGTGAAACATTCCCGGAAACCGGGGTCGGTGCTGCTATTATGAACCGATTGACAAAGGCAGCTGTGAAAAAAATCAAGCAGTACTAACATAGAGTCCCCTTTCCGCGCATACGATGATATAGCATGTCCGAGGAGGGGGATTTTCAGTTGGAGCAGCTGACTTCATTGATTTTGTTATCCATTGCCTTAGGTTTAGATGCTTTTTCCGTGTCCTTAGGGATGGGCTTACAAGCGGTACGTTTAAAACATGCTTTTGTCGCTGGAATCGTCATAGGTGTTTTTCATATTTTCATGCCGGGATTAGGAATCCTGCTAGGAAAATGGCTCTCGGTTAGTGCTAGCGAATGGGCGACATTAGCTGGTGGGGTCATGCTGTTTGGTTTAGGTGCCTATGCTGTATTCGCTTCCTTTACAGAGAAGCACTCCTTCTCGTATCGGATGACAGGCGTAGGTATATGGTTATTTGCTTTGAGTGTGAGCATTGATAGTTTCCCGGTCGGTTTCAGTATAGGCTTGAGAGAAGCAGAAGTTTGGATATATGTTCTGTCTTTTGGAGTATTCAGTATGGTGCTTACATGGGCTGGGTTCATCATTGGACGCAGAGCGGGTGGTCTTCTCGGCACCTACAGTGAATTGCTTGGCGGAAGTATTCTGTGCGCTTTAGGTCTAAGTGCCATATTTTGACAAATTTTTAGTCGAGCATCTTCCTGTGATATTATAGAGAAAATGGACTATGGGTTAGGAGAAGAATGGTTATGAATATTTTATTTGTCTGTACTGGAAATACCTGCCGAAGTCCGATGGCGGAGGCATTATTGAAATCAAAACTTGCGGATGGACAAGTTCGATCTGCGGGCATTTTTGCAGGCAAAGGGGAAACGCTTGCGAAAAATTCCGAAATCGTCCTTGGTGAAATTGATTTAACCCTGGACCATCAAACAAATCCTGTGGATAAGGATTCCTTAGCCTGGGCGGACCTGGTTCTTACTATGACAGATCGCCATAAACAAACATTGGCTTTGCAATATCCTGAATACGAGGACAAATATTATACGCTCAAGGAGTATGTGTTGGTGAACGAGGTCCAATGGGATAAATTGAAAGATTTATACAGCAGCTTTGAGGACAAGCGTTCAGCGATTCTAAGTGAGCATCAGTCCTCTTTGGATGATTATGAACTTGAGAAGAAGCTGCTGGAAGAGTTGGGAGAGGAAATTAAAGAAATTGAACAATTGGAAAATGACCTGCCTGACTTGAATATAACCGATCCTTTTGGAGGAAATGTTAGCATCTACCGAAATACTCGGGATGAACTGGAAGAGCATATTGAGCTGCTAGTAAAAATGTTGGAAAGAAATGATAGTTAAAGTTTCTTTTAAGGAGAGCTGAAAGTGTATTGAAATCGATTCAGTTTTACGTTTGAAACCATTCCTTTATTAGTAAGGAATTGGTTCTCATTACATATTCATTTGATGCTTTATCCAATAACTGTACTGCATTGGCCGGCCGGGAAAGAGGAAAAGGTCAGGCGAGATGAAAGTAGCTTATTACATAATAAGAAGGCCTATTGAAGCAAATCCGTCGCAACTGATTGACAGCTGAGAGGGAAACTGTCACGATGAGATTGATTATAGTAGACGGGAGTGTCAGAAGATGAAAGTAATCCTTGCTTCAGATCATGGCGGCATCAATTTACGTAAAGAAGTGGCAGATGTTTTGGAAGAACTTCAAATAAAATTTGAAGATATCGGATGTGAATGTGAAAGCTCTGTCGATTATCCTGATTACGCTATTCCGGCAGCTGAACGTGTTGCTGACGGTGAATTTGATAAAGCGATCTTGATTTGCGGGACAGGCATCGGTATGTCCATTTCTGCAAACAAAGTAAAAGGCATACGCGCTGCCTTAGTCCACGATCTCTTCACTGCTAAAGTGACACGGGAACATAATGATTCCAATGTGCTTTGTATGGGTGAGCGTGTGATCGGTCCTGGTCTGGCGAAAGAAATTGCTAAAACTTGGGTTTCTACAGATTTTGAGGCGGGCCGTCACGAAAGACGTGTCAGTAAGATTGCCGAATACGAAAATAAGTAATACAATGGAATATAGAAAAGCGGAAGCATATGTATGCGGAAGCTGACAATTGAAGGAGGAGCCGATTGCTTCTCCTTTTTTCATATCCCCTTGGAGGAGGTGGAGTAAAATGATGGATTTAGAACAGATTCAAGCGGATGTCAACAATGTAGTCAACCAGTTGATAGAGGATGGTTCTACTAGACGCGGCTTATTTGTCATCGGATGTTCGACGAGTGAGATTGCAGGTAAACGAATAGGTACTTCGGGAAGTGAAGCGATTGCTGAAGTCGTATTTAGTGAACTGAAGAAACTAGAAGATCGAACAGGTGTACAATTCGCTTTTCAGTGCTGTGAGCATTTGAACCGTTCGCTGGTCATAGAACGATCAATTCTAGATCAGCAACGCTTAACAGAAGTTGCGGCAATCCCAGTCCCTCAAGCAGGGGGATCGATGGCTTCGTATGTTTTTAAGCAAATGAAGGATCCAGTTCTAGTGGAACGGATTGAAGCTGAAGGTGGTCTTGATATAGGAGATACTTTGATCGGGATGCACTTGAGGCGAGTCGCTGTTCCGCTTCGGATTGAGCAAACGTCCATCGGCCATGCTCATGTAACGGCTGCTAAAACTCGACCCCCTCTCATTGGCGGGGAAAGGGCAGTCTATGTAAATCGTTCAGAAGAAGGGTCATGTGATCATTAGGAATGGAAAGGGGAACGTTTGACCATGAATCATGTTAAATCAACAGACGCAGAAATTTTTGCAGCAATCAAGGATGAGAAAAATCGCCAACAGGATAATATTGAACTGATTGCCTCAGAGAACTTTGTATCAGAGGCTGTAATGGAAACGATGGGGACTGTGTTGACGAACAAATATGCAGAAGGCTATCCTGGCCGCCGTTATTATGGTGGATGTGAACACGTGGATGTGGTTGAGAATCTAGCTCGTGACCGCGCGAAACAGCTGTTCGGAGCAGATCACGCGAATGTCCAGCCGCATTCTGGGGCCCAAGCGAATATGGCCGTTTATTTCACAGTTCTGGATCATGGTGATACAGTATTAGGAATGAATTTGAATCATGGTGGTCACTTGACTCATGGCAGTCCGGTCAACTTCAGTGGAAAGCTTTATAACTTTGAAGAGTATGGTGTAAATGATCAAGATGAAACCATTGATTATGATGATGTATTAGCGAAGGCTAAAGAAGTACAACCGAAACTTATCGTTGCCGGTGCCAGTGCCTATCCAAGAAAGATCGACTTTGCTAAATTTCGTGAAATCGCGGATGAAGTTGGCGCATACCTGATGGTAGACATGGCCCATGTGGCAGGGTTGGTCGCTACTGGACTGCATCCGAACCCAGTGCCGCATGCTCATTTCGTTACGACCACCACTCACAAGACATTGCGCGGACCTCGTGGGGGTATGATTCTTTGTGAAGAATCCTTTGCTAAAAAAATCGACAAAAACGTTTTCCCTGGCATGCAAGGAGGACCGCTTATGCATATCATCGCTGCAAAGGCTGTATCCTTCAAAGAGGCATTAGAACCTGAATTCAAAGAGTACTCACACCAACTTGTCGCAAATGCCAAACAGCTGGCTCAGTCTCTTTTAGATAAAGGAGTCGACCTCGTTTCTGGTGGTACGGATAATCACCTTCTCCTATTGGACTTGCGTAACAAAGGACTGACAGGAAAGGTGATTGAGAAAGCTTTAGATGAAATAGGAATTACGACGAATAAAAATGCGATTCCGTTTGACCCTGAAAGTCCATTCGTCACAAGTGGAATCCGTATTGGTACAGCAGCGGTGACAAGTCGTGGCTTCAAGGAAGCTGAAATGGAAGAAATCGCTGACCTGATTGCATATACTCTTGAGCATCATGAAGATGAAGCGAAGATGAAAGAAGCAGAAGAGCGTGTGCGTCAGTTGACTGGCCGTTTCCCTATGTATCAAACACTGAATTATTCTTCCCTTTAATAGACCGAAGAGCCACTAGTAACTACTAGTGGCTCTTTTTCGAAAACCGCAGTCAACCATTACCGAACAGATGCAGATGCCGGAACACTTGAAAGCCTGATTTCGAGACTTTTAATGAGGTTTTAGGGCTATGGGGAACAACTCATCCAGTTCCATTGTCCAGACACTCGCGTCATAAGCAGAACATCAAAGGAATGAAAAACCACATCCCGATGATGTTCTGCTTATGCCAATCGTGTCTCCCAGGGCAATTCCGCATTTGAACACTTTCCGCGGGCGTGTGCTGAGCCTTCTCAGGCTCAGCGCCTTCCGGGGTCTCACCTATCCCGCTCATCCCGCAGGAGTCTCGTCATTTTAAAGCCACCCCTTTCAACATAGGATGAACGAACCTTGGTTAGGTATATTTGTACTCCAATACGGTTCTCTTTCATAGGGAGCGCTCTTCACTAGAAGCACCGAAGTTGAGGTTTCCGTTCTCCACATAAAAGAAGAAGGTACGGGAAATTGCGAGACTCCTATGGGAGGACAGGCATGGTGAGATCCCGGAAGGCGAAGCCTGAGGAAGCTCACCACATGCCCCCACGGAAAGCGATCCGTTTTCCCAGCCACCATTTTCTTATACAAAAGTCTCGAAACCAAATTTTCCTGATACGGAGCTTTTATTGGAGGAGAATGGTTGTGGGTCATTGTAGTGGGTTGCAGTAGTGTCTCTTTTTCAGTACAATTTAAAGGATGTAAACTTTGAGAAGGAGTGATTGGCAATGGCAAACGTTTATGTACTGGATCATCCCTTGATTCAACACAAATTGACGTACATACGTAAAAAAGAAACAGGAACGAAAGATTTCCGTGAGTTAGTGGACGAAGTAGCTGCATTGATGGCTTTTGAAATTACACGTGACCTTCCTCTAGAAGAAGTCGAAATCGACACACCTGTTGTAGAAGATGCGAAAGCGAAAGTGCTGACAGGTAAAAAAATCGGTCTCGTTCCTATCTTACGTGCTGGTCTTGGTATGGTGGATGGAATCATTCAGTTGATTCCTGCTGCAAAAATCGGGCACGTTGGCCTTTATCGTGATCCAGAAACGTTAAAGCCGGTAGAGTATTATGTCAAACTTCCTAGTGATATTGAAGAGCGTGAACTGATTGTTATCGACCCGATGCTGGCGACAGGGGGATCAGCGAATGAAGCTATCGAATCCTTGAAGAAACGGGGAGCTCGCCAAATCCGTCTAATGTGCCTTGTTGCTGCTCCAGAAGGTGTCGATGCTGTACAGGCAGAGCATCCGGACGTTGATATCTACTTAGCCGCTCTTGATGAAAAATTGAATGAAAAAGGATACATTGTACCTGGTTTAGGCGATGCTGGTGATCGCTTATATGGAACGAAGTAAAAAATAGACTAGAACTTCCTCATTAAAGGAGGAGAATACATGAGTAATCGTATTAAAGTAATGACGATTTTCGGTACAAGACCAGAAGCGATAAAAATGGCGCCACTTGTATTGGAATTGAAAAAAAGGTCTGAGCAATTCGAGCCCATTGTTGCCGTTACAGCACAGCATAGAGAAATGCTCGATCAAGTGTTATCTATTTTCGATATTGAACCAGATTATGATTTGAATATCATGAAAGCTCGTCAGTCTTTAGCACAAGTGACTACTCGTGCGTTAGAGGGTCTGGACGAAGTGATGAAAGAAACGGAACCTGATATCGTTCTCGTCCACGGTGACACAACAACAACATTTGCGGCTTCATTGGCAGCTTACTATAACCAGATTCCTGTCGGTCATGTTGAAGCTGGTTTGCGTACGTGGAATAAATATTCGCCTTACCCGGAAGAGATGAACCGTCAGTTGACGGGGGTCATGGCTGATCTGCATTTCGCACCTACCAACAAGTCACGTGACAACTTAGTTGCTGAAAATAAGTCGGAAGACCATATCTTCGTAACTGGAAATACAGCAATCGATGCTCTGCAAACGACGGTGGATGACAGCTACACTTCCGACGTTTTGGCAGAAGTCGATGGAAAACGACTAGTTTTGATGACTGCTCACCGCAGGGAAAACCTTGGAAATAATATGCAGCAGATGTTCCGTGCAATCAAACGTCTTGTGGAAGAACATGAAGAGATACAGGTCGTTTATCCTGTTCATTTGAATCCTGTTGTCAAAGAAACAGCAGATGAGATCCTTGGGAATGATGAACGTATTAAATTGATCGACCCACTTGACGTCATCGATTTTCATAATTTTGCTGCAAGAGCACACTTGATATTGACGGATTCTGGCGGGGTACAAGAGGAGGCTCCTTCTCTCGGAGTGCCTGTGCTTGTCCTTCGTGATACAACAGAGCGTCCGGAAGGTATCGAGGCAGGAACATTGAAGCTTGCGGGAACGGAAGAAGACCATATTTTCCATTTAGCACATGAGTTGCTTTCAGATGAAAGTAAGCATGAAGCTATGGCGAAAGCTTCGAATCCTTATGGAGATGGTCAAGCTTCCGCACGTATCGCTGAAGCTATCCGCTATTTCTTTGGACATCGGGAAGACAAACCTGCGCCATTTGAAATTGAATAAATGAGTAAAGACTGGGCTCTCTTGGAGCCCAGTCTTTTTTTGAATGAACTCATAAAAGCCGGCGCTTGGTGTGGAGCTTTCAACCATTTCTCCCTCTTCTTCTTTTACCCTCCTTTCTTTTTTTAGTAATCCTATCAGCAAATATTTTTCACCTTGAGTATAAACACATTACACTGACAGAAGATAAAAGAAAAAGGAGCGCTGTTTGATGAGGTTTTATATTTCTATCTTCTTAACTTTTGTCATACTTACGGGATTTAGTGCTCCTCCAACACCTGTAGCACCGGAAGAAGAAGTGACGATCATCGTAGAGCTGAAAGAAGATACTGCTCCGTTCATTTCAGAGTTGAAAAGAAGGTTACCTCGTCTTGAAGTAGTGGCTGAATACGATACGATTTTTAATGGAGTAGCCATACGCGGTACGGCCGAGGAACTGGAAAAATTAGTGCGAATGGATAACGTCGTCAATCAGTACCCTGTTCAAACATACAGATCACTCGGTGAAAAGCCTCTAAGTTTCACAACGGAAGATATTCGTAATCGAATTCAGTCTCCTTATACAGGAGATGGGGTAAAGGTCGGGATCATTGATACAGGTATTGATTATACACATCCAGATTTAGAAGCCAATTATAGCGGTGGATTTGATACGGTCGATTTTGATGAAGATCCCATGGAGACAGAAGGGGAAGGAAAAACTGTACACGGAACCCATGTAGCTGGAGTTATCGGAGCGAATGGGGAAATGGAGGGGATTGCTCCTGAGGCAGAACTATATGCCTATCGCGCTCTTGGACCCGGTGGCGTAGGCTCCTCTGTGCAAGTGATTGCGGCATTAGAAGAAGCGGTGAAACAAGGAATGGACGTGATCAATCTTTCACTCGGCAATGACGTAAACGGACCGGATTGGCCTACCACTCATGCCGTAAACAAAGCTGTAGAGTTAGGGGTGGTTGTGGTTGTGGCAGCAGGAAACTCTGGCCCTGATTCCTGGACTGTCGGTTCCCCGGCTACATCATCAGATGCTATCACTGTAGGAGCTTCAGCTTTATCAATGAAAGCACCTATATTAAAAGTACCAGGAGAAAGAAGTAAGGTCGCTGTTCAAGTGTTATCTGGTTCACAGAAGTGGAAACTGGATAAAAAGTATCCGATTGAATATGTGGGCACAGGAGAAAAGAATCTCGATAATGTTTCAGGCAAGATTGCTTTGTTTGAAAGAGGAGGGATTCCTTTCAGTCAAAAAGCTTTGCGAGCCTATAAAGCAGGAGCGAAAGGTGTGCTCATTGCTAACAATGAAAAAGGGATGTTTTATGGAGGATTGGATGGTTTGAACTTGCCGATTCCCGTTGGTGCGATTTCGCAAGAAGCTGGAAAGTGGTTGGTGGAGAAAGCGGTCCAGCAGAATCAATGGATAGAGACAGTGCAAGAATCCTTAGGTGATCAAGTGGCGCCTTTCAGCTCACGCGGTCCTGTGACCACCAGTTGGGAAATCAAACCTGACCTCCTTGCACCTGGGGTGGATATCATGAGTACTGTGCCGGGGGGATACCAGGCACTTCAAGGGACAAGCATGGCGGCTCCACACGTGGCTGGAGTTGCGGCACTGATGAAAGAAGCGCACCCTGATTGGAATGCGGAACAAGTGAAAAACGCACTAACAACATCGGCACAACTGATTTATAATAAGGAAACGCCTTTTCCTCCAACCCAGCAGGGGGCTGGTTTCATCGATGTCAATAAAGCTCTTGACCCTGAGATTGTAATTAGTGCAGCTCCACTTTCTTTCGGAAAAGCAGACGATAATTTCTTCAGAAAGAAGCTCTCATTTAAAGTAGAAAACCTATCAGATGAACCTGTCCAATTGCAGATGGAAAGACCGAAATCCGAAAACGGCGAATCATGGACAGTACCGATGACGATGGAAATTCCACCAGGAAAGTCTGAAGAGGCAGACGTGGAGTTGCGTTTGAATAATGCGTTTTTAGAAGAGGGAATCCACGAAGGATACTTGACTCTTAAAGGGGAGACTGATTATCAACTGCCATATGTCTATGTAAAAGAGCGTTCTGACTATAATAAGGTCTCAGGCTTTGAGCTGACTCAAAATTGGAATGATGAAAAGGGAGGCATGTATCGTTTTCACCTTGCTGACCAGGTGGAAAAAGTGACGATTGACTTATATCGTGCTGGGACATTGTTGAATATTGGGACGATTGCAGAAATTGATCAACCTCGACCTGGAATGATAGAAGGGGAAGCCGGGCTGAAAAATCTTGACCTGAAGGGGGCTTACCTGGCTGTTGTTACTGTAAATTCCAATGAGGGATCTGATAGCTATTCTTTCCCAGTTTATATAGAAGGAGAATAAATAGAAATGAAAGCATCGCTCTTGGTTAAAAAGGCGGTGCTTTTTTTTATTTGCAACTCTATTAAGTGCGTTTTTAAATAAGTTTTTCGCCAAATCAGACTGAAGAACTTTTCTGTGGTATAAAAAGTTAAATGCTGGAACACAACCCATTATTTTGATGAGGAGATACTTAATTTATCTAGTGAAATTCATGTTTTGTGTGAAGGGTAAAATTGTGACAAAAATGTGATCGAATTTTGTCATCCATTTGTACTTTTGCTCACAAACTCATTGACATCAAACCACCCCTAATGTATTCTTACATAGTGTGGAATGATAAGGTTTTCACCAGTGACAGCAAAGGTTTTAACCCTTTTTTATTTGTCAAGAAAGGTCAAGTCATGAAACAAACCAAACCACCTTTTCAAGCAATGGCTTTAACGAGCAGCATCGCTTCCCAACTTGCTGGCGGACCACTTGTCGGCGCATTTCTGGGGAAATGGATTGATGGTCATTATTCCACCGGACCCACATTCTTAATCATTGGAATTTTCCTCGGGTTAGGTGCAGGTACATATGGAACTATTCATTTAGTACGGACGTACACGGGAGACGATTAACATGGAGACATATCAGCATATGATGGCCCGTCAACGAAAATGGATGTTCTATCTTCTGGCTTTATTAGTACTTGGTTGGGGCATCACCCCTTGGCAGCCAATTTTCCTCGGACTTCTGCTAGGAAGTGCATTAAGCTTTTACAACCTCTGGCTTATGCAACGGAAAATCCGCAAGCTTGGAGAAGCTTCTGCAGAGAGCCGCTCTGTAAGAGGAATTGGTACTTTTACGCGATTGGCTTCCGGCGCTTTAGCCGTAGTCATTGCCCTTCAGTTTGAAGAATATTTCCATTTAATTTCAGTAGTATTGGGCTTAATGGCAGCCTATTTTGTCATTTTAATAGATTATCTGTTCAATAAATCAACAGTTTAGCATGATGGAAGGTAGGTGAACAGTTTGAATCACGAAGCACCGATGTGGGAGGATGCGTTTGGAATCTTTTGGTTGGATTTCAACTTATCGAACGTTCTTATGATGTTTGTTGCATCATTGGTCGTATTCATCCTCGGAGTAGCGGCGACACGAAACATGCAGCGTTATCCAACAGGTTTTCAAAACTTCATGGAGTGGCTGATTGATTTCATCAAAGGCATCATCGGATCGAACATGGATTGGAGAACAGGCAGACTCTTTTTGCCCCTTGGGCTAACATTATTCGCCTACATATTCGTAGCAAATATGTTAGGGGTCGTCACAAATGGTGTAGTTGGACACACCCTATGGTGGAAATCTCCGACAGCCGATCCGGGAATTACCTTGACTCTTGCGACATTGGTCGTAGTGTTATCCCATTATTATGGGGTGAAGTTGAAAGGTGGCAAGGAATATTCAAAAGGATTTGTACGTCCTTTACCGTTCTTATTGCCATTCAAAATCATTGAAGAGTTCTCGAATACGTTAACACTTGGTTTACGTCTTTACGGGAACATTTATGCAGGTGAAATCCTGCTGAGCTTGCTCGTTGGATTAGCAGCGACAGGCGTGGGTGGATTTATCGGAGCAACACTTCCGATGATAGCATGGATGGGCTTTAGTACTTTCATTGGTTTCATCCAAGCGTTTATTTTCGTTATGTTAACGATGGTTTACTTGTCTCACAAGGTGAGCGACGACCATTAATATAAAGCATTAAAATTATTTTTTTAAAAATATTGAGGAGGATTTTCATTATGGGTCTTTTAGCAGCTGCAATTGCAGTAGGTTTAGCAGCACTAGGTGCTGGTATTGGTAACGGTCTGATTGTAAGTCGTACAGTAGAAGGAATTGCGCGTCAACCAGAATTGCGCAGTGCACTTCAAACAACAATGTTCATCGGTGTTGCCCTAGTAGAGGCGATTCCTATCATCGGCGTTGTTATTGCATTCATCGTAATGGGTCAATAACAAGGAAGAGCGAATACGCTTATGGCGAAGTTCAACTCCATCGATCTTCGCCTTTCCTTTACCTTACGAAAACTTTATACCCGTGAGTCATGGTAAGAAAACTTCGACGGAAGCTGTTTTTACAGCGGAAGCCGGGTTTTTCGCTTGTCTAGCTGTATTGTTTATCGCAAATATACGCTCTATATAAGTGAAAGCCTGTTATGAGATGGTGTGGAGAGGAGTGAAAACTGTGCAAGGATTTACAGAGAGTATGGTCCTCGGAGCTGGAGGACTTAACATAGGTGACATGATCATTCAACTTGTTTTTTTCCTTGGTCTACTGGCCCTTTTAGGTAAGTTTGCTTGGGGACCATTGATGAACATGATGAAAGAACGTGAAGATTACGTAGCTAATGAAATCAACACGGCTGAGAAAAGTCGCGAAGAAGCTCAACGTATGCAACGCGAAGCTTCTGAGGAATTGAAATCAACACGTCAAGATGCACAGAATATCATAGAGGATGCCCGTAAAACGGCAGGCCAGCAAGAACGGGATATTCTGGAAAATGCTAAAGCAGAATCAGAACGTATCAAAGAGTCTGCTCGTCAGGAAATTGAACAGGAGAAAGAAAAAGCAGTACAAGCCCTTAAAGACCAAGTGGCATCCATGTCTGTCATGATTGCTTCGAAAGTAATTGAAAAAGAACTTTCTCAAAAAGATCAAGAGGCATTGATCAATCAGTATATCGATAAGGCAGGCGAAGATCGATGAGCCAGTCTATCATTGCCAAACGCTATGCTGATGCCCTTTTCCAACTGGGAAAAGAAAGATCGAAATTAGATCAATTTGAAACTGAACTACTAACATTACGTGAAGTTTATCGTGATAACAACAAAATCGTCTCATTCCTGAAGCACCCTCGTGTATCTGTAGATCAGAAGAAAAAAGTCATGATGGATTCTTTTCAGTCTTTCTCTGAAGAGATCGTAAATACACTGAAACTCCTGGTCGAGAGACACCGTGAAGATATTATCGCAGATATGATACAGCATTATATCGGGATGATGAATGATGCAAAAGGAATTGCAGATGCGGATGTTTACTCCGTCCGCGAACTTTCGGAAGCAGAGAAACAACGTCTTTCAGAAACATTCGCACCTAAGGTCGGTAAACAATCCTTGAACCTGACGAATATCGTAGATTCTTCCATCCTCGGCGGCATTCGATTGAGGGTGGGTAACCGTATATTTGATGGTTCTGTCAGTGGAAAGCTTCGCCGTATAGAGCGCGAGCTAGTTTCTACGAACAAAAGATGATAGGGGTGAAATGACATGAGCATCAAAGCTGAAGAAATCAGTGCGCTGATTAAACAGCAAATTGAAAACTATGAATCAGATATAGAAGTCAATGATGTGGGTACCGTAATCGAAGTCGGTGACGGAATTGCCCGTGCTCATGGCCTTGATAACGTCATGGCTGGTGAGCTAGTTGAATTCTCGAATGGTGTCATGGGAATGGCACAAAACTTGGAAGAAAGTAACGTTGGTCTTGTCATTCTTGGACCATATACTGATATTAAAGAAGGCGACGAAGTTCGTCGTACTGGAAGAATCATGCAAGTACCCGTCGGGGAAGAAATGCTGGGCCGTGTCGTGAATCCACTTGGACAGCCTGTAGATGGCCGTGGTCCAATTGAAACGACGAAAACTCGCCCTATTGAATCTCCGGCCCCTGGTGTTATGGATCGTAAATCCGTTGATGAGCCACTCCAAACAGGTATCAAGGCCATTGATGCTCTAGTACCTATTGGTCGTGGTCAGCGTGAGTTGATCATTGGTGACCGTCAAACAGGTAAAACTTCCGTTGCAATTGATGCGATACTAAACCAACATGATCAGGATATGGTTTGTATTTACGTTGCCATCGGGCAAAAAGAATCTACCGTGCGTGGTACTGTAGAAACTCTGCGACGTCATGGTGCACTTGATTACACGATCGTAGTTACAGCGAGTGCTTCTCAACCAGCACCGCTCTTATACTTGGCTCCATATGCAGGTGTATCACTTGGTGAAGACTTCATGTACAACGGTAAGCATGTGCTTGTCGTATATGATGATCTTTCTAAGCAGGCGGCTGCATACCGTGAACTTTCTCTACTATTACGTCGTCCCCCAGGTCGTGAAGCTTTCCCGGGAGACGTTTTCTACCTACACTCTCGTTTGCTGGAACGTGCGGCTAAGCTCAGTGACGCTAAAGGCGGCGGCTCATTGACTGCTCTTCCTTTCGTTGAGACACAGGCTGGAGACATTTCTGCATACATTCCAACAAACGTGATTTCCATTACAGACGGTCAAATATTCTTACAATCTGATTTGTTCTTCTCCGGGGTACGTCCAGCGATCAACGCAGGTCTCTCTGTATCGCGTGTAGGTGGCTCGGCTCAAATCAAAGCTATGAAAAAAGTAGCCGGAACACTAAGACTTGACCTTGCATCCTATCGTGAACTTGAAGCCTTTGCACAGTTTGGTTCTGATTTGGATAAATCCACACAGGCAAAACTGAATCGCGGAGCTCGTACAGTGGAAGTACTGAAACAGGGTCTTCACCAACCATTAGCTGTAGAAAAACAGGTCATGATCATTTATGCACTTACAAAAGGTTTCCTGGATGAAATTCCAGTAGATGATGTCACTCGTTTCGAGTCTGAGTTCCATAACTGGTTGGATAACAATCGTAAAGAGCTTCTTTCTCAAATTCGTGAGACAGGCAAACTGGCTGACGATGAAGACATGAGTGGTGCTGTGAAAGAATTCAAGAAAACATTTGTTGTTTCTGAATAAATGAATCATAGCTGGAAAGGGTGGTGAAACAGCGTGGCATCCCTTAGAGATATTAAAGGTCGGATTACATCTACGAAGAAGACGAAACAAATCACAAAGGCGATGGAGATGGTATCCGCTTCAAAGCTGAATCGCGCCGAGCAGAATGCTAAAAGATTCGTTCCCTACAGTGAAAAAATCCAAGAAGTGGTCGCGAGTATCGCCCAAGGTGGCGGTGATGCAAGCCATCCAATGCTTGAGTCGCGCGAAGTCAAGAGGACAGGATATCTTGTCATCACTTCTGACCGCGGACTGGCGGGGGCATTCAATAGCAGCGTTCTCCGGAAAGTTTACCAACAGATCCGAGATCATCACACCTCTGCTGAAGAATATACCCTGATTACGATGGGTCGTATCGGTCGTGACTTCTTCCGCAAACGTAATATGCCAGTAGATATGGACATTACAGGTGTGGCTGATCAGCCGGATTACGCTGATATCAAGGATATTGCTTCAGATACGGTTCAACTATATACCGATGAAAAAATCGATCAGCTATACATTTATTACAATCATTATGTCAGCGCTATAACTCAAGAAGTTACGGAAAAGAAAGTGCTGCCATTGACTGATTTGAATAAAGAGGGCAAAGCGAGTCAAAGTTCATATGAGTATGAGCCTAATCAAGAAGAGATTCTTGAGGTCTTGCTTCCGCAGTATGCTGAAAGCTTGATTTATGGTGCTTTGCTCGATAGTAAAGCAAGTGAGCACGCGGCTCGAATGACAGCGATGAAGAGTGCTACAGATAACGCTGATGATTTAATTGGCGATCTTACGCTTTCTTATAACCGCGCACGTCAAGCTGCTATTACCCAGGAGATTACTGAAATTGTCGGCGGTGCAGCTGCCCTCGAATAGGAACTCCCGTATTTTTTCAACAGTAAGTTAGGAGGGAAATCGATGAGTAAAGGACGCGTGACTCAGATTATGGGACCGGTTGTTGACGTAACCTTCGATGACGGCCAACTCCCAGATCTTAACAACGCATTGCACGTCCAATATGACGCGCAATCTGAAAATGAATCAAACGTAGACCTTACATTGGAAGTCGCCCTTCACTTGGGTGACAACACTGTCCGTACAGTAGCCATGTCATCAACAGAAGGTGTCATGCGTGGCACACCGGTTACAGATACAGGAAGCCCTATTTCTGTCCCTGTAGGAGATGTGACGCTTGGTCGGGTATTCAATGTACTTGGTGAAAATATTGACTTGGATGAACCCCTTGGAAATGAGGTTCGTCGTGACCCGATCCACCGTACTGCTCCGGTATTCGAAAATCTGGCGACAGAGACTGAAATCCTTGAAACAGGAATTAAAGTCGTTGACCTTCTTGCCCCTTATGTAAAAGGTGGTAAGATCGGATTGTTCGGTGGTGCCGGTGTAGGTAAAACCGTTTTGATCCAGGAATTGATCAATAATATCGCTCAAGAACATGGTGGTATTTCCGTGTTTGCTGGTGTAGGAGAGCGTACACGTGAAGGTAATGACCTTTACTACGAGATGACGGATTCAGGTGTAATTAAGAAAACAGCAATGGTATTCGGTCAAATGAACGAGCCGCCTGGAGCGCGTATGCGTGTTGCTCTATCCGGTCTGACTATGGCTGAATACTTCCGTGATGAACAAGGACAGGATGTACTCTTCTTCATCGATAATATTTTCCGCTTTACCCAAGGTGGTCTGGAAGTATCTGCCCTTCTCGGTCGTATGCCTTCAGCTGTTGGATATCAGCCGACCTTGGCAACAGAGATGGGTCAGCTTCAAGAGCGAATCACTTCTACAGACAAGGGATCTGTTACATCGATCCAGGCGATTTACGTACCTGCCGATGACTATACAGACCCTGCACCAGCTACGACTTTCGCACACTTGGACGCAACCACAAACCTTGAACGTAAACTTTCAGAGCAAGGAATCTATCCAGCCGTAGATCCACTGGCTTCTACGTCTCGTGCCTTGGACCCTGAGATTGTTGGAGACGAGCACTATGATGTAGCTCGTGAAGTTCAACGTACGCTTCAGCGTTATAAAGAACTTCAAGATATTATCGCTATCCTCGGGATGGATGAGTTATCTGATGAGGATAAATTGACAGTATCTCGTGCACGTCGTGTACAATTCTTCCTTTCTCAGAACTTCCACGTAGCTGAACAGTTCACAGGACAACCTGGTTCTTACGTGCCTGTTTCAGAAACAGTCAAAGGCTTCAAGGAAATTCTTGACGGCAAATATGACGATGTTCCTGAAGATGCATTCCGACTTGTCGGCCGTATCGAAGACGTCGTAGAAAAATCAAAACAAATGCAATAAACAGTTCAATGACAGAGAGGGAAGACTTTACTTGTTGATGAGCTTCCCTTCTCTTCATGATCAGCCAAGGAGGAATACGAATGAGCACACTGACGGTGAGTGTAGTCACTCCTGATGGCCCGGTGTTGGAAGATGCATTTGAAATGGTTAGTTGTAAGGCGGAAAGTGGAGAACTCGGGGTTCTACCTGGACATATCCCTATGGTAGCTCCGCTAACCATCAGCGCTGTTCGCTTAAAAGGGGAAGGTAAGTCCGATCGGATCGCAGTCAGCGGTGGGTTTTTAGAGGTTCGTCCTGATAAAGTGACAATCCTGGCTCAATCAGCTGAAAAACCTTCGGATATTGATATCGACCGTGCCCGGATGGCAAAGGAACGTGCCGAGCGTCGCCTGCAAGATAAACAAGCCGATATTGATTTCCAACGGGCTGAAATGGCACTCAAGCGAGCCATCAATCGTTTGCATGTTTATGAAAATAACTTCTAAACTGCTTTCATCTTGAGAGCAGTTTTTTAGTGAAATTTATGACATGATAAGACTTTGGTGAATCAACAAACTTTATCATCCTCGAATCGTCAGCAAACGCTGGGTTTAAAAGTCAAAATGAAGGGAATCCATCTTTATTGCCCGGGAAATGAAGCGGAATATTCCTTCTTTTGTCGTCTGTTGGCTTCTTCTACGAATAAAGTTTGACGTAAAGAAGGACATGTCGACAAACAGTAGAAAGGAGTGATCGTTTTGGAACAATACTTTGCTGAAGAAGCTTTGCTTAGTATGACATCACATTTAATTTTCATTGTCATAACATGGAGAGTTTTGCAATCGGTCAACTTTGATGCTTTTTTCAAAAAAGATCGGGTATTTGAGGCCAGGGCTTTGATTATTATGATTACCATCGCATTAGGTACAGCGGTCAGTAACTTCTTTTTAGAGTTCATATCATGGTCGAACAGTCTTGTCTATTTGTTTTAGCACCATACATGTGTGAAATTGTCTAATGTTGTTAGGAATTGTATCGTATGATTGTTGTCTTCTCAGGCCAAACTTATAGTAAGTCAATGCTTGGGGAGGCATTTAAAGATGAAAAGTATGTTTGCTGGAATTATCGCTTTACTTATTATAGGAACAGGTGCTTATCCACAGGAAATGACAGAAATTCAAGAAGTCATTATGGAGTTTTCGTCATTTGCTGCGGATAAGCAGCTAGATGTGAATGAGTGGACGATCACAATGAAAGAAAAGACGACACCAGAAGAAGCAGAAAGAATCAAAGCAGATATGACGATGCTTTTTGAACGACCGATAATTCAAAAAGAAATAATGACAAACGCGACAAAATATACAATTACGGACAGTCAAAAAAACAAAAACTTCGTCGAAACTTATATATTGATCTATCCTACAAATAAGAAGAGCAGTACAGAAATGGTTTACACCGTGCAAGGTCAGGGAAAACCTTCATTAAGTAAACATGATACAAAAATTGTAAATGAAGTGAAAAGTCGATTTTTCTCGAAAAATGTCACTATTTTCTCTTGTCTTAAAGCGACATATAGTGGTATTATGAATGATGTTTTAGTCTATGAAAAATTCGAACAAGCATTCAATATTACAACAATAAATGAAATCGACGACGAAAACGGTTGGACTAGCAGATCCGGCTATACAAATCAATGGGGTCATACCTTGCCAGTAGGGGATCAAACTGTAAATGTTCAGTTTGCTACAAGAACTTTGGGCGGGGAGACAACCATCACTATTGGCACACCCATTATTACTGCTGAATATTAATAATAGTGAATAAGGACGCGGAGGAGAATGAACCTTGGAAAAAATCATCGTCCGTGGTGGGAGGCAGCTGACCGGCACCGTGAAAGCAGAAGGTGCTAAGAATGCCGTACTGCCTGTCATCGCAGCAAGTATAATTGCAAGTGAAGGAAAAAGCGTACTACATGAAGTACCTGCTTTAGCTGATGTATATACAATTAATCAAGTCATTCGACATATGAATGCAGATGTAAATATGGTAGGAAATACAGTGACTGTGGATGCTTCAGGTCAATTGTCTACTGAAGCACCAATTGAATACGTAAGGAAAATGCGTGCTTCTGTTCTTGTATTGGGACCACTTTTGGCCCGGTATGGCCGTGCTAAAGTTGCATTGCCAGGTGGGTGCGCGATTGGATCACGCCCACTCGATCAGCACTTGAAAGGCTTTGAAGCTATGGGAGCTGAAGTAACCGTAGGAAACGGGTATATCGAAGCCGAAGTGAAAGGTCGTTTGCAAGGCGCCAAGATTTACTTTGATGTACCAAGTGTTGGTGCAACAGAGAACGTCATGATGGCCGCCGCTTTGGCAGATGGAAAGACAATCTTGGAAAATTGCGCAAAGGAACCAGAAATCGTCGACTTGGCCAACTACCTGAATAAGATGGGGGCACATGTTGTCGGTGCGGGGACAGAGACCATTCGAATCGAAGGTGTAGAGAAGCTTGTGGGAGCTACCCATACGATTATCCCTGACCGTATTGAAGCAGGAACATTCATGGTTGCTGCTGCCATAACAGGCGGGAATGTCCTTATAAAAGGTGCGATGCATGAGCACTTGCGTTCACTCGTTTCTAAAATGGAAGAAATGGGCGTCATCATCCAAGAGGAAGATGATGGACTGCGAGTCATCGGTCCTGACATCTTGAAAGCTACAGACCTCAAAACGATGCCGCATCCAGGTTTCCCGACTGATATGCAGTCACAAATGATGGCTCTTATGTTAAATGCCACGGGAACAAGCGTCATTACTGAAACGGTATTTGAAAATCGTTTCATGCATGTGGAAGAGTTCCGCCGCATGAATGCTAACCTGAAAATTGAAGGCCGCAGTGTAATCGTTGAAGGACCGTCTTCTCTGCAAGGGGCAGAGGTTGCAGCAACAGATTTGCGAGCTGGGGCAGCCCTGATTTTGGCTGGGTTAGTCGCTGATGGTTACACAAGAGTAACTGAGTTGAAGCACTTGGATCGCGGTTATGTGGAATTCACTGAGAAATTAGCACAAATTGGCGCTGACATTGAACGAGTCAAAGAAGAAGAAGTGTATATGGAAGAAGCTGAACCAAGCGAATCAGTATCGACATTATAATATATACATCATGATTGCTTGCCTGTTTCAATATTTTTGAAATAGGCGAGCATTTTTAGTTCTATCATCTTTCATTTCTGGATACATTTTAGTAGAGGGATCTACTTTGTGACCAGGAGGATGCGGATGAAAAAAAATAATGGAATCGGACTGATTGCTTTATGCAGCTTATTTGCAACTATGCTTATTATACCTACACTGATCGTCGTCCCCTTTACAAATTCCGGTAATACCGAGAAAGTGGAAGAAACTCCACCCACTGAGCAAGTGGCAGAGGTTGAAGATTCCGCCTTTTCTGTAAGTGTGTGGAGAAGTGAGACGGAAAAGGTGGAGGAAGTCCCTCTGGAAACCTATGTCTCTCGCGTTGTGGCTTCTGAAATGCCGGTTAATTTTGAGATGGAGGCATTGAAGGCGCAGGCATTGGCGGCGAGGACATATATAACTCGTCACTTAGTCGAAGGAGAAAAGGTTTCTTCT
Organism: Halobacillus sp. H74; assembly: GCF_052246715.1. Taxonomy (NCBI): domain Bacteria; kingdom Bacillati; phylum Bacillota; class Bacilli; order Caryophanales; family Bacillaceae; genus Halobacillus; species Halobacillus sp. H74. Next base: position 69,367 of record NZ_JBQQCI010000001.1, on the reverse strand, counting down.
GAAGCAGATGTGACTGATACGGTTTCTCATCAAGTGTATAAGGATGATAAAGAACTGAGAACTTTGTGGCAGGACAGTTATGCTGATAATATGGAAAAAATCAACCAGGCCGTGAAAGCGACAGCAGGCGAAATCATAACATATGAACGGGAACCGATCGAAGCTTCTTTCTTTTCGACGAGTAATGGTTTTACAGAAAATGCGGGAGATTACTGGGAGCATGACATTCCTTATTTGAAAAGTGTAGAAAGCCCCTGGGATCAAGGGTCACCTAAATTTTCAGATCAAAAAATCATTACGGTCGCTCAGCTCGAACAAACGCTGGGAGTCAGCGTAGGTGCGGGTATCCAACAATCTACGATGACCAAAACAGAAGGAAATCGTGTAGATGAAGTACACTTAGGTTCTCAAACATTTTCCGGGAGAGAAATCCGTGAAAAGTTCGAGCTGCCTTCCAGTGATTTTTCTATTCAACAAAAAGGCGAACACGTTATTTTCACAACTAAAGGTTACGGACATGGCGTAGGGATGAGCCAATATGGAGCTAACGGCATGGCAAAAACGGGGAAAGATTATAAAGAGATCATCCACCACTATTATCAAGACATTGAAATTTCCCCATTGAGTACACAGACGGCTTCTCTTAACGGGGAAAAACCAGTCAATTGAGCGAGCTGCAGAGGCAGCTCTTTTTTTATGATATGAGAAAAGGGATGGGGTGACTCAACATTTTTCCTTTTGTTTCATAACTGAATAATCATTGAAAAAAGGGGCTTGATAAGAATTTCTACAGAGTAATTCATATAAAATTTTCTTCTAAATGTATATAATCCCTCATAAGTGTTCAGAATGGTTTTTGAGGTGATGAACATGAAAGAGGAAGGTAAAAAAAGCGTGACAAAATTAAAGTTTAAACGCTTGATGCGCAAGAAATGGTTGTATCCAGCTTTGTATTTGTCCGTAGCCGCATTAGTTCTAGTAGGAGTGTTCTGGTATCAGCAGGGAGCGAGTGATTTGGAAGACAAAATCGCTGAGCAGCCACAGTCTGAAGTGCAAGATGAATACCTGACAAATGACAAAGGTCAGGATTCTGTGCCAGTCATGGACAATCAGGAAAACTTGGAAATGCCGGTAGCAGATGAGCAAACAGCTTCGATTGTCACAAAATTCTATGACTATGACGCGTCCGAGGAAGATCAAGAAAGTGCACTGGTCCTATACAACAATAAGTACTACCAAAGTGAAGGCGTAGATATTACTAGAGAAGATGGAGAAGCATTTGAAGTAACAGCTGCTCTATCAGGAACAGTCACAGAAGTGAAAGAAGACCCACTTTATGGGAATGTCGTCGAAGTCAAACATGATAACAATTTGGTAACGGTCTATGCTAGTTTAGAAGAGGTTGAAGTTTTGGCCGGTTCTGATGTTTCTCAAGGGGATGCACTCGGGGCAGCAGGTCGTAATTCCTTTGGACAAGCAAGCGGTGTCCACGTCCACTTCGAAGTTCGTAGTGATGGCCAACCGGTAAACCCGGAAGATTTCTTTGGTCAACCAATGAGCCAAATTGCGGATGAGGCTGGAGAAGCGACAGAGGAAGAGGAAGCGCCGACAGATGAAGCTTCAGAAGAAGAAGAAGCACCATCTGAAGAGCCTACTGAAGATACAGAACAGCCAACAGAAGACACAGAACAACCAACAGAAGATAAAGAACAACCAACAGATGAAGAAACAAATAGCGATGAAGATACTACTCCTGGATCAGAAGAAGAAGAGCAAACTCCAGATGAAGATAGTGCATCTTCCATCTCTAATACTCAAGCTTAAAAAATGAGGGTTATGCCCTCATTTTTTTTTTTTTGGTTAAAAAACTCTATTCCCTCATGTTTTCCATCCTCTTGCAACGGTAAAAAGCCCCAACGTAATTGTAAATCCACTATATCTATCTTCAATTCTCAAAAGGTTCTGTTCTTGCTATTCATGGTGAATGCTTCCATCGCTGCTTAAAGCTATCATTATTCATATGAAAATTTTCGCCGGGAATTCAATGGATTTCTGTTTTATGTTACTGTAAGCAAAAAAAGTTTCTTTTTTCATTTGCAAGTGAAGGTAAGAAACCCGTAGTGAGGAGTGAGGAAATATGGTGAAATCCTATTGGCTGGAATTTTACTCATTTTAGTTATTATCGCTCGTAATTTAAAACTGATCGGTGAGAAATTACCTGGAACCCCGGACAGGAAAAGCAACTCAAAGAAGGAGGGTGAAGGTGACGGTCCTCCTATATAAACAACAGCTTTTTGTCCTTATGACGCTTTAATGGAATAAGTGAAGAACTTCGCCGACTTCTATAAAACAGCTTATGAAAACACAACAACAGCTGAATTGGTCTAATTCATCAGTCCTTGCATCCTGTGGCATATCTGGGAACTTTTATTAATACAATGAGGATAACCGAGCACTCGGTAACATCCAGGGTGATACATCATGAAAAGACATCTAGAGTAAACCACCCCTATAACCTAATAAAAGCGCTTTTCTAGTAGCCCCTCCCCTGGATAGTCAATCACAGGAGGCGAGTGGAGTGCATGATTACATCAAAGAGAGGACCATCAAGATTGGGGAACACATTATTGAAACGAAAAAAACGGTGAGAGTGATCGCCAAGGAATTTGGCGTTTCAAAGAGTACGGTCCATAAAGACTTGACAGAAAGACTTCCTGAGGTGAATCCTGAGTTAGCTAAGGAAGTAAAGAAAATTCTCGATCACCATAAAGAAATACGTCATTTGCGCGGTGGAGAAGCGACACGCAGAAAGTACAAGTCACAATTCCTGGATGATCAACCAGTCCAGCCCCTTTTATAAGCAGGACACCTCCCTTTGTCAAAATTCCTCGATACTTGGTAACTTTTTTCATTTCCCATAAGACGAATGTCGTAATTTTGTGATAGAATATAGAATTAGATGTGCAATATTTAAATGGAAATATACTTTCAACAATTGGGAAACATAAGTTATCGAAGTTTCGATTTCATTGCCCGCATAGCAGCTCCTAAAGACCTGCTATGTTTCAAGGGGCGATTATGCTTTTTTACAATAGGGAGGATCTACAGGACATGTTTGCGAGAGATATAGGAATTGACCTTGGTACAGCCAATGTGCTCATCCATGTGAAAGGTAAAGGAATAGTATTGAATGAACCGTCTGTGGTGGCTATGGACCGTAATACAGGTAAAGTACTTGAGGTGGGGGAAGAAGCTCGTCGAATGGTGGGACGTACGCCAGGAAACATTGAAGCTATCCGCCCGCTGAAGGATGGTGTCATTGCTGATTTTGATGTGACAGAAGCGATGCTTAAGCATTTTATTCAAAAAACTAATGTGCGGGGCTTTTTATCCAAACCGCGCATGTTGATCTGCTGCCCGACGAATATCACCAAAGTGGAGCAGAAAGCTATCAAAGAAGCGGCAGAAAAATCAGGCGGAAAAAAAGTATATCTAGAAGAGGAGCCCAAGGTGGCAGCGATCGGCGCCGGAATGGATATCTTCCAACCGAGTGGAAATATGGTTGTAGATATCGGTGGTGGCACGACAGATGTCGCTGTACTATCCATGGGTGATATTGTCACGGCTTCTTCTATCAAAATGGCCGGAGATAAGTTTGATCATGAAATTCTGCAATACATTAAGAAAGAATACAAGCTCCTCATAGGTGAACGTACGGCAGAAGACATTAAAATAAGTGTAGCAACTGTATTTCCAGGTTCGAGGAATGAGGAAATCGAAATCCGCGGGCGTGACATGGTGTCAGGATTGCCACGTACGATTTCCGTTAATTCTAATGAAATAGAAAAGTCGCTGCGTGAATCTGTTCAAGTCATCATTCAAGCTGCTAAACAAGTGCTGGAGCGCACTCCACCTGAATTATCTGCAGACATCATCGACCGTGGAGTGATTATGACAGGAGGCGGTGCACTTCTCCATGGCATCGACCAGCTGCTTGCAGAAGAATTGAAAGTTCCTGTCCTTGTTGCTGAAGCGCCGATGGACTGCGTAGCTACTGGTACAGGCATCATGCTTGAAAATATCGATAAGCGTATTTCTACGAAGTTCTAATTCACACGGACCACTACGGAAGGAGCGATCACCTTGTTAAGAGGATTTTACACAGCTGCCTCAGGTATGATGGCGAATCAACGCATGCAGGAAACATTGTCGAACAATATGTCGAATGCCAATACTCCAGGATATAAAGCGGATCAAGGAACGATGAGGGCATTTCCAGAGCTTTTGATTGAGCAAATGGGAAGCGAATCGATTCCTGTGTCACGAGGGTTTAATGTACCTGTACGCGGCCATGTAGGGTCCCTTAACACAGGTGTATATATGCAAGAAGCCATTCCCTCGTTTGCCCAGGGAGACATAAGGGAAACAGGTGTCGGCACAGATTTCGCCCTTATCCAGGGAACAGTTCCTGATGAATCAGGCTCAATTTTTTTTAATGTACAAAACGAAGCAGGAGAAGAAAGATATACTCGAAATGGTAACTTCACTGTGGATGGAGAAGGGTTCTTAACAACGAATCAAGGGTATTATGTGCTTGATGATACAGGGAGCCCGATCAACACTGGCGGGATGGAGTTCGATCTTTCTTCAAATGGTACCTTGACGGTTGATGGACAGGAAATTCCCCTTGGACTTTCTTACAGCCCTGAAGCTGGGAGTATGGTGAAAGAAGGAAATGACTTGTTCCAAGCGGCAGAAAATGGTGAGCCGGTCGAGAATGCAAGAGAAAATGGAGCTGTAGAATTCAATGTACGGCAAAATTTCCTTGAGCAGTCGAATGTGGATGCTAATAGAACGATGACGGAAATGATGAATACATATCGCTCGTTCGAAATGAATCAACGTGTGTTAAAAGCGTATGACCAGAGCATGCAGAAAACAGTGACTGAAATCGGTAGAATACGTTAAGGGAGTGTCAGCATTGATTAATCGTTCGATGATCCAATCAGCAGTCACAATGGGGCAGCTGCAAAGCAAGTTGGATTTGATAGGGAATAACTTGTCTAATAGTGAGACCACGGGCTATAAAAGTCGAAGCGCTGACTTTTCTTCGTTACTTTTTCAACAAATCGATAATCAATCACATGAGCATGCTCAGGTTGGACGTACAACCCCGGAAGGTGTCAGAATAGGGGCAGGTGCTAGACTTGGACATACGAACCTCGATTATAGACAAGGGAGCCTGCAAAATACAGGGAGAGACCTGGATGTTGCCCTTTTAGGGGATAATCATTTATTTCAGCTTCGTGTTGAGACAGAAACCGGGCCAGAGACCCAATTTACGAGAGCTGGTAACTTTTATTTGAATCCGATCGCCAACGGACAAGTCCTGCTCACAAACTCTAATGGACATCCGGTAATCGGAGCAGATGGAGAGAATATTGTCTTAGAAGAAGGGTTCCAAGGGATTTCTATCGATCAAGATGGTTCCATTCTAGTGAAGCGCGGAGATGGACAGGCGGTAGAAGGGGAGCTTAGCGTCACAGAGGCAGTCCGTCCTCGTATGCTTGAAGCGGCAGGAGATAACCGTTTCCGAATTCCGGATGGTATAAACCCGGATGGAATCATGGAAGACCTGCCCCGTGGCGATATTGAAATGAAAAACAAGACACTCGAGGCATCCAATGTGGATGTATCGAAACAAATGACAGATATGTTGATGGCACAGCGAGCTTACCAATTCAATGCGAAATCCATATCGACAGGTGATCAGATGATGGGGCTTGTTAATCAACTGAGATCATAAACGTAAGGAGTATGACGACCATGGCAACAAATCCTAATTCAAAAGGGAAAAAGCTTAATAAAGAGCAGGAAAGAGAAAAAAAGCGTAAAGCCCTAGATGAAGCAACGAAACAGAATACAGCGAAGAAAGAATCGTCCAAGAAGCAAAAATCTGTGAAGGAAGAAAAAGCTTCAAAGAAAGGACGCCGCCGCGTTCTGCCTATTTGGCTGCGTATCATCCTTGTCCTGCTCTTCAGTGCAGTCGCTTTAGTGTTAGGATTGATGGTCGGTTACGGTGTGATCGGTGAAGGAAACCCAACAGATGCGCTGGAAATGGATACGTGGAAACATATTTGGAATTTTGTAACGAAAACGGAATAGAGAAGAAGGCAGCTTGTCCTACATTATATGTGCAAACAGCCTTTCTATGCGAACACGAGCCAACCTGGCTCGTGTTTTTTCTTTATATGAGAAAGAAACTCCCTCTCTCACTCCACGGAAGTCCCCTTTTTATCTGGGTGACTCAGCTATTAAGACACTTTGGGTCCGCTGCGTTATGAGGAGGTGGGCTGGCCGGGAACCAACTCGTCTAGCTCTATCGCCCAGACAACCCATCTGTTCTTGAAGAATGGCCCCTCCCTTTTCAGAATGAGTCTCCGACGTTCAGAGGTTGGTATTCTAGGTGGCTAGGGTGCATAAATCACTTCACAAAAGGATTTTTCTCCAAAAACAAGTGGTCTTCTTTCAATGGACTCTACATTAGGCGGCTGAGCAATTCACTGCCATTCCAATAATAGATAGCACACTGAACGGCGCCGAGGTACGTTATATGGCAGGGGGGCGGAGGGGAACGATGAGACTCCTGTGAGACACGCGGGTTAGATGAGACCCCGGAAGGTGTAGCCTGAGGAGGCTCAGCGCACGCCCACGGAAAGCGAATCGTTTCCCGCAGCCCCCTTATTCACACTATATTCTCGAAATCCAGTCTTATCTAACATATTCAACCCCACAGATGTTTTCAACTTATGATTTAGGGAATGAAAAACATACAACGAGTTGACGCAGAAGGGAGGGTACAGGCTTGAAAACAGAGGTATTCATTGCTGGTGGAGGAGTCGGAGGTTTGACGCTGGCTGTGAAATTAGCGAGACGGGGTGTCCACGTCGTCATTGCAGAACAGTTATCTAAGGAATCCAACGCTTATAAAGGAGAGCTTATTCAACCGAAAACATTAGCCATCCTTGAGCGCCTGGGAGTGTTAGACCAAATTGAAGAAAACGGACATCCTATCGATCAATTGAGGTTCCAGGAGGTGAATCGCAATCATGGAGAACTGCCTCAGGAAATCAATCTTACAGAACTGAATTATAGCAGGGTCGCAAGTAATTACGATCATGCGTTGATGGTGCCCCATGAGAAGACTAAAGAGATCCTCAGGAATAAAGGAAAGTCATATGAAGAGTATTTTCATTATCTACCCGGAACGAGATTTTTAGGATTTGAAAATGGCATGGCAAAAGTGAAGCGGAGAAAGGAAACATTCCATATCCAGGCTCAGGTGTACATAGGGGCGGAAGGTCGAAGTTCGCCTACACGTGATGCCATGAATGTCCAAGTGGAACGGAAAGATTATAACCACCATTTTCTGACCGTGACGATACCCAGGCCAGAAGATTTTACAAAAGGTAAAATCATTACGAGTACCAGTTGTTTTCTCGGCTTATTCCCTTTACCTGATAATGAAGTGAGGACTGTTTTCCTCATTAAAGCAGGAGAGTATAAGACGATCAAGGAGAAGGGATTGGAGTATCTTTATCAAGCTTATAGTGAACTGGAACCGGAACTGTCCGCAGGTGTAAGAAATATTAAGGACTGGAAAAAAGTCCAGTTGATGATCCCTTACACTTATCATGTAGATCGTTATTATACAGGCAGTTTGGCTATTATCGGAGATGCGGCTCACACGGTTCATCCGATGGCTGGTGAGGGAATGAACTTGGCGATCCAGGATGCAGATGTGCTTGGAGAACTATTGGCATGGTGCAAGGAAGAAAATAAGCGCTATACCGACCATCTTCATTATTATGAAGATGTCAGAAGACCTCGTGTCTCCTTTTTACTGACCTTGAGTCACTTGTCCGCTCTTGTATATTCCTTTCAATATGAATGGTGGCGTAAGTTCAGAATGCTTGCAGTGCAGCGTATTTATGATGATGATCAGCTTCATGTCAAACAAATGCTGAATATATCCGGGCTTGGAAGATGGGATTTCAATTTGCTGGATCGAGCGATACAAGGAAGTATGCTTCCGGCGAGAAAGATAAAGGTATCGGATCATAAACAGCACCAGTATCTTTTCTCTGAAGCGGAAGATTATCCCTGGAAAAGGAATGAGAAAGGAATGATTACATGAGTGAGTGGATAAACGTCATGCAGGCTAGAAAGTGGATGAAAAAAAATGAGTCCTTTCTGCCGAGTTGGCATGCGTATGTCGGGTCAGAATTAGGATTATTTGATGAATTCGAAAGTGCGCGGACGGTAGAAGCCATCAGTGAGAAAACAGGATATCCTCATGATTTATTGGCTTCCTGGGTGAAAGTCGGTGTAGCTGTTAAACATTTGAAGAAAAGACCGAACGACCGCTACCGCACGTCTAAAAGAAGATGTGCCAGCCTGATGGGAAATGATGCTTCTCCTGGTGTGAAAGCTTTACTGAAAGAGATGATGGAACTGCATTTCCCTACGATGCTGCAATACCCTGCTATCATGAAATCGCATGAACGTGCGGAGTTCAATCATGACCTTCACGGGGGAGTCGTGGCTGAGACATCAGCTTTGCTGGAACACTTCGCCATTAAAAAGATCAAGAAAATGATTCGGGATAAAAAGGTAGAAACCATCGTCGATCTTGGATGTGGACATGGGGGGTACCTGAGGAAGCTGGCTGCGGAGTTTCCACATGTTCAGATGACTGGTGTCGATATCAACCAAAAAGTAATCGACCGTGCGCGAGAGCTATCAGAAGAATTTCCGAACATTCAATTTGAAGTCGGGGATATCAATGAATGGAAGCCTGCGAATGATGAAAAGGTGGATGTTGTCTTATTGCATAATATTTTTCATTATATTCATCCCTCGTCAAGGAGAGAGTTATTGAATCATCTTCATCACTATGTGAGGGGGCAGGGGCTGCTTTCTGTCATCACTCCTATCAATGAAACAGAACATGGGGAAGCCTTTTCCTCTGCCTTCAACAGTTTTTTTGTAGCTCATTCCAATCTTTTCTCATTACCGAACAAAAACGAACTTAAAGAAATATCTGAGCACTGCAGCTATGACCTTTTTGATTTGGACCCCGTCATAAAAGAAGGATCATGGTACACATGCTGGATGAGTCCTTCCAGCCCGGTCAAAGAAATGAAGCACACGCGAATGGCCGGCAGTTCAGAACAGACTTTGGCAACAAGTTCATTTGACCAGTCTGAGCTTACTCGAAGCTCCTGAAAAACTTATAACACAAAGAAAACCGCTGAGATTATTAAGTCTCAGCGGTTTTTTCACCGTTCAAAGGTTTACTTTGCTTAAACATGGCGGAGTGATTATGGTTTTACCCCTATAATCCTCCCCGTCCTTGTACAAGACGTACAATAAGAACGATAAGAGCAATGACCAGCAGCAGGTGAATCAAATTACCTGCAATACCGCCGATTACACCGAGCAACCAAAGTACAAGGAGCACTATCAAGATGGTCCAAAGCATGAGGAGTCCCTCCTTTTCTAATGTTGTAAAATGTGAACTTAGAGATATAATTTCCCATTTCTCATTATCTAAAACAGAAACCCCGAAAAAACTTTGTCCCATAGTGGTTGTACCCTTATAATAAAGTAATGAAAGAAGAAAGGAGCCAGATGATGTTAGACATACAAGCAATCAAAGAAATTATCCCCCACCGTTATCCTTTTCTGTTAATTGATCAAGTCGAAGAACTCGTAGAAGGAGAGCGTGCGGTCGGGTACAAAAATGTAACCGTAAATGAACCCTTTTTCCAAGGTCACTTCCCGGATTATCCGGTAATGCCTGGAGTGCTGATTACAGAAGCCTTAGCACAAATGGGTGCAGTAGCCATGTTGAAAAAAGAAGAAAATCAGGGGAAACTCGCTTTCTTTACAGGCATTGATAAGTGTCGCTTCAAACGCCAAGTGAAACCGGGGGACCGTTTGAAACTGGAAGTGGAAATCGTTCGGATCAAAGGCCCGATGGGGAAAGGTAAAGCTACAGCTTCTGTTGATGGAGAAGTTGCTTGTGAAGCGGAAATCATGTTTGCCTTGAAATAAGCACAAAAAATCCGCTGTCAATCTAAATAGTTTAAATAACAGTACAAATAGTAAGTAAAAAACGAGGCTGTGACAAAAGAATTTTTCCGCTAGAAAACCCGAATTCGTTCGGGTTTTCTTTATGAAGCAATAAATGCATACGCTCCGTTTGATCCATTCTACTTTATTGTTCGTCTATACCAGTGGCAGTTATCGTATTGTCCCCGTCTCGTTCTGTTTTATATTCCATTGTTACACTGAAGGCAATTATTATTGATATAACCAAATATCATATACTCCTCTTATAAATAAAATCAAGTCACCAATGGTACCGACACAAAAGAAAATGAAATAATAGCTTGAAATAGTAATTTCCTTATTAAACAACTCTTTAAATGCTTGGATGAACATTCGATTGAATTTAAACCAACTTAATATCCAGCCGATAAGAAGGAAACTGACGATCATCATTTATTATCACCCTCTCTACCAATCACTCTTTTCTTCCTGACGAAAAAGCAGCTGCCATGTTGCTTTCAGTACAAATTCCTTACGATATCTTCATTCACTTTAGCACGAATCCCGTTTTCCTATCGCTTTATCAAAATTAACATAGCAAATGACGCTTTAATTGAATGGTGATCTCTAAAGCTGAATCATAACATAGTCGGACCTTCTATATTCAGACAGGAGGCTGTAGTAGTTTTTTTATATAATTTTTGATTTTATGGATGAATTTTCCCAATATGGGACATACTAGATTTCGTAATCATTAAAAAGGAGGAATCACCAATGAAAGCATTGCTATTAAAACTTTCGGTTGCAATTTTGGCCATCTCTTTGCTTGGTGCTTGTGCTTCGGAGGAAGAACCGCAGGATGAGGGCACTGAGGAAAACGTGGAAGAAGGAAATAACAACGAAAATGGAGATATGGAAGACCAGGGCACTGAAGAAAACGACATGAACAAGAATGATGATAAGAAAGAAGACCAGGGTGATATGACTGATGGTGAAAACGGAAATGGTGAAGATGGCGCCACTAACGAAGACACCATGGAAGACGAAAACAATAATGAGTAAACTTACTTAGCCGCTGTTTTTAGCGGCTTTTTTTTATTTGTCAAAAGTGCTTTCATTATTAAAATGCGAAAACTCCCCATCCTTCGTAACGATACACTTCATCTTTCTCCCGGCTCGGGTGAATTTTTTTATTATCCTGCTTTATTCGATCACGTCTCACGTCTAATGGAAAGGATTGTGGCAATTGCCATTATACATATACCGCCAATGGTGAGCAGGGGGACGAGGAAGTGGAAGGGTGTCATGAAGTTAATTAGAAAAATCCCGATCCCTGCCATAAACATAATGAATCCAGTCCAAGCTAATTTCTTTGCCATCAATGACAGCTCCTTCTTGATAGATAGAAAGACAGCGGCTCTCAACCACTGCCTTCCTTATGCTTATCCTTTTACATCAATACGGTTACCAAGGTCAGGATGAGGAACGGATTGTTCAAGCATCTCCACCATTTGATTCCCTCTCTCTTCTGCATCACCCTTAACTTTGTCCATCATTGCCAAGCTGGATTGCTGTTTTAACTGGGTGGTGCTCATCGCCATTGATAAGGCTGCAATGTCCATTAAATCCCTCCTTCCTTTCTACTATCGGTTAATCAGAAATGTCCTCAAGCAAAATCCCGGACTCGTTTTTCTCAGTTCGGATATTTGATTTCCTTTGGAATATAACTGTTTCTTATGTAAAATAGAATTAGAGATAGTTATAGAATCTTTTCTTTTAGGGGTTTCCCTGTTTCAATTGTGTGGAATAAGCGAATAGAGGTGATTATTGATGAAATACAGAACGGCGAACGACTTGAAAGATTTATTATTAGAAGATCACGAAAAAGTGGTGAATCGAATACCGCTTGAAAAACTGGACGTGTATCTTTACCTCCATACCGTCTATCAAGATACGTACGTCCCGGACGACACATTGTATCAATTCATCTTCCGTCACTTTTTCCGATTGGACAATCCGAGTTTGACGAAAGAGTTTGAAAACTACTACTTCAAGCTGATGGAAGAACAAAGGGGTTATGAGCGACCGAACATCGTTCAAATTACAAAGAGTTTATATGAAGTGAAGAACCACAAAGGGAATCCTACCATGCAGTTTCCTTTAGCAGCCTCAATGCTGCACACCCTCAACCCTAGTTTTCCGACGTATGATAGTGACATTGTCAAAGCTTTTGACTATTCATCAACATATCACTTGTCAGGGTTCGATAAGAAAATGAAACGGTACATCCGCCAATATCAGCATACGTTCAAAACTTACGAAGAATTACTGGAAGATGAAGCTTTAGAGCCGCTCTTTGCCCATTTTGATGAGCGTTTTCCGGAATATGATCTGCCGAAAGTCAAAAAACTGGATTTGATTGTAGCTCAGATCGGGAACAATCTACAATGAATGCTTTGCCGAACCTATAAGGGTTCGGCTTTTTTTCTGTCCTCTGCTTTCCATCGTTACAGTCCTTAAATTAGGGATGGGGATATGCCGGGCAGCTATTCATATCATTCCACAGTAAAAATGAACAGTAACAGGACTGAATCAGACACAATTTTGTCAATTTCGATTCCATCCTACAAGTTGCATTACAATTCGCAGTTTAGTAACATTAATCGTAATTATGACTACTTGGTCAGTGTGGAGATAGTCTTAAAATATCGGGATTTTAAGCTTGTTTGCAGGGGAGTATATACTTAAGTCGGAAAAGTGCGAGAATAACATAGATGTTTGTTATTGAAAGTTTTAATGAGAGGGAGTATTGAATGAAACGGTTGTCCATTTTGATAGTGCTGCTCATCTTTGTAACCGCTTGTACACAGGAGGATGCAAGTGAAGATGTCGAGGAACGAATCACTCCTGTAGAGGTAGAGAACATTAAGAAAGAGGACTTTGTTGTCGATCGCAAAATAGTCGGGCGTGCTACATCAGCTGATTCGTCACCTGTGACAGCGCGGACCCCAGGCGAACTGGTAACACTGAACGTTTCTAAAGGTGACCGGGTAGAAGAAGGGGAAACGATTGGTGTCGTGGACCCTGGGACAGGGGAGAGCCAGGTGGAACTTCAACAGTTGGCTGTTCAACAAGCAGAAAAACAGTTGGAAAATGCTCGAATATCTGAACGACAGGCAGAACGGGGAGTTGAAAATGCAAAGGAGCAAGTAGATCTTGCTGAACAAGCTTCCCAGTCAGAAGCAAGTCAATCTGCTCAAGCGGCTCAGGCTGCTCAACAACAATACGAGCAAGCCCAGCAGCTTGCAGATGAAACAAAGAAGTTGGTGGAGGAAGGAACCGTCCCTGAAGCCCTTTATGAACAGGCGCAAAATAGAGCAGATCAAGCGAAAGCTCAGTACCAGCAATTACAAGGGCAAAAAGGCCAATCCTCATCAGCTGCAGGACAAGCTGAGGCACAGGTTGATCAGGCTGAACAGCAGTTTGAGCAGGCACGTGTAGCTGTTGACCAAGCGGAACTGCAGGTCGAACAAGCGAACGTCCAACTAAGCCAGGCACAGGACCAGGCTTCCAATGAGGCTGTTACAGCACCTGCCACAGGAGAAGTCTCTACTATGAACGCCGGCGAAGGAGACTTTGTTACGAACCAACAGCCTTTTGCCACAGTCGTCAGTTTGAACCCGATGACAGTCACAGCATCTGTCACGGCTGAACAACTGCCTTTGTTTGAAAAAGGAGAAGAAATAGAGGTAGAGATTTCTTCTTTAAATCAGAAAGTGACAGCAACAGTAGCTTATGTATCGTCCGTACCGGATGATACCGGTCTGTATCCGGTGGAAGCTACTGTCGGTAATGATAAAGAAAAAATTAAGCCAGGCATGATGGCAACATTCCTGCTGCCGGAAAATGTGGTTGAAGATACGTTAATAGTGCCGACTGACAGCGTTGTAGAAGAAAATGACGCCACTTATGTGTACCACGTGGTGGATGAAAAGGCGGTACGTGTGGATGTCGAAGTTTTGGAAGGGCAATCAGATTTCACTGCTATTTCAGCTGATCTCCCGGAAAATGCTGAAGTGATTACGACGGGCCAGTTGACCCTTTCTGATGGAGATAAGGTGAGCATCATGAAGGAGGAAGACTCTGATGAAGCTCGTTAATCTTTCTGTCAAAAGACCAGTTGGCGTCATTATGGTTGTTGCGGCTATTCTTGCTCTTGGCTTCGTATCACTGAGGAGTTTGACCATCGATCTTTATCCTGAAATCGATTTGCCGATTGCTGTCGTTTCTACATCTTACGAGGGGGCGGCCCCTCAAGAGGTGGAAAAGCTCGTCAGCCGACCTGTGGAATCATCGGTAAGCAGTATTGAAGGGCTTGAAGTGCTTCAGTCGCAATCTCAGGCTGGAGCTTCACTCGTTTTATTACAATTTAACACAGGTGTGGATTTAGATAGTACCTTGCTCCAAGTCCGTGAAAATGTCGATCAGGTTACAGATCTTCTTCCGGAAGGAGCTACAGATCCAAGCGTACTGCGATTCGATCCCCAGCAACTGCCGATCATGACTGTCGGATTATCAGGAGACACGCCGGCAGAACTTCAGGAAATCGCTGAAAATCGGCTCGTACCTTTTCTGGAAAGGCAGGAAGGTGTCGCTTCTGTAAGTGTTGAGGGTGGTAAAGTCAGTGAAGCTCAGGTTCTTGTTGATAGAGCCCAGATGGCTCAGTACGGCCTTGATTCTCAAACGGTGATTCAAGCGCTGAATGCGAGTAACCAGTCCGCTTCAGCAGGGAGTATCGAAAAAGGACAAAAAGATCTGCAAATTCGTATAGATGGGGAATTCGGTTCCATTGACGATGTGAAAAGTACTATTATTCAATCGCCGACAGGGGCTCAAGTCACGCTTGATCAAATTGCCGAGGTCAAAGAAACATTGACCAATTCGAATACAATCAGCAAAGTGAACGGATCTTCCTCAGTAGTATTGTCCATCCTGAAAAAAACGGATGCGAATACAGTGGAGACATCCGATAACGTACGCACGGCTATGGATGAGTTGGAAGGCGATCTTCCAGAAGGTGTCGGAACAGATATCGTGCTCGACACGTCCGAATTCATAAAAATATCCATCAATAGTGTCGTTTTGAACATCATCCTTGGTGGGATTTTCTCGGTACTCGTGCTCCTGCTTTTCCTTAAAAGCATACGAGCAACCCTTGTCATCGGGCTATCGATTCCGATTGCCATCATTTCCACCTTCACCTTAATGTACTTCACTGGAGAAACATTGAATGTGTTGACGATGGGAGGCCTTGCTCTCGGGATCGGAATGATGGTGGACAGCTCGATCGTCATTTTAGAGAACATCGTCAGTTATCGGCAGAGGGGTTACTCGATGGTGGAGGCGGCCAAAGAAGGAGCGTCAGAGCTTGCTCCTGCAGTTGTAGCTTCTGCAACCACTACACTAGTGGTTTTTCTTCCGATTATTTTTGTTGAAGGCATCGCTTCAGAACTGTTCACACCGCTGGCGCTGACGATCATGTTCGCTTTAATCGCATCACTCGCTGTTTCTGTAACGTTGATTCCGATGCTTTCGTCAAAATTGCTTACCAAATCATTAAAAGAGAACGGGCGCCGCTATTGGTTCGATCGGTTTCTTGATAAAGTCAATGATGGATACCGATCGATATTACGCTGGGTGCTGAAATTCAGGAAAACCACACTCGCGATCACCGCTGCACTCATCGCAGGCAGTGTCGCTTTAATTCCGCTGATAGGAACAGAGTTCATTCCGCCTTCTGATCAAGGACAGGTCGAAGTCCGGGTCAACATGCCAGAAGGTACGTCAATGGAAGAAACAGAGGCGCTCACTGAGGAAGTGGATTCCCGTATCGAGGATTTCCAGGAGATCATTGATGTCAGTTATCTGTCGATCGGCGGTGGCGGCATGGGGAGTGTAGGCAATGGGTCTTCAGATTTTGCCTCCTATACGATCCAGCTTGTCGAACCAGGAGAACGGGACAAAACGACACAGCAAGTGATGGAAGAAATAGATGAATCTCTATCAAGTATCCCAGGAGCTGAAATTCAGGTAAGTGAGATGGATGCAGGTCTAGGCACTGGTGCACCATTGCAAGTTCAATTGAATGGTGCTGAATATGAAGTGTTGGACCAGCTGGCCGGCCAAGTTGCTTATATGATGAATGAAATTGATGGAGTCAATAATGCCACCTCATCGACTGAGGAGGGCCGTCCTGAAATGCAAATTGATGTCAATCAAGAGAAAGCGGCACAGTATGGTTTGACCGATCAACAAGTGATTGGACAAGTCCAACTGGGTTTCAATGGGCAAATTGCGACACGATATCGAGATGGAGCGGATGAAATCGATGTCCGATTCATTTTACCGGAAGAAGAGAGGCAGACCATTGCAGATTTAGAGGGGATGCCTGTGCAAACACCGAATGGTGCCCTGATTCCATTAGCGACGATAGCTGAGCTGAATCAAGTTCAAGGCCCTGTATCGCTTCTCCGCCAAAACCAGCAGCCTCAAGTGAATGTGGAAGCGGAAATCGGAGATGGCGATTTAGGTACAGCAACAGAAGAAGTTAGAGCTGAATTGGAGAGATTGAATTTTCCTGATGGGTATTCCTATAGCATCGGGGGAGAAGCTCAGGATATGCAGGATGCCTTTGGTGACTTATCTCTGGCCCTGATTTTTTCAATCTTTCTTGTTTATGCTGTAATGGCGATTCAGTTTGAAAACTTCCTATTTCCTTTTATCATCATGTTTTCACTCCCTGCTACTGTCATTGGAATTTCAGGCGGGTTGTTTATGACAGGATTGCCATTCAGCCTGCCTGCCTTTGTCGGGATCATTATGCTGGCAGGTATTGTGGTCAACAATGCGATCGTCTTAGTAGATTACATTAATATTCTAAGACGGAAATCCTACGATCGGTATGAAGCAATTCTGGAAGCAGGTCCTAACCGGATGCGTCCGATTTTGATGACGACATTGACGACAATCTTAGGAATGGTCCCACTGGCCATTGGTATTGGTAGAGGGGCAGAAGCTCAGCAGCCACTAGCAGTCACGATCATTTTCGGGTTGACCGTTTCAAGTTTCTTTACACTTGTGCTTATCCCGGTCGTCTATACGTATTTCGATGATTTATCGACGAAAGTGACAGAATTCTTCCGTCGCAGAGCAGCAAAGGAATAAATGGAAATTCAAGGGACCTCAAGTCATCCAATATTTGGATGACTTGAGGTCCCTAAAAAAAGCCAAATAAAAGAGCCTCCATTATGGAGACTGTGATTCCAACAGTGGATTTGTGACCTCATCAAGTGAATCTCCAAGTTGTTGGATGATATTTTTCAAACGTTCCGGAAATCCGAATACATGGACGCCACATGTCATGTTTTGGTCTTCCATTTTCAACCAAATGACTCTGCCTTCTGCTGTGAATGTCTCATTTTCATAGATGAACGAAAGAAATACTTCATCTTTCGTGGACAAGCCGGGTTCGGGAGCGGCAGAAAAACGTAAGCCGTTCATACTTATATCATTAATGCTTATAGGACCGGATATATGTCTGTTGGTTTTTTTGTTATAAAACCCCGGGAGTGGTACGTGGAAGGGGTAACGGAAAGGCTCATGTCTGCGTTCGTGCAAAATCGAACATTCCCTTCTCCAAATAGTTGTTGCTTCCATCATATACCTAAACAGCCGGGCGTTCAATCATGTTCCTTATGATTCTGATAAACAGATCATTCATCGTCCTCCTGGCGGTCGACTTTAATCAAATCCCATGTTGTGACAATACCCATCGGCAAGTCATCAGGACTTCCTGACTCCGTTAAAATGACAGCTTTTAGCTTCCGATCCTCATCCAAGCTTTTTTCGAAACGTTCTTCGAGCTCGAAAACGGTCGCATTTGCTCCTAAAAACTCTACATTAGTATTTTTTTCGTGATGTAACACCTCTTTTGGGGTGATGTCTTCCAACCGTGCATGGCCGTCTACCATCGTTTGAGAGAGCCAGCGAACGATGCCATCATTTGTGAGCAGCCCGAGAAAATTCCGCTCTTTAGTATAAATAGGAAATTGCGAAATTCCGTGCTGATCAAAAGCTTCTATGATATGTGTAATAGCTGTATCTTCTTTAAAGAAAAGGACGGGACGGGTCGCAAAATCAAGGGCTTCAGGCGGTTGATCAAGCGTTTGTTTAATTTTCTTCAAATGCTCGACAACATCTTTATGAGGTGTTGCAATAAAGTAATCTCCACTGATCCGCTCGTGCACGATTGCATTTCTCAACTTCGCATATTGCTTCAGTTGATCGAAGTGAACACGGATCACACTGTGCTTCAATTTTGATCGTTGTAGGAGTTCAGCGAAATTATCATTTTTCGGGAAGCCGTTCAATTCCTTCAAATGCTGATGGATTTGATTGAATGTGACTTCGAACTGTTCCACAATTTCATTCATCTTGCTCACCTTTTTCCTCGTTTCCCTATAGTATATCTTTTCTGGCCACATCTCACTCATATTGGGTAAAAAGAACAAAATATGCCCAGGACTTAAATAATCATTAAGAAGAGACGATAATAAAAGGTGAGGAATACGGAGTATACATTTGTAACTTGATTGAACAAATCTAGGACTCCCTCAGGATTTTTGTGCTTTAAATAGAACGAACCTTTAAAATATGCTATACTCAAATTACTAAGAAAGAAGGTGAGAGTATGATCGGTGAACGAATTAAGAAAATACGTAAAGACCGACATATGTCGCTATCTGAATTAGCTGAAAGAGCGGGTGTCGCCAAATCTTATCTAAGTTCGATCGAACGGAATATCCAAACGAATCCGTCTGTTCAATTTCTGACTAAAATATCCCAGGAATTAGATGTCTCTATAAATTTCTTGTTACATGGGGAAGCAGAACCAAAAGACGAAACACTTGATGAAGATTGGACGCACCTCGTGCAAGAAGCTATGAACTCAGGTATATCAAAAGAGCAATTCCGCGAGTATCTGGAATTCAATAAATGGAAAATCCATCAGAATAAATAAATCGGCCTGTCTCATTACAAAGAGTCAGGCTATCTTTATATGCTCAGCGGACTTTGTTATCAGTTCCATATAAGCAGAATAAAAGAAGGTCGTGAAAACCACGACCTTCTTTTATTTCTGCTCTGTTAAATTTCAGTGTTGATTTTTTGATATAAGCTCTCTTATCTGGAAGACTTGATTTCAAGATGTTTAGTGAGTGGGTCGAATCGGCGGGGAATGACTCGCTTTCCGCGGGAGCGCGGTGAGATTCCTCAGGCTTTCGCCTTCCGGGATCTCACCAAGCACTCTCTTCCCGCAGGAGTCTCACCATTCCCCGCCGACCCTTGCTATAATTGTTTCTCGAAATCACTTTTTCAGTATAGAAAACTTTCAGTACAAGAGGAGAGTTTAACATATCCCACCCACCATCCACTCTTACAAGTATCTCGAAACTATCTTGATTGTAGGGAGCTTTTGCGAATTAAAAATGCTACCATCCCAGCGCTTAAGTGTGGGTTTTTTCCACCAAGTGAAGGAAAGGTCTTGCGTGAGAATTGTACTGGAGGACGCTTTCTTCTAGAGCTTAAGACTCATCTCGCAGGGTTCGTTCATTCCATGTTGAAAGGGGTGGCTATGAAATGACGAGACTCCCCCGCAGGAAAGTGTTCAAATGCGGAATTGCCCTGGAAGACACGACTGGCATAAGCAGAACATCAACGGAATGTGCTTTTTCGTTCCTTTGATGTTCTGCTTATGACGCGAGTGTCTGGGCAATGGAACTGGACGAGTTGTTTCAAAGCCACCCCTACACCATATTAGGAAACGAAACCCATTATCTCGAAATAGAGTCTTTAAGAATCCTGCCATATAAGTGAATAACTCTCATAAGAAAAATCAACTGCAACCTTTAACAAAGCCTTTATTTCTGTAAATGTGGAAACTTCTCCTTCAGGTAATTCATGCTGACCTCAAGACTCTCAAGAGGGCTTGTGCGACTTTCGTCCTGCTCGACAATCCACCACTTGACCCCAACCTTTTCGCCCAAAACAAAAATGGTATCTAAATCAACACCACCTGTCCCTAACTCAGCAAAAAATTGCTCTTCATCAAGTGTCATGTCTTTCAAATGAATAAGGGGAGCCCTTCCCTTGTAGCGATCGATCCATTCAGAAGGCTGCTCGCCTGCTTTTTGCAGCCAGTATATATCAAACTCGGCTTTCACTCTATCTTCATCCGTCTCTTGAAAAATCATATCCAATGGTTTGCGGCCATCTTTAAAGGATTCCAATTCGAAATCATGATTATGATAGCAAAGAGTAATGCCCTCTTTTTGACAGGCTTCGCCGATGTCATTAAGATCCCTGATTAAAGTCCGGTAATCCTCTTCCTGACGCTTTTCAATGAAAGGACATACCACATAGCTGCTCCCGATCGTTTTTTGGTCCTCTAATACTTGAGGTAAATGGTTCTTCAATTCCTCTAGAGGTACATGACTGGCTGCGGCTTTTAAATTTAACTTGTCCAAAAGGTTTTTGACTTCCCTGGCGGTCATTTCTCCAAAACCAGCAAATTCTACAGCTTCAAACCCTAAATCAGCGACTTTGCGCAGTGTGCCGGCAAAGTCTTCTGCTGTTTCTTTACGTAATGTGTAGAGTTGAACGGCGAACGGTATCTTACTCATCTAATCTCCCCTTTTAACACTGATTAAAGAAATCCATCAAACGCTTTTGATCCATCCAGCTCCAGCGCCCAGCCTCTCGAGGTCTTAAGTCCAATCGTATAGTGAAGAAGACCGCTTCACTTTACGTTTGTTCTTAAGCTTGTCGAGGCTGATCAGGGCGCTTGCGCTTTTAATACTGGTTTATTACAAAGTTAGTTATTGAGCGTCAATTCTCCTCCTGAAACGGCAAAATTTCCTATAGAAAAATCATAAACTTCTTATCTCTGGGTGGATGTTTCTGATATTCGGCTATTCGTCTGGTTTGGAAAATTCCTTTAAACTATTGATAAGAAAGGGGGAGGGGACAGATGAGTTCTATTGAAGAGAAACTGAAGGAAATGAGAAACATCAGCTCAGTTTGTTGGAAGTGTAAAATCGAATTGAGAGGTGAGGATATGATTTCAGTGACAGACCGGCACAGCATAACCATTGTTCTGTGTCACGACTGCTACGAATTTTATCAGGAAGTGAGAAGTACATGGTCTTCAGAGGGTTAGGCACATTACTCCGTTTAAAGAATAGGATATCACAACAAAAGGTGAGGTGAACTTGAATGCCCGTATCCGTAGTGTTCAATCAGATTGCAGTGAATTCACTCAATGATAATGCGAGTATCTCAACTGGTCAAAATAATCAACCGGACTGGTCCTGGCAAGGGAAAAATAATAATGCAGCAGGTCTTACCGTCGGTTTTTTCATAGCGACTAATAATGTAAATACGATTATTGACAATGATTTAGCAGATACACCTTTCTATAACCCTACGATAAATAACCCTCAGCCGAACATTCAATATTAGGGGGCGAGGACATCAATATACAGTTTGATTCCATCTACGTAAACCAGATCATGAACAATTCTGGTATTTTTGTCGGTCCCAATACCCAAAATCAGTGGGATACACATGAAAAGCATAATGCTGCGTTAGGAACCGTTGTGGGAGAAGCTAACATCTTGGCCTATAATATCAATGTCATCCATGATGAGGATATGGTAGATATGCCGATAAGGAAAGAAAACGGCGGCTCTAAACAAAAAAAGGAAAATGGAGGAGGTCATTCTTCTGATTGACCCTCGTTTTCCATTTTCCTTTTTATCATGGATTCCACCCAATCAGGGATGTCATGCTCTTTGTCTGTCATCATCATATCCAGAATAGCTGAATCACTCAGGATTGACCGCAACCCTTCAAGCGTATTCCCATCACCATGGACCGTACCGAATCCTTGATTTAACTTTTGGTGACTTTCAAATCCGTTCGGCACATTATTCCCCATATTCAAACAAGAAGCATTTTCGATCGTGCCGATTCGGATATTACCTATGAAGAAATTCGGAGATAATAAGGGCATATTAGTCCTCCTTTGATTTGAAGGTGAACTTGAACCCATCCTTCGTATTTTTTAACTCAGGAGGGGATGAATCTTTAGGTTTGACATGGACACCGAAGTTGTTCCCCATATTCAGTGCACCACTGAGTTCTTCAATATCCAGGTGATCTAATTGGAAAGTGAGCTGTTCAAGGGTGGGCTCATGGACATCCACTTGATCAAAGTGAAAATGATACTCAATGTTTTTCTCGTTTCCACTCATTTCTTGAATTGTTTTTTTAAGCTTTGTGATTTCTTTGTATAATTCATCAACGTTCACGGAAGGTTTCGGGCGTTTTTTGAAGAAGAACATACCGGCTATTCTCCCTGTGAATCCGGCTTCTTGATCACTAAGTGTCTATTAGCCTGGAGGGTATTTCGATCGCCGACAACTCTTCCATTTCCTTCAAATTTAGTTTGTTCAGCTTTGAATTTGGACTGGGCGTTAGTGCCTGAAAAGATACCTGATGAATTGGATACTCGATCGACGGATAAGTTCTCAAAGATGATTCGGCACATGATGTCACCTCCTATCACTAATGTATGAAAGGAAAAGGTAAGCATGAAAGACTTTATGAATTGGTTCAACCCATCAGGAAATAAAGGGGAGCAAGGAGAGGCGCCTTGGGGAAATACATTTTCTGACCCGATGGCTGATATGAAAAAGATGAATGATTTTGTGCAGAAGTCGATTGAAGAGGCTTTTTCGCCTTCACAAAAAGGAAATACTCCCTTTCAAATGGGGAGGAAAGAAACATCCGAACATAAAGTGATTGAATTAATGAATGAAGTGATTGTCAAAATACAAGTCCCTTTAGAAATAGATATCGAGTCCATCCGTCTTGCTGTTGGGAATGGGAAGTTGTTTGCTGATGGGATATCCCAGGAAAGGATAGCCATCGCCCTGCCTGCTCAAACAAGCCGTAGAAATATCCATGCTCAATATAATGATGGAGTGATCGAAGTCAGGCTGCCGAAAAAACATTCGGACGAAAAAGAAATTTTCATTCATTATTAGGGTCTAGTTGAACGATGATTTCATTGTTTTTGTGCTGTTTATATATTGTGACGACAAGCAAGCCTTCATTGTATGAGGTAATGACATCTTCAAAGGAAAAGTGAAAAGGAATCGGTATGGTCCGTTTGAACTTGCCGATCAACCTTTCATTGTGAAGTAATTTTTCATGGGGTACAGGATACGGGTAGAGGATTTCGCCCTGAACAATGATATGAGTGCCTTCCTGGGTCAAATGGAGGGGGTGTTCCTTAGTGAGACCAGGCAGTTCAATGACAATCACGCCCTGTTCTTCGGTTTCGAAAAAGTCATAAGAAGGACCTCTCTTTGGGATGACATGGTGCATGTCGTTCCAAAAATCTTCTCCTAATACCTTTTCGACATTCTCAGAGAAAGCCTCCCAGTCCAACTTAGCGCTTTTCTTTTTCATGATTTCTCACCTCATGATTTAAAAGTATGTGAGAAACCCTTTGTTCATGCATAAGGCGAGTTCGGTATGTGTTGAAAGCGCTCTCTATTTATAGAATTATTTGAAAATGATGTTGTATTTGTCATATCTGCGTGTTATGATTTATTCAACTTCACTGATCAATGAATTTTATGCAAACGTATTCACTTATAATTTATAGCTATTTTCCAACTCATTTATGTACAAGCTAATGAGTTTTTAAAATGTCAGTTGTGCAAACGTATGCGCATGTATTTGCACAGGCGTATTAGAAACTCATTTTTAAAAAGGTGATATGTAAGCGGATTCATTGATTAATAAATTTATAGGAGTGGATGAGATGAAAAGAAACAAATTTTACTCGGGTATTGCGACAGCTTTGTTAGCTTCAACTGTTGCTCTTGCGGGATGTTCTTTCGGTTCCGATGAAAGCAGCGGTGATTCAGACACAGGCGGATCTTCAGGAGAAAGTGTAACGGTTGATGTATTCCAATTCAAAGTCGAATTCAAAGAGCAATTTGAAGAATTGGTATCCAAGTACGAAGAAGAGAACCCTGATGTCAACATCAATGTGAAAACTGTCGGGGGAGGTAACGATTATGGTGCTTCCTTGAAGACATCCTTTTCATCCGGAGAAGAGCCGGACATCTTTAACGTTGGCGGACCGACAGACGTAGATGAATACGAAAGTTACTTAGCAGATTTATCAGATACAGCAGCTGCAGATGCCGCTTTGGAAGGTACACTGACAGGTGTTTCACGTGACGACAAAGTTCTGGGACTTCCATTCAACCAGGAAGGATATGGATTGCTTTACAACAAGCAGGTTTTTGAAGAAGCAGGTATCAATCCTGATGAAATCACAACTTTTGAAGCGTTGGAAGAAGCGGTTCAAACATTGGATTCCCAAAAAGATGAACTGGGAATTGACGCACCATTCGCTTTCCCTGCCAAAGAAAAATGGGTAATGGGTAACCACCTGGCTAACGCTTATTTAGCAGATGAGTTCAACCATAGTGTGATGGAAGCATATGAAGCGGATACAGTAGAATTCGCTATGGGCGACCAGATGAAACGCTTCACAGATCTCCAAAATGAGTATTCTGTACAACCGACGTTGAGCCTGGACTATTCACAACAAGTTGAGGAGAATTTCTCTCTAGGTAAAGTCGCGTTGATTCAACAAGGAAACTGGGTGTATAACACGATCGAATCCATGGATCCTGAATTTGCTCAAAACAACGTAGGGCTTCTTCCTATTCCAGTTGAAGGTTATGAAGGAAGTATCCCTGTAGGCGTACCGAACTACTGGGTAGTAAACAAAGAATCTGACGATGAAGTTGTACAAGCAAGTAAAGATTTCCTTGATTGGATGTACACATCTGACACCGGTAAAAAATTCGTAACGGAAGAGTTCAAGTTCATTCCAGCTTACGAAGGTTATGAAGATCTTGAAATCGCAGATCCGATTTCCCAAGAGATTTATAACTATGCGAAAGAAGGAAATACACTTGGCTGGGTATTCTTAGGTGCTCCTACTGGATGGACGGAAGGTGCTCTGGGTGTAGCCATGCAAGAGTACATCGCAGGTGACATCACTTGGGATGAGGTAGAACAAAAAGCTACAAAAGCTTGGGAAGAGTCCCGTCAATAAATAGAAGTTGGTACAGCAGCCAAGAGACCTGCCAGGGTTTCTTGGCGCAGCTGGCCAAGGCGCGATTGTTTTGGAAATTACAAAATATCTCCTCTATTAAAATATTTACATAGTCAGGTATGTTAATGGATGAGATGTTTTGTTTTAACCAGGTATGAAATCGATATCACACACTCACGGACTAAGTTCCGTATACAGTATTGGAGGAGTTGGACATGCAGAATCGCAGCTTAGCATTTTGGTTGTTTTTGACCCCTGTTATTCTCGGCTTGGGAATTGTTGTCGTCATCCCATTCTTTTATGGTCTTTTCTATTCATTCACCGATTGGAACGGGATAACGGCTGACAGATTTTTAGGTTTTGAAAATTACATCAACCTGTTCCAGGAAGATGAATTTATGAGTTCCATTTGGTTTACCGTGAAATTCGCTATCGTTACGGTCATTTTATTAAATATCATGGGGCTTGGTTTAGCTCTGTTAGTAACACGCAATATTAAGTCCAGCAACTTGCTGCGTACCGTATTTTTTATGCCGAACTTGATTGGTGGTCTGATTCTAGGCTTTATCTGGCAGTTCATTTTCATCAGTGTATTCGGGGATATTGCGGGTTTGACAGGCATTGAAGGCTTGAATGGCTGGTTGTCGACCACGAATACCGGTTTCTGGGGACTTGTCATTTTGACAGCTTGGCAAATGGCCGGTTACATTATGATCATTTACATTGCATATTTGGAAAACATCCCCAAAGAGTTGATTGAAGCAGCCAAAATTGATGGAGCAAGCAGTTTCCAACGTTTTAAAAACATTACGTTCCCTCTAGTGGCACCAGCATTCACTGTAAGTATGTTCTTGACGCTGTCTATGGCTTTCAAGATATATGACCAAAACTTATCGCTGACAAATGGTGGTCCGTTCAACTCCACACAGATGGTGGCAATGGAAATTGTGCGAACGGCATTCTCTGATAACCAAATGGCGTATGCCCAGGCGAAAGCCGTCATTTTCTTCCTGATCGTGGCTGTAATTGCAATGACCCAAGTGTATTACAACAAGAAGCGGGAGGTTGAGATGTAATGAAAAAGAACAATGAAAAGAGAAATCTGATTTCTATTGAAATTCTCGGCCTTCTGCTTGGCCTGATCTGGCTGGCTCCCTTTTACTTAATGATTGTGAATGCTTTCAAGACGAAACGCGACATTTTCAGCGGGGTGCTTGGGTTTCCAGAAGAACCTGTTTTCGCAAACTTTGTCGAGGCTTTCATCGACCTTGCGTTTCTGAAGTCTTTGTTCAACTCCGTGTTGATCACAGGTCTCAGCATCGCCATCATCATCCTGTTTTCTTCGATGGCTGGCTATGCACTGGCCAGGAACAAAAGTAAAATGAGCGGCATCATGTTTTTCATATTTGTCGCTGCAATGTTAATTCCGTTCCAATCTGTCATGATTCCGCTTGTTTCGATCTTCGGCCAAGCGAATATGTTGAATGCAGGTGGCCTGATCTTTATGTACTTAGGTTTTGGATGTAGTTTGTCGATCTTCCTTTATCACGGGGCGATGACAGGCGTATCGAAGTCAATGGATGAAGCGGCGATTATTGATGGAGCAAACCGCTTCCAGTTGTTCTGGTATATTATTTTTCCATTGTTAAAGCCTATTTCTGTGACTGTCGGCATTTTGAATGTCATCTGGATTTGGAATGATTATTTACTTCCTTCCCTTGTACTGAGTGAATCGAATGCTACAATTCCATTGAAGATGTTCTACTTCTTCGGCCAATACACGAAGCAGTGGCATTTAGCACTGGCAGGCTTGACCATCGCCATTCTTCCGGTTATCATCGGATATTTCTTTGCACAGAAACAAATTATCAATGGCGTATCAGAAGGAGCTGTTAAATAAGTACGGAGGGAGTAGATCAACGTGTCTGTAACGATTAAAGACGTTGCCAAGAAGGCGGACGTCGCTCCATCTACGGTCTCTCGTGTCATTTCGGACAGCCCGCGGATCAGCGAAAAGACGAAACGGAAAGTAAGGAAAGTGATGGATGAACTTGGCTACCACCTTAACTACAATGGGCGGGTGCTGGTGAGCCAATCAACGCAGACGATTGGTATCGTCACAAAAGTTTCATCCGTGCATTCCTTTGAAAATCCTTTTTTTTCAGAATTGTTGAGGGGAATCAGTGATGCATGTCATGAAAGTGATTACAGCATCTATTTGACGACTGGGAATACAGAGGAAGCCATTTACCAGGAAGTTGTAAAAATGGTTCAGGGCAAGAGGGTTGATGGAGTCATCGTCCTCTATTCCCGGCAAGATGACAAAGTCGTCCCTTATTTGCGGGAATGTGAATTTCCTTTTGTCATGGTCGGCAAACCAGTTGATCGTGCCAGTGAAACGATGTTCGTCGACAACGACAATATTCAAGCCAGTAAAGATGTGACGGAGTATATGATTGCTCTTGGCCATGAAAAAATCGGGTTCATTGGTGGAGATTCGCATTATGAAGTGGCACGGGACCGCTTAGAAGGATTCAGATTAGCCTTATCAAACCATAATCTCAAAGCGAATGAAGAATTACGGAAAAACATACATCCCGGAAAAGTAGATGCAGATGAAGTGGTGAAGGAATTGATGGACTTACCTGATCCACCGACAGGGTTAGTGATTACAGATGATTACAATGCCCTGCTTGTCATGCGTGCTTTGGCAGCAAGAGGTGTGAAGCTGCCCGAGGACATGAGCATCGTCGGTTTCAACAATACGATGATCGCCCAACTGTCCAACCCTCCGCTGACTACTGTTGATACACAGTCCATACAACTTGGGCATGAGTCCGCTCGGAATTTGATCGATTTACTAAATCGTCCGGATATGATCAAAAAAAGCGTCATTATCCCGACAGTGATCGTCGAAAGGGAATCCTGCAAAGAACGGTGGATTTACCCGCAAGAGTAATAGTTTTTCAGATTAAAAGGAAAAGTGAATGAATAAAGAGAAAAGGGGAATGAACATGAATGTACTCGTATGGAATGAAAACCGTCATGAAAAAGAAAACCAGGTCGTTGGAGATATTTACCCTGAGGGGATCCACGGGGCCATTGCTGAATTCTTAGGAGAAGACCACGGAAATGTCAAAACAGCGACATTAGATGAGAAGGAACATGGTCTCACAGACGAAGTGCTTGCTGACACGGATGTCCTCGTATGGTGGGGACATAAGGCTCATGATGAAGTGGAAGATGAAATCGCTGAAAAGGTGAAACAGCGTGTCCTTGACGGAATGGGACTTGTGGTCCTTCACTCGGCGCATTTCTCAAAACCGTTCAAAAAGCTGATGGGTACCTCCTGTGATTTGAAGTGGCGTGAAGCAGACGAGAAAGAACGGATTTGGGTCGTCGAACCGACACACCCGATAACAGAAGGAATCGGCGAATTTATTGAAATTGAAAAAGAAGAAATGTATGGCGAGCACTTCGATATCCCGACACCGGATGAATTGATTTTCCTCAGCTGGTTTGAAGGTGGGGAAGTCTTCCGGAGTGGTGCTACCTTCCGACGCGGGAGAGGGAAAGTCTTTTATTTCCGACCTGGACACGAAACATATCCGACTTATTACAACAAGGAAGTGCAAACAGTCATTAGAAATGGTGTGAAATGGGTGAACAATACCGAAACACCTACACCTGTCTATGGGAATGCTCAACCTTTAGAAGAAATTTCAAATAAATCGTAAAGGAGCTTTTCAAAATGACAAAACTAAAAATTGCTGTAATCGGTTGTGGAAGCATTGCTCAAAATCGTCACTTGTTAGAATATGAGGCTAGTGATCATGTGGAAATCACAGCCGTTTGCGATATCGTGGAGGAACGCGCACGAGAAATTGCTCAAAAATACGAAGCAAAATCCTACACAAGCTATGAAGAACTTTTAGACCAAGAGACTGTAGATGCTGTGAGTGTTTGTTTGCCGAACTATTTGCACGCACCTGTGTCGATTGCTGCTCTGAACGCTGGATCCCATGTCCTTTGTGAAAAGCCGATGGCCACCTCTAAAGAGGAAGCGGAAGAAATGATCCAGGCAGCTGAAAAGAATGGGCGGAAATTGATGATTGCCCACAATCAGCGGTTCGTACCGTCTCATGTAAAAGCGAAAGAACTGATTGAATCCGGTTCTCTCGGAAAAGTGTACAGTTTCCGTACGGCATTCGGCCATGGTGGTCCGGAAGGTTGGAGTGCTGAAGGAGAAGATAGCTGGTTTTTCAAAAGAGATCAGGCATTCATCGGTGCCATGGGGGATCTCGGAGTACATAAAGCGGATTTGCTTCGTTACATCCTCGGTGAAGAATTCGTCGATGTTGCAGGTTTTATTGAAAACAATGCGAAAGATAAGATCACGGTTGATGATAACGCGGTTTGTATTCTCCGTTCAGAGTCCGGCGTTGTAGGTACGATGGCGGCAAGCTGGGCATATAACCCGCAAGAAGACAACTCGACCGTCATTTATGGAGAGAAAGGAACATTGCGTTTAGAAGATGATCCAGTCTACTCTCTTGTCGCTCAATATACGAATGGAGACACGGTCAATTATCAATTAGGAAAGATCCAGTCGAATGAAGATGGCGGGCAGAGTGACACCGGTGTCATCAATCATTTTGTTGACAGCATTCTTAATGACAAAGAACCATTGATTACAGGACAGGAAGGATTGAAGTCCTTAGAAGTCATCCTTGGCGCACTTCGTTCTGGTGAAACGAGACAGATCAGCAGCCTGGAGAGGGTTTCTAAATGAGTCAGTTAAGAATGGGAATGATCGGAGTAGGGGGAATTGCCCAGGGGAGGCATATTCCCTCTTTCCTTGAATTAAAAGATAAAGTCGTTTTGAGTGCAGTGCAGGATGTGAACGAAGAGCGGGCGAAAAAAGTGGCTGAGAAATATAACATCCCACAGGTATTCAGTGAGTACGAAGAAATGTTCAAAGAAGTGGATGCAGTCACCATCTGTACTCCGAATAAGTTTCACGCAGAAATCTCGATCGCTGCGCTCGAGGCAGGTGTCCATGTTTTATGCGAAAAACCGATGGCGATTACAACGGCAGAGTGTGAGGCCATGATGGAAGCGGCCAGGAGAAACAACCGCCTGCTTTCAATTGCTTACCACTACCGTTACACACCAGAAGCTCAGCTTGCGAAAAAGGCGGTGCTGAATAATGAAATCGGTGATCCGTTAGTAACGAGAGTGCAAGCGATGCGAAGGCGGAAGGTCCCTGGGTGGGGTGTTTTCACTAATAAAGATTTGCAAGGTGGAGGCAGCTTGATCGATTTCGGGTGTCATTTACTTGATTTAGCGTTATGGCTGCTGGATGATCCGAAACCTGTAGAAGTGATGGGGAAAACATACGACCGCCTGAGTAAAACGCCAGGACAAGTCAATGATTGGGGGCCCTTCGATCACGAAACCTTCAATGTAGATGATCACGTAACGAGTTACATTACCTTTGAAAACGGGGAGTCCATGCAGTTCGAATGTTCATGGGCTGCCAATATCAAAGAAGACCATACCTCATTGACCATATCTGGTGTGGACGGTGGAGTCAGTGTCTATCCCTTTGAACTCTATCAAGCGAAATATGGAGCGCTTCTTGATAGTACGGCAAAAATCAGAGAAGGTGAGCCAAGTCCTGGGCTTCTCCAGGCGAGCAACTTCGTGGATAGTTGTCTAGGAGAAGACGAACTGATCGTTGAACCAGAGCAGGCGCTCAAAGTGACGAAGTTGATGGAAGCCATTTATGAAAGCAGTCAAAAAGGTTCAAGTGTGAAATTAAACTAAAAAAGAGCGGAGGAATTCAAATGAAATTAGGCGTATTTACCGTTTTGTTCTCTGATCAGTCTTTTGAAGAAATGCTGGACCATGCTGAAGCATCCGGATTGAAAGCTGTAGAAATCGGCACAGGGGGCTATCCGGGGAATGCTCACTGTAATGTAGACGAATTGTTGGAAAGTGAAGCGAAGCGTGAGGAATATTTGGGGAAAGTTCAGGAACGCGGCTTGACTATCAGTGCTTTCAGCTGCCACGGGAATCCGATTTCCCCTGATCAAACGTTCGCTCAAGAATCTCATGATGCATTCGTCAAATCAGTAAAGCTGGCCAATTTGATGGATGTTCCAGTCGTAAATACATTCTCTGGCACCCCTGGTGGTCATGAAAACGACACAGCGCCAAACTGGCCGGTGACTCCATGGCCGCCGGAATATTCGGATGTGTTAGAATGGCAATGGAATGAGAAATTGATTCCATATTGGAAAGAACAAGGGGAATTTGCTGAAGAGCATGGTGTTAAAATCGGTCTTGAATTGCATGCAGGCTTCCTTGTACATACACCACACACGATGCTGAAACTACGCGAAGCTACGAGTGACAGCATTGGTGCAAACTTGGACCCGAGTCATTTATGGTGGCAGGGAATCGAGCCTGTGGCAGCTATCAAGATTTTGGGTAAAGAAAATGCCATCCACCATTTTCATGCGAAAGACACGTATATCGACCAGGATAATGTGAATATGTACGGACTTACAGATATGCAGAACTATGCAAACGTCCAAACACGGGCATGGAGTTTCCGCTCAGTCGGATATGGACACGGAATACAGGAATGGTCGAATATCATCAGTGCACTAAGGACCTACGGCTATGATCATGTCGTAAGTATCGAGCACGAAGATCCAATCATGTCTATTAATGAAGGATTCAACCAGGCGGTCAAAAATCTGAAAGCCGTATTGATTGAAGAGCCAGCGGCAGAAATGTGGTGGGCTTAAGCAGCCAATTGAGAGAACCCCTTTGCAACGTGGAAAGGGGTTCTCTTCAAAGAGGAAGGGGAAAACTATGAATCAAACATCAGGAATCAAAGGTGGTCTTTATGCTGTAAGTGAATGGATCATGAGATTTTCGCTCACAAACCTGCAATGGGCATTGTTCAATTTGCCGGTTGCGCTTCTATTGTTGAGCTTATTGAACATCAGCAGGACGAGCGATCTCTGGTACTTGCTTCCACCACTAGCTATCCTCACCCCTTTCATCTTCTTTCCTGCTACCACAGCGATGTTTGCAAAAGCACGTGAATGGGTGAGAAAAGATCACAAGGAAACACCTGACCAATCCTTTTTCAGTTACTACAAAGAGAATTATGTAGGAAGCCTTAAAGGTGGATTTATATTGACAGTGTTGTGGGGGATTTTAATCGCTGATATCTCCTATTTTTCAACGAGCAGTCCGCTGCTCATGAACATCTTCTTCGTTCTGGGGATTCTTTTGTTCGTATTCACCATCAATTTCTTCTCGGTGAAGGTCCACTTTGCTATGAGTGTGAGAGATGTGCTGAAGCAGGCTTTTTTGATTACTTTTGTCAGCCCGATCCTGTTTCTGACTGTGAGCATCAGTTGTGGATTCATCTTGATGATCAGCCTTTATATCTTTCCTTTGATCATCCCGATCTTCTCTGGAAGCATCATCGCCTTTCTGTCTTTTTCAGCGTTCTACCGCTTATATCTAAAAATGAATGATAAGGAAAAAAATGGATGACCTGAGGAAGAGGTCATCCATTTTTTTCCTTATAGAATCAGCAGGAATGAACCTGCGATGATGAAAGTGACGCCGATCACTTTCTTGAATGTGATGATTTCTTGCAGAAAGAAATACGATAACAACAATGTCCACACATATGTGATAGAGGTAAGAGGGAAAACGATGGTGTAAGGGAGATAATTGAGTGTAATGATATTCAATATCGCACCTGCACCATAGAAACTTCCGCCTATGAACAAATGTTTAATGAAATAGCCGTTGAGGGCAAATCCATGAGTCGTAGCCTTCTTGAAAAAATACCCGCCGATGGCACCGAATAAAGTGAAGAGAGCGACAACCAGAATCCATTTAATTGTCACCACCTCCGATCAATGCAGCTCCTACGATAATGAGAAAGGTTCCTATCAGATTGCTCTCCGTAATCGTTTCCTGCAGGATGATGCTTCCGAAGAAAAGTGCGAAAACATAGCCGATACTCAAGAGTGGATGGAGCACGGATAGGCTTCCGAATCGGAAAGAAACAATCATCAGAACAGCGCCAAGTGAATAAAGGAAAAAGCCGAGCAGGAGATAAAAGTTGATCTCTCCGCCGGACATTTTCCAAAACATTTGCCCAAGAGCGGTTTGCAAAGCAGCCAGTACCATTAGAGAGATGCCTAAACCGTTGTCTTTGATCGACCGGGTGAATTTATTCATGTTGGACCTTCTTCTTATTAGAGTCAAAATCAATGAACATTACCCCGACCATTATAAACGCTACTAAGACGTTTGCGAATTGGTAGCGGAAATCTTGAGCAGGTGTAGCCAGCAACATGGTACCTGTATTAAGCAGGACAGGTAAAATGATGAGTAATGCTTTCGCGCCGTTCCTTATTGTTAGTACAGTGCCGGCAAGAAGGATAATGGCCGTATAGAAGGCTGGGCGTAATAATGGTTCCAATAAATACGTTTTAATTTTTTCTAAATAACTATTAACAACCTTGTACACACCTGAATGCAGGGGATCTGTTTTCAGGTCGTAATCATTGTACAGATAAACATTACGGGCATAAGTACTTGTGTAACCATCTTCAGGTTGATTGATCTGCCATATGATTGACGTCTGGTCTAAATATGCTTCTACGGCTAGACCGAAGTTATTAGAAACGACTGAGGCCCATGTTTTCAGATAATATCCAAAGTCATCAAAGATAACATCTTTATCATATTTTCCGGAAAATTTTATCGGATTTGTTATATAAGGATCATAATTTTCCTCCCATAATTCCAAAGGGAAAATATCGTCAAGATAAGCCCTTTGCTCCTGGGTAAGATCCCCATCTTCTGAAACGATATGAGCGAACTGCTGAGTAGGAATACTCAATGCCTCATTCGGATCTGTACCCCGGACTTCCATATAGTTGAATAAAGGTCCTGTAATGAGGAAGTAGCAGGTGACAACGAATAATACTGTAACGAAAAGTCTCAAAAGATAAGCTCGATAAACAATTAATAATAAGACGGCCATGACTGCGAATATCGGCAAACCATTACTCCTCATTAAGGATATGGCTAATGCATTGATCGCTAATATCAGCAAGTGCCAAGGAGAGTGCAGCCACCGTCCATTAGTAGATACAATATTATAAATCAATATCGTGAAAAGGAAGATGAAGCCGCTAAAGAATATGTCCTTCCATATAGCGATTGGGAAAATCCCGTTCAAAGGGTACGCGGAAAATAGTAAAACGCCTATCCAAACCCATGTAGTGGACAGGCCGGTCTTTTCTAAGCGATAAGCCCCGTATCCACCAAATAAAGCCAAAATGACGATCTGAGAGAAAGCTACAATCGCAGGAGTCTTCCATATGGAAGTGAGAAGCATGATATACCACGTGTACACTACAGGATGCCAATTACTGAAATCATAGGTGTGAATCTGCTCCCAATGCAGAAGTGAATCTGGTGTCATTGTACCTGGATAATAAGCTACTAAATAAATCGACCAAAAGAAAATCGGCAATAGAGCATAAATGATTATTTTCCATTTGGATGCTTCGGTATATTTTCCTGATATGGAAATGTTTGAAAGTGAAATCATAAGCCAGCAGACGATGAAAAATAACGTCAAATACGATAATACAAGTACAGCACTTCCGGTAAGGAGCGATCCTTGTATGGGAGTAGCACTTGGATCTTTAAGGCTCCATAGCAGTACAAAAGAAAATATAATCCCAAAGACTAATAGTGGAAGTCGTTTGATTTTCTGTAAAATCAGCTCGGGGTTATTCCTGATTGATATGAACATCAGGTAGCCCAGGGTAGACAAGACGATAAAAGTAAAAACAATCACAATCAATAAAGTGTGGTCAAGCTTCTGGTACCATGATATAAGTGATGCGGTACTCAGGGCACCGAAGAGAATACTGAATATCAAAGATATTAAATAACGGTTCATTTTATAGTTCCTTCATATCTTGTTTGATTTTATTCAATTCCCATTCAAACTGTTTCTTGAAGTTTGCAGCTACGGTATCTAGAATCAATCCACATCCGAAAGATAAAACGGATAAAATAACGAGCCCTACGGCAAGAATCGCTGAAGGGACTTTTGTAATAAATCCGGTATTAGCGAATTCTACAAGGACAGGGATTCCTGCTGCTAACCCTAATACCAATAGAATGATCGACCAGAAAGAGAAGAATAACATCGGTTTATATTCTTTGAATAAAGTGAAGATTTTGTTCAACACTTTATAACCATCACTGAAGGTGTTGAGCTTGGATTCGCTTCCTTCAGGGCGGTCTTGATAGTCGATCGGAATTTCCTTGATAGAAAATCTTTTATCAAGCGTGTGGATCGTCATTTCTGTTTCAATCTCAAACCCTGGGCTCATCACTGGCATGGATTTGACGAACAGCCGGTCAAATGCACGGTAGCCGGTCATGATGTCTTTTAAATCACTTTTATAAAGAAAGTTGATGAGTCCGCGGACGAGGTTATTCCCAAGGTTATGGAATTTTCTCTTATTCTCTTCGACATACGTCCCGTTTGATAACCGGTCGCCGATGACGATGTTCGCTTCCTGGCGTCTCAATGGCTCTAACAATTGATGGACAAATTTGGCTGGGTAAGTACGGTCACCATCAGCCATGACATAGTAATCCGCATCAATATCTCTGAACATGGAGCGTACAACGTGTCCTTTTCCCTGGCGCATTTCTTTTTTCACAATCGCCCCATGCTCGGCAGCGACTTCTGATGTACGATCTTTTGAATTATTGTCATAAACATAAATGTCTGCTTCTGGTAATTCTTTTCTGAAATCCTCTATAACTTCACCAATGGTTTGTTCCTCATTATAACAAGGTAAAAGAACAGCTATCCTCACATGAAGACTCTCCTTTAAATATAAGTTAAAAAAATACTACAACTTAAACAATATAGCAAATTTTGCTATAAAATTCTACATTTGCCTTCCTTATTATTAAAATATATCGCCTCTCTATTCAGAAAAGGAATTGCAGTCTGTAAGGAAAGCGGTTACAATTTAGTTAGTGAATAGTGATTAGCTGGACGGAAATGTGGTGGAACAATGACGCAAACGGTTAAAATCGGAAAACTTGCTATGCTTTTGGCATCACTCTCAGAAGAAGAGTTGCTTCCATTTGCTTCCTCCCTGGAAAAAGTGGAATATTGCCAGGGCAAAGCAGGTTCGATGGAAATACAGAAAGTGATCGCTGCCGTAGAAACAGCAGCGAAGCGGAATGAACTTATTTCAGAAGATGTCTACAGAGAAACCCATGCCTTATATCATGCGATTTTAGAATCCTTAGAGGGTGTGATGAGGGGGCAGTTAGGCGTTGGCGATATGATGAGGACGGTCGGACTCCGGTTCGCTGTCGTCCGCGGGGAACCTTATGACCGCCCTGGAGAAGGCGAGTGGATTGCCGTCGCTTTTTACGGGACGATCGGTGCGCCGGTGAAAGGTTTGGAACACGAGACATTTGGACTTGGTATTAATCATATATAAAGTATAGGTGGCCTATAGTCATGAGTTATGAGGAGGCGACAATGGTATTTCCCATGCCATTGTCGCCTCTTTTTTTAGAATATCCACCATGATCTTTTCATAAGAAAGGGGGATGTGGATGATTGAATTGACGGGAAAGGACCTTACCATTGAGCAGATGAAAGCTATTTGTTTTGAACAGGAACCTGTCACATTATCCGAACAGAGTCTTATTGACGTAAGGGCAAGCAGAGAGACAGTTGAAGAGATCGTTCAAAAAGGGCATACGGTTTATGGCATTAACACAGGGTTTGGCAAGTTGAGTGATGTACGGGTAAGAAGTGAGGATGTCAATGACTTGCAGCGTCATTTAATCCGTTCTCACGCCTGTGGGGTCGGCGAACCTTTTCCTGAAATCGTCAGCAGGGCGATGGTTGTTCTGCGCTTGAATGCACTTATGAAGGGGCTGTCAGGGGTGCGGGAAGTGGTTGTGAAACGCCTGAAGGATTTGATCAACCTGGGGATCCATCCGAGAATCCCATCACAGGGTTCGTTGGGGGCCTCGGGCGATTTGGCGCCATTAGCCCATTTAGCACTGGTGTTGATGGGAGAGGGCGAGGTTTTTTACAAAGGGGAGATCCACGAGACTGAAGTTGTGTATGACCAGCTTTCGATAGCGCCACTTCCTTTGAAAGCGAAAGAAGGGTTAGCGTTGATCAATGGCACCCAGGCGATGACGGCTGTAGGTGTGATCAATATGATCGAAGCAGAACAACTAGCTTTGCAGTGTGATTGGATTTCCGCGATGACCCTTGAAGCCTTGGAAGGAATCCGCGACGCTTTTCATCCGAGTATCCATGAAGCTCGTGGATATCCCGAACAAATGGAAGTGGCAGCACGCATCCGCCGCTTGATCCATGGAAGTCAGCTCGTTACGTATCAAGGGGAAAAAAGGGTGCAGGATGCCTATTCCCTCCGCTGTATTCCACAAGTACACGGAGCGACATGGCAGACACTCCACTATGTCAGGGAAAAGTTGACGATCGAAATGAACGCAGCTACAGATAATCCACTTATTTTGGAAGATGGAAAAGTGGTCGTCTCCGGTGGCAACTTCCACGGTCAGCCGATTGCCCTGGCTATGGATTTTTTAAAAATTGCGATGAGTGAATTAGCCAATATTTCAGAACGCAGAGTCGAACGGCTCGTCAATCCGCAGCTGAACGATTTCCCGGCTTTTCTAAGTGTGAATCCAGGGCTGCAATCCGGATTGATGATCGTCCAATATGTCGCGGCTTCACTCGTTTCTGAAAATAAAACGCTCGCCCACCCGGCAAGCGTCGATTCGATTCCATCATCAGCCAACCAGGAAGATCATGTAAGTATGGGGACGATTGGAGCTAGGCATGCTTCCAGCGTCATTGGAAACAGCTATAAGGTTTTGGCGATTGAACTGATTTGCAGCATGCAGGCATTAGAATTCCGAGGTGTGGAACGTGCTTCCCCATTGGCGAGGCAGCTATGGGAAGCAGCCAGGACCGTGGTGCCTGAAATCACTGAAGATCGTGTTTTCTCAACAGATATAGAAAATTTGGCCGCATGGTTGAAAGGTGAATTTTTTGATTGGAAGAAATGGAGTTCTGTTCACGAAGGGGGAAGTTCATATGTCGACAACGCGTAATGTGAAAGCGAAAACGGGGATGGAGCTTGAATGCAAAGGGTGGGAACAGGAAGCTGTCCTGCGCATGCTTTGCAACAACCTGGATCCATCCGTAGCGGAAAAACCTGAAGATCTGGTCGTTTATGGAGGAATTGGAAAAGCAGCTCGCAGCTGGGAGGCTTTTGATGCGCTTGTTTCAACATTGAAGCGGTTGGAAAAAGACGAAACAATGCTTGTCCAATCGGGTAAGCCTGTCGGTGTTTTCAAAACGCATGAAGCAGCGCCGCGAGTGCTGTTATCCAATTCTGTACTAGTTCCGAAGTGGGCGAACTGGCAGCATTTCCACGAACTGGACCGCAAAGGCTTGATGATGTACGGCCAGATGACTGCTGGAAGTTGGATTTATATCGGCTCCCAAGGGATTTTACAAGGAACGTATGAAACTTTTGCATCTCTTGCTGACAAACATTTCGGTGGTTCGTTGCGAAGTACCATCACATTGACAGCTGGACTCGGCGGCATGGGTGGTGCTCAACCATTAGCGATCACCATGAACGGAGGAGTCGCACTTGCCGTGGAAGTTGATAAGGAGAAAATCAAGAAACGCATCGATTCCGGCTATTGTGACCGGATGACCACATCGATTGATGAAGCGTTATTATGGGCGACAGAAGCGAAGAACAAAGGAGAAGCGTTATCTATCGGTTTACTGGGGAATGCGGCTGAAATTCACGAACAATTATTGCAAAGAGGAGTAGACATCGATATTGTCACAGACCAAACTTCTGCGCATGACCCATTGAACGGATATATTCCAACAGGGTACTCCTTGGAAGAAGCGGAAAAGTTGAGAACTGAGAATGCTGATGGCTATGTTGAAATCGCATCACAGTCGATGGCTGCCCACGTAGAATCCATGCTCGGCTTTCAAAAGAAAGGGGCGGTTGTTTTTGATTATGGGAACAACATCCGTCAAGTCGCTTATGACGAAGGTGTGAAGCATGCCTTTGATTTTCCCGGATTCGTTCCTGCCTATATAAGGCCGCTTTTTTGTGAAGGAAAAGGACCTTTCCGCTGGGTCGCCTTGTCAGGAGATCCAGAAGATATCTACCGGACGGATGAATTGATCAAAGAACTTTTTCCAGACAACGACAAGCTCTTGCGCTGGATTGATATGGCACAGGATAAGGTGCAATTCCAAGGGCTTCCATCGAGGATATGCTGGCTCGGTTATGGGGAGCGCGTGAAGATGGGGCTTGCGATCAATGAGCTTGTGAGAAAAGGAGAGTTGAGCGCACCCGTCGTCATAGGCCGGGATCATTTGGATTGTGGATCTGTCGCCTCCCCGAACAGGGAAACAGAAGCGATGAAGGATGGAAGTGATGCGGTAGGGGATTGGGCGGTGCTGAATGCTTTGATTAACACGGCTGCCGGTGGCTCCTGGATTTCTTTCCACCACGGAGGCGGTGTCGGTATGGGGTATTCCTTGCATGCCGGTATGGTTGCGGTTGCTGATGGTACCAAGCTTGCCGAAGAACGGTTAGAACGCGTATTGACTACGGACCCTGGGATGGGTATTTTACGGCACGCGGACGCCGGATATGAAAAGGCAGAAGAACAAGCAGAGCAGAACAACATCGATATTCCGATGGGAAGGAGGCATCCATAATGAGCTATGATACGCTTTTATACAATATTGGCGAGTTGATTTTACCTGCACCCGGACCGTTGAAGGGGGAAGGTATGAAGCAGTTGAAAATCAAAGAGAATGCTGCCCTCGCAGTCAAGGACGGAAAAATCGCCTGGATCGGTTCTCATGAAGAAAGCATACAGCAGCAAGCAGAAACAAAGGTCGATGCTGGAGGGAAAGTCGTGTCACCAGGTTTGGTCGACCCGCACACACATCTTGTTTTTGGCGGGTCGCGTGAGAATGAGCTCGCATTGAAACAAGCAGGTGTGCCTTACTTAGAAATTTTGAAAAAAGGTGGAGGCATCCTTTCGACTGTTCAGGCTACAAGGGAAGAGTCGGAAGATAAACTTTATGAAAAGGCCGGTCGGTCGTTACAACGGATGGCTTCGTTTGGGGTGACGACACTTGAAGCTAAAAGCGGGTATGGCTTAGACCGTGAAAATGAGCTTAAACAGCTGAGAGTCGTCCAACGTTTGCGTGATCAAGGGTCTCTCGATATTGTTTCGACGTTCCTCGGACCACACGCAATCCCACCAGAATATAAACAGGATCCG
Organism: Halobacillus sp. H74; assembly: GCF_052246715.1. Classification (NCBI taxonomy): domain Bacteria; kingdom Bacillati; phylum Bacillota; class Bacilli; order Caryophanales; family Bacillaceae; genus Halobacillus; species Halobacillus sp. H74. The sequence continues at coordinate 28,506 of NZ_JBQQCI010000001.1, read as the reverse complement.
GATGGTTTCCTTGACGAGATGGTGAAGCTGCTCGCTGAAATCCGTTCAGAAAATCTTGCAGACTATACCGATATCTTTTGTGAAACAGGTGTATTCACGATCGAACAATCCCGGCGGTTCATGAAAGCATCACAGGATCTGGGCTTCCAAACGAAAATCCATGCTGATGAGATCGATTCGCTTGGGGGAACCGAACTTGCGGTAGACATGGGGGCAGCTTCGGCTGATCATTTGGTCGCTGCTTCTGACGAAGGGATTTCCAAGCTGGCAGAAGGACAGACGGTTGCGGTGCTGCTGCCGGGGACGACCTTCTACTTAGGGAAAAATGAATATGCGAAAGCAAGGAAAATGATTGATCAGGGAGCGGCGGTCACATTGGCTACCGACTTCAACCCGGGCAGCTGTGTCACAGACAATCTGCAAATGATCATGTCTCTAGCTGCCTTGAAATTGAAAATGACACCTGAAGAGATATGGAACGCGGTGACGGTGAATGCCGCCCATGCGATCGGAAGAAGCGACAAGGCAGGAACACTTGAAATTGGATCCGCAGCCGATCTTGTCCTGTGGGATGTACCGAACTATCAATACATTCCGTACCATTACGGCGTCAATCATGCATTAGCAGTGTGGAAGCATGGCCGGAAAATTTGGGGAAGGAGGGACGCTGATGTCTTTTCGGTACCTCAACCCGAAAGAGAATACTAAATTCAAAGACCGGCACACAATCAAAGCGGAGGACCGAAAGCAATGGTACGAAAAAGGGAAGAAAGCCGATGTGGGTATCATCGGTCTCCCTTTTTCCAAAACATCGATTTCCTATTCGACCGCTTCTGAAGCCCCTTCGACTATTCGCAATGCCCTTGGATCATACACGACCTATTCAGGGGAGAAGGATGAAGATTACAGCAATGTAACGATGTTGGATTATGGAGATGTGCCCATCCATCCGACGGATACAGAGGAAACACTGAAACGGCTCCAGGTCAGTGTGATGGAAATGCTTGAAACAGAAGCCTGCGAAAAATCGATCATCCTGGGTGGTGATCATGGCATCAGTTTCCCCTCCATTTCCGCGTTTCAACAAAAGTATGGAAGTATAGGTGTCATTCAGTGGGATGCCCATCATGATTTGAGGAATTTGGAAGATGGGGGCAGAACGAATGGGACCCCTTTCCGCAGCTTGCTGGAAGCCGGTGTGATAGAAGGAGAGAATTTAGTCCAGGTGGGCATCAGGGATTTCTCAAATGCCAAAGCCTATGCCGAATATGCCAAAGAGCATGGGGTGCACGTCCACACGATGCAGGATGTAGAGGAGAAAGGGATTCGATCGATAGTTTCTGAAGAGATAGCGAGATTGAAAGAATCAGTAGATATGATTTATCTTTCTGTTGATATGGACGCCGTCGACCAATCCTTCGCCCCCGGCTGTCCAGCGATCGGGCCAGGAGGGTTAACCGCTGGAGAATTGTTGGCGAGCGTTGCGCTTGCGGCAAAAGAACCCCTTGTCAAAGCGATGGATATCGTTGAAGTGGATCCTGGCAAAGACGTCAGGGATATGACCAGCCGCCTCGCCGCCCACGTCATGCTCCGGTTTATGTATACGTGATATGGAAATTAAACCCACCTCAAGTCATCCAGATATTGGATGACTTGAGGTGGGTGTTTTTGGAAATAGATAGGCAGGGGAGAGGGAATATGGTAAAGTGTTTTTAAGTAATGTTCGTTTAGCTTGTAAGAATAGGAGATTGATTAAATAAGCGATGAAAGAAATGATTATATTATTAGCTGATGTAGTTAACGTTTGGCATGATGTCATCCAGAAGTTCTCCCGGATGATGGGGTGGGACTTTTCTGATAAGGACCTGCATTTTTGGGTGATTGGGATCCTGGGATTCGGCGGTCTTATTTTCGTGGATATTTTATTTCATGCCTTAGCGAGATTGAGCATTACAGCCATATCGTTCCTGTTCACATTTGCCATGGTGCTCGTTTTTGTATTTGCGGTGGAAATCCAGCAAAAAATCACCGGCAGCGGCAACATGGAATTCGGAGATGCCCTCGTGAGTATACTCGGGTTTTTCTTATTTTGCGGTATATACTTTGTTTTCCGGCTTATCGGTAAAGGAATTAAATTATATAGACAGAAAAATGAAGATGAAACCGCCGCTTAAGTGGCGGTTTCGTTATGTGAAAAACGATTTGATCAAACGTCCGTTTAAATAAGGGGGCATGCATAGCGCATGTTTCTAGACTGATAAAAAGCCCTTTTCTTTTTATTAGGCTTTGTTAAGGTTGTTGATTTTTCATATGAAGTTATTCAATTATATGGCAGGATTCTTGAAGACACGATTTCGAGACATTTTGGGAGAGGATCGGGGCGGCGGGGAATGCTTCGCTTTCCGCGGGAGCGCGTTGAGCCTCCTCGGACGCTGTCCTGTGGGGTCTCAACATGCCCTCTCTTCCCGCAGGAGTCTTCGCATTCCCCGCCGCCCCTTGCTATATGTTTTTCTCGAAATTCGTTCAGAAAAATACTGACATATGTGAGTGAGAATCAAACATCTTACGCTTAATTACAGGGTTTCCTCCATGAATGCTCCCCTTGAGATGTAGTTTCGAGAGTCTTCCTAATCGTATGGTTGGCTGGGAAACACGAACTGCCACAGGAAAAGACGAACAATAGAGTGGAATGGATCAAATGGAGCGTAGGCAACATACGTAGACTCCTGCGGGAACAGCACGAGCGGAAGACCCCGGAAGAAAGCGGTCTTTGCTTTCTGAGGAGGCTGAGGCCGTGCCCGCGGAAAGCGAAGTATGTTGACGGAGCGGCGTATGCGTTTATTGCTACATTAAGAAAACCCGAACGAATTCGTTCGGGTTTTCCAGCGGAAAAATTCTTTTGTCCCAGCCTCTGAAAACAGTTATTCAGATCCGAAATCAACAATCATATCGTGAGTTTTTTGTACTTCTTCCTCGGACATGAAAATCAAGTACATGCCGTTCACCATTCTTCCATCACCTTCCATTTGGTAGGTGGAAGAGTTTTTGCGGGCACTGCTGTAATTCGTGGCAAGTCTTCTCATGTCTCCGAATTGCATGTTCGTACTCACGTTGTCTCCGAGTACGTCCATGACATCACCGACTTTGTTGACAACATCGAGCCGTGCACCTTTATCGATGATTCCCTGAATGACCTGACGTTGGCGTTCATTACGTCCGATGTCTCCTTGTGGGTCATTCTTTCTCATGCGAACGAAGGCCAGCGCTTCACGGCCATCCAGTTTAATTTCACCTTTTTCAAAATCAAAACTGCCGGAGCTGAATGCGCGATCGTTTTGAACCGTCACACCATCGACAGCGTCAACGACTTGGGAAAGTCCTTCCATATTGACGCGGATATAATAATCCAGGTTAATATCCAAGAAGTTTTCCACTGTATCGACCGCCATATCACTTCCACCATAGGCATAAGCGTGGTTAATGCGGGTAGTGCGTCCGTCCCCGGCGATTTCTACACGTGTATCTCGTGGAATGCTGACCATTTGCATTTGGTCATTGTTAGGATCCAGGGTCATGACGATCATCGTGTCTGAGCGACCGACATCGTTTTCCCGCTCGTCCACCCCGAGCAATAGAATATTGATCGGTTCTTTTTGGTCGACTTTTTCTTTCGTTTCATCTGTATCGATAGAGGAGACATCCTCATGCAGGTCCTGATTGACTGTTGTACGCACATCATTAATGATCGTAAATAAATAAATGCCTCCGATTAATAACACTAAACCTATGACGACAAGGAGGACTTTCCAACCTCTTCTTTTGCGCCGCTTTTTCTTCTTTACTTCTCTTCGACCCATTCCCCCACCTCTTTTATAAAAAGTTCCTTCTTTATTATACGTTTTTTGTAGATTTATGTAAAAACAGTTGACTGACATTTCCTCGTTTTTATAAAAAGAGTTACAATATATGAAAACCATTCATAAAGGAGTGTTACACATGGGGATTCAAATCGGTGTGGATCTTGGCGGGACGAATGTACGTGTAGCAACGGTTGATGGACAAGGAACCATCGAGCAGATGCTGCAGGAAAAAACGGAAGTGGAAAAAGGATACGAATATACAATTGAAAAAATCATCCGCATGATCGAAAAGATTTCGGAGGGAAAAGAAATCGATCGCATTGGAATTGGAGCACCAGGTCCCTTGGATCCTCGTAAAGGGGTCATTTTGAGTCCACCTAATCTGCCTGGCTGGGAGGAGGTCCCTATTGTCAAAGAATTGGAAGGTCATTTTTCCGTACGGGTGCAGCTCGAAAACGACGCAAATGTTGCTGCATTGGCTGAAGCGAAATTCGGAGCTGGGAAAGGTAAGGAGAGTGTCTTTTACATAACAGTGAGCACCGGGGTCGGCGGAGGCTTTGTTTTCAATGGAACAGTATTCAGCGGGGCGCATGGTTATGCTGGGGAAATCGGCAATATGATCATTAATCCGAACGGTTATCAGTACAGCAACCTGAATAAAGGGTCTTTAGAAAGTTATGCAAGCGGGACGGCGATCGGGAAAAGAGCACAGGAATTATACGGCATTGAAGGAGGATCAGAGCGGGTATTCGAACTCGTCAGTGCAGGGGATGAGCAGGCTTTGCGCATTGTCAATGAAGCGATTGATTATTTGGCGATGGGGATTGCCAACCTTGCCCACGTCCTTAACCCGGAAGTGTTTGTGATCGGCGGTGGAGTCATGAATGCCGGAGAGCTGATATGGGTGCCGTTACAAGAACGAGTGAGTGATTACTTGTTTCCAGGACTAGCGCCGCATCTGCAAATGAAACCAGCTGAACTGAAAGGCGATGCAGGAGTCATCGGTGCAGCGCTCTTGGGTTGATGCAATGAACTCAACAACCACCTCAGGTCATCCAGAATTTGGATGACCCGAGGTGGTTTTTTTTTTCCACTAAATGAGCTCAAAGCCTGGTGATATTTATGCAGACCTTCACGTATAGTGGTATAAGCTATACTTATGGAGGAATGTAATTGTGAGAAAGTGGATTGGGCTTTTGGTGGTCGTGGGTTTGCTGACAGGATGCACGGATAGTTCTACACAACGAACCATTCAACAGTTTACAACCTCCATGGAAAATGAGCTTCACTTTGTTTATTTTTATGATGATGCCCCACCAGAAGAAAAGGTGCAGTCACAACTGAAAGGGATGAAGGTTTTCTTAGCAAGAAAGAATATTCAGGCTAAGATTACTTATCAGGAAATCTATGGAGAGCGAAATTTTGAAGAACGATTAGGAGTGGAAGATAAGCAAATTCTTGTCTTCGACTATAAAGGGATCCGCTTTAACGCGAAGAATATCCATGTCTTAGAAGGAATGATACTGCAAATACCATAATGCTTGGATTTAGGAATAACTGCCACCTCAAGTCATCCAGATTCTGGATGACTTGAGGTGGCAGTTATTTACTTTTCTTGAGCGACTATATGCGGGAGTAGATTGACAGTTCAGTAACATTTGAGAGATAGTTAGAGCGCAGGACATACAACTGCATAGGCTTTATGGTGGCTTCTTAAGGAAGCTGAAAAGGGAAGTCTGGTGAAAATCCGACACGGTCCCGCCACTGTAATGAGGAGGTCCTAATTAGAATCCACTGCTTTAGATAGCGGGAAGGAATAGGGCTGATGAATCTGAGTCAGGAGACCTGCCATAAAGAAGAACATGAAGTCCTACGGGAGATAGGAGGGTGTTACGTGTATAAAACCAGGAAGATGAACTGGTTTCATGAGTCATGCTCATAAGTGTGCACACCTTCATTATAAGAAGGTGTTTTTTTGTGCAACTAGATGTTAGAGGTACGAACCTAAAGGAGGAAAACTCATGAAATCACCCTTACCGGTCAGTTATTCAAAGATGGAACAGACAAGGCTCGTCCTACCACCTGATACGAACCATTTAGACACGATATTCGGGGGAAAAGTGCTTGCTTATATTGATGAAATTGCAGCTCTGACAGCTATGAAACATTCAAGCTGTGTTGTGGTTACAGCTTCGATAGATTCAGTGGATTTTATGTCTTCGGCCAAAGTAGGGGATGCCCTTACCCTTGAGGCAAGTGTTACGTGGACGGGAAGAACTTCAATGGAAGTATTTGTCCAAGTATCTGCTGATGATTTATTAGCTGGACAAAAGGTGATGACGACGGAATCATTTTTAACCATGGTAGCTGTCGACCAGAATGGGAAACCGACAGAAGTTCCACGGTTGATCCCTGAAACAGAAGAGGAAATGCGTTTGTATGAAACAGCTACAGCGCGAAAAGAACATAGAAAAAGCCGCTCTACCTTACGTTGATGAATGGTATTTATCCCCACCTCAGGTCATCCATATTCTGGATGACCTGAGGTGGGGGATTTGAGGTGGGGTTATTTTACAATAAAAAGATTGCTATGGTGGTTGAGATGATTAATCCTGCCATGACAGGGATGAAATTCTTCCTCACAAGGTCCATCACCGATACGCCGCAGAAACCAGCAATGGCAATCAAGGAAGACCAGGCGATGAGAGTCCCGCCACCTGTCCAAATCGTCCCCATTTGCCCGATTGCAGCAAGAGTTGATGCGTCAATGCTTCCATTCGATAGTGAAGCAGAAAGAGCTCCTGTCAAAGGGAGACCGGAAAACCCAGAACCATCAAGTCCTGTGATGATGCCGATCAAAAGTATACTGAAAGCGGTCAGGAAAGCATTTTGCGGCAAGAAATCCTGACTGGATTGGACCAGGTCAAATAATAGAGATGGCGTTTCTTCAGTGGGAAGGACCAAAATGTCTTTAGCAAATTCTGCGCTGCCCAGAAAGAAAAATCCGGCTATAGGGATGACTGGCCCCATCGCTTTGAATGCGAAAACGAACCCTTCTGTAATATGGTCACTTACATAATCAAGGGCTCGGTGTTTTCCGAAAGCGATCGTCGATAGGAGCAGGAGAATGACAGCCACTCCTCCTATGAAGGCGGCGCCGTTCCCCCCTTCAAAACCACCCATACGTCCCGAAGTCAGCTTAGTTGAAATCATGAAAACCATGACAGCTAACATCGCTAACGGAACGAGGATGGAAAAGGTTTTGCTCCACATATGAATATTACGGCTGGAGGGAACCTGGTTTTTTTCTGTAACTCCCTGCATCGTGTTTATTTCTTTTTCATTCATAGGATCATTCTTCGATCGGAAATTTTTCCGGTTGAAAAAATAAGCCATCGTGATAGCGACGCCCCCGGTGATGAGAGACAAAATCAAAGCTTGATCCATGACAGCAGTTGTTTCGATACCGGCAGCTTTTGCGGACAGCCCTGGGGCGACCTGGATGATATAGTCGGAGGATAGTGCCATTCCCTGGCCGGCGAGTGCGACAGCTATTGCAGCGACCATCGCGGGCAAACCGGAACGAATAGCTGCAGGAACTAAAAGCGCACAAATGAGAGGGACGGCAGGTGTCGGCCAGAAGAAAAGCGAGATGACGTAGGTGACGATAACAAGTACAAAAAAAGATACGTGACTGTTGATCATGATTTTCTGAACAGGCTGAATCATCCTGGTATCTGCACCCAGGTCTTTGAGGGAACGGAGCAGGGCGACCATGAATGTAATAATCAGAAAGATATTGAACAATTCTCTTGCAGCGACCAAATTGGCATTGAATACGCCGACAAAACCACTGATGATATCTCCATTGAACATCCAGGCGACGACAAACGTTCCGAGCAAGGTAGGCAGAACGACACCTTTCCGGAAAACCATCGTCAAAATAATGATGAAAGTGAATAAACCATATATCCAATGAGACATAGTAAGCTCCATGGGAAGGCCCCCTTGATGTTTTCTTCATATAATGAAATAGCGATTGTATAACCTGATAGGCGGTGTGAACACTATAGGCTATTCAATTAGAGGGGGAGGAGTGAAAAGTGGCCGCTGGTAACTTACCAAAAACAGGCACCTCAAGTCATCCAGATTTTGGATGACTTGAGGTGCCTGTTTTTTCCATATTTCAACCAACTTTTTCCCGTTTCCACATCATCTGACGAACATAAAAAAAAGCCACGTTCGGCACGTGGCTGAAACTGTATTTATTTTGTCTGATTGTCCGGAGGTTCGCACCCGTCATCGGTACAGGTGGCTCCCTCATTACCTGACAAATCTTCAAACGCTGGTTGTTTCTCTTCTTCAGCGAAAGCTTTCTCCATTCCTTGCACAAACATTTCTGTCGGCTGTGCTCCTGAGATTGCATATTTTCTGTTGATCACAAAGAAAGGTACGCCCTGGACACCGATTTGCTGGGCTTCTGCTTCTTCTGCACGAACATCCTCTGTGTAATCCGTTCCATTCAATACACTGATGACTTCCTGGCGATCCAGTCCAGCCTCTGCTGCTAAATCAGCGATGGTCTCCGTATCTCCAAGGTCTTTGGAGTCCGTCAAAACCGCCTTGAAGAATCGTTCAGTGACTTCTTTTCCAAGGCCCTGTTCATTGGCGAACTGGGCAACGCGGTGGGCATTAAAAGTATTGGTAGGAATCATGCTGTCAAAGTGAAAATCAAGCCCGGACATTTTGGCTTGTTCCGTCATGTTCCTCGTCATTTCTCTAGCTTCATCGAGGGACCGGCCGTATTTAGCCGCCAATTTTTCATGCATGTTTCGGCCTGTGTTGCGCTCTGCCTGAGGGTCTAATTCAAAACTCTTATAGACAACCTCCACATTTTTCCCTGGGAATTGTCCAAGTGCTTCTTCTAATCTTCTTTTTCCGATATAACAAAAAGGACAGACGAAATCTGACCATACTTCTATTCTCATTAATGATTCACCTCTCTATTAGAGTACAAGTACAATTTTACGTTGTCTTTCTAAGGAATGCCATCATTCTGTTCGGCCATCTCGCTGGATAATCCTCCTTTTATCCAAGAGTCCATCAATTTTGCGGTTGGCCTCCTGCATTTACCGTTCATAGCCTTTTTTCATACAAAGATGTACCAGCTTCACCCGGTATGTTTCTGACACCCGGAACACTCCTCGTTTCGATTATAGAAATAAGGAGGGATGTTGGTGATCAATATTTTAAAGGAACGCAGTTTGAGAAAAATGGGAAAGGTACAGGAAGATGTCAGGGGGAAGGCTCTCAAGTTAATTGAAAAGGCGTTTGCAGAAGGGATTTACGTCCAAATCTCATCAGGATACCGTTCGTTCACAGAACAAGCACGTTTATATGGTCAAGGTCGGCCGGATTATCACTGGAATGGAAAGAGATTCGGCACCAGGGGAAATATCGTCACCTATGCTGAACCGGGCCAAAGCAATCATCATGACGGCCGAGCGATTGATTTTTTCCTCGTCTCCTCAGATGGGGGCAAAGCGCTCTGGACCGTTAATGATCAGTGGCGGAGAGTAGCGGAAATCGCCAAGTCCATGGGGTTTACATGGGGCGGGGATTGGAAAGATTTCAAAGACTATGCCCATCTCGAACTCCATGCACCGAAGAACGGTGACAACAAAGTAAAACGAATCCAAACCATGCTCGCTCAGCTCGGTTATTCTTTAGGTCCCCACAAGGTGGATGGACGTTATGGACCAGATACGATAACGGCGGTGAAGAAGTTTCAGAGAAAGGAGCGCCTCAAGGAAGATGGGGTGGTGGGGCCGATCACCATCGCTATGTTACAAAAACGTACGTACCCCGGTAATCCCATCCGAATCGGCATGAAAGGCGTTCTGATTAAACAAGTGCAAAAGGTGGTTGGTGTACAGGTTGATGGCCTGTTTGGGAAAAGGACAGAAGCAGCCGTCCGCGATTATCAGGAGCGCCACAGCCTGTCGGTAGATGGCATCGTCGGGCCGGTGACCTGGAGGGCTATGTTCGGCATATGAAGGAGAAGACCGCATCCGATTCGTAGTGGATGCGGTCTTCGCGTGTGAATTCCTCCTGACCAGAAATATTTGAATGGTAAAAAAACGCTCCCTAAGCCTTAACCAGCCAGCTTCAATTCACTAGTAATTTTTATAAGGTTGACAAATTGTGATAATTTTATAATAATATCAGTTGTAATATTCAGTTAATTCTAACTATTCTTAAAAAATTTTAAAGAATGATGTTAACGCTTTCAAAAAAGGAGGTCGAATCATGCTTATACCTATCATTCTTGCCGTCATTACCGTACTTTCTGTCGTATTGGCCTTGAAAAAGAAGCGTCCGATTTTTTTCGCTCTGCCGATCATAGCGCTTTTTGCGGTCACGCTTACGAAAATCATTATGGTCCCCATGCCATTTTGGGAAACCGTCCAGTTCATCTTTGATTTGAGAGGATAACTTGAAAGGAGGTGAAACATTTTGAGAAAAATGGATCCTGAAAAGGCGCAGGCATACTTTCGTTTACGTACAACTCTGATTTTTATTTATTTGGGGATAGGTGTCCTCGTCTCCTATATGGTCGTTCTTTTTGCCGAAAGTCTTTCATCCTTTAGTGTGATGGGCATTCCATTGCCATATTACATGGGCAGTCAGGGGGCGGTTATAACATTCATTGTACTATTGTTTTTCAATGCAGCGATCAGTGATGTCATCGACAGGAGGTTCGGTTTAATTCCTAAAGATAAGAATACGGATACAGATAATAAAGCAGTAAATCAATAAGATAGGGGGAGAAGAATGGACGCACAGTTTATGGTCTCCCTTGCTTTGATTGTCGCTACTTTTGGATTGTACATAGGTATCGCCATTTACAATAAAGCAAGGGCTACATCAGATTTTTACGTTGCAAGTCGCGGGGTACCTCCTGTGTTCAATGGAATGGCGATCGGCGCGGATTGGATGAGTGCAGCTTCATTCATAGGAATGGCCGGGACGATCATGGTTCTGGGATACGATGGATTAGCCTATATTATGGGCTGGACAGGCGGTTATCTGCTGCTGACTTTCCTTTTGGCTCCTCAATTAAGAAAATACGGCCGGTACACAGTGCCGGAATTCATTGGTGACCGATACCGGAGCAATACAGCCAGGCTGATTGCAGCGGTTGCGACAATCATCATCAGCTTCACTTATTCGATCGGACAATTATCTGGTTCAGGTGTCGTCATCGGTCGTTTACTGGAAGTGAATACGGTGATCGGAACCTTGATCGGTGTAGTATTGATTGCTTTCTATTCAGCACTTGGCGGAATGAAGGGAATCACATGGACACAAGTGGCTCAATATTTAGTTCTCATCATCGCTTATTTGATTCCTGTTATCTTCATGTCTCTGCAGCTTACACAAAACCCGATGCCATGGCTCTCCTATGGGGATGTCATTTCTGAAATGCGGGTATTGGATCAAGAGCTCGGGATATCTGAATATGTTGTTCCTTTTACAGAAAATACGAAATGGCAGTTCATCGCCTTGATGTTCACTCTGATGGCCGGAACTGCCGGTTTGCCACACGTCATCGTCCGTTTCTACACGGTCGCGACTATGAAAGCAGCACGCTGGAGCGGGGCATGGGCATTATTATTTATCGGTCTCCTTTATCTATCTGCTCCTGCATATGCCGCATTTTCTCGATTTATCTTGATGACGGAAGTCGCAGGTTCTTCGTTGAATAACCTTCCGGCGTGGACACAAGCATGGGTCGATACAGGAAGGCTATCATTGGCGGATAGTAACAGTGATGGGGTATTACAATGGACAGAACTCGTCATCAGTAATGATATCGTCGTCATGGCGACGCCGGAGATCGCCGGCCTGGGGATTTTCGTTATCGGTTTGATGGCTGCAGGTGCTATGGCAGCCGCACTTTCGACAGCAGGTGGCCTTATGATCGCGATATCTGCAGCATTGTCCCATGATATCTACTTCCGTTCCGTCAATCCGCAGGCATCAGAAGAGAAGCGTTTATTTGTCGGACGCTTGTCGATCGTATTAGCTACGATTGCCGCAGGACTGATCGCCTTGAACCCACCTGGAGCGATTACGCAAATTGTCGCCTGGGCATTCGCCCTTGCTTCAGGATCTTTCTTCCCGGCGTTACTCTTAGGTGTATGGTGGAAACGTGCGAATGGACCAGGTGTCATCGCTGGGATGATCACTGGTTTATCTGTTACGCTCGGTTATATTTTTGCAGCCAAGTATGGTGGATTCACCCTCTTAGGAATCATCGATACAGGGGCAGGAGTATTCGGAGCGACTGCAGCCATCCTGGCCAATATCATTGTTTCCTTAATGACGGCACCGCCATCCCAGCAAACACAAGATGAAGTCACAGACCTCCGTTACCCGGAACAAATCGAATACAAAGACGGAGAGTATTGGCTGAAAGAAGATGCCAAGTGATGGATAACAAAATAAGGGACCTCAAGTCATCCATATTATGGATGACTTGAGGTCCCTTGAAATTTTCGGATCATAACCGGTGAAGTTGTTCGAAGTCTGTCTGCAGTTTGTGTGAGACGGATTGATAGACGTCGAATAGCTGGCGGTATTTTTGGTGATTTTCTTCATTTGGAACATAATGCTGATTCATAGGAATGGATTCCTTGATGTCTTCCAAGCGGTCAACATGGCCTAAGCTGTAAAGCGCAACCCATGCAGCGCCCCAAGCAGAGCTTTGGTGGCTGACAGGGATATCGATACGCTTGTTGAACAAGTCGGCAAGCATCTGCACCCAGACCGGGGAGCGGGCGAACCCGCCGCTTGCGAAGATTTTTTCGTGCTTATTTCCGAGTCTTTCGAGCGCACTGGCGATATGTAATATCGAAAACAGTACACCTTCCATCGCTGCGCGGGTCATGTGTTCTTTACGGTGGGAAGGAGTCAGACCGATGAACGATCCTTTGGCTTCGGCTTTCCAAAATGGAGCACGCTCTCCGTTCAAATACGGGAGGAAAAGCAAGTTTTCCGAGCCAGCTTCCACTTCAGCGGCCAGTTCTGACAATTTCTCCAACGGCAGTGATTCGCTCTCTGTTTCAAAAAGTTGCTGCACCCACTTCAATACGAGCCCGCCATTATTGGAAGGACCGCCTGTGATCCACAAGTCATCTGTGAAGCTGTAAGAAAAAATTTCCTGCCGATCATCCAGCAATGGCTCACTGGAAAATTGCCGGATGGCCCCACTGGTGCCGATGGTAATCGCTGTTTCCCCTGGTCGTATGGCTCCGATGCCAAGGTTCGCAAGGGGGCCGTCACTGCCTCCGATTACGAAAGGAGTCGAGCGTTCCAAACCAGCTTTTTCAGCAAATTGTTCTCGCATGTTTTCCATTGCATACGTAGGCGTTACTGGTTCGAACAGCTGTCCTTCACTGATTCCGGCCAGCTGCAATGTTTCCTCATCCCATTTATGGGTGTGGATATTGAATAATCCCGTCGCAGCTGCAATCGAATAATCCACCACTTTTTTACCGAACCAGCGATAAAGTAAAAACTCTTTGACGGAAACAAAGTAATCCGCCTGCTCCCAAGGGTCATAACGATACTTTTTCATCCATAGCAGCTTGGATAGTGGTGACATCGGGTGGAGAGGTGTTCCTGTACGCATATATACATCAGGAGATTCTTTTTTCAACAATGCTGCTTCCTCAGCGCTGCGAGCGTCTGCCCAGATGATGGAAGGTGATAATGGAACACCATTTTCATCCATACAAATCATCGAATGCATGGCTGCGGAAATTCCGACCCCGACGATGTTTTCTGACTCGACATGGCGCGTACTCAAATTCAATGCTTCTAAAGCGGCCGTTTCCATTTGTAATGGGTCCTGTTCGGCATAGCCTACTTGTGGATGGTTAAGCGGGTAATCGACTTCATGTTCGGCAACCACATGGCCGTTCTCCTGGAAGACGACCGATTTGGCACTTGTCGTTCCAAGATCTAAACCAATGACATAGTTCATTTAAGACTTCCTTTCTATACACGTTTCCTTGAAATGGCGCCACGCATTTTTTGGGTGGCTTCCTGTGTTTTCTCTTTATTCTTCATGCTGTAGATGACAAAAAGGGAATCGATCAGCGAAAGCCCGGCAATTCTTGATGCGAGCGCTTCTGAACGAAATTCGGTTTCCTGTGCGACGGTGTATAAGCAAAGGTCGACAAGCTTCGTCAAGGGAGACTTGGCGAAGTTGGTGATGGCGATCGTTTTTGCCCCGCTTTGTTTTGCGACTTCAACGATATCAAGCAAATCTTTATTGGATCCCGTGTGGGAGATGACCACAGCCACATCTGTTTCTCTCAATTGAGATGCAGACATCAGCTGCAGGTGGGTGTCTGCATAGGCGTGTGCTTCCATACCTGTCCGGATGAATTTATGTTGAGCGTCTAAAGCAAGTATGTTCGAGCCGCCACTTCCAAAGAAGAAGACTCGCTCTGCTTCGACTAAACTATCCATCGCTTTAGATAAGGATTCCGGATTTTGGACATCTCGGGAAGATTCCAATGCTCTTATATTCGCCTGGAATACTTTTTCAGTAATTTCAAAGTCCGTATCTGTTTCAGAAATCGTTTCATGAATATCTTTAATCGGGTTGACGATTTCCGAGGCTAAAGCAATTTTCATCGCTTGATAACCTTTGAAACCTAATCGTTTACAAAACCTGAAAACGGTTGCATCAGCGACCATAAGGTCATCGGCTACCTGGTTGATGGTAGAGTGGACGATTTCATCTCTATTCTCTAAAATGTAATCGGCGATCAGCTTTTCTTTTTCACTAAATTGGCTGTAAGACGAACGGATTCGATTGATAACGTGCTTGGTTGGTGCTTCAATCATAAGGGCTCCTCCTCAGTGTTCTTTTCAACTTCTTCCATTGTAAACGAAATTTTTTTCGAATAAAAGTTAAAGTGATTGAAATTTTTTTCGAGAAAAGCATTGAACTAAAAAAGATTTATTGTATAATCGTAATTGTAGAAAAAATTTTTCAGATGAACGTTCGATACTAGAGAGGGGTCAGATTATGCAAGTTGGTTTAGTCGGCCTTGGAAAAATGGGATACAACTTAGCGTTGAACCTTATGGACCATGGTCACAAAGTCGTTGCGAACGACGTAAACCCAGAATCGGTTGACAAATTATCAAATGAAGGTGCTTCACCAGCGAAAGATTTGAAAGCGCTTATAAGTCAACTGGAAAGCCCGCGCACGATATGGGTGATGGTTCCGGCGGGGGACGTTACAGAGTCCGTTATCCAGGAGCTAGCCAAATCACTTGAGCCAGGCGACCGCATCATTGATGGAGGAAACTCCAACTATAAAGATAGTCTGCGCCGCGCCGAGGAATTAAATGAGAAAAATATTTTCTTCTTCGATGTCGGAACAAGTGGTGGTACAGACGGGGCTCGACACGGAGCATGTTACATGATCGGTGGAGATGCCAAGCAGTTTTCTGAAATTGAGTCGCTCTTTTCTGACACAGCTGTTGAAAGCGGTTACCACTACTCGGGACGTGCCGGAAGCGGACACTTTCTGAAAATGGTCCACAATGGCATTGAGTATGGAATGATGCAGGCGATTGCAGAAGGTTATGAGATTTTGGACAAGAGTCCATTCGATTATGATTATGAAGCGGTATCCAAAGTTTGGAACAATGGTTCCGTCATCCGCTCATGGCTGATCGAACTGATGGAGAACGCCTTTTCGAAAGATGCGAACTTGGATGAGATTCGCGGCGTAATGAATTCATCAGGTGAAGGAAAGTGGACGGTCGAAACCGCATTGGAGTTGGAGATGGCGGCACCAGTCATCACAATGTCACAAATGATGCGTTACCGTTCACAAGAAAGTGATACGTTCTCCGGAAAAGTCGTAGCAGCTTTGCGTAACGAATTCGGTGGACATGCTGTAGTGAAAAAATAAATTATATATAAAAAGGAGAGAGGTTTTATAATGAAAAAATTATTTGGTCTTATGTGTGCAGTTCTTTTAATCACTGTCCTGGCAGCTTGCGGGAATGGTGAGTCGGATTCATCTAATGGGGACAGTGGTGAAAGCGCTTCAGAGGGAAGTGGTGACGCAAAAGTCATTAAAGCAGGAATTGGACTTAACGATGATCACCCTCAATACAAAGGTTTGTTGAAGTTTAAAGAAATCGTTGAAAAAGAAACAGACGGTGCAATTAAAGTAGAAACATATCATAGTGGTCAGCTAGGTGATGACCGTTCAATGACAGAAGCATTGCAGCTAGGTACACAAGAAGTAACAATTCCTTCTACAGCACCACTTGCAAACTTCGTTCCTGAGTTCAGCGTATTTGATATCCCGTTCCTTTTCCCAAATGAACAAGTGGCGGATAAAGTTCTTGATGGAGAAGTTGGCCAGGAATTGCTAGGCAAACTTGAAGAGCAGAATCTTGTAGGTCTTGCTTATTGGGAAAATGGTTTCCGTGATTTGACGAACAGCGAACGTGCAGTAGCGTCAGTAGAAGACTTTGAGGGTCTGAAAATCCGTACAATGGAAAACGACCTACACTTGGATGCTTTCAAAGCACTAGGTGCAAACCCGACACCAATGGCGTTCACAGAATTGTTCACAGCGATGCAGCAAGGTACAGTTGATGGTCAGGAAAACCCTTATGCAACAATCTATCTGCAAAAATTCTATGAAGTACAAAAACACGTTTCCAACACGCACCACATTTACAGCCCGTTCGTATTCCTTATGAGTAAATCTTTCTATGACGGTTTGAGTGAAGATCAGCAGAAGATCGTTAAAGATGCAGCAGTAGAAGCAGGAAAGTACGAACGTAAACTGAACCGTGAAGCGAACGAAAAATATCTTGAAAAGCTACAAGAAGAAGGTATGGAATACACAGAAATCACTGATGAAGCACGCCAGGAAATGAAAGACGCTGTAGCGCCGGTTATTGAAGAATATAAGAGCAAAATCGGTGAAGAAACAGTAGATAAAGTTTACAAAGCGATCGAAGAAGCTAAATAATAATCCAAGATTACGAGGAGGTGCGTTGCAGAAGGTTTGCAGCGTGCTCTTCTCCATTTACAGTAAAAATGAGGGTCAGTTGAGGTGAAAAAATGAACATCATTCGAGCGATCGACCGCAAATTAGAAGAAGTCTTGCTCGTCATTTTCTCGACCATCATGGTCAGTGTCATTTTCCTGCAAGTCGCCATGCGAGTTTCAGGAAACTCACTATCCTGGTCAGAGGAACTTGCACGGTACTGCTTCATTTGGTTAGTGTATATCGGTATAAGTTATGGAGTGAAGAAACAGCGTCACATCAAGGTGGATGTCATGCTGCTTTTGCTTAAAGGCAAAGGGAAATTGGTATTGGCCATTGCTGCTAATCTACTATTCTTATTTTTCAGCATTTATGTAGTATTCAGTGGTTATGATATCGCTGCCCAGCTCTTGTCATTCGGCCAGCAGTCTCCAGCTTTGGGCATTCCTATGGGAGCCGTGTACATGGCTACTCCAATCGGGTTCGGCTTAGCAGCCATCCGTTTGATTCAAAATCTTATTGTACAAATAAAAATGCTATTCGGTAAAAAGGAACTCGAGATCGCAGATGAGCGTGATCGTTTGCAAAAGCAGGAAGGAGAGGATGAGTCATGACTACAATTGTATTATTCGGGACATTCGCTCTCTTCCTGCTTCTTAGTGTACCGATTGGAATCGCTCTCGGACTATCTACACTTGCGACGATTTTCTATACAGGCGCCATTCCTGTTCAATTCTTAATGAAGGAACTTGTCACGTCTATCGATTCATTTCCATTGATGGCCGTTCCATTCTTCATTTTAGCCGGTGAGATTATGGGGAAAGGCGGGATTTCAGAACGCTTGTTCAATTTCGCCAACGCACTTGTCGGAAATAAAACAGGTGGATTCGCGATGGCGACCATCGTCACCTGTATGTTCTTCGCTGCTATTTCCGGCTCTGGTCCAGCGACCGTAGCCGCAATCGGTGGGATCATGATCCCTGCCATGGTCAGACATGGGTATGATAAAAAATTCGCAACAGCGACCGTAGCTGCAGCAGGTTCGATTGGTGTCATCATTCCACCAAGTATTCCGATGGTCATCTACGGTGTTGTCGGAAGTGCTTCCATCGGTGACATGTTCATCGCCGGAATCATCCCAGGTTTCATAGTTGGATTTGCCCTTCTTGCATGGGCTTATATCTATTCTAAAAAGCAAGGGTACAGCGGTCTGGATGAACCGACCTCCCTGAAAAAAATCGGGAAAACGTTTTGGGATGCAAAATGGGCCCTGGTTATCCCTGTCATCATTCTTGGCGGAATCTACGGGGGAATCTTCACCCCTACAGAAGCAGCTGTTATCGCCGTCGTATACGGAATCATTGCAGGTCTCTTCTTATACCGTGAATTAAGCATCAAAGATATGCCGAAAATTTTCGCTGATTCAGCTCTGACGACAGCGACTGTCTTGATCATCGTCGGATCAGCGACAGCATTCGGACGTTTACTGACAATTGAACAGATCCCGTCACAAGTAGCGAACTTCATGCTTTCCATATCAGAAAATGAGATCATTCTCATTCTCTTGATTACAGTGCTGTTGCTTCTTGTCGGTTGTTTCATGGATACATTGGCAGCTATCATCATTTTGACACCGATTTTATTGCCGATCGCTACCGATCTAGGTTACGATCCGATACATTTCGGTATCATCATGGTCGTCAACTTGGCAATCGGATTCATAACGCCGCCATTAGGTGTAAACCTATTTGTCGCCTCCGGAATATCGGGACTATCCATCGAGGAACTGTCGAAAGCGATCATCCCTTATTTCTTTGCCATGCTATTCTCGCTCTTAATGATCACGTTCATACCTGAATTATCTCTATGGTTGATCAGTTTCGGTGATTAACTAATTGCGGAACCTTTTTGAAAGCACTCCGCAAGCCTATTCAGCGCCTTGAGGTGGTAGTTTGACACCAGTAAGGGGAAGAGTGAAGTTCGGGGTTGCAACATCCTATTGCAACCCCGAACGACCCACATCGTGTGGAATCAAGATTAGCTACAAACAGAAACATTGAAAATTCTCAGCCAGTAAAAGGACTGACCCTCCTTGAAGAAACCCCGAAAATCCCTTGCTCCCACGCAAGGGGTTTTTGGTTATATCAAAAGTGCAGACCCCCTGATAGCCCCGACAAGCTCAAGCAGGCCCTTGAAGCGGCGATGTTTGCCGCAGCAAGGGGGGAAGCAGAAGTTCGGCTAAGTACGCAACGTCCTGTTGCAACGCCGAACGACCCCACGTAGTGTGGGGCCAAAAGTGCAGACCCCCTGGTAGCCCCGATAAGCTTAAGCAGAACCTTGAAGCGGCGCTGTTTGCCGCAGCAAGGGGGAAGCAGAAGTTCGGCTAAGTGCGCAACGTCCTGTTGCAACACCGGACGACCCCACGTAGTGTGGGGCCAAGTTAAAACAATATAGAATTTCAGGAAGAAGGGATCAAAGATATGGAATCCTTGGATGTTGTTACATTAGGAGAAACAATGGTGTTGTTCGGCAGTTCTGACCATGCGTCATTAGAATATGCCAATACGATGCAAAAACAAATCGGTGGTGCAGAATCGAATGTAGCCATCGGTTTAGCTAGGCTTGGCCATTCTTCAGGTTGGATCAGCAAGCTTGGTGATGATCCATTCGGAAAATATGTTCATAAGTTCATTCGTGGAGAAGGTGTAGATACTCGTGGAGTCACTTACACCAAACAAGCACCGACAGGAATCTTTTTCAAAGAGAAGTTGTCGGCCGACCATGTGAATGTTTATTACTATCGTCATCAGTCTGCGGCTAGTTTAATGGAACCTGTGGATTTACCTGATTCATATATTTCTTCTGCTAAAATATTGCACATTACAGGCATCACCCCAGCCTTGAGTGAAAGCTGTCAAGATGCCATTTTCCATGCGATTCATTTGGCAAAGGAAGCAGGACGTACAGTTGTTTTCGACCCTAATATTCGTTACAAATTGTGGGGAAATAAGGAAGAAGCGAAACAAGTTTTGAACCGGATTGCTGAACTTGCAGACATCATCCTTCCTGGGGTAGATGAAGCTGCTTTCCTCACAGGGGAAACGGATTATGAAAAGGCAGCGGAAGCCCTCAAAACCCAAAAAGGACAGACAGTTGTCGTGAAATTGGGGGAAGAGGGAGCTTATTATACATCTGCCGAATCATCAGGAATCGTTCCCGGAATTCCAGTGAAAAATGTCGTCGATCCAGTTGGTGCCGGTGATGGATTCGCTGCTGGTGTCATCAGCGGTGTCCTCGATGAAGTTTCTCTCGAGGAAGCAGTTGAACGCGGCAATGCGGTCGGTGCTTTTGTGGTGCAAATGAACGGCGATGTCGAAGGAGTACCGACCCGGGTGCAACTACAATCATTCATAGATTCTGGCGAGCGACTGAGCGATGTCGAGCGCTGAAGGAGGAAACAGATAATGAAAAAAATTGATATTTTACAAAAGTTGGAGAGTTCCGGAATCGTTGCGGTCATCCGTCGTCCCAATAGGGAGGAAGTTCTTCCTTTAGCCAAAGCGCTTGTGGAAGGTGGAGTGACAACACTTGAAGTGACTGTTGATACACCAGATGTGTATGGAATCATCCAGGAACTGAAACAGGAGTTGGGTGAACATGCGCTTGTCGGCGCAGGGACTGTTCTGGATGCAGAAACAGCCAAGGCAGCTATCGATGCTGGAGCACAGTTCATTTTTTCACCGAATTACAACAAACCATTGATTGAAATGGCGAACCGTTACGGTGTAGTTTCAATCCCAGGTGTGATGACGCCTTCAGAGATGGTTGATGCATACCAAGCTGGGGCAGATGTCGTCAAGGTATTCCCGGCTAGGGCGATGGGTCCTTCCTACATCAAAGACGTACAAGGTCCTCTTGGTCATATTCCGATGATTCCTACGGGAGGGATCAATAAGGATAATGCCGGCGAGTACATTGAAAATGGCGCGATAGCTGTAGGGGCTGGTGGATCTTTGATAGATAAGAATCTGTTGGCTGATAGAGATTACCAGGGTCTCACAGAGCTTGCACGTCAGTTTACCGAGCGTGTGCAGTCAGCAAGAGAAGGAGGAAATAACAGATGAAAATCGTAAATATGGAAACATTCGTCGTCCCGCCACGCTGGTTGTTTTTGAAAATAACCACAGATGAGGGGATTGTCGGCTGGGGAGAGCCGGTCATCGAAGGTCGAGCGGAAACGGTTGAAACCGCTGTCCATGAATTAAAGGATTATTTGCTGGGTAAAGACCCGCTTCCGATTGAAGATCATTGGAACGTCATGTACCGCTCAGGTTTTTACCGTGGCGGACCTATTCATATGAGCGCTATTGCTGGAATCGATCAGGCGCTATGGGATATTAAAGGGAAATATTACAATGCTCCTGTTTCTGAATTGATGGGCGGCGCGTGCCGTGAATCCATCGATGTGTACTCCTGGATCGGTGGTGACCGTCCATCTGACGTCGGCGGTGCTGCCAAGGAAGCAGTCGATCGCGGCTTCCGTGCTATCAAAATGAATGGCACAGAAGAACTGCAGTACATCGACACACACCGGAAAATAGACGAAACGCTCGAAAGGGTAGCGGCAGTAAGAGAAGCTGTCGGCAAAGATGTCGGGATCGGCATCGATTTTCACGGTCGTGTCCACAAGCCGATGGCCAAAATTTTAGCGAAAGAATTGGAAACTTATCGTCCGATGTTCATTGAAGAACCTGTGTTACCTGAAAATAATGAAGCATTGAAAGAAATCGCTGCCCATACATCGATTCCAATTGCGACAGGGGAACGGATGTATTCACGCTGGGACTTCAAAGAGCTGCTGGCGAGCGGTCATGTAGATGTCATCCAGCCTGACTTATCTCATGCAGGGGGCATTACCGAATGTAAAAAAATCGCCACGATGGCAGAAGCTTACGATGTCGCGTTGGCTCCCCACTGTCCATTAGGGCCGATCGCGCTTGCTTCATGCCTGCAGGTCGATGCCACCTGTCACAACGCCTTCATACAGGAGCAAAGCCTTGGCATCCACTATAACAAGGGCAGTGATCTGCTTGATTATATTGAAGATGCCTCTGTGTTCACGTATGAAGACGGCCAAGTGGAAATGTTGAAAGGGCCAGGCCTTGGGATTGAGATCAATGAAGATAAGGTACGACAAATGGCAGAGGAAGGACATCGCTGGCGCAACCCGGTGTGGAGACACCGTGACGGCAGCGTAGCCGAGTGGTAATTTTGTTATGACAGTATTCATTCAAGTCGTGTTTCCTGTCCTGTTAATCTTCGGGGCAGGTTACTTGATTCAAAAACTAGCAAATCTGGATATCAAATCAGTATCAACCATCGCATTGTACATCATGCTACCATGCTTAGTCTTCCAAACCTTTTATGAAGCTGACTTGAATGGTGAATATTTAATGATGCTCGTGTTCTCAGTGCTCCTGCTGTTCAGTATTCTCATCATCAATAAAATCGTCAGTAAAGTCCGGAACTATGATCAAAAAATGGAAAGTGGCCTGATTCTATCGACTGCTTTCATGAACTCCGGAAACTACGGTGCTCCGATCATTCTTTTTGCCTTCGGGGAAGAAGGATTCGTTTACTCGGTATCTTTTCTAGTCCTGCAAGCGATCATTATGAACTTCTTCGGGGTCTATTATGCAGCAAAGGGAACAGCCGGTTTGAAGATGGCGATCGTTTCCGTTTTGAAAATGCCTCCGACTTATGCTGTCCTTGTCGCACTTGTCATGAACTTAGGCGGCATTCCGATGCCGGAAAACTTGATGTCGAGTGTCGATCTATTAGCGGCCGCTACGATTCCGATGGTCATGGTTGTTCTAGGGATGCAGCTGGCAGGGATTCCTGTGAAAAACCTGGAGTGGTCAAAAGTTTCTTATGCTTCATCCGTCCGGTTGATTGCTTCACCTTTGATCGCGTTCGCTTTGACGTTCGTTTTGCCGATGAGTGATTTGATGGCGAGTGTGCTGGTTGTTTCAGCTGCAATGCCATCTGCCGCTACAACGACGATATATGCGGTCCAGTTCAATTCCAAACCCGAGCTGGTGTCGAGCATTACGTTGATGACGACATTGTTCAGTGTTGTGACCATTCCGGTTTTATTGATGATGTTTATGTAAGGTCATTAAAAGGAAACCCTAATGAAAGTTTCTTATTTAGTGAATTCCTATCGAAAGGGGGGAAATAGATGAGTGAAAAAGTGTCGAAAATAGTAGCTGTCCATATGAAGGAAACACAGACTATCATGGAGTTATCACAGATCATCCAGAGCTACGATTCGGAAATCTTGTTGAAGAAAAACGTACAGGGAAGCGTAATTGAAGCCAATCTCAAGAGTATACTCGGCTTGATCAACTTACGCCTGCAAGAAGGCGATGAAGTCGAAGTCACTTGCGTCGGCACAGACGCAGAACAAGCACTGGCAGAAGTTGAAAACTTCCTCCAGCCATAACATCCTTTTTATTTCCACCTCAGGTCATCCATTATTTGGATGACCTGAGGTGGATTTATTTGCCAATTGGACGAAGGTTTCATACTGCTTTACATCTTTGAAATAAGATAGTACGGTTTTCGTTGTTATCAAATCCGAGTAAAAGGGTGTAGGAGATAGATAGTGGGGATAACTGCTCCATTTGTAGGCTTCTGGTTCAAGGGTCAATAGGGCACGGCATGGATTCAAGTGGATATAGCGACTGACTTGGAGAATGGTATTGACATCGCCTTGCAGATGGGCTTTGTAGGGACCTTGGAAGAGGTGGCCGACATACCCATATTTTTTGTTGAAAGCGCGGGCATATTGGGAATGGATTTCTTTCATGAACGAACCGGGAGGCGTATCGATTGTTTCAATCAGAAGATGGACGTGGTTGGACATGAGGCAATAAGCGTGAAGGTGGAAGGGGTAGGTGTGTTTCGCTTCTCGAAGTAATTGCAAATACTTGAAGCGGTCGTGTTCATCATAAAAAATGTCTGTCTTACGATTGCCACGTGCGGTAATATGATACCAGGCGTTCGGAAACCAGACTCTCCGAGGATTGGGCATGTCATCATTCCTTTACTATATAGTCAAATCAATATGGCACTCGTTCTTATTCGCCATTACTCATCAGAAATCCTGCTGAAAATACCAATAACTGTTTCCTCAGGTCATCCAAATTCTGGATGACCTGAGGAAAACAATGGTAAAATGTGGATGACCTGAGGAAATACTAAAAAAATACTTCAATGCACGGGAGGGGAAAATATGGCGATCTTTTTTCAAGTGGTGCTTCCTGTGGTGCTCGTTTTTGTCGCAGGGTACGCCTTACAAAAAATCCTCCGCCTGGAAATCAAATCAATTTCAACCGTAACTCTTTATATCATGCTGCCCTGTCTTGTTTTCAAGACATTTTACAATGCAACATTTGATCAGGATTACCTCATGATGGTTATCTTTTCGGTATTATTGTTATTCAGCATTCTTTTCATCAATAAAATAGCTGCCAAGGTTCTGAAGTATGGAACAGCGACTGAAAGTGGACTCATCCTTTCAACGGCTTTTATGAATGCCGGGAACTACGGGGCACCGATCGTGCTTTTTGCTTTCGGTGAGCAAGGCTTTGTCTATTCCGTGTCTTTCATGGTATTACAGCAAATCGTGATGAACTTCTTCGGGGTTTATTACGCAGCCAAAGGAGCGGCCGGCATCGGTATGGCCATCAGGACAGTACTGAAGATGCCTCCGACGCACGCGGTATGGATCGCCCTCGTTTTCAAATACACCCCCATGTCGATCTCAGATAACGTCATGTCGAGCATTGAACTGGTCGGAAACGCGACGATCCCCACTGTGATGATCCTGCTTGGGATGCAGCTGGCGAACATTACGGTGAAAAATCTGGCCTGGGACAAGATTTCTTATGCAGCTACATTGAGGCTCCTCGGCTCTCCATTAATTGCCTGGCTGCTGACGATCCTGCTGCCGATGAGTGATATGATGGCGAATGTGATGATAATATCAGCGGCAATGCCGTCTGCTGCGACGACAACGATGTACGCAGTCCAATTCGATTCAAAACCAGACCTCGTCTCAAGCATAACGCTGATCACCACGTTGTTGAGCGTCATCACGATTCCGATCGCCTTGAATATTCTCACATAAAGAAAAGCCCGCCAGAATGTATGGCGGGCTTTCTGCTATACTCAACTATCTTTTTGCTTCTTCTTTTCTTTCCAAAACATATAAATGTTCGTCAAAATAAAGACAATACAAAGGACGGCACTGACAGAAGTCATTTCGATCGTGGTGGTAAACCATCCGAGAATTAAATAGCCGACGAAAAATGCGGCGAACACTAGATAAAACATGATCTCTTCCTTTCCATAAAACGTCCTGTTCATTATAACATTCCAGGGGAGAAGGGAAAAAATCATGCGGGAGGATACATGTGAAAGCGATAAATGGTGAATTCATTGCCGACTTCAATGTTGTAGGATTCAATCGGAATGGAAGAGAACGTCATTCCATCTGCTTGTTCGATGGAAATGTTGAGGATGAACTCTTTGGTCTCCATGATGGGAATGGGGTAGGGATTAACAATTTCGATCATCCATTCATAGTCAAGGCGTTCCAGGAAGGCGTGCGTGAACGATGTAGGTGTTTCATCCAACCAGATGTTGACAAGAGGAAAAAGAGATCGAGAGGTTTGTTCCAAGGCGATTCCTCCGTTATTTTAGGATGTTTGATATTTTCCCTTCTTTAATCAAAGATAAACTTTCTTGATCGCCACTTCCAGCTTCTGTTTCAGTCTTTTCCGGGCACGCTTGATCGTCGAAACACTTCTCTCTGTCAAAACAGCTGTTTCCCGGATGGTGAACCCGCTATAGGTGAAATGGAAAATCGAAGACTCAAGAGGGGTAAGTGCTGAGTAGTGAAGGATGTCGACGAGAATGAGAGGCTCAAGCAGAGGGTCAGACCATTTCAGAGGGGTGTTGTCGGAGAGTTGAGCAGTTGCTTCGCGCTCACGTTGTTCCTT
Source organism: Halobacillus sp. H74 (assembly GCF_052246715.1). Lineage (NCBI taxonomy): Bacteria > Bacillati > Bacillota > Bacilli > Caryophanales > Bacillaceae > Halobacillus > Halobacillus sp. H74. The sequence goes on along the minus strand of NZ_JBQQCI010000001.1, from coordinate 2,476 downwards.
TCTCAGGTGGGACTGAAAGTGGTGGTAGAGAATGTGGGTGAAGTAAGTGGAGAACTTGCTTTTGAGGGAAGAATCATACTTTTCAAGACTTTTTCTGAAAATCAGATAACCCTCCTGGAAGTAGTCATCATGCGGCTCAGGAATGTTCAAACGACGTAAGGTGAAATATATGAGCCCCTCACAATCGCGGAAAATAGGAATATTGTTTTTCATGGTATGCTCCTTTCTGCTTACTATTATCCTTCATTTTCCATATAAAAGAAAGCAGAAAATTCAATTTTTCATCACTTTTTACTTAAAAAATAAAAATTTCATCATTTTTTGACACCAAAAACCCTTTTTCTAACGATTATAGATATGAAAGTAAAAAAACAGAGGGTTGGTGCAAAAGATGGTCGTAGATGAAAAGTTTGAGAGAATTGTAGAAGAAAGCGAGCGCTTGATCCACTATCATATACGGAAATTGAACATCATCGATCGCAATGGAGACTTTTTTGCAGAAGGACTTTATGCACTTTGGAATGCTTATCTTACCCATAATCCGGAAAAAGGGGATTTCTCGAAATATATCAGTTGGAAAATACATAATGCCCTCATTGACCAGATACGGAAGGATTCCCGGAAACAGGAAAAAGAAGAAATCTATCAAGAGCATATGAAGCAGGAAGAACTGTACTTGTGTGAGGATACAATTTCAGATATCTATTTGTGGGAGCAGGTGCGTTCGCTTCTCACGAACAACCAGTGGAAATGGGTTTATCACTTCATCATCATGGATCGTTCCATCACACAAACCGCCCATTTGGAACAAGTATCGGTGGATGCGGTGAAAAACTGGGGCCGTCATGCGAGAAGGAGGCTGCAAGGTTTGAATTTAGAGCAATGAAAAGTCCTGGAGAAAAAGATCCCCAGGACGACGCTTATCTATCGATGGTTATATTAACTTTATTCAACCCTAAAGCACGAGCGGCTTTGATCATTTTGGCAGCTTCCTGCTCGGCATCATGGATGTGGACATCGCTTCTGGAAATGCTCAATGCTGTCCCGCCAGACAACATCTTCGGCGTTTCCGTAGTTTCTTCAGTTATGGATAGGACAGGCTGCTGTTCTTCTATGCTCAATTCTTCCTGACGCATACGGTTGACGCGTCCACGGATTTTACGACCATGATAGACGACACTCGCGTATGGGCAGCCTGTTTCAGCAGCGATTTCACGGTAGTTTTTATCTGTCTCACCGATCAATCGCTTGACCTCACTGAGATCATACTCGTACTGTTTACTCTTCTTCGCCAATTTCAAATCCCCCTTTTCTTATCTAATATTATTGTATACAAATTTTATCGTCATTAATAGTATAAGTTATTAATTATTTAAATTTATTGTAGATACTGAAATTTAGTGTAAAATATTCGTAAGCGAAGATACCTAGTCAAATAGAAAGTGTGAAAAAGATGTATAAAAAAGTTTTCTATGCCTTATTACCAGTATGTGTGATGGGGTTGATTTTCATCGCATCCTCTCAACCCTATGAGCAGCAAGACCTACGTCCTGCTATGAATCTCTATTTGCCTTTAGATTTTCTGAAGCCTGTATTAGAACCGATTTCAGTTACATACAAAGGAGAGCTGATCAGTATAGCTACCCGTGGTGTCGATGGCATGATCGAGTTTTTCATCAGGAAGGCAGCCCATGTGACGGTGTTTTTCTTGTTGATGGGGACCACTTACCTCGCTTTTGAAAAAAATACGAGCTGGAGATTCCAGATCAAGCTGTTTGTCTCGTTCCTGATCACCGTTATTTACGCCGGGTTTGATGAATACCACCAGTCTTTGACACCGAATCGGACGCCTTACATAGGAGATGTGGTGTTGGATAGTATAGGGGGATTGCTTGGGTGTGCACTCATTGTCTTTCTCTATTGGAAAGGCTCTGTTAAATTCCACTGAAAAACACTTTTCAATCTAGAGGAACTGTTAAAGTTTGTTGTTGCTTCTCACGAATCGCTTGTCGGTGGAAGCTTGCCGCGGGCACGGCCTCAGCTAACTTGGCCAAGAAGATCACTTGACCAAGTGGATCTTCGGCTCGCGCTGTTCCCGCAGGCGTCACCACCGAACGCTCCTCATGGAAGCAACGAGGCCTATCTGAAAAGAGTGATTTTCTTTGATTTATAAATGTCTTATCGAAATAAAGAAGCCGAGTTGAACGATAAAATCGTCCTGCCCGGCCTATCTTTGATGCATAACTCAGAAAGTTGCAGTTCTTCAGTAGCCTCCTCGAGCTAAAGCTCTGTGGGTCTTGCCAGCCAACCATACGATTAGGAAGATTCTCGAAACTACATCTCAAGGGAAGCATTCATGGAGGAAACCCTGTAATTAAGCGTAAGATGTTTGATTCTCACTCACATATGTCAGTATTTTTCTGAACGAATTTCGAGAAAAACATATAGCAAGGGGCGGCGGGGAATGCGAAGACTC